>NZ_JALKFZ020000135.1 GCF_023243075.1 Frankia sp. AiPa1 | reverse complement strand
CCCCCCCCCCCCCCCCCCCCCCCCCCCCCCCCCCCCCCCCCCCCCCCCCCCCCCCCCCCCCCCCCCCCCCCCACTTCTGGCTTGGGGCTCGACTGTCGTCGACATCGACGCCGCGTGGGCAGCCGCCACACAACCAGGTCGCTGGCCAGTACTTGGCGCGACGGGGCCCGGAGCTACAGACCGGAGTGTGCGGCGACCGGGTGGCCGTAGTCGAACGTGTAGTCCTGGAGCTTGCCGGCCTGGGCCGCAAGCTCCTCGACGGTCCACTTGCCGTCCTTGGTCACGCCGTCGACAATCACGAACGGCTGGAAGAGGTGAACCTCCCCGCCCATCACGAAGAAAACCCGACCGTTGATCGGGCAGTCCGTCGTGGCGAGATAGGCGACGAACGGCGAGATGTTCTCCGGGGCGAGGGGCGACCATTCCCCTTTCTCGTCTTTCTCGTTCTCGGCGGACGCCGGCGCGCTGTCGTTCCGCTTTCCCTGCACCGCGGCGGTCAGCCGGGTGCTCGCCGCCGGCGCAACGGCGTTGACCCGCACCCCGTACCGCTTCAGCTCGAGGTTCGTGATGATCGAGAAAGTCGCCAGTCCCGTCTTCGCCGCGCCGTAGTTGCTCTGCCCGACGCTGCCGAACAGTCCGGACGTCGACGAGGTGTTGATGATCGACCGCGCGCCGTCCCGGCCCGCCTTCGACTGCGCCCGCCAGTAGTTGGCCGCCGCCCGCGTCGGCGCGAAGTGGCCCCGCAGATGGACCTTGATGATCGCGTCCCAGTCGTCGTCCGACATCGTCACGAGCATCCGATCACGCAGGATTCCGGCGTTGTTCACCAGCACGTGCAGGTCACCGAACGTCTCGACCGCCTGGTTGACGAGGTTCTGCGCACCCTCGGTGCTGGCGACGTCGTCGTAGTTGGCGACGGCCTCACCGCCGGCCGCCTTGATCTCATCGACCACCTGCTGCGCCGGCGTCGCGTCCGCACCGCCGCCATCCCGGGCACCGCCAAGGTCATTGACGACAACCTTGGCACCCTCGGCGGCGAACAGCAGAGCATGCTCACGACCAATGCCACGACCGGCACCCGTGATGATGCACACCCGGTCCCTCAACGCGTCCACCGCAGCCCGCCCCTTCATGAAACCGTCGTCGGATACGCCGCCAGGGCGGCGCGATCGGGCCGGTCGACTCGGGCTTGCCTGCTCTGCCGACGTCCATGCAGGCGCCCCCAGGTCCCGGTTCACGGCCACCTTCGCCCGTCCGCGATTCCATCACGGTTTCGCTCCGCCGGTCACCTTGCCCGCCGCCGGCGGCCACCAGCACGCGCTCGACCATTCTTGTGTCGCGGGCGCCCACCGGCACCCGGTATCGTCACCGTCCGCACTGGGCAGCGGAGCAAGATCCCGCTAACCAGGTCGCCGTGGGGGGCAAATCAGACACAAACCCGCCCACAACGACCTGTTTGGATCTTCGACGGGCCCACCTCCGGGAGTGCCGCTGCGGAACGTGACCCTGGCCGCGCGGTGGGCGCGGTGGGCGCGGTGGGCGCGGTGGGCGCGGTGGGGGCACGGCGCGGTTACTGGTGGGCGTGGGGTTCGGGTCCCGGTGGGAGCTGGCCACCACGCGTGTGTCCCGGTCGGTGCATAGTGTCGTCAGGGAACAGAGTCTCGTCAGGAAACAGAGCCTCGTCAGGTGAGCGGACGCGGCGGAGGGAACGAACGCCATGACGACCACGCCCCCATCCACCATCACGCCCCGGACCACCGCCACGTCACTGCCGCTGGTCGGGACGGCCAAGCCGTCCGCGGCGGCGGACCGGGGACGGGTGCACGCGGAACAGGCCAGCAAGCGGGTCCGGGCGCTGCTCGGCGGCCAGGTCGTGGTTGACACGATCCGACCGGTGCTGGTCTGGGAAGGGCCGCACTATCCCGTCTACTACGTGCCCCGGCAGGATGTCCTGGCCGCCCTGGAGCCGAACGGCAAGACCGTCCGCTCGCCGAGCCGGGGCGACGCCGTCCGCCACGACGTCGTCATCGGTGACCACCGGGCTCCGGACGCGGCCGGCACCTACCCCGACTCCCCCATTGCGGAGTTCCAGGACCTGGTGCGCATCGACTGGGCCGCGATGGACACCTGGCTGGAAGAGGACGAGATCGTCTACGGCCACGCGCGCAACCCGTACCACCGCGTGGACATTCTTTCCAGCTCGCGGCATGTGACGGTCGAGATCGACGGCGTCACGGTCGCCGACTCGGTCCGCCCTGTCATCTTGTTCGAGTCCGGTCTGCGTCCGCGCTACTACCTGCCGCTGACGGATGTCCGGACCGACCTGCTGCTGCCCTCCGACTCCGCCACCCACTGCCCCTACAAGGGCACCGCTGGTTACTACTCGGTGCGGGTCAACGGCACGGTGCACCAGGACGTCGTCTGGATCTACCGCACCCCGCTGGCGGAAAGCATCCGGATAGCCGGCCTGGTCTGCTTCTACGACGAGAAGGTCGACCTGTTCGTCGACGGCGCGCACACCTAGACGAGTAATTCCTTGGCCTGGCCCGGACGAACTCCGAAGGCCGTGGCGCACTCTGACGCTGTGCATCAGGTGCGTGGACGTAGAGAGAGGGTCTCCAGGATCGAGTTGTGACGCAAGACCTGGAGACCCTCCTCACCGCACTTTACGTAAAGATCGACGACAGGTACGGCAGGGGGCGGCGCGTGGGCAGACACCCGCTACTGTCCGATGCCGAACTCGTCTGCCTGGCCGTGGCCCAGTCGCTGCTCGGCTACACGTCGGAGGCTCGCTGGCTGCGCCACGCCCGCAAGCACCTGTCCGATATGTTCCCCTACCTTCCGCGGCAGCCGGGCTACAACAAGCGGCTGCGCAACGCGTTGCCACTGGTCAAGCAGGTCATCCGGGACCTCGCGACGGACATCGACTTCTGGTTCGACGACGTGTGGATCACCGATGCGACACCCGTGCCGGGCGGGATGTCCAGGCCGACGGTGAAGCGTTCCGACGCGGCCGGCTGGGCCAACTACGGCTACTGCGCGTCACACTCGCGCTTCTATTGGGGGCTCAAGCTCTCACGCCCGTCGGCATGCCGATCCTGTGGACGCTGGCCGACCCGAAGATCGGCGAGCGGGAGGTCCTCGAAGCGATGCTCGACCGCGACGAGGACCTGATCCACGAGCGCGGAAAGATCCTGCTGATCTCGGACAAGGGGTTCGCCTCCGGCGAGCTCGAGAAGCACCTGACCGAGGAGAACATCGAACTGCTCCGGCCACACCGCAAGAACGAGAAGGTGCGGCCCGGGGAGTCGCTGCTCCGCCGAGTTCACCCAGCGAATCTCGCTGTCCGTGATGGGTTTCGGGGGTGGTGGCGGCGCTGGTGAGTGGGGGTGTGGTTTTCCGGGGCCGACCCGTCGTCACGCGCGGTGGCGGGCAGGGGCGTCGTCCTCCCGGGCCTCGGCGATGACGAGGGCCACGTCGTCCTGCGCGTCGCCGGCGGCAACCATGAGCTGATCGGCGAGGTCGCGCAGAGCGAGCTGCCCGGATGTCGCGGCGGTGCGGGCGCGGGCATGAGCCTCGGCGACGAAGCGGACGACATCGTCCATGCTGTCGGCGATGGGGTGGCCGCGCCGTTCGACCAGGCCGTCGGTGAACAGCAGGATGCGGGTCCCGGCCGCACCGGGATTGTCTCGATGTCGGGCGGCGGGCCCGTCGATGCCCAGCGGCCCTGCACGTCGCCGATGACGACGGCGGCGTGACCGGTCGGCGTCTCGAACGCGTCGTAGAAGTCGCCGCCGATCTCCGCCTGGCAGCCGAGACCACGTGCCCCGCTCGGTCTGGAACCTGCTCACGCCCGAAGCTGGCGCAGCAGGTCGTCAGGCACGTCGGGCAATGGGTCGGAGATGTATCCGAACCAGCCGATACCATGCTGGTCGCGCCGGAGGCGGTTGACCGTCGTGCCGAGAGGTTCCTCGATGTAGCTTGAAAAGAGGGACCCAGCCCACTCCGCCGGCCCCAGTTCCTCTTCTTCCTCCGGCCCGGTCGAAACATCGATCGGCCAGCGTATACCTACCAGCACGTCGGCGACATGAGGATGCTTGGCATTCTTGTATACGACACATACGGCAGGTGAGGGTTCAGCTCCGCGGTCGACCCAGGATCCAAAAATTGTCACTCCGGGGTCGGGAGACCGACTGAGGCGGAGAACCTGCGAAAGGAACTCATCGGCCAGCCGTGCACCCTGGTCGGTACTCATACCTCATGATACGCCGTCAGGATACCAAGCGGCGCCTGATCCGGCGCACTCCTGCTCGGCGCATACTCGACCACCACCCTTGCCCACCACGTCCGGCTGTGCGGAATCGGGCAGCCACACCTACCGGTGAACCTCTTTCGAAAGACAACTTTCGTGCTGCTGTTCTTATCCAGCTTGACCTGTTCCGGGTGGAATAGGGTGTCCTCGATCTGCGGCCAGGTCAGCTCGCCGTCATGCTTTTCCTCGATCTTGACCCTTCCGAATCCACTCTCCCCTCGCCCGAGATAGTCTCCCGGCTTGTAGTAACCGTAACGCAGGGGAACCCGGTCATACTTGATGCACGGCAGCAGATTACAGGTGGTCGGATACCAGCCCAAGATCCTGTACGGACCGGAGTCCGCCGCCAGGGCCGGCAGTGCCACCTGCAGAGAGAGTGCCAGGAAAAGCGTCGCCAAAAGCGCGGTCAGGCGAGCCCGAGACGGCCACATTGTTTCCCCGTCCACTGCGAAGAGAATGTCCCGAATGCCAACAACAGCAGCATAGGGAACACGTCGGGGCGAGGCCACCGAATACAGCCGAACTGTTCGATCTTGCCATATGTCAAATTCCCGGCCCGTTACCTGCGTTCTCGTGGATCGGGTCGCCGTTTTTGGACCGGCGCAGCGCCGCAGCGGCCATCAGATGAGACCTACGACACCCCAGGCGATCCGCGGGTGGAGGCGCATCCGACCATGGCGTCCTGGCCTTCGTGAACCGCCCGGACCAGCTTGACCGGCTCCGGCGGGATGATGGCCGCATCTGCGCGGGGGTCGGACCGCCACGCGGGTGGTTGGCCCGGTGTGTCCGCCGTATCCCGACCGCCCGCGGTGCGCGAGGCCGTCAACCCGGCCGGTCGGACGGTGCGTCGAGGCCTAGTTCGGCCCTGAGCCGATGGCGTTCCAGGCGGTCGAGCGAGGTGCCGGACAGCGTCGGCGCGGACCCGACGAGCAGGCGGGTGTACGGATGCCGTGGCTCGTTGACCAGTTCCGCGGTGGGACCGTGCTCGACGACGGAGCCCTGATAGAGCACCACCGTGCGGTCGGTGATGCCGGCCACGGAGCCCAGATCATGGGAGATGTAGAGAAGCCCCACCCCGGCCGTGCGCAGACCGGTCAGACTGGCCAGGACCTGCACCCGGCTGGCCGCGTCGAGGGCGCTGACCGGCTCGTCGAGGATGATCAGCCGGGGCCGCGTCGTCAGGGCGCGGGCGATGGCCGCCCGTTGCCGCTGCCCGCCCGACAGCTCCCCCGGGTGCCGCGACAGCAGCGACTCATCCAGCCTGACGGTGGCCGCGAACCTCCGCACCGCCTCGTCGATCTCGGCCCGGGCGAGGCCGCCGCGGATGCGCAGCGGCTCGGCGATCGAGTCCGCGATCACCAGGTCGGCGTCCAGGCTGCGCAGCGGATCCTGGAAGACGTACTGCACCACGCCGCGGCGCCAGAAGTCCCGCCAGCGCGAGCGGGAGAACGTGGTCACCTCCTCGCCGCCGACGCGGATACTCCCACCAGAGGCCCTGACCAGCCCGAGGACGGCGCGGGCGATCGTGGACTTGCCCGACCCGCTCTCGCCGATCAGCCCCACGATCTCACCCGCGTCCACCCCGAGCCCAGCCGAGCGGATGATCTGCCGCTTGCCTCGCCGTCTGCCGAAATGAACATTCAGACCTTCGATACTCAGAAACGGACCGGTCTCAGACAACGTCCAACTCCTTGGCCCGGATGTAGCGATCCAGTCCGTAGCGCTCATGCTCGGCGATGAGAAGCTTGGTGTACTCATGGTGCGGCGAGGTCAGAACCTGGCGGGCGGGGCCGTGCTCGACCACGTCACCCGACTTCATGACCAGGACGTCGTCGCACAGCTGCGCCACCACGGCCAGGTCGTGTGAGACGACGACCAGCGACAACCCCTCCTGCTCCTTCAGCTCGACGAGCAGATCGAGAATCTCGGCCTGCACCGTCACGTCCAGGGCCGTCGTCGCCTCGTCCGCCACCAGGATGTCGGGGTGCAGGGCGATGGCGGTCGCGATCAGGACGCGCTGGAGCATGCCGCCGGACAACTCGTGGACGTACTGCTCGTAGACCAGCTCGGGCTCGCGCAGGTGCACCGCCGCGAACAGGCGAAGCGTCTCCTGTCTGGCCTGCCTGCGGGAAAGCCCCTTCTTGACCCGCAGCACCTCCTGGACCTGCTTGCCCAGCGGGATCGACGGGTTGAGGTACGAACCCGGATCCTGGAAGACGGCGGAGATGACATCGCCACGGACGTCGAGCCAGTCCTGCCTGCGCAGGTCGGCGGTCCTGCGGCCCAGGATGTCGACGTGGCCGCCGGTCCGCTCGATCGGCTTGGGCAGGATGCCGAGTACGGCGCGGCAGGTCAGGGTCTTTCCGCTACCGGACTCACCGACGATCCCGAGAATCCGCCCACGGCGCAACGCGAAGCTGACGCTCCTGACCAGATTCTCACCGACGAGCGCGTTGGCGATCCGAAGATCACGCACATCCAGGACCACATCCGACAGCCCGGCTCCCTGCTCGCCCTCCTCGTCCTGTTCGCCCTGCCTGGCCAGCTCGCCCTGCCTGGGCGAGGGCCTCTCGTCGAGCGTGACGAGGTTGGTCCGGGATTGCGCCTGACGTTCGGAGCGGGCGGTCTTCTTTACCGCCCGGGCGCTCAGCAGCGCGCGACCGGCCTCCCCCGACACATCGCGGGCGGCGTCCGCGAACAGGTTGCAGGCCAGCACCGAGATGAGAATGAGAGCGATCGGCGCGATCGGCGCGTACGGCTGGATCGCAATGTATTGCAGGTCGGAGGCCAGAATCCCACCCCAGGTCGCCGTCGGCGGTTTCACCCCGATACTCAGGAACGTCAGGCTGGCGATGACCACCAGACCGATTCCGATGGTGGTGGACAACGCGATGGCGATCGGCGGCATCACCTTGGCCCAGACGTGTTTGCGCACGATCCACCAGGTGGAGGCCCCGGAGAGGATCGCCGCCTCGACGTACTGCGAGCGCGCCACCGAGAGCGTGGCCGCCCTGGCCACCCGGTAGAAGACCGGCGCCAGCAGGAATCCCACCGCGAACAGCGCCTGGATGACGCCGTTGCCCAACAGCGCCGTCATCGCCACCGCGAACACCAGGAAGGGCAGCGCGATCAGGGTGTCGATGACCCGCAGGCTCACCCACTCGAACACCCGGCCCAGATAGACCGAGAGGATTCCCGGCAGCCCCCCGAACACCAGGGCGATGGCGGCGACCAGCAACGCACCCCAGATACTCAGGGGTGCGCCGGCCAGCAGCCGGCTCAGGACGTCCCGGCCCAGATAGTCGGTCCCGAGCAGGTGCGCTCCGGAGGGATCCTGAAGCTGGGTCGCCCCCGCCCGGTTCGGCGCGTCGGGAGCGAGCAGCGAACCGAACGTCGCCAGCAACGCGATGAGGGCCACCAGCACTATCGCGACCCGGCCGCTGGCCAGCCGCCACACGAGTTTCAGCACGGTCAGACTCCTCGCGAGGCAGCCGGAATGAGCCGCGTGAGTAGGAGGTTCACCAGCAGGTTGAAGAGCACGACGAGAAGCACGGCGACCACCAGCACGGCCTGGACGGCGGGCACATCGCCCTTGATCGCCGACTCGCTGGCGAACATGCCGTAGCCGGAAAGCTGGAAGATCGACTCGGTGACGACGGCACCGCCGAGCAGGTTGGGGAATTTCAGCCCGAGCACGGCCACCGCCGGGCCGACCCCGTTGCGCAGCACGTGGACGAGGAAGATCCGGCGGCCGCTCAGACCGCGCACCACCGCGCCGACGACGTAGTTCTCCCGCTTGGCCGTGACCAGGCCGACCCGCAGCTGCCGGGCGACGTCGGCGACCGTGTCGAAGCTCAACGCGAGCGCGGGCAGGATGATGTGACTCAGCCAGGGCCCGAATCCGGCGTCGAACGACGCATATCCCGCCGCGGGAAGCCAGTTCAGGTTCACGGCGAAGATATCGATGAGGACCACGCCGACGATGAACGGCGGCAGCACCGACATCACCGACGCGAAAATCGTGACCGTGCGGTCCACCCAGGTGGACTCGTAGTGCGCGGCGAGCGCGCCCAGCGCGAATCCGACCACGATGCCGATCAGAAGCGCCAGCCCGGCGGCCGACAGACTGATGATCGCACGGCCGGTCAGAAGCGAGCTCACCGAGTTCCCGTTGACCCAGCTTCTACCGAAGTCTCCGCGCAGTACCTTGCCGAACCAGTCGACGTACTGGACCAGGAACGGCCGGTCGAGGCCCCACTGCTTCTCGAGGTCGTGCACGGCCTGCGGCGTGGCCGCCTCGCCCAGTTGCAGGGTGGCGGGATTCAGGCCGCTCAGCGTGCCCAGGAGAAACGTGAAGAACGAGCCGAGCAGGAAGACCGGGATGAAGGCGGCCACCAGTCTACCCAGGACCACGAGAGTGCGTCGAGCGCGACGCTTCGACGTACGTGTTCGGCTCGTCGGCCGGGCCGGCGCCACCGCGATCGCCATCGGCTAGCCCCCGAACCGGGGCGTGAGCGCGTCGTCGCGGCGCCGCAGCCGCGGGTGGACCTCGGTGGCGAGCACCTCGAGGCCCTCCCGGTGCGCGGGTGAGCCGGTCGCCGCGAACGGCAGGCTGAACAGGTAGGTGGACGACCGGTTGACCGCCGCGTCGTGGTTGAGCGTCTCGACGACATCGTCCGCCGAGCCGAAGGCGATGTCGCTGTCGATCAGATACTTCTCGACCGACGTCGCGTCGGTGTTCTCTGGGCGACGAGGATGCTCGGCCGCACGCGCTTCGAAGTCCGCGGTGGCACGCGCTATCGCGTCGCGGCGCGACGATCCGAGCAGCACCGACCGCGAGACGCCGATCCGCGGTCCGGTGTTCCGGGCATGGAACGAGGTCAGGTAGCTGTCGATGAGCGGGGACTGGACGTCCCCGGCCGCACCGTCCGGAGTCGAGCGGAACAGCAGCAGGCCGTCGCCGGCGGCGCCGGCCGCCGCCGCGGTGGCATGATCACCCGTTGCCTGCCAGATGTGATCGAGCAGGTCGCCGGCCGGCGGATACAGGGCGACCCGCTTGTCACCGGCCTCGATGGGCCCGCCGAGTGCGTTCTTCACCGCGGCGAGGGAACGGGAGAAGAGCTGGTCCCGGTCGCCTTCGTGGAGCCCGAAGGCGTTGTACGCGTCGGTGGAGAATCCCAGCGGGTTGCCCTTGCCGACGCCGAACTCCAGGCGCCGCGAACTCAGCACGTTGACCAGTGCGGCCGTCTCGGCAAGCCGAAGCGGGCTGTCGAAGGCCAGCGGAACGACCGCTGTTCCCAGCCGGATGCGATCGGTCACCTGGGTTGCCGCCGCGAGCAGTCCGAGCGCCGTGGGGATACCGATGTGCGAGCTGAAGTGCGCCTCGGCCACCCAGGCACACGAGTAGCCCAGTGTCTCGGCGTCCTGGATGGCCGCCAGGGCCTCGCGGTACACCTGGCCGGGATCCTCTCCGGCCGGCGTGCTCAGGAACACGGAGAGTTCTCCTCGGGCATCGAGGCCGCGGGCGAGCGCCGGGCTCGGTGTCGTCGACGCCGCACTGTCGACAGGCATGGGTTCTCCTCGGTGTGCGCGGTGGACCGACGATCAGGCAGCCACAGGGAATCCGGCAGCGGCGGACGCGTCGAGCGGGCCGGGCGGCCTGCCGAGTAGGCGGCCGCGGATCAGCGCGGGATCCGTCGGCCGCCTACTCGGTGATGGGACGGTCAGACGGTCAGGCCGATCCAGCGGAAGCTGCCGTCGACCACCGGAAAGGCGGAGAACGACTTTCCGGTGACGTAGATGTTCGGCGTGCTGTACAGGGCGATGTTCGAGCCGCCCTCGACACCGGCCTTGGTCGCCGCCTGCAGGACCTGCTGGTAGTTCGGCGCGTCCAGCGGGGTCGACAGCACCTTCTGGCGGGCGGCGGCGTACTGCGGCGAGCTGGTCGGCGCGCTCAGGTTCAGGATGCCGCCCGGGCCGAACTGGTCGTCGAGCGCGCCGAGCTTCGAGTCCCGGCCCACCCAGCCGTAGAGCGTGAACACGTCGGTCTTTCCGTAGTAGCCGGTATAGAACTGGCTGACCGTCTGCGCGTTGATCTTTATGTTGATGCCCACGTCCTGCAGCTGCTGCTGAAGGAGCTCACTCGCCGCGTTCAACTGGTTGGTGATGATGTCGAGCTCGATGGTGAGTGAGCCGGGCTGGTAGCCCGCCTCGGCGAGCAGCTGCTTGGCCTTGGTCGGGTTGAAGGTGTACTCGCTGTCGAGAGCGGAATTATAGGCCGGCGACGTTGACGAGAAGGGCTGCACCGTGGGCTTGGCGAGCCCGAACCCCAGCTGGCTGACGAGCTGTCTGCGGTTGATGGCACTCTGGACCGCCGCAACCACCTTGGGATTGTTGAACGGCGCCTTGTTGACGTTGAGGCTCAGGAAGTACGCGCCCCACCCGCGGCTCACGTCAGCGACCACGTTCAGACCGCTCTTCTTGGCCAGGGCCACGTTCTGGGCGGAGAAGTTGGTGGAGAAATTGTAGACCCCGGTCTGCAGGCCGGACAGGACCGTGGCCGGGTTCACGTTGAGCGAGATGGTGATGCGCTTCACGTGGATGTCCTTGGCCGCCCAGTAGCCATCCCACTTCTCGAGGGTTACGGACGATCCCGGCACCAGCTTGACAACCTTGAACGGGCCGGCGCCGACGGGGCTGTTCGTGTTGAGTGCGGACACGTCCGCCTTGGCGGCCCGCTCACTGGCGAGCAGACTCGAGCGGTTGGCCAGGATGAACGGGAGCTGGTAGTCGGCCTGCTTCAGGTTGAGCCGGACGTGGGTGTCGTCGATGACCGTCGCCGAGACGACGTCCTGCCAGAGGGCCTTCAGCGCGGAGTTCTTCTGCGTCTTGAGTCGCTGGACGTTGTAGGCGACGCTCTCGGCGTTGAGCGGTGACCCGTCCTGGAAGGTGAGGCCGGAACGCAGGGTGACGGTGATCTGGGTGCCGGTGCCGTTGTATTCCCAGCCGGTGGCAAGCGCCGGCTGGACCTTTCCCTGCGCGTCCAGGGTGAACAGCGGCTCGTAGATCGTCGACAGGACCTGGGTGGCCCCGGTGGCCCCGACCACCACCGGGTCCCAGCTGGGAAAGTCACTGATATACGCCCATTTGATCACACCAGAATCACCGCTCGAACTGGCGGTGGTGACGCCCCCAGACCCGGAGCACGCGGCCACGAGAGCACCGGCCAGCACCATGGATATCGGCAGCATGAACAGGCGCAGCACGCGACGACGGATCGATCTTTTCATTCCAGGAATCCCTCAGCTTTTCATCACGAGAGCAGGCCCGCAGTAGTCGTACTGACGCGGACCCAGAACGCAGGGAAATACGACGAACATCTCCGGTCCGGATCAGACTCCCGCCACCGATGGCTCGACCGTCGGCACGGACGGGGACGCGGGATCCGCCGGAGGTGCCGGTGTCCAGCCCAGGGCCGGCGCGACCTCGGTGGCGATGAGCTCGAGGGCCCGGATGGCCGTGTCGTGCTCGATGATCGCGGGGTTGAACTGGGTGATCAGGTCGGTGGCGACCGGCAGCACCTTCTCCCGCCGCAACTCGGAGACGATCTCTTCGGGATGCCCGTGGAAGCTGTGGAAACGGCGCAGGGCCTCGGCGGTGTCGATGTCCTTCGGAAAGGCGCCGCGCTCGGCGAAGTGCCGCGCCGCGGCGAGCACGTCCGCGCCGATCAGGGCCACGCTCGTGCGCCGGTCAGCCGCCGGGAAGACGAACCGGGACAGCCCGACACGCGGCGCGTGCGGCTGGTCCCAGGCGTCGAGGTAGGCGTCGGCCCACGGCCGCTGCACCTCGTCGGTGGGCGCGTCGTGGCCGTAGGTGGCGCGGTTGAGCAGCAGGTTGGAGCCTGACCGCGCCGCGTGCCGGGCCCCGGCCTCGCTGAAGACGCCCTGCCAGATCCGGTCGGTGAAGTCACCGACCGGCGGCTGGATGGTGAAGCCCGGCGCGCCGACCTCCTCGTTCGCGAGCGCCCGGCGCAGCACCGCCAGACCCTCGCTGGTCAGCTCCCGGCGGCGCGCCACGTCCCGGCCGAACACGGCGTACTCCAGCTCGCTGGCGCCGCTGCCGACCCCGAGCTCCACCCGGCCACCGCTGAGCGTGTCGACGACCGAGACGTCCTCGGCAAGGCGGACCGGATCCTCCAGCGGCAGGATGGTGATCGCGGTGGCGAGGCGAATGCGCCGGGTCAGCGCGGCGGCGTGGGCGAGGAACGTCCACGGCGACGGCAGCCCGCCGCCGAGCAGCGGGACGTGATGCTGGGCCACCCAGCCGACGTCGAAGCCGAGCTCGTCGGCGGCGACGAAGAGTTCCTGGGCGTGCCGGTAGGTAGCCCTCGCGTCGCCGTGCCCCTCGACGTGGGTGAGGAAGCCGAGCCGGAACCGCGGCCGCTGTGTGGCCGGAGCCGGACTGGTCATTGGACCGCCCCCTCCACCGGCCGGGAGGCTACCGGCCGGGAGGCACTCTGGGCCGTCGCGGGCGCGGGAGGCCGCGCGGGCGCGGGCGCGGGAACGGGAAGCGGCCGCGCGGGCGCGGGGGACCCCGCAGGTGCCGCCCGGTGCTCCCGCAGGACGGTGTGCCGGTTGGCCGGGATCGGCAGGCCAAGGTTGCCGCGCAGGGTGTCGCTGTCGTACTCGGTGCGAAACAGTCCACGTCGCTGGAGCAGCGGCACCACGTCGGCGGTGAAGCGCTCCAGCTCCTCCAGGGTCCGAAAGCGCAGGTTGAGGCCGTCGGCCGCGTCGGTGAGGAACCACTGCTCGATGACGTCGGCGACGGTGTCGGGGGCGCCGGTGAACGGCGACGGCGAGTATTCGGTCACCGTCTCCACGACCTCGCGCAGGGTGAGCCCCTCCTGGCGGGCCTGCCGCACGATCTCCAGGCCGCGGGTGCGCCCGCCGCGCTCGGCCAGATGCTCGACGTCGGGGAAGGGGGCATCCAGGTCGTGCTGGCCGAAGTCGTAGGCGCCGAAGGCACGGCCGAGAAAGCCCAGCTTGCGGTCGAAGTCGTTGTCGGCATCGAAGATGTCCCGGGACAGCCGGTAGGCATTCTCGTCGCTGTCGGCGACGACCGGGCTGGCCCCGACGAGGATGACCACGCCCCGCGGGTCGCGGCCGAGCGCGGCGGCGCGGGTCTTGATGTCACGGTAGTACGCCCGGGACTCCTCGATCGTCCCGCCGGGGGCGTAGATGCCCTCGGCGACTCGGGCGGCCAGGGCACGTCCCTCCTCGGATACCCCGGCCTGGAAGATGACCGGCTGGCCCTGCGGCGAGCGGGACAGGTTCAGCGGCCCGGCGACCCGGAAGTGCTCCCCGACATGGTCGAGCGAGTGCAGCCGGGTCGGGTCGAGGAAGACACCCCGCTCGACGTCGGCGGGGAACGCGTCGTCCTCGTAGGAGTCCCACAGGCCGCGCACCACCTCGACGGCCTCCAGCGCGCGACCGTAGCGGGTCGGGTAGTCGAGATGCTCGTCGAGGCCGTAGTTGCGGGCCGTGCCGGTGTCGAAACTCGTGACCACGTTCCACCCGGCCCGGCCGCGGCTGATGTGGTCCAGGGAACTGAACCGGCGGGCCAGATTGAACGGCGAGTTGTAAGTGGAACTCGCGGTGCCGACCAGGCCGATGTTGCGGGTGTGGGTGGCGACGGCGGACAACAGCGTGAGGGGTTCGAGCCGACTGAGATAGTGCGCCGGATACGTGGCGTTGATGAACTGGCTGTCGACGATGAAATAGGCGTCGAACAGCGCCGCCTCGGCGATCTTCGCCTGCCGGATGTAGTAGTCGATGTCGATGCTGGCATTCTTCGGAACCCGCGGGTCTTTCCACAGGCCGTGCTGGCCGGGGCCGCCGACGCCGTAGGCACTCAGCGCGAGATGCAGCGATCGGGTCATGTGTCGGTTTCCTTCCCTGGTCTGACGGGGCCGGTTCGGACGGTTCAGACGTTCAGCAGGACGTGCGGCGCCTTCTTACGACTCGGCACGGCAGCCCTGACGGGCTCGACAGGCATACGTGAGCCAGCCAGCCGGACCGCGGGGACGGAAAAACGGGCATGACGGATGACAGGAAGACGGGAGGGTCGATGGCAGCGGTCGAGACGTGCCTTCAATACGTTGAGAAGGCACCGGCCACGCAGCGGCCGATCACGAAAAGCGAGAGAAAGGGCGCACAGCCGACCGGCGGCGCGCCAGGAGAATCAGGACCCCGCGAAGGTCAGCTACAGAGGGCAGCCTGACCGCGGGCAAAATCCAGCCAGCGACACCACGTGAGCAGCACGCCGGTCAGCTGGGCCATACGGGTCAGCATGCGGTGCGGACGACCCGATGTCCAACGACATTTCGTGATGACGAGCCATCACGACTCGTGATGTTTTCTCGAACAAGACGGCGCGGAAGCGTGGCTCAGGCAGCGGTGGTGGCGAAGTCGGCCGTCGTGACCGGGACGGTGGACAGGGGGCCGGTGACGCCTCCGACCAGGACGGTCCAGCGGCTGCCGGTCCGGTCTATGCCCCCGGTGGTCGACTGCTGCGGCGCCCAGACGATGTCACGCGGGCCGCAGGAGTAGTAGCCGACATAGTTCGGCTGGCTGGTCGGGGAACTCCAGGCCCCGCCGTCGCGCAGCCGGCAGCGGTCTCCGTTGGCGAGGACCAGGGCGAGCGGGACGGGGTGCCTGGGTGGGGAGACCCTGGCGACGAGCGACTGGGCGGTCAGCCTGGTGAGCGTGCGCGAGTACGGGTCGCGCAGACAGAGCATCCGGCGGGCCTGGGGTGTCGGCCAGCAGGTGTCGGCGGACGCGGCGCTGGGCGAACAGTAGTAGATGTCGCCGCTGACCGCGGCCGGCGACGGGTACGCCTGGCTGGTGTCGCCGCAGTCGATCGGCGCGCCCGGATCGTCATCGCTCCCGTCGACGGTCCAGCCGCTCGCCGGTTGTCCACGACGGTCGACCGGAGCCAGGTTGACCACCTGGGTCACCTGGCCGCCCGGCGCGCCGGTGACCCGCACGCCGGTCCGCCCCGCACTGGCACAGCCCGCGAGCACCGCCAGCGACGCCGCCACCGCAACGGCCCTCCACCAGTGGACGCCGGCTGGTCGCCGACCCGCCCGTCCTGCCCACATGCTCGCCTCCCGGCCAGATTCCGCCCCGTCGTCGCAAGACCTGACCCAGGCCTACCCACCCGTCAGGCTCCGTGATCGGCGTCCGGCGTGGCCGGGGTGAGATCCGGTTCGGGGGCCGTAGGTGTCGCGATCGCATCCCGCGGCCGCAGGTTGCGGTGGCGTAGCTGGTGAATGCGCCAGCCGCGGGTCTTACCGGTGGGCCCGACCTCGCCGGTGGACAGCGTGAACGCTCCGTCGAACAGCGCCATGCCACGGATCACCGCGTGGGGGTCGGCCTCGGCCAGCAGCGTGGCCAGCCGGTCCCAGCGCGCGTCACCGTCGGCCGCCGGGTCCAGCCACGCCGACTCACGCAGCGTGTGCTCGTCCTGCCCGGCGGGGTGGGCCGCCAGGTACAGATTCCTGCCGATGTCACCGGCAGCGGGTGCCAGGACCACGTCGGCCGGACCGAACTCGGCGGCGATGCGGGCCGCGAGCACACCCGTGTCGACGACGGTGCCGTCCGAGGCGGTCACCAGCGACTGCACCCGTCCCACCAGCACGATCTCGCCGTCGTCGCGGATCACGGCCCGGTCGCCGGTGCGCAGCCACCCGTCCGGCATCGTGCGGGCGGTCGCCGCCTCGTCGGCGACGTACCGGGTGAACGCCGAAGGGCTGCGGACCAGGAGTTCGCCGCCGTCGTCGAGTGTGGCCTCGACACCGTGCAGCGGGCGGCCGACCGCTCCGTACGGGGCGCCGCGCCGGCTCGAGATCGACGTCGCCCCGGCCACCTCGGTCTGCCCATAGACGTCACGTAACGGCAGCCCGACCGCCTCCCACCAGGCCATCAGGTCGGCCGACGCCGGCGCGGTGCCGACGAAGGCGTCCTGGACCCGGCCGAGGCCGGCCTGGCGGCGCAGCTGCCAACCGAAGATCCTCGCGCCGGCCCGGCGCCTGGTCGACATGGTCCGGCCGCTGGCCAGCGCGCCGTCGGCGGTGCGCCGGACCTCGGCGACCAGCCGGCGGCCCGGCGCGCTGGCGGCCGCCGTCGCCAGCGCCTGCTGGCGGATCGCGTCGTACACCAACGGCGGGGCGAGCAGCACCGTCGGGCGGCAGGCCACCAGGTCGGCGGCGAGGGTCTCGAGCCCGCCGCCGTACCAGGTGTGCCCGGCCAGCGCGACCGAGACATACAGGGTGACCAGCCGTTCGGAGATGTGCGCGGTCGGCAGGAACGACAGGAACCTGGGAAACGCCACCGTGGTCTGGTCACGCACCGCGAGGATCGAGGCGGTCATCGCCGCTTCGGACACCTCGATCACCCGGGCCGGGCCGGTGGTGCCGGTGCTCTGCAGATAGAGCAGCGCCGCGCCGGCCGGCCGGGCAGCCAGCGCGGCCAGCCGGACTCGCACGGCCGCGGTGTCGAACGGCTCCACGTCCGCGGCGAGTGTGGTCGGCGGCGTCCCCGCGTCGCCCGGCAGCCTGACCAGGCTGTCCAGGTCGACGACCGGCCGCCCCGCTCCCACCCGCCCGGCGTCCACCCGCTCGCGCTGGGAGCGACCCACGAGCAGGGCGTCGGCGCCCGTGATCTGCAGGGCACGATGCAGTTCCTCGTCGGTGGAGGTCACATACAGCGGCTGCACGGCCCGGCCGGACAGGCCCAGCGCCAGCTCCACCAGCGGGTAGCGGGCATCGGTCTCGGCGAGGATCGCCACCGTTCGGGCGCCGGCCAGGTCCTGCTCGATCCAGTCGAGCACATCGAGCAGCACGTGGGCGAACTCGTGCCAGGTCAACGTCTGCCAGCCGGCGCCTCGGTGCCGTCCAGTCCGGGTCGGCGGACGGTAGAAGGTGATCGCCGGGCGCTCCGGGTGAGCGCGCACCGTGTCGACCAGCAGAGAGCGCACCGTCACCGGCTGCCGGCCGGCGTCGAGCGGGCCAGGCTGGGTGATCATACTCCCACCTTCTCGAGTCGCGGCCCGGCAACGGCCTGGACCGGGTCACGTCTGCTCCGGCCACGAGCGAGCAACAGGTAAAGCGCCGGACCGAGCAGCAGATCGGTCGCGAGCGCGAACGCCATGGTGAACGCCGCGACCATGCCCATCTCCCGAAGCGCCACCAGCGAACTGGCCATCATCGACGCGAAGCCACCGATGAGGACGTACGACGAGAAACTCGCCGGCCGGCCGGTGCGCAGCAGGGTCGCGTTCACCGCGCTGGCCGGGTCCGATCCCGCCCTGACCCGGTCAGCGATGCGCACCGACAGGTGGATGGTGTCGTCCGCGGCGAGGCCAAGCGCGATCGCCAGGATCATCGCGGTCCCGATACGGACGGTGATATGGGTCAGGCCCATGAAGCCGAGGGTGGCGAATACCGGCAACACGGTGGGCACGATCCCGGCCAGAAACAGTCTCCGATCACGGATGGCGAACCACATCACCGGCAGGATCAGCGCGAGCGCCGTGACGGCGGACAGCATCATCTCGAACGACAGGCTGTGCATTCCCTGCTGGGCCAGCCACCATTCGCCGACGAGGCGCACGTCGGCGTCGGGCACGGACTGCCTGGCCGCGGCCAGGACCTGGTGGGCGAAGGGCAGTGACCGGGCGGTGCCGATGTCCGGAACCCGAATGACGATCGCGGCCGCGTCGCCGGACTGGCTGAGCACCGACTCGGCGAAACTGCGGATATCCGCCCCGGCCCGGCCCTGCCGGGCCGCCAACGCGACGCGTAGGTCGCCTGGCCGGCGCTCGCAGCCGGACCCGTCCCGTCCCGCGGTGGCCGGTGGCTGCGCCACCAGGTCCAGCGGGGACGCCACGAAACGTACCTGCGGCATCGCGCAGATCCGATTCACCAGGGCGGCGAGCTGTGTCTGGAGCCCGACCACCGTGCCGGCGCGCGGCGTGATGGTGAGCTGGGGGCCGAGAAAGCCGGCGAACTGCCGTTCGTAGGTGGCCTGCGCACGGACCGCCGGATGGCTTTTCGGCAGTTCCTCGTTGACTTTCTGGTCGATGCTCAGGCCGGTCGCGCCGAGAAGTCCCAGAACGGCCGTGCCCAGCACGAACGCCGTCACCACGGTCCATGGGCGACGCTGCACCAGCCCGTCGGCACGGCGCAGTACGGTCTCCGTCGCCGAGGTGTCGAAACGGCGGAATTCGGTGGCCGGAGTGTTCCGGTAGAACAGGTCGATCAGCGCCGGGACGGTCAGCCAGTTAACCAGGTAAACAATGACGACGCTCAGTGCGGTGGACAGTCCGAACGACGAGATCGCGGTCATCTTCGCGGTGAGGAGCGCGGCGAAGCCGGCGGTCGTGGCGAGGCCGGTCATGAACGCCGGCCAGGCCAGAATCGTAAACGCCTCGCGATTGGCCGTCCGGTGGTCGCGGCCGGCCTCCCGCCGGCGCCGGTACTCCTGCTGGTGATGCAGGGCCTCGGCGATGCCGACAATGAGCACCAGGGTCAGCACCTGGCTGTTGACGATGGAGAACGGCTGACCCAGCAGCGTCATGACGCCCAGCACCAGCGGCACCGACAGCGTGACGCCCGCCAGGCAGGTCACCACGTCCGGTATCCGGCGGAAATAGATGAACAGGATGACGAGCATGATGACCAGCAGCACAGCGATACTGCGCAGCACACTGACCAGAACCTCGTGCGCGTAGACCTGTTCGACGGCGGGATATCCGGTGACCTGGGTGGCGATCCCGGTCTGCCGGCCCCAGGTCCGCACCACCGCGCGGACCTGGCCCACCGTGCTGTGCCAGGTCGAGAAGGACGCGTTCGGGATATCGAAACTCGCGGTGACCGCGACCTGCCGGCCGCCGTCGCCGAAGACGATGCGTCGGGCCGGCGCGGACTGGAGCACCGCGTCCACCACCGCCTGTCGCTCGGCGGCTGTCCGGGCCCGGGCCAGCTCACCCTCGACACCGTCCGCATGCAGCCGACCGGCGCGGTCGTAGAAGGGGAACGTCAGCGGGTCACGCACCAGCGTCACCCGGGGTAGAGCGCGTAGCCGATCGGCGAGGGCGTGCGCCTGGCCGAGTGTGGCCGGATCGGCCGCGGAGCCGACGTCCGCTATCACCACCAGGTCGTTGAACCCCTGGTCGCCGAAGGTCCGCTCGAACGCCGCCGTGCGGGCCAGCTCCCGGTCGTCGCCGGTGAACACCGGGCGGAACGACATGTCCATCCGCATGTGCAGGGTGCCGGCCGCCCCGGCCAGGACGCCGAGGAGCAGGCAACCCACCACCAGCCCACGGCGGCGGCGTAAACGGTCGTACACCCGGCCGGCGCGCCCGCCGTTTCCGGTCCGTTCCGTTCGCACCGGCGCGCTTGTCATCTCCACGAGCCGGTCACCGGCCGCAGGCCGACCGGCTGATGATGGACGACGCCGCGCTGACGGATGAAGCTGTTCGCCTCGGCGTCACTGAGCTGCAGTGTTGCCAGACCCAGCCGGGCGGCGTCGGCATACGTTCCGACGATGACACGGTGGGTGTGGCTCTGCCCCGGCACGATCCAGGTCTGTCCGGTGTCCTTCGCGCCGACCAGTCGGTAGATCTTCAGTACCTGCGGCAGGCAGTAGGCGACGTAGCTGCGATGGTCGGTGTGGTCCAGCAGCCACCGCGCCCCCAGCGCCATCAACAGCAGCGAATAGCGGGCGGCGCTCGCTGACGGCAGCGCGGCCAACCGGCCGACCTCGGAATCCGCGGGCTGGCCGGTCAGTCCGGTCGAGTCGACGCTGAGACCAACCAGGTCCGACAAGTCCGACGGATACGGTTGGACTCGGGTGGTGGAAACCGCGACGCCGCCGGACGACAGCAGGAAGACGTGGCTTTCGGCGTCCCGGCGGGACTCCCGGATGCCGTCCAACACAATGCCCCGCCGGGACCGGAAGAGGGCTTCGCGCAGGTCCCGCGCGCGCTGGAAGTCGAGTGCCGACTCGCAGTGGACCAGTTCTGGCTCGGCGGCCCGCGGGGCGGGCAGACTAGCGGCCACCGTTGGCCGCCTGTCGGCCGGCAGCGTCGCGCCGGAGCACCCATTGCGCGTAGGACTGATCCAGCAAAGAGATCGTCAGCCACAGGGTCGTGACGGCCACTCGCAGGACCGCCGCCGCCTGCGCCGGCGAGGTGACCGCGCGTTGGATCGCGTGTCGTACCTCCGCGGCGTGCTTGGAGTCAATTTCCGAATGAGCCACGAAGAAGGCCATCTGGCGGTCATCGAGGCCCAACGAGGTCCGCGCCCTGCCAAGAATCGGCCCGATGTGCTCGTAGACCGTCTCCGCCCAGTAGGAGTAGCCCAGACGGGCTACTGGACCCTCGCGCAGGGCGACTCCGTACAGGTAGTTCACCAGCGCGTCGGTCGCCGGTAGTGGCTGCTCGTCGACATCTTCGTCCGGCCCGAGCAGACCGATCGCCCGCAGGTCGTGCAGGACCAGTTTCTCGTGGCCCAGTTCCTCCCCGGCGTGGCTGTAGACGAAGCGCAACAGGCCGATCTGCTCGGGCTCGGCGCGAAAGGCCGCGATCGCCTGGTTCACCGAGTTGTGCCGGGTGTAGTGGTAGATCTGCGTCATCGTGATCCGGTACAGATCGCGGTCGAACCCGTGCGCTGTCACGTGCCGCCAGAATGCGCCGTCTCGGGCCTGTGCCCACAGCCGGCTGATCGCACCGTCCAACTGATCGAAAAGGTCATCGGTCTCGGTCCCCACTGGCCCGTCGTCGGGCTCTGACACTACAGCGAGGAGGTCAAGGTCTGCGCGCACGGATGGCCCCTGGGAGTGAGATGGTGACGAGGAATCCGGCGAGGAGCCGCAACAGATCCGGTTGACCGGTGCAGACCGCCGTGCAGGTCAACCGGGGCAAAGGCACCTGTTTGCGTCAACTCCCGCCGCTGGCCCCCATAGTGACAAAACGTCCACGTTCCGCACCAGCGATCCCCGGTGTCGCTTACCCGATAGTGGACCTTGCTGATTTCGTGATTGCCTGGTCCGACGGTCGGGACTGGGATTGCCGCCTGGCGGATGTCCGGGCTGGTGCGGTCCGGCCGGCATCGGGCCATGCGGCCAGCACCACCCAACGGCGCAGGTACCGACGCAGTTCCTGGCCTGTGCGCGGCGGGTCGGGTGATGCCGAGGTCCGCGGCGACGTCCGACAACGTCGTGCCGGCCGCGCCACGCGTCTCGACGCTGTGGATCGCCGTCGGCTATGGCAGCCTCTACCTCGCGGCCTTCGGCGCGCTGTGGGCCAAGAAGGGCCGGCCCGACTATCTCGCGGCCAAGGATCACCTCACCCCGGACGGCACCCCCACCGCGAGCATCACCTACTCCTTCGTCAGCACCGCGCTGGCGGCGGTCACACTCGCTGGCGCCGCTACCGCCCGCACTCGATGCCGCTCCGGCTCCGGCTCCCGCCCTCGCCCTCGCCCTCGCCGCATTGTCGGGAAGGCTCTTGGGACCGCCGGCTTTTGGCCTGGTACATCGCCATGTCGGCCCGGTGCATGAGCCCCTCGGCGGTGACGTCGGGCGTGTCCGCCTCTGCCACCGCGACCCCCACACTGATCTGGAGACGGCGCGCCATGCCCTGAAGGGGGAAGGTGGGGCTCATCGCGGCAGTGATGCGCCCGGCCATCGCCGCGCCGACCGCCCGCGGCTCACCCTCGAAGCGGCCCAGCAGGACCGCGAACTCGTCACCCCCGATCCGCGCCGCCACGTCGTCCGCCCGCAGCAGGCCACGCAGCCGTCCGGCGACCGCCCGCAGCAGCTCATCCCCGGCGGCGTGCCCGAAGGTGTCGTTGACCGCCTTGAACTCGTCCAGATCGCAGAACAGCATGACCACCGGCTGGGCGAACGTACGCTGCGCCTCGACCGCCGCATCGAGCTCGGCGGAGAACAGGGCCCGATTCGCCAGGCCCGTCAGCGGGTCGTGCAGGGCCTGGTAGCGCAGCCGCCACTGGGCCGCCCGCACCCGCATCAGCAGCCGGGTGTTCTGCCCAATCATGATCATCTGGCGGGCCACGACCAGGACGACCAGGACGATCGCGAGCCGCGCGGTGGTGGAGTCCTGGTCGCCGCGGCTGATGGTGGGAATGACGAGCACGGCGGCGAGGGCGGGCGGAAGGTAGGGCAGATAGCTGTGCACCCACGCCGCGACATCCCCGCCCCGGGTACGCGCATGGCGTTGCCGGTCCGGCCGCCCGGGGATGAGCATCGCCAGTGCCATCAGCGGCGGCGCGATGATCGGACCGAGCCAGTACGGCGCGAGCCGGTCGGTGTCGACGATGCCCGACACGGTCAGGCGCACGAACAACGTGGCCGAGACGTTCAGCGCGAGCAACCCGACAGTGAGGACCACGAGGGCCCGTCCGTTGTACGGCCGACGGAAGATCACGACCAGCAGAAGCGTCACGATCACCAGCGTCCCGGACACCGGATAACCCAGCGAGATCAGAAACGGCAGGCCACTCATGCCGCTGTGCGCCACCTGGCGCAGCAACGCTGTCCAGGCGATGAGGAACATCGCCGTCACGATCACAAGGCTGTCCAGCACCATGACGATCGCCGCGACCAACCGCGACCGGTCCTCGGACGGCGGGGCCCGGTCACTCAGCGTCGGATCCAACGGCCGGCCAGGCAGGAGCAGCAGCGCCACCAGGACGAACAAGTTTGGTAACAGATACGCGCCGTCGAGGGCGGACGGGACCAGAACACGGCTGGCCCGCACCACGTACATCAGGCACCAGTGCACCCCGCCGACCAGCAGGCCCAGCATGAACAGGACCAGCAGCAGCCGCCACAGTCGCTCGCCCCCGTGGGTACGCCGCACGGCCACACCGCCCAGGACGATGCCGACCAGGCTGCTGACCAGCAAGGCCGCCGCCTCGAACGTCACCAGGCTCCGCCCGCCCAGCAGCAGCAGCAGTGGAATCAGCAACGCCGCCAGCAGCACGACGACCCCCACGGCGACGCGCCGGCAGGTCCGCTCGCCGACCGGCCCCGCCACCCCCCGCGGCGGCGGACGCAGACCGTCCATCGGCCACGGCCGCCACGCGGCGGCGTCCGGACGATCCGGGCGTGGCCGCCCGGCGGCCGCGGGGGGGCCGCCCTGCTCCGCCGACACTCCGGGATGCGAGGTCACCACCTCAGCGTGGCCCAGATCCGACCAGGGCACACGTCGGAGGGCTGCGCTGCGCAGGCGGTCCGATCGACCGCCGACCGACGATGTCCGCCGGGGGCGCCACCCGCCGCCGGTACGGGAGTACGGATGGGCGGGTCGTGGCGGTCCGCGCGCGGGCACGGCCCGCCCGCCCCGTGCCCGGGAGGAGGAGGCCGCCACGCGGACCGCTGGCGCTATCCGGCCGTGTAGGAGCCGCAGGACAGCGGCCTGGTGATGCCGTACCTGTCACCGTTGAGCTGGACGACGGACGCGCAGGGTGTCGCGAGGAAGTGGCCGATGGGCCAGCGGGACTCGGGGAGCGCGCCGTCGACGCTGTAGGAGTAGTCGCTGTTCATGGTCCTGAGCAGGGAGTCGACGGTGAGGTCCTTGCCGACCTTGGTGGCGGCGGCGACGAACATGTCCGCTGCCCAGTAGCCGGCCATCGTCGGCAGGCTGATGGCGGTGCCAGGCGCATAGGTGTTGATGTCGGCCGTCAGCTTCCTGATCGCCGCGACGGAGGTGTCGGAGCCGGGCTGCCACTGCAGGGAGGTGTAGGCGCCCTCGAGGCCAGGCAGCTTGGCGGCGGCCAGGCGGGGATCATAGCCGACGGTGTTGAGGTGCTTGCCCTTGTATCCGGCGGCGTCAAGCGCCTCGGTGAGCTTCGTGGTGGCGGTGAAGTCGGTGCCGTAGAACACGACGTCCGGGGGTGCGCCCTTGTTCGCCGTCATGATGGCGCTGACGATCGGGGTGGTGTCGGTCAGGCCGGCATCGGGTATGGGTGTTTCCTGGTAGACGACCTTGATGCCGACCGCCTTGATCTGCCGGGCGATGGAGGCCACGCCGGTGCGGGCGGAGTCGTCGTCATTGCCGACCAGGGCGACCGTCTTCCCGGTCGCGTTCCCGCCGAAGATGGCGTTGAGCATGACGCCGTAGGCGGTCGCGGTGGCCTTGAGGTCCTTGCCGGGGAGCAGGCATCCGGTGATGCCGAACCCGATCGAGGTGTTGCAGAAGCCGGAGTTGAAGCCCCAGCCGAAGAACGGCACGGTCTCGGGGCAGAACGTGTCCAGGTAGCTGGCGCCGCTGGTCATCACGGGCACGGCGGCGAAGATCTTCTTCTGGTTGACCAGTACCTTGGACTGGGAGCTGTCGCGGGCCGGGTCGTTGCCGTCGTCGAGGGTACCGACATAATTGATCTTCCGGCCGTTGATGCCGCCCTCGGCGTTAGCCCGCGCGAACCGGGCCTTCGCGCCGGCGTCCGTGCCCACCATCGAGGCACCGGACGGGCTCGTCAGGTAGGCGAGGCCGCCGATGGTGATCTCGGTGTCGGTGACTCCCCGGTGGGGGTCAGAGGCTTTCTGGCCGCACTTCAGCTTGGACAGGTCGGGCTGGTAGCCACCGTCACTCCAGCCGGTTGCCGGCCCGGCCTTGAGGTCGGCGACACTGTTCGTCTGGTTCGTCTGGTTCGTCTGGTTCGTCTGGTTCGTCGGGGTGCCGGCGGTGGTCGTGCCGTCCTTGTCGTCCGAGCAGGCGACCGACGTGGCCATGATCGCCGTGGCCGCGGCCAGCGCCGCGAGGAGCCGGATGGTTAATCGTGCGGACAGTCTCATCAAGGTCCTTCGTGATGTAGGTGGCAGGCCGTGTGGCCGGCCGACAACTGTTCGAGACGCGAATCCGCTCGGCGGGACTCCGTCGCAGGGTTGATGTTCTCGAGGACACGGCCGCCCCCGGCGTCGACGAGCCGGCCGTCGATCAACATCCGCTGCCCACCCTCGCCGCCCAGACAGTCCCCGATCGTGAGGCGGGTGAAGCCGACCGAGGGATGCTCGATCGACCATGCCTCGACAAGCTTGTCGAGGGCCGCCTTGCTTGCCGCGTAACCACCGAGGAACGGCCAAGCGCGACACAGCGCCCCAGGCCGCTCGATGCCCCGACCACCACGACCCGCTTCATCCGCGGGTCTGCGCCAGCACGCGGCAGCAGCTCCGCGGCGACCGCTCACTGTCCGTTGACGGTGCCGGCCGGCTACGGCCGACTGGCACCAGCTGGACATCCCTGCCGGTCGGCCTTGACCACGTCATCGCGGGCCACCACTGCTCACAGCCAAGAAGGTCACGGGCCGGGCCCGCCCAGCCGGAACCCCTGCCCGATGCGGACGGTCATTCCCACCTCCAATTCGGTAGCCGGCGGGCCCTACGCGGCTCTCACCTGCCGTTCTACCGCATCCCCCGAATAACATCTATATGTTTCGAGATTGCCGCAAGAGGCGCTGCCGCCGGCGCACCGGAGCCGATCTTCGGCATCGTCGTCGGCGGGCCCGGCAGGGACGTCAAGGACGACCAGACCGGTACGGGGCACCGTTCACCGCACCACCACGGATCGGCACCGCACTGTTCGACGCAGAGTGAGCAGCATGGCGAGGGATCCGGCGGACCCGTGGTGGTGGATCGGACCGGCTGGAGAATGGTGGCGACGTGGTCCCGCGTCCCGCCGCGTCCCGCCGCCGCCCGCGCGAGCGAGCCGCGTCGTCCCCCGGTGCCCGCGCCCGTGGGCCCGAGCCGGTTCGGCGCCGCCTTTGGCGTCGCCCGCCCGCGGGGGCGGCTGCGGATGGCAGTCGTCTGCGCGTTCGCCGTGCCGTTGACCGTGGGGCAGGCGACCGGAAGGCCGCAGGATGGGCTGCTGGCGACGTGCGGCGCTTTCGCCGCCTCCTACGGCCCTGGCGTTCCGGGCGCGGGCCCTGCCGGTGGTGGGCGCCGGCCTCGCCGGGTCCGCCGCGATCGGCGTGGCGGTCGCGGGGGCCAGCTGGACGATCGCGGTGCGCATCTCCGGGCTGGCGGCCGTCGCGACGCTGCTCGTGCGTGCGTGCGACGTGCCGGCGCGACGGGCGGCGGCGACGGCGCCGACCGGCCTCGCCGACCAGCCCGAGGCGATCGGGACGCCGGATTACGACGCCGCCCGGCACGGCGCGCGCAGACGCTGCGGCACCTGCGGACGGCACTCAGGGAAGGCTCCAGGCCGAGCCGCGGGCCGCAACGACTCGGCGGTGGCATTCGGGGCGCAACACGTGTTCGACTCGACTGTCTCGCTGGACCTGTCGCTGTGACCACACGCCACGCGACGCAGTTGCCACGGGCACTCGCGGACTCCCTCGGCGCCACCGGTGACCTGCTCGTCCCACGGCGAGCGACCCGAGACGCGCACCCGGCTGACCCCGATCTCACGACGAACGTCGCCGATACCCGCCGAAAGGCTGGAGACGGCCCTCGCGCGGATGACCGCTCTGCATGCGGATGCCGGGCCAACGCCCGCAGGAACCGCCCGAGTCCGCGCCGCCTTCCAGGCCTGCGCGGACGCGGTGACCGGCGGACTGACGTGTCGGCTCCTGGACAGACGCGCGACGCCGGGTCAGCCGATCATTCTCGGGGCGGCGCGTAAAGTAATTCACGTAATCCCTCATCAGACGGCAACCGGATGGTTGTGGCGCGGATGGCCGCCGCCACCAGAACGGTCAGCCGGCGGGAGGTCGCGGAAACCTCCTGGCCAGCGACGGTGGATACGGCTCCGGCAGGTTTCTTGCCGCTCCCTGAAGTCGGATTGCAAACCAGCGTCGCGTTCCCTTGCTCGGGATGTCCCGGGAGAGCCTGCCGGGTGCCGAGACAGACGCGATCCAGCAGATCTTGTAACCACCGAGCCTATCCAAATAGGAGGAACCAGATCTCTCCTGCGCGGAAGCGCCGGGCCAGAGCGCTGCAGGAATCACTGCGCGGGGAGTTGAGAATAACGTCGACGACCGTTCTGTGCCTGGCCGGCCCGGCGGCCCGTCCGACCTGCTGACCTGGAGGTGCCGAATGCCAAGTCTGAAATTTGTCAACGCCGATGAAAAGGTCGAATTCGATGGTTACGTCGACCTGACCGAGATGGACGACATCATAACGTTCGGCTGCAGATCCGGCAGGTGCGGGATCTGTGCCGTGCGGATCGTGAGCGGCGGCGAGAACCTGTCGCCGCGAACCGCGCGGGAGGAGCGGCTCTTCGAGCTCCTCGGCGAGGACAGTCCAGCGATGCGCCTGGCCTGTCAGAGCCGGGCGTACGGCGACGCCGTCCTGGCCGAAGTCCACTGAGCACAAATCCCCGAGTCCGCCATCTACCAGCATCTACCAGCACCGGGAGCACTGGCATGCAGACCTCGAACCGCCTCACCCACAGCGCGCTGCTGCGCCGCAAGCCGTTCCTCTCCCCCGGCGAGAGCGCCCGGGCCAAGCAGGACATCGACACCTTCCTGGACGCGAAGATCGAACAGTGGAATGCGACCGTGCCGTTCGCGCGGCACCTCGAGGGCACCGAGATCCACCTCAAGTACTACCGGCAGACGCTGATCGAGCATGCCTGGCGGATCCGGTTGATGCGCACCGCGCAGTCCTACGCACTTCACAAGATCACCGGCGTCAACGCCGAGGCAGCCAAGCTCTACGCCGCCTATCAGGACGAGGAAATGCTGCACGACGTCCTGTTCATGAAGGACGCCGAGAAGGTGGGTCTGTCCGCCCAGGACATCTTCGCGACCGAGCCGAATCTCTACACCCGCCTGCTGGCCGGCTACCTGTATTTCGTCGCGGAGCACGAAAAGGTGCTCGGCGTGATCTGCTACAGCTATCTGGTGGAATACACCACACAGAAGATCACCCCGAAGCAGATCAAGGCCATGTCCACATCACTGGGCAAGGACATGATCGTCGGTCAGGCCGCGCACCTGAACACGGATCTCGTCGAGGACCACACCCAGGACATGTGGGACATACTCAGTCTCTTCGTCGAGAGCGAGCAGGACATCGTCGATATCAAGCGTTACTTCGACGAGATCCAGGAGCTGCTCAGGCAGTTCTTCGTGGACCTCTATGAGCGTTTCGGCACCACTGATCTGCAGTTGGTCTGATCCCGCCGGGTCGACGGCGGTCCACCGCACCTGCCGCCGGCCCGGCCCGCGTCCTTTGAGAACGGATTATCGACATGGCTGGGAATCCTGGATTTCTCCTTCTCTCGCACCAGCTCAAATCCATGGTGGCGCCGCTGGCCGACGCCCTGCGCCAGCGTGGGATCACCCCCTACGTCCTGTCGTCGCGTCCCGCGCAGGATGCCGGGGCACCGCACTGGCGCTCGCAGGTCGCCGCGCTGGACGTCACCGACGGCCACTGCCTGCGGCCCGCCGACGTCGACGCCGTGCTCACGCGGCTGTCGGCGGCCGGTGTCCGGCTGCTCGGCTGTCTCACCGTCTGGGACGCCTACCGGGAGCTGATGGCGTCCGCGAACCGGTCGCTCGGCGTCGGCGACCTGACCGAACAGACCGTCCGCGGGCTGCGGGACAAGCTGAGGATGCGCGAACGTCTTCGGGAGCACGGTCTGTCGCAGGTGGCGGCCTGGCCGTTCGACACCGAGCGCTATGCGGCCCTGACCGACCCGTCCCGATACTTCGTCAAGCCGCGCACCGGGTTCGCCTCGCTGGGCGCGCTGCGCGCGGACCGGATCGAGGGCGCCGCGGAGCTTGCGGCGCTCTGGGAACGCGCGGCGCGCGACGTCGCCTATGCCGGCGCTTTCGAGGGCGCCCCGTCGTTCCTGATCGAGGAGTTCATCGACGGCGTGGAGTGCAGCTTCGAGGTCAGCGTCGAGCACGGCTCGGCGAGCGTGCACGCGGTGCACGAGAAGGTCGACCTGCGTGAGTCCGGGCGGACGGTACTCGAGAACGCCTGCGCCTGCCCACCCGTCTCGCTGGGCGCCGCGGTGATCGGGCACGGCGTCGACCACGTCACCCTCGTGCTGAAGGCGCTGGGCGTGGACACCGGCGTGCACCACGTCGAGGCCCGGTACACCAGCGGGGGCGTCTGGGAGATCGTCGAGGTCAATCCGCGGATCGGCGGCGCGTACATCGTCCCCAGCACGCGGCTGCACAGTGGCGTGGACCTGCTGGGCCGGTGGATCGACCTGCTGGTCGCGGACGCCCCCCAGCTACCGGCCGACCCGTGGACGGCCGACGCACCAGCGGCCAGCGAGACGGTCGCCGGCGGGAGGGCGGGCGACGAGCCGACGGTCGACGGTGTGCGCAGGACCTTCTTTCGGGTGTTCTTCGGCGAGCCGGGGCGCCAGATCGCCCGGCTGAGCCGGCGGCCGGGCCGGATCGAGGTCGTGGAGGACAAGGTTCTCGTCCACGAGGGCGGCACGCTGCCATCCGTCGATCGGGAGATCTTCGTCGGCCAGGCGCTGTGGGACGTCACCGCGCTCGGCCCCGACCTGCTGGCCGACTTCATCGTCGAGACGGAGTCCTATCTGGAGATCGGCTATCGACCATGAACATCGTCATCCTGCACCGCATCCCCTTCACGAAGATCCGTTACGACCTGGCCATCGACCACGGCCGCCACGTCGTGCGCTACCTCAGCGCGACCGGCACGACCGATGCTCTGCCGGCCGGTGCGGACCGCCGGGTCCTGACCACCCCGACCGCGGACGTCGACGCGCTGGCCGCACAGCACGCCGACTGGCTGGGCACGGCGGATCGGCTGATCGCCCGCTCCGAATATGACCTGCTGCCGGCGGCGTACCTGCGCGCGAGGTTCGCCATCCCCGGCGACCAGCCGGCCGACATCGCGCCGCTGCGGGACAAGTGGCTGATGCGCACCCGCGCCGCGGCCGCCGGTATCCCCCAGCCGGCGTTCCGCACCGTCGCGGACTTCCGCCGCGACCCGCCCGCCACCGGCACGTATCTGATCAAGCCTCGGCTGGAGGCGTCCAGCACCGGCATCGAGACCGGCGATGCCCGGCAGATTCTCGACCGCCTGGCCGGGCGCGGGGCGGCGTCCGACGTGTTCGTCGAGCAGTTCGTGCCGGGCGAGATCTGGCATCTCGACGGCTACCTGCGCGGCGGCGCCGTGCGCGCGGTGACGAGCAGCGTCTACATCGGGGACTGTCTGAACTTCGCCCATGGCAGCCCACTGGGTTCCGCGCAGACACCGGACGAGCCGGACGCGCTCGCGCTGCTGCGCCGCACGCTGCCCGTGCTCGGCCAGCGCGACGGCGCCTTCCACTTCGAGCTGATCCGGGACGGCGAGGGCCGGTTCCTGTTCCTGGAGACGGCGAGCCGGGTCGGCGGCGCCGGCGTCGCGGAGACGTTCGAGCTGCGCACCGGCGTCAACCTCTACCAGGTGGACCTGGCACACCAACTGTTCGGCGACATCGACGAACCCCCCACGCGGCCCTCGGCGCACTGGTACGGCTGGTTCGTCTTCCCGGCGCACCATCGCGCCCAGGGCACCAGCGTCGATTTCGACCCGGACCGCTTCGCCGGGCGCCTGGTTTCCTACGTGCACAACGATCGCCCCGCGGCCAGGGCGGGCGAGATCAGCTACGCGGCGGCGGCGACACCGCTGTCCGGAATGGTCCGCGGCACCCCCCAGGAGCTGCGGGACACCCTCGCCGAGATCTGCACGCAGACGGCCGTCATGGAGTCGGCATGAGCGCCGCGTGCTTCGTCCTTACCGGCTACAACAACACCCGCGTCTACGACGTCGCGAAGCTACGCGACCTGTGCCACCAGGAGTACCGGGCGCGGCTCGTCCTGGTCACGGACCAACCGAGGCCACAGGACGACGCGGCCGCCGACGTCGTGATCGCCGCCCCGCTCGGCCAGCTCGGCTTGGCCGACACGCCGGATGCGGCCGCCGTGGCCGAGCGGGTCGCCGCGCGGCTGAGGCGCCACGGCCTGCGGCCGATCGGCGTGCTGCCGTTCTCCGACCGCGGCGTCGTGATGGGGGCCCATCTGGCGGCGCGGTTCGGGCTGCCCGGCGCCGGGCCGACCCGGGCGGCGATCGGCCTGGACAAACACCGGTTCCGCGCGGTCGAGGCCGCGTGCGCCCACCATCCGACCGGCTACACGCCGCTGCGCAGCCTGGTCGTGCGCTCGCTCGCCGAGTTCGAGGCCGCCGTCGCGCGCTTCGGCGGCACGGCGTTCGTGAAACCGACCAGCGAGGGCAACAGTCGCGGCTGCCAGCTCGTGCCCGACCTCGCCGCCTGCCCGACCCTGTGGACGGCCCTGGCGCCGTACCACGACCACGGCGTGATGGTGGAGACGCTCGTGACCGGCGCCCGCGAATACAGCTGGGACTTCGTCGGCGGCGCGCACTGGCTGACGGAGAAGCGCACCACCTCGGGCCGGTTCCGCGCCGAGTTCCAGCAGGTCGTGCCGGCGCCGCTGGACGAGGTCCAGACCGTTCTGCTCGATCAGGCCGGCGCCCACGTCCGGCAGCTGGTGTCCCCGGCCAACGGGGCATTTCACACCGAGTTGTTCCTGTTGGAGCGGGGGGTCGCGGCGGTCGAGACCAACCTGCGCCCCGGCGGCATGCACATCTGGGATCTGGCCAGGCTCGCCTTTCCCGGCTTCGATCCATGGCGGGAATGGCTGCGCTGGTCGACCGGCGACGCGATGCGGCCCAGCCGACCGCGGGCCCAGGCGGTGAGCGGCATCCGGATGCTGCGCGCGCCGCGGGACGGCGTCGTCGTCTCCACCCCGGACGTCGCGGCGGTGGCGGACGAGCTCGGCATCCCGCTGCATGACGGCGGGCTCCGCGCGTCGCCCGGGCAGCGGGTGCGCGCCGAGATCGCGGACAACGCCGGCTTCGTCGGGCAGATCATTCTGGTCGCCGACACCGCCGCGACGCTGCTGGATCGCCTCGACCGGCTCAGCGCGGCCATCGAGGAACGGATTGACATCGATGTCCGCGTCCGCTGACGTTCCCATGGCCATCCAGGACACTGCCATCCAGGACGCCGCCGCCCTGGATGCTGCTGCCCTGGATGCTGCCGCCGGCACCGATGTGGACACCGCCATGGTCATCGTCCTGGGCGGCGTCGTGGTCATCGTGGGGTGGGGGCATGGGTAGCTGGCGGCTGCGGGTGTTCCTGGGCGCCCGCGTCCTGTCGACGCTGGGTGATCAGGTACTGCAGTTCGCCGTGCCCCTGATCATCTACACCACGACGGGCAGCGTGTCGCTGGCGGGCTTCGCGTTCCTGGTCGAATGGCTGCCACGGCTTGGTTCCCTGCCGCTGGCCGGGGTGCTGTCCGACCGGTTCGGTGGACGCCGGGTCTACGCGGTCAGCGACAGCATCCGGGCGGCCGCGTGCCTGCTCACCGTCCTGGCGCTGGCCAGGTGGCCAGGGCATACCTTCGCGTTGACCGCCGCGCTTATGGCGCTGTGCGCGTTCTGCTATGCCCAGACGTTCATCGCGCTGGAGTCGACCATCCCGTGGCTGGTGGCGAAGGAGGACCTGGCCCGCGCCCAGAGCGTGCTGCAGATCATCAACAGTGGGTCGGGAGTCTTCGGACCGGCACTGGGCGGGCTGATCCTGCTCTGGGCGTCCCCGACGCAGTTGCTGTGGGCGAGCGGGGCGGCGTTCGCGGTGGGCGCGTGCGGCGTTTCCGCAGTGCGTGGCCTCGGCGCACGGACCGCGGATACCGCGGACGCCGTGAATGCCGCGGGTGGCGCGGGTGGGCCGGGAGCCTCGGGTGGGGCAGGAGCCGCGGATGTCTCGGTGGACCCGCGGCGCAGTGTGGTCGGCGACCTGCGGGTCGGCATCCGCGGCCTTGCCGGGGCGCCGATCCTGCTGTCCTTGGTCGGGCTGGCGATGGTCGCCAACCTGATGGTGGGTCTCGCCATGGCCACCGGGGCACCCCTGACTGTCGGGCACTTTCACCAGCACACCACGGTCTTCGCGACGCTGCAGATCACGGTCGGGGTGTTCTCGATCGTCACCCTGCTGTCGATGACGTGGTTGTTGCGCCGCCTGACCATCTACCAGGTCGGCGTACTGTCGTTCCTGGGCAGCGCCGCCGGGGCGGCCCTGATCGGGGTCGCGCGCCTGTTCCCGCTGTATGTGCTCGGCTATGGCCTGTGCATCGGCATGACCGGACTGTTCAACGTCTTCATCCGCGTCGAACGGCTGCACTGGATCGCCGCAGCCGAACGGGGCCGCGTCATCAGCCTGATCGTGCTGCTGAACCAGAGCACACTGCCCCTGGCCGGCGGGCTGGTCGCGGTGGTCGGCACCAGGCTGCCCGTGCAGCTGCTGTTCCTCGCCGTCGTGGTGCTGGCCTGGCCCGCCTATGCGCTGCTGCTGCGCCCGCTGCGCGCGCAGGCCATGACGGCCCGCCCGGCCGAACCCGCCGTGCCGGTGGCGGTGGCGCGCCCTCACCATCAGCTCCGGTCGTCACGGCCAGCGAGCGCTCTCCCCACCGCCGACTCGCCACCGCCCTGCTCGCCGCAGCGCGTGACGACGGACCGGCCCCGGAAAACCTCCGTGTCGCTTCTACAGGGTTACGAAGGAACAAATCAGAAATATTACCCGGTAGAAGCGACATCCCACGCACCAGCAGCCCCACCACCCCCGAAAACCAACACGGACAGTGAGATTCACCGGGGCAACCGGCCGTGAGTCGGAGATCCACGAGAAGCAACCCAGCCCGCCGGCGCGCCGGCAAGCGCCCCGGGGTGCTGGGGAGGCCCCCGGGATGCCGACAAGCCCGAGGGATGCCGACAAGCCCGAGGGATGCCGGCAAGCCCGAGGGATGCCGGCAAGCCCGAGGGATGCCGGCAAGCCCGAGGGATGCCGGC
>NZ_JALKFZ020000141.1 GCF_023243075.1 Frankia sp. AiPa1 | reverse complement strand
CGGGGGGTGGGGTTTTTTTGTGGGGGGGGGGGGGGGGGGGGGGGGCGCGCGGGGGGGGGGGGGGGCGCCCGGCGGGGGGGGGGGGGGGGGGGGGGGGGGGGGGGGGGGGGGGGGGCCCCCCCCCCCCCCCCGCGGCCGCGAGGCCCAGCACGGTGACCGCGACGATCAGGACCAGCCGGGCCGATCCCGACGGCGCGGCCATGCCGAGGAACGGCACCAGTGCGCCGACGGCGAAGCTGCTCGCCGACGCGGCCGAGGCCTGCCACGGGCGGGCCCGGTTCTGCTCGTTGTGGCCGAGCTCGTCGCGTAGATGCGCACCCAGCGCGTCCCGCTCTGTCAGCGCAGCGGCCACCTGCCGCGCGAGTGTTGGGTTCAGGCCGCGCCGTTCGTAGATTCCGGCGAGCTCGTCGAGCTCGGCCGCCGGGCTGTCGGTCAGCTCCGCGCGCTCCACGACCCGGTCGGCCCGTTCCACGTCGGCCTGGGCGCTCACTGACACGTACTCGCCCGCCGCCATCGACAGCGCCCCCGCGGTCAACCCGGCCAGACCCGCGGTGAGGATCGCGCTGCCCGACGCGCCGCTCGCGGCGACACCGACGACCAGGCTCGACGTTGATACCAGCCCGTCGTTCGCGCCGAGCACGGCGGCCCGCAGCCAGCCGGCGCGCCCCGCGCCGTGCCGCTCCCGGTGCCGTGTTCTGAGCCCAGCCGCTGCCACGTCGGCGATTACAGCACGATATGACTGCCGCGATCGCCCGGATCCTCGCCCAGCGCCGCGGCGCGGGACGAGCTCGCGGGCGACCGGGTGGGCGTCCAACCGGCGCAGGTACTCCTCGACCAGCGCGTTCTTGCTGGGGAAGTGCTGGTAGAAGGTTCGCTTTGAGACCTCGGCGACCTCGGTGAGCCGCTCCATGCCGGTGGCGTTGATGCCCTCGATGTAGAACAGCCGATCTGCCGCCCGCAGGATGCGCTCCCGCGCCCCGTGGCCCCCACGCCGCTGGCCGGGCACGGGGAGCGGGTAGCCGCACAGCCCCGCGCGAGTGTGACCTCCACCGCGCGCGTCTCCGCTGTGTGCATCTCCGCCGCTGTGTGCATCTCCGCCACGGGCATTCCCTCGCGGGCGCCTGAACTGCCCGCGCTGTCGCGACCCGCGCCTGCACCGGGCGCGCGCCGGGGACGAGAGCGGGCACGGGCGAGAGAGCGAGTCCACGAGGTTGTCGATGCCGATCAGGTCGCTGGGCTGTCGGTGGAACGACAGGGGTGTCGCGTGGCCGATTGGCCAAACTGGACCTTATTGAACACAGGTGTGTTCTAGAGTGATGGGCATGCCCGATGCCACCCCTACTTCCGCACGCACCTCGCGGGGATCGCCCTCGACCCGGCCGTACCGGTCCGCGCGGCGGGCCGAGCAGGCGGCGCAGACCCGGGCGGCCGTGATCGCCGCCGCTCGGGAGGTGTTTGCCGAGCGTGGTTGGGCGGGTGCCGGTGTCCGGGAGATCGCCGCGGCGGCGGGTGTCTCGGTCGAGACGGTCTACGGCGCGGTCGGCCGTAAGCCGGCGCTGTTCGCGGCGGCGTTCGACGGTGCCCTCGTCGGTGATGACGAGCCGGTGCCGCTCGTCGAACGGCCCGAGTTCCGGGCGGTGGGGGAGGGGGAGACGCTCGCTGAGCGGGCGGCTGCCGCGGCTGGGTTGATCACCAGCATCAACGGGCGGATCGCGCGGCTCTACCTCGCGCTGCGCGAGGGCGCGGCGAGCGAGCCTGACCTCGCCGAACGTCTCGCCACCGACGAGGCCAACCGGCGTGTCGACGACGAGCGCGGCCTCGCGCTGGTGCTGCGAAGGGCGCCCACCCGCGAGCAGATCGATCAGCTGTGGGCCCTGTCCAGCGTGGAGATGTACGACGCGCTGGTCCTGCGCGCGGGCTGGGCGCCAGGCACGTATCAGGCATGGCTCGAAAAGATGATCATCGGATTGGATGGGCAGGAGCAGATCAGATGAAGACCGCCATGGACGGCCCCGCCGACACCCGCATCATGGGCATCGTGCACTGGGCGCTGCGCCGCGACCTCACCCGCGCCCGCGAGGCACTGACCACCATCCCCTATCCCGACGGCGCCCGCCGGGCCGCGCTCGCCGCCCACATCGACTGGATGGTCGAGTTCCTGCACCGCCATCACGCCGGCGAGGACGACGGCCTGTACCCGCTCGTCCGCGCGGCCGTGGACCCGGACGACGTGCCGCTCATCGACGCGATGGGAGCTGACCACGAGGCCATCCACCCGGCGATGGAGGCATGCGCCGACGCGGCCCCGAGGTGGTCTCGGGCGCGCGGCGCCGAGGAGGTCGAGATCACCCGGCTCGGACTCGTCGCCGCGCTCGACGGCCTGGTCACTGTGCTGTTCCCGCACCTGGATCGAGAGGAGTCCGGGGCGATGCCTCTGGTCGCGGCGACACTGACCCACCGGCAGTGGCGAGACTGGGACCAGCGCTACAACATCCGCACCAAGTCTCTGCCGCAGCTCGCCGAGGAGGGCAACTGGCTGCTCGACGGCATCGACGAGGCGGGACGAGACGTCGTCCTGCACCAGGTCCCGCTGATTCCGCGATTGATCGTGCTCTACGGTTTCGGTCCGCGCTACCGGCGCCATGCCGCCGCTCGCTGGGGTGCCGTCTCCCGCCTGGATGCCGGTGCTAATGGGGATGCTGGAGCCGAGGGTTCGACCGCCGCTGGACAGACCGTCGAGGCTGGACAGACCGTCGAGGCTGGACAGACCGTCGAGGCTGGACAGACCGTCGAGGCTGGACAGACCCTCGAGGCTGGACAGACCCTCGAGGCTGGACAGACCCTCGAGGACAGGGGCGAGGCTGCCGGAGCGGTGCGGTGATGAGCCGGCTCCCGCGGCGGTGCGAGGTCGAGGTGACGGTGGCGGCGCGGCCCGAGGCGGTGTGGGCGGTGCTCGCGAACGTCACCCCGACAGGGGAATGGAGCCACGAGTGCCACGGTGCCCGGTGGCTCGACGGCCCGGACCGCGCCGCGCCGGGAGTCCGCTTCCGCGGCCGCCGGGGACGGCTTCCCCGCTGGAGATCCCGCGCTGCGGGACCGCGTCCTGGCAGGTTGACCGCGCAATTCGTCAGGTTGGGTTGCCGGCCCAGGGGTCGGGGCCGAAGATCTCGTGGCGGATGTGGTCGGCTGGAATGCCGCGGCGTAGCAGGCCGGCGCGGACGTCGCGCATGAACGGCAGCGGGCCGCACAGGTAGACGCGGGCACGGTCGGGCAGGGGGAGCGCGTTGACGTCGATCTGTACGGGGCTGTGCGGTTCGTAGCGGGTGTGCAGCTGGAAGTCTCGGAGCAGGGCTCCGATCTCCAGCATCTCGGCGCGCAGGGGGTGGTGGTCGCGGGAGCGGTCGGCGTGCGCGGCCACGACCGTGCGCTCGGGGCGCAGGCGGGCGGTGTGGCCGAGCATGGCGATCATCGGGGTGATGCCGATGCCGGCGCTGATCAGTACCAGCGGGTCGGTGCCGGGGGTGAGGGTCGTGGATCCGGCCGGCGGGCTGACGTCCAGCACGTCTCCGACCTTGACCTGCTCGTGCAGGTGGGAGCTGACGAGTCCCTCGGGGGCGGAGCCGACGGCCGGCAGTCGGCGCACGGTGATTCGCAGGCTGCCCGCGCCCGGTGCCCGCGACAGGCTGTACGGGCGTGCCTGGCGACCGCCGTCCGGCAGATCCACGGCGACCGTCACGTACTGCCCGGGCAGGAATGCGGGCAGTGGGTCGGGGCCGGTCGGCACGAGATCGAAGGAGGTGACCTCGGAGGTCGCGATCGTGCGGGCGGTGACCCGCCACGGGCGCCACGGGCGGGCGGGACAGGTGCCCATCCGCTGGTAGGCCCGTGCCTCCTCGGCGATGAGCGCCGTGGCGAACAGCCAGTACGCCTCGTCCCACGCATCGTGCACCTCGGGCGTGACCGCATCCCCGAGCACCTCGGCGACGGCCGCCAGCAGATGCCGTCCCACCAGCGGGTATTGCTCCGGCGCGACGCCCAGGGCGGCGTGCCGATGGGCGATCCGACGCACCACCGTGTCGATGGGCTGGCGGGCACCCGGCCCTGGGCCTGCCCCGGTCCCGGGCCCGGTCCCGGCCTCGCGACCGGGCCCACTTTCGGCTCCGATTCCGGAACTGCTGTCGGCCCCGATTCCGGTCCTGTTGCCGGGCCCGGGCCCGCCTTGGCCTTCGGTGGTGGTGCCGGCTTCCGCCTCGTGTTCGGTTCGGGCATCGGGCTCGTCGAGGAGGTGGCCGGTGAAGCGGACGAGTGAGGCGGCCAAGGCCCGCGGCTGGGTACCTGTGGCCTGGCCGCTGCGGGAGAAAATCGGCGCGAGCGACGGATCGGCCGTCAGCAGCCGCCGGTAGAACACGGTGGCGATTTCTTCCGCGTGCGCGGCGACGACGCCCGCGGTTGCCCGCAGGACCGTGGCGGATCGTTCCGTCGGAACGACGCTCATCCGGCACCAGCTCCGCTTCTACGCGTTGTAGTAGCAAACGTGTTTCACCGTAGTAACGCTGGCGAGTCACGTCTGCGTCTGCGCGTCATGCCCTCGTTCACAGCCACCTGGCCCCCCGCCGTGACCTGCGCGGGGAGCGGCCCTCACGGCGCGGCTCGCCCCGGGGCGCCCACCCGTCGGTGGAGGGACCGGGCCCAGAAGTGGGGGTGAGCTGAGATTGCCTGCGGCGCCTGGCAGTCGGTATGGGACTCTGCGTGCACATGGATCCACGATGTCGACAGGATCGCCTGCGTCGACAGAATCGGCCGCGTGGTGGGCCGGTTCGTGTCGCCGCCATGCTGATTCGTGGCCGGACCTCGGCGCGGGTGCCACGGTCTACGCCGCATCGCCGGCCAGACCGAGGGGAGCGGGGCCAGATGACAGGGCACAGCCGTCGCATGATCCTGGGCACTGGCGGCGCCACCCTCGCCGCCAGCATGGCCGCCATGGCCGGCTGCTCGAACACCACTGGCGGTGCCGGGTCGGCGAGGGCCGGGCGCGCCGCGGCGAGCGCCTCCGCGTCAGGGCTGGGAGCCGCAGATGCGGACGCGATCGGATCGGACGGCCTGGTCACCGCGGACACGCTGTGGTCCTGGGTCGAGCGGATGTGCTCGTTCGGACCGCGGCACACCGGTTCCCCGGCGCACCGTCGCCACATCGATGATCTGGACGCGCGGCTGCGGGCGCTGGGCCTTGAGGTGACCCGCCATCCGGTGCCGCTGGTGGGATGGCTCGCCCGCCGCTGGGCACTGCGCGTCACCGATCACCAGGGCACGACGAGCATCATCCCCGTCGCCGCCTACCGTCCGCTGTCCGGTGAGACGCCGGACAGCGGAGTCACCGGGCGGGTGGTGGACGTCGGCGCCGGCGGTGCGGCCGACTACCAGGGCAAGGCGGTCGCTGGCGCCGTGGTGCTCGCCGAGGGCACGATCGCCCGGCTTACCGCCAAGGTCCTCACCGACATGGCCGACGACCTCGAACCGTCCTCCGACCGGGCCGCCATCGACACCGAGGATTACACCCGGGTCTGGCTTGGCATCCCGGCGCAGCCGGACCTCGCGCTCGCGCGCGGCCATGGCGCCATCGCGATGATCGAGATCCTCGACCTGCCCGCGGCCCTGGCCGCCGGCCAGTACACCCCGCACCAGCAGGTCCCCGCCGGCCTGCCGACCCTGCACGTCGACCCAGAGCAGGGCGCCCGGTTGCGGGCGCTGCTCACCGCCGGCCCACTGACCGCCACCGTCGTCCTCGCCGCCGACCACGGCGACACCACCATCGACTATCTGCTCGCTCGCCTGCCCGCGACGCATCCGCCCGCGTCGGCGTCCAGTGCCTCGGCGTCCAGTGCCTCGGCGTCCGAAGCGGGGACGGCCGGGACCGGGAGCAAGGCGGTGCTTGTCGCGACGCACACTGATGGGCAGAACGCGGTCGAGGAGAACGGCGGCCCCGCCCTGCTGGCGATCGCCGAGCGGCTCGTCCGCCAGCCCGCCGCGCAGCGGCACCGCGACGTGCTGTTCCTGTTCAGCCCGGCGCACATGCGCGCCGACACATCGACGGTGAAGCCGGACGCCTGGCTACGCTCCCAGCCGGACCTGCTGGCGAGCATCGGATCGACGCTGGTCGCCGAGCATCTGGGTGCTATGGCCTGGGATGACGACGGCGGGAAGGCCCCCTACGGTCCGCGGGGGCGCAGCGAGCTGGCGATCGTCGCCGTCGGCAACAGCCCGCGGCTGCGCCAGCTCGCCATCGACGAGGTGCGGGCCAGCGGGATCACGCGGCTGGCGGTCATGCCTCCCTTCGAGAACGGTCTCTACGGCGAGGGCACCTTCGCCTACCGGCTCGGCCTGCCGACCGTCGCGTTCATCAGCGGACCGACGTATCTGCTGCAGGCCGGGGCAGGTGACCAGCGCGACAAGCTCGACCGGCAGCTGCTGCACCGGCACACCGCGCTGATCGCCCGCCTGCTCGACCGCATGCTGGCCACCCCCGCCTGAGACCTCCACCCGACTCGCCAGTTGATCAGCTCGCAGTGCGAGGAATTACGGCGTGTGACGGCACGGCGGGAGAGTATCGCGGGCAAGATCCAAACAGGTCCTTGTGGGGGTGTTCGTGTCCGATTTGCCCCCCACGGCGACCTGTTTAGCCGGATCTTGCGCCGCCGCCTGTGGCAGGGCGTAGCGGTCGCCGGTCGCCGGGCGCTGACGGACCCGGTTGCCGGTCGCCGGTCGCCGGCGGACTCGGTCGCCCGTCGCCCGTCGCCCGTCGACGGTCGCGGGCGGGCCGGGCGGGCCGGGCGGCGGTCGGCGGTGCGGGATGGGATCGGGCCGCCGGCCGCGCCGACTGGTGCCTGGGATCAGACGTCGAGGGGCGGCTGGTTGCGGACCGGGATGGAGAGACGGTTCCAGGCGTTGATCGTCACGATGGCGAAGATCAGGTCCGCGGTCTCCTTCTCCGTCCAGTGCTTGGTCACCGTTGCCCAGGTGTCGTCGCTGACACCGTCCGGGCCGAGCCTGGTCACCTCGTCGGTGAGCGCCAGCGCTGCCCGCTCCCGCTCGTCGAAGAACGGCGCGTCGTGCCAGGCGGCGACCGCGAACAATCGGCGCGAGGACTCGCCGGCGGCCAGCGCGTCCCGGCTGTGCATGTCCACGCAGAACGCGCAGCCGTTGAGCACCGAGGCCCGCAGCTTCACCAACTCCAGCACGGTCTTGTCCACATGCCGCCGGACGTAGCCTTCCAGTCCCAGTAGCGCCTTGTACCCGTCGGGTGCCACCTCGGCGATGTTCATCCGCTGCGTCATCGTCAGCCTCCCTGTACCGATCTGCTCCCTGGACGGCCGAGTCCGTCTGACCCGGCCGCGGAGGTCCGGGCTGCGGCGGCCGTGTCCCGGCCACCCGGCGAGTCGCCCTCCGTGGAGACCCTCCATCGAGAGAGACGGCACAGCCAGCCGGCGTGTGACACGCCTGGCTGAAGGGGCGTTCCGGTGCTGGTCGGCGGATGGCTACGACCTCGCGCCGGGGAGGCGTTCGACGCTCGCCGCCGCGGCGGCGAGGACGGTCGCGACGGTGTGCCGGGGCAGATCGATCAACCGGGCGGCGAGCGGATCCAGGTCAGTTCGGACGGCAGCTCCGGTAGCTCGGGCGGCCCCAGCGGCGGTGCCGCCGACGGCGGTGCCGCCGACGGCGGTGCTGCCAGCGACGGTGGCGCCGAGCGCTGTGTGGACGGCGGCCAGGGCGGCCCGTTGGGGCAGCGGCTCGCCGTTCAGGTCGCGGGCCGCCCGGATCAGGCCGTCGCGCCAGACGTTGCCGAGCCGACCGTGCGCACGGTCCAGCAGCCAGCGGGCCAGGCGGGCGGGTGGGGCGAGCGTCGACGGGTCGACCGCCGCGACGGCGAGCAGCCGGGTCCGCCCAGCGTCCGGCGGCGTCTCGTCGAGCCCGGGTGTGCGCACCCATTTCGCCCGCACCAGACCGAACGGATGATCGTCGTGACCGGGATCGCCGCGCGTGGACAGGTCGGGATGGTCGGCGTCCACCAGCAGGCCGAGCCGGTCGGCGTTCACGGCCAGCAGGACGCGCAGCAGCCATGGGCCGGGATCGTCGGCCAGATCGGCGACGACGCTGCGGCTGGCCCGACCGACTCCGGCCGCACCGGCCGCGGTCTGACTGTTCCCGCCGAATCCGCTGGTCTCGCCGGATCCGCTGGCGCTGCTGGCTGTGGGTCCGCCGGGCGCACCGGGCCCGCCAACCCTCGATGTGGCCGCGGTGGCGCCACTGGTCGCCGACGGCGGCAGGCCGCGGTCGAGGACGGTGGGAAGACGGGTGTGCGTCGCGGCGTCCAGCAGCGGGCGATCGCCGATGAACACGCCCCGCCCGGGTGCCGCCGCGAGGAAGCGCCGCGCCGCGGCGACAACCGGGGCGGCGAGCTCGGCGGCCTCGCTTTCCTCTGCGTGCCGTCCCCGGGTGTAGATCGAGCGGAGCTGGCCGGACGCGCCGCCGGCGTCCCGGTCGGCCGGGCGATCCGGGCGGTCCAGGCGCTCGAGGCGTTTCCAGGTGGCGGCGGTGGGCTGGCAGACGTACATGTCGGCGCGGGCACCGATCGCCTCCGCGCCCTCGTAGACATGGAAGTCCGGCAAGATCGCCTCGAAGGCGAACCCCTGGTCCAGCAGCGCCCTCTGCACTCGGGCGCCGAGGGCGGGCGCGCGCTCGCTGTAGCCGTAGGCGATGAGGACACGGCCGCGTTCCCGGTCGGCGAGGCCCTGCGCGCCCCGCGCGGCGAACAGGGACATGCCGGCCGGCGTGTAGGGCGGGTCGGTGAAGACCAGATCGGCCTGCCCGGCCAGCGACGGTGGCAGGCCGAGGCGCAGGTCCGCGTACAGGCAGTGCAGGGGGAGCGCGTGCGCGCGTGCGGTCTGGTCCAGGAAGGCGAGCAGATTCTCGTCGATGTCCACGACCGTGACGGTGGGGAATTCCGCCCCGCCGGCGCCCCGCGGGGTGGCGTTGAGGTCGCGATGGCCGCCGTGGGCGGCGAGCAGCAGCAGGGCCAGGGAGGTCAGGTCGTGGTCGCCGACGCACAGCAGGCGGGCCTCGCGCAGGTCATAGTGCGTCCAGAGCCAGACCGCCCGGCGCACCGCGGTCGCGGCGGTGGCGGGCACATGATCCAGGTCCGCGCGGGGACGCGGGGCGGCTGCGATGAGGCTGTGCATCTGGGTGACCAGCGCGCCGTGCCGTTGGATCTCGGCGGCCAACGGATCGATCATCGTGGCCGCGTGCAGCTCCTCGTATCCGATCATGGATCGATAGTGGTCGATCGTCTCGGCGCGCAGCACCTGCCGGCCGTCGGCGACGGTGCGCAGGTCCTCGCCGAGCGCGTGCAGGATCGCCTCCACCGAACGGCGTGGCAGGCCCGTGTCCTGCACCAGCTGGCGCAGGGTACGGGGTCGTTCGCTCAGCGCGGCCACCACGCGTCGCGGCGCCCGCGCGTGCACCCGATAGCCGTGCAGCAACGTCGCCAGCGACTCGCCCGACGGGGACGTCACCGCCGCGGAGCGACCGGTACCGGCCTGCCCGGTACCGGATCGATCGGCTACAGGCTCCTCGGCGCCGGCCGGCTCGGTGCGGGACTGCTTGTCGCCGAGCCGCTGCGGGCCAGGCTGCTCGGTGTTGAGGGGCGCGCCGATGGGCACCAGGGTGCCGGGGGACGGCGGATCGGACGATGCGGCGGGCGAACGGGCGTCGGTCACCGGCCCAGCGTGACACTTCGGGCCGACAACTGATTTCACCGGCCACGCGTGCGGCGGCTACCCTCGGAGGGTGCTCAGAAGGCTGGATCTGCGTGGCTCGACCCCCACCGGGGCGCAGGTGCGGCGTCTGCTGCCCCGCGCCGCCCTCGACGTGGACGTGGCCGTCGCGGCCGTGCGCCCGGTGTGCGACGACGTCCGCGACCGCGGCGACGCGGCGGTGCTCGACGCCGCAGAGCGGTTCGACGGCGTCCGTCCTGCCCATCTGCGGGTGCCCGCGGCCGAGATCGCGGCGGCGGGCGAGCGGCTCGACCCAGACGTGGGCGACGCGCTGGCCGAGGCGATCCGTCGCGCCCGGCTGGTGCACCGCGCCCAGCTGCGCGAGGCAGTGACCATCGAGGTCGCCCCGGGGCTCACGGTGACCGAGCGCTGGGTGCCGGTGGAGCGGGTCGGGCTGTATGTGCCCGGCGGTCGGGTCGCCTACCCGAGCAGCGTCGTCATGAACGTCGTGCCCGCCCAGGAGGCCGGGGTCACCTCGCTCGCGGTGTTCTCCCCCCCGCGCAAGGACAGCGTTGGTCGCGACGGCGAGGCTGGCCTGCCGCATCCGGTCGTCCTCGGCGCCTGCGCGCTGCTCGGCGTCGACGAGGTGTACGCGGCCGGCGGCGCCCAGGCGGTGGCGATGGCCGCGTACGGCACGCAGTCCTGCCCGCCGGTCGACGTCGTCACCGGGCCCGGCAACGTCTACGTGACGGCGGCCAAACGCCTGGTGCGCGGGGTCGTCGGGGTCGACGCGGAGGCCGGGCCGACCGAGGTCGCGATTCTCGCCGACGACACGGCCGACCCCGCCCACGTCGCCGCCGACCTCGTCGCCCAGGCCGAGCACGACCCGATGGCCGCCTGCCTGCTCGTCACCACCTCGGTCGAGCTCGCCGACGCCGTCGACGTCGAACTCGGCAAGCAGATGCCCGCCACCCGCCACCGTGCCGGCGTCGAGCAGGCCCTCACCGGCCAGGGTGCCGTCGCGATCGTCACCGACGTGGACGCGGGCCTCGCGGTCGTCAATGGCTGGGCCGCGGAGCATCTCGAGATCCAGACCGCGGACGCCGCAGCCGTCGCCGCTCGCGTCCGCCACGCCGGCGCCGTGTTCGTCGGGCCGTACGCGCCGGTACCTCTCGGCGACTACCTTGCCGGCTCCAACCACGTCCTGCCCACCGGCGCCACCGCCCGCCACTCGGGGGGGCTGGCCGTCGCCTCCTTCCAGCGGCAGGTGCACGTCGTCGAGAGCACCCGGGATGCGTTGCACGCCGTGTCCGGCCGGCTCCGCGCGCTCGCCGGGGCCGAGGACCTCACCGCACACCGCGACGCCGTGGAGGTTCGATTCCGATGACCCCGCCGCTGACGACCGGGCCGACGATGACCGGTCAGCCCTCGGCTGGTACCGACGCTGGCCCGGCCGGGGACGACCGCCCCTGGCGGCCCCTGAACCTCGACGGACTGCCACTGCGGGACAGCCTGCGCGGGATGTCCCCGTACGGCGCCCCGCAGCTCGACGTTCCGGTGCGGCTCAACACCAATGAGAACCCGCACCCGCCGTCCATCGGCCTCGTCGACGCGCTCGGCAAGGCCGCCACCCTCGCCGCCACCGAGGCCAACCGCTACCCGGACCGCGACGCCGAGGCGATGCGCGCGGACCTCGCCTACTACCTGACGCCCGACGCCGGCTTCGGCGTCCACGCGGCGCAGGTGTGGGCGGCCAACGGCTCCAACGAGATCCTCCAGCAGCTGTGCCAGGCGTTCGGCGGGCCGGGGCGGGTCGCCGTCGGTTTCGAGCCGTCGTACTCGATGCACCGGCTGATCGCGCTGGCCACGGCCACCGAGTGGGTCGCCGAGCAGCGCGCGGCCGACTTCTCCCTGTCGGCCGAGGCGGTCGTCGACGCGATCGAACGGCACCGGCCGGCGCTGGTGTTCCTCTGCTCGCCGAACAACCCGACCGGCACCGCATTGCCGCCCGAAATCGTGGTTGCCGCCTGCGAGGCGATGGCCGCGGCCGGCTCCGGGATCGTCGTCGTCGACGAGGCGTACGCCGAGTTCCGCCGCGCCGGGGTGCCGAGCGCGCTGACGCTGCTGCCGGCCAACCCGCGCCTCGTCGTCACCCGGACGATGAGCAAGGCGTTCGCGCTCGCCGGGGCGCGGGTCGGCTACCTCGCCGCGCACCCGGCGGTCGTCGACGCGCTGCAGCTCGTCCGGCTGCCGTATCACCTGTCGAGCTTCACCCAGGCCGTCGCCCGTACCGCCCTCGCCCACGCCGATGAGCTGCTCGGCACGGTCGAGGCGGTCAAGGCCCAGCGGGACCGGATCGTGCGGGAACTGCCCGGTCTCGGCCTGAGCCTTGCTCCCAGCGACGCGAACTTCGTGTATTTCGGCCGATTTGCTGACGAAAAGGCCGTCTGGCGCCGCCTGTTGAACGAGGGTGTGCTGGTGCGCGACGTCGGTCCCGACGGCTGGCTGCGGGTCACCGCGGGCCTGCCCGGTGAGATCGACGCCTTCCTCGCCGCGCTCGGCAAGGTCCTCGCCGGCGCCGAGACCGACGAGGCCGGCGTCCTCACCCTCGCCACCCGCTGACTGACCGGCCGCCGGATCGACCGCGTCGACCGAGCTCATCCATGAAAGGCATCGAGGACCCATCCGATGGCACGCACCGCGCGCATCGCCCGCAAGACGCTGGAGTCCGACGTCCTCGTCGAGCTTGATCTCGACGGTACCGGCGTGGCGACCGTCGACACCGGCGTGCCGTTCTACGACCACATGCTCTCCCAGCTCGGCAAGCACGGCGGGTTCGACCTGAACGTCCGCACCCGCGGTGACCTGCACATCGACGCCCACCACACGGTCGAGGACACCTCGATCGCGTTCGGGACGGCGCTGCGCGAGGCCCTCGGCGACAAGGTCGGCATCCGCCGCTTCGGCGACGCCACCGTTCCCCTCGACGAGGCACTCGCCCAGGCCGCTGTGGACCTGTCCGGCCGCCCATACTGCGTGCACGTCGAACCGGAGCTGGTCGGCCTGATCGGCACCTACGACACGACGCTCACTCGACACATCTTCGAGTCGATCACTGCCTCGGCCCGGATCGCCCTGCACGTGCGGGTGCTCTCCGGCCGCAACGCCCACCACGTTGTCGAGGCCCAGTTCAAGGCCGTCGCCCGCGCCATGCGCGACGCCGTCGCTCTGGACTCCCGGGTCGCCGGCGTCCCGTCCACCAAGGGTGTGCTGTGAGCCGGGTGGTCGTGCTCGACTACGGGTCGGGGAACCTGCGCTCCGCCGAGCGGGCGTTGGCGCGGGTCGGGGCGGACGTGACCGTCACCGATGACCTGGCCGCCGCGCGGTCGGCTGACGGGCTGGTCGTGCCCGGAGTTGGGGCGTATGCGGCCTGCATGGCCGGGATCGAGGCGCTCGGCGCGGGTGCGGTCGTGCGGGAGCGGGTCATCGCCGGGCGGCCGGTGCTCGGGATCTGTGTGGGGATGCAGGTGCTGTACGAGCTTGGTGACGAGCATGGGGTGCGTACCGAGGGCATCGGCGTGCTGCCCGGGGAGGTCCGCCGGCTGGCCGCCCCGATCCTGCCGCACATGGGCTGGAACACGGTCCGCCCGCCGGCCGGCTCGGTGCTGTTCGCCGGCCTGGACGCCGACACGCGGTTCTACTTCGTCCACTCGTACGCGGCGAAGGCCGACCCGTCCGCCGGCGACACCGTCGGCGAGCACGGCGAACCATTCGCCGCCGCCGTCGAGCGCGGCGCCCTGACCGCCACCCAGTTCCACCCGGAGAAGTCCGGCGACGCCGGCGCCCACCTCCTCGCCAACTGGCTGCGAACCCTCGCCTGACCATGCTTTGTACCCCGTAGGGTGGCGGTATGGCTCTGACACTGCTGCCCGCCGTCGATGTGGCCGACGGTCTCGCCGTGCGTCTCGTCCAGGGCGAGGCCGGCTCCGAGACCTCCTATGGTGACCCGCTGGAGGCGGCGCTCACCTGGCAGCGGGACGGGGCCGAGTGGATCCATCTCGTTGACCTGGACGCCGCGTTCGGCCGGGGCTCCAATCGGGATCTGATCGCCAAGGTCGTGCGGTCCGTGGACGTCGCCGTGGAACTCTCCGGCGGCATCCGGGACGACGACTCGCTCGACGCGGCGCTCGCGACGGGTGCGGCGCGGGTGAACATCGGCACGGCGGCGCTGGAGAACCCCGACTGGGTGCGACGCGCCATCGGCCGGGTCGGCGACCGGATCGCCGTCGGACTGGACGTGCGCGGCACGACGCTTTCCGCCCGCGGGTGGACACGCGACGGCGGCGAGCTCTTCGAGGTGCTCGCCCGCCTCGACGCCGACGGTTGCGCCCGCTACGTCGTCACCGATGTCCGCCGGGACGGGACGCTCACCGGGCCGAACGTCGACCTGCTGCGCTCGGTAACCGCGGCGACCGAGCGTCCCGTGGTGGCCAGCGGCGGCGTCTCGGCGCTCGAGGACCTCACCGCGATCGCCGCGGTACCCGGGGTCGAGGGCGCGATCATCGGCAAGGCCCTCTACGCGGGCGCCTTCACCCTGCCGCAGGCCCTCGCCCTCACCGCCGCCCGGGCGGCGGGCAGCCCCGGCGGCGCATTCTCGGGCGACGCATCAACGGGCGGCGCGACGGGCGGCGCATTCTCGGCCGGTGGCCCGGGCGAGACGGTCGGCGGCGCGGGCGGGGGAGCGGCCAAAGCCTCTGGCGGAGTGGGGCGGTGAGCGTCGCCGTCCGGGTCATTCCCTGTCTGGACGTCGACGGCGGGCGGGTCGTCAAGGGCGTCAACTTCACCGATCTGCGCGACGCCGGCGACCCCGTCGAGATGGCCCGGCTCTACGACGCCGAGGGTGCCGACGAGCTGACGTTCCTCGACATCACCGCGTCCAGCGGCGATCGGGAGACCACCTACGACATCGTCCGGCGCACCGCCGAGCAGGTGTTCATCCCGCTGACCGTCGGCGGGGGCGTGCGCTCCACCGAGGACGTCGACCGCCTGCTGCGGGCCGGTGCGGACAAGGTCGGGATCAACACCGCGGCGGTCGCCCGCCCGGAGCTCGTCCGCGAGTGCGCGCACCGGTTCGGCAACCAGTGCATCGTGATCTCGATCGACGCACGACGCTGCCCCGAGCCGGACGGCCCGCGCTTCGAAGTCACGACCCACGGTGGACGCCGCGGCACCGGCATCGACGCGGTGGCCTGGGCGGCGCGGGTCGTCGAGCTCGGCTCCGGGGAGATCCTGCTGAACTCCATGGACGCCGACGGCACCCGCGACGGCTACGACCTGCAGATGCTCGCCGCCGTGCGGACCGAGGTCGACGTCCCGGTCATCGCCAGCGGCGGGGCCGGTGATCTCGCGCATTTCGCCCCGGCGGTGGCCGCGGGCGCGGACGCCGTCCTCGCCGCGAGCGTGTTCCACTTCGGACAGCTGCGGGTCGGCGAGGTGAAGAGCGCACTGCGCGACGCCGACGTCCCGGTGCGCTGACGGCGGCCCGATGGAGGATTCCGAACCTGGCGACTGTACCGGGCAGCCGTCCACGTCGCGGCCGTCCGTCGGCCCCGTTGGTGGGAAGCAGCGCGGGATCATCGCGCAGGGTCTCGCGGCGGTGTGGCAGGGCATGCGCCGTGAGCCGCGGCAGTTCGCGGTGGCGAGCGTCGGCGCCAGCATGTTCACCCTCGCCGGGGTGGCGTCGTCCATCGTGCTCGGGGAGGCCACGGACCGGGTCGTGATCCCGGCGATCGACCGCGGGCACGCCGACTGGTCGGCGCTGGTCGCCGTCGGTGCCGCGTTCGCCGGGGTCGGTGTCGTGCGCGCCGCGGGGATGTTCGTGCGCCGCCTCGCCGGTGGTCTGGTGGTGTTCCGGCTGCAGGCCGGCCACCGCCACGAGGTCACCCGCCAGTACCTGCGGCTGCCGCTGTCCTGGCACCAGCGGCATTCCACCGGCACGCTGCTGTCCAACGCCAACGCGGACGTCGAGGCCCTGACGTCGCCGATCATGCCGCTGCCGTTCGCCGTCGGGGCCCTGGTGATGCTGGTGGCGGCTCTGGTGCTGCTGGTCGTCACCGATCCGGTGCTGGCGCTGATCGGGTTCGCGGTCTTCCCCGCCTTCGGGCTGATCAACGTCTGGTATGGCCGGCGGGTGTCGCCGTTGTACTCGGCCGCGCAGCGGCTGCGCGGCGAGGTGAGCGCCGTCGCGCATGAGTCGTTCGACGGCGCGCTCGTGGTGAAGGCGCTTGGCCGCGAGGAGGAGGAGACCGCGCGCTTCGCCGACCGCGCCGAACGGCTGCGCGACACGATGATCGGCGCCGGTCGGCTGCGGGGCCTGTTCGACCCGCTGATGGAGGCGCTGCCGAACCTCGGCATCCTGGTGGTGCTGCTCGTCGGGGCCGTGCGGATCCGGGCCGGCGCGATCGACGTCGGCCAGCTCGTCCGGGTCGCCTACCTGTTCACCCTGCTGGCCTTCCCGTTGCGCGCGTTCGGCTGGGTGTTCGGTGAGCTGCCCCGCGCCGCCGTCGGCCGCCAGCGGGTCGACGCGGTCACGCTGGCCCGCACGGACGAGCGCCACGGTGCCGAGACCCTGACCGCGACTGGCCCCGCCGCGCTGTGCCTGCGCCAGGTCGCCTACTCCTACCCCGGCATCGACCCCGCCCGCGCCGGCTCCGACGGCCTGGGTTCCGATGGCCTCGGTTCCGTCGGCCTCGGCTCCGATGGCCTCACGTCTGGCAGCCCTGCTCGCGGAGGCCCTGATGTCGGCGACTCCGCGGCGGAGCCGCTCGCACCAGACGAGGGGGCCAGCGTCGAGGCGACGGCCCAGGAGGCGGCGCCGACACGGCGGACGCTGGATCAGGTGAGCTTCGAGGTTGCCCCGGGCAGCGTCGTCGCGATCACCGGTCGGACAGGGGCGGGTAAGTCGACCCTGGTGGGGCTGTTGACCCGGCTCGTCGACCCGGACCGCGGTCAGGTGCTGCTCGACGGCGTCGACCTGCGTGAGCTGGCCGTCGGCGAGGTGAGCCGGGCGGTGGCGGTCGTGGCGCAACAGGCGTTCCTGTTCGACGACAGCGTTCGCGCCAACATCACGCTCGGGACGGACGCCACCGACGAGGCGGTGTGGACGGCCCTGCGCCGGGCCCAGGCCGACCGCTTCGTCGCCCGGCTCCGGGACGGGCTCGACACCATGGTCGGGGAGCGCGGCACCAGCCTGTCGGGCGGACAGCGCCAACGGATCTGCCTGGCCCGCGCTCTGCTGCGCGAACCCCGGCTGCTCGTGCTCGACGACGCCACGGCCAGTGTCGACCCGCGGGTGGAGGCCGCGATCCTCGCCGATCTGCGGGCCCAGGCCGGTGCCGCCACGGTCGTCGTCGTCGCCCAGCGCCGCTCCACCATCGCGTTGGCGGACGAGGTGGTGCACCTGGAGGGCGGCCGCCTGATCGGCCGTGGCCGCCACGAGGACCTGCTGGTGCGCTCGCCCCGCTACGCGGCGCTGCTCACCGCCTACGACCAGGCCGCGCAGGCAGCGGCGCTCGAGTCCGCTGCCGAGCCGGTTGCCGATGCCGCGCCTGAGCCCACGTCGGTTCCCGATGCCGCGTCTGAACGGCATGTGGATTCCGAGCTGGAGCCCACCCAATGACCACCTCCACCCGGGCGGACACACTGGCCGCGACCTTCGGGCGGCTGCGCGCGCTCAGTCCCGCGCTGACCCGTGGTCTGGTCGGCACTCTGGCGCTGGCGGCGATCGCCACCGCCGGCAAGGTCGCCATCCCGGTCACCGTGCAGCAGATTCTTGACCGAGGCCTGGCAAACGGGCGGGTCGATCTGGGCTCGGTCGGCCTGGCGGTCGGGGCGGCAGCGGCGGTGATCGTGCTGACGGCGCTGGCCAGCTACCGGATGAACCAGCGGCTGTACCGACTTTCCGAGACGACGCTCGCCGCGCTGCGGATCCGGGCGTTCCGTCATATCCACGACCTGTCGGTGCTCAGCCAGTCCGCGCAGCGCCGGGGGTCGCTGACCTCCCGGGTGACCAGCGACGTCGACCAGATGTCCCAGTTCCTCCAGTTCGGTGGCGTGATGCTGCTGATCTCCACGGGGCAGATGGTGATCGCGACCGTGCTCATGCTCGTCTACTCCTGGCCGCTGACCCTGCTCGTGTACGCCTTCTACGTCCCGTTGTTCCTGGTGGCCCGGCGTACTCAGCGTCGCCTCGCCGTGCGGTACGCCCAGGTCCGGGAGCGGGTCGGTGACCTGCTTGGGGCGATCGCGGAGGCGGTCGTAGGCGCGCCCATCGTGCGCGCCTACGGGATCCAGGACCGCACTGCCCGGCGCATCGACACCTCGATCGAGGGCCACCGCGACGCCCAGACCGCGGCGCAGCGGATGATCGCCGGCGTGTTCTCGCTGAGTGAGCTGGTCGCCGCCATGGCCACGGCCGCGGCGGTCATCGTCGGCGTTCTGCTCGGCGTCGACGGGTCGCTCAGCACCGGTCGCCTCGTGGCCTTCCTGTTCCTGATGACGCTGTTCGTGCAGCCGATCCAGTCGATGACCGAGATCCTCAACGACGCGGCGAACGCGCTGGCCGGCCTGCGCCGCGTGCTCGATGTTCTTGACCTGCCCACCGACGTCCGTGATCCGGCACTCGGCCCGATCGGAGTCTCTCCCGCCGACGGCTTTTCCACCCCCGCCGCTGCTCTCACCCCCGCCACTGCTTCCACCCCCGCCACTGCTCTCACCGCTGCCACTGCTCCCACCTCCGCCCACGCTGCCCGTCCCGCTCCCGCCGGCTCCGCCGCTCTCGCCGATTCCGCCGTCGTGCCTGCTTCTGCTGCCAAAGCCGGCGGCCCGGGCGGGCGTGACCTGCCCGCGGGGCCCCTGGGCGTGCGGTTCGTCGGGGTCGGGTTCGCCTACCCGGGCGGGCCGCGGGTGCTGCGTGAGATCGATCTGGAGATCGCCGCGGGCAGCCGGATCGCTGTGGTCGGCGAGACCGGTTCCGGCAAGACGACGTTGGTCAAGCTGCTGACCCGGCTCATGGACCCGAGCACGGGCGAGATCCGGATCGGTGGGGTTCCCCTGGCCCAGGTGCGGTTCGCCTCGCTGCGTCACCGGGTCCTGCTCGTGCCGCAGGAGGGGTTCCTGTTCGACCTGACGATCGCCGACAACGTCCGCTACGGCCGCCCGGATGCCGACGACGACGCGGTGCGTGCCGCGTTCGAGGCGCTCGGCATCGGCGACTGGCTTGCCGCGCAGCCCGGCGGGCTCGCCGCCCGGGTGGGGGAGAGCGGCTCGCGGCTGTCCGCGGGGGAACGCCAGCTCGTGGCGCTGGCGCGGGCGAGAATCGCCGCCCCCGACCTCCTCGTCCTCGACGAGGCCACGTCCGCGGTCGACCCCGAGACCGAGGTGCGACTGGCCACCGCCCTGGCCGAGCTGACCCGGCACCGCACGTCGGTGACGATCGCCCACCGGCTCTCGACGGCAGAGTCGGCCGACGAGGTGCTGGTCGTTGACGCCGGACGGATCGCGCAACGCGGCCAGCACCGCGCTCTGGTGGGCGTACCCGGGGTCTACCAGCGACTGCACGAGTCCTGGGCGGCCGGGATCGGAGCCTCCGGCGCCCGGACGCCCGCCGACATCCAGCCCGCGCCGCGGGTGCCCTTGACGCCGGCCTCGCGCTCCGTTCGCGGGGGAGCAGAATGAAGCCGTGACCGATCGTCCCGCCGCTCTTGACCCCGCCATCGCCGGACGCCTGCGCCGCAACGATGCCGGCCTGTTTCCGGCCATCGCCCAGCAGTACGACACCGGGGAGGTGCTGATGCTGGGGTGGATGGACGACGAGGCGCTGCATCGGACGCTGACCACCGGGCGGGCCACGTACTGGAGCCGCAGCCGCGGCGAGTACTGGGTCAAGGGCGACACGTCCGGCCACCAGCAGTGGGTCCGATCGGTCGCGCTCGACTGCGACGGCGACGCCGTGCTGGTGCGGGTGGACCAGGTCGGCCCGGCGTGCCACACCGGCATCCGCACCTGTTTCGAGGCGGGCGGCCCGCTGCCCGCCCGGGTGGGTAACCCCGACGCGGCCTCGGAACCCGGGGCGGCGGCCCGATGACCACCGGCCGGATCGTCCCCGACCGGGCTGGCTTTCACGCCGCCGCTGCCCGCCACCCCGTCGTCGCCGTCACCCGGCGCCTGCTCGCTGACGGCGAGACCCCCGTGGGCATCTATCGCAAACTCGCGGGCGGACCGGGCACGTTCCTGCTGGAGTCGGCTGAGCATGGCGGGGAGTGGTCGCGCTACTCGTTCGTGGGCGTGCGGGCGGCGGCGACGCTCACCGAACGCGACGGGCAGGCCGTGTGGGTGGACGGCACGCCTCCGCCGGGGGTGCCGACGGGGGGCGACCCCCTGACCATCCTGCGTGCGGTGGAGCGCGGCCTGCGCTCCGCTCATGACGACGGCGCGCCACCCCTGATGGGCGGGCTCGTCGGTTATCTCGGCTACGACGTCGTCCGACGGATCGAGCGGCTGCCCTCGCACGCCGTGGACGACCTGCACCTGCCCGAACTGCGGATGCTGCTGGCCACCGACCTGGCCGTGCTCGACCACCGCGACGGGTCGTGCCTGCTGGTGGCCAACGCCTTCACGGCCCTCCCGAACAGCCCACACACCGCCGGCCCCGCCGAGCTCGACGCCCTCTACGACGAGGCCGTGGCCCGGCTGGACACGATGACCAGTGATCTGGCCAAGTGGAGCGAGCCGACGGTGGCGACGACGACCGGTGCCGTGACCGGCGTGGCCGATTTTGTCTCCGCGACCCCGCCCGGGGAGTACCAGAGCGCGATCGAGCGGGCCATCGAGGAGATCCGCGCCGGGGAGTGCTTCCAGATCGTCGTCTCCCAGCGCTTCGAGCGGACCACGACCGCCGATCCGTTGGACGTCTACCGCGTGCTGCGCACCACGAACCCGAGCCCGTACATGTACCTGCTGCGCTTCGGCGACCATGACGTCGTCGGATCCTCGCCGGAGGCGCATGTGAAGGTCACCGGCCGCCGGGCGCTGCTGCACCCGATCGCCGGCTCCCGCCCCCGGGGCGCGACACCGGAGCAGGATGCCGAGCATGCCGCGCAGATGCTGGCCGACCCGAAGGAACGCGCCGAGCACGTCATGCTGGTCGACCTCGTGCGCAACGACCTCGGCCGGGTGTGCGTGCCGGGCTCCGTGCGGGTCGTCGAGTTCGCGGCCGTCGAGCGGTTCTCCCACATCATGCATATCGTCTCCACGGTGATCGGTGAGGTGGCGGAGCAGCGCAGCGCCGTGGACGTGCTGGCCGCGACGTTCCCGGCCGGGACGTTGTCGGGAGCGCCGAAGGTGCGGGCGATGGAGGTCATCGACGAGCTGGAACCGACCCGCCGCGGCGTCTACGGCGGTGTGGTCGGCTATCTGGACTTCGGCGGCGATCTGGACACCGCGATCGCGATCCGGACCGCGGTCATGCGTGACGGGGTCGCCTATGTCCAGGCGGGCGCCGGGATCGTCGCCGACTCCGATCCCGATGCCGAGGATCTCGAGAGCCGCACCAAGGCTGCGGCCGTGCTGCGCGCGATCGAGATCGCCGAGTCCCTGCGGCCGCCGGTATGACCACCTCTCCTTCCGCTTCTTCCGGGGGTCGGCCGACCGGGCATCGGCCCGGCGAGGCCGTGCCCGTGGATTCCGCACCACCCAGCTCGTCTCCCGGGCAGCAGCCGCACGGCGAGCCGGCCGCCAGCGACGCCGCGCGGGCCGGCCGGCGTGAACGCGGTCTGGCCATGCTCGGCTGCCTGCTCGGCGCGGGGCTGGTACTCGTGTGCGGAAGCGCCACCTGGGCCTCGGCCCGGGTCGGCCCGCCGCACGTGGCCAGCGATGGCGTCGCCATGGCCGCGCCGCTTGCCACGCACTGGACCGGCGCGACTCTCGCTCCGGCGGCGACAGCGCTTGCCCTGGTCGGGCTCGCCGCCGCCGTCGCGATCGTGGCCGCCCGCGGCATCGGGCGCACCGTCGTAGGCCTGCTCGCCGTCGCCGGCGGGATCGGCATCATCGTGGTGGCGCTGCGCATCGGCCTCGACCCGACCCCCACGCTGCGCCGCACCGACAGCGTGCGTCAGATGTCCGTTGGCGGCCCGGCGGACATCACCGGCCTGCACCGCACGGCCGCACCGTGGCTGACGATGTTCGGCGGCGCTGTGCTCACCGCCGCCGGCGTGCTCGCCGCCGCGCACGGACGCCGCTGGCCGGCGATGTCGGGCCGTTATCAGGCTCGCGACGCCCGACCGGTCGACGCATGGGACGCGATCGAGCGGGGCCACGATCCCACCTGATCACCGCGGCCCGCCGCGGCCCTCCGGCTGCGGATCCCTCCCGGCGCCACCCGGGCGGCCCGGCGCCTGATCCGACGCGGTGAGCGAGGCAAGCAGATCCCGTTGGCGGCGCAGGTCGGCCTCCAACAGCGTGACCAGCGCATCCATCCGGTCCAGACAGCGACGCAGCCGATCGAGCGGCTCCTCCTGCGGTCCGTGACCCTCCTGCTCCCGATCAGAGCCGCGGCTCGTCGCCGGCCCGCAGGCCAGCGTGGCTGGCCGAGTCCATCCCGACAGCGGCGGGACCAGGACCTGGCGAGTCTCTGTCAGGTGGGTGTCCGTGAGGTGAGTCTCCATGAGCCCTCCCATCTCGATGATGTCGAACGCGTGTTCGACTATACGGGATTGGTCGAGCGAGTTGCCATCCTGACCCGCCCATGGCGTGGCGCGCGGTCCCGGAGGGAGATCGCGCCACGCGGGGAAGATCGCGTGCCTGGGGGATGTCCTCTCTCGGCGCGACTCGGGCCACGGGTGGCCTGCCCGGGTGGCGCCGGTCGATTGCGCCGGGTGCTGTTCGTGTGCCGCATCCGGCGGCATTCGGCTGCGGGCGTGTCCGGTCAGACACGGGTGCTGGCTCCCGGATGCGCTCGGTGACGACCTTTTCCGGCGGACATCCCCCCAGAGGTGGCGGCGGGACGTCGCGGCACGTAGCCAGGCACGGGTGCCTCGGGCCTGCGGCGGCGACCTGGCCTACCATCTGCGGCATGAGCGCGAAAGCCGCGAGCACGGGTCGATGAGCGTCCTCGACGACATCCTCGACGGGGTCCGGTCCGACCTGGCCGTGCGTGAACAGCAGATCTCCCTCGACGACCTCAAGCGGCGCGTCGAGCGTGTCCCCGACCCCCGGGACGCCCTCGCCGTTTTCCGTGACTCGCCGGTCTCGGTGATTGCCGAGGTCAAGCGCCGTTCGCCGTCCAAGGGCAGCCTCGCGACGATCGCCGACCCCGCCGCGTTGGCGCTTGACTACGAGGCGGGCGGTGCCGCCGCCATCAGCGTGCTCACCGAACAGCGCCGGTTCGGCGGATCGCTGGCCGACCTGGACGCGGTGCGTCGCGCGGTCGATGTCCCGCTTCTGCGCAAGGATTTCGTCGTCTCGCCGTACCAGGTCTTCGAGGCCCGCGCGCACGGTGCCGACATCGTCCTGCTCATCGTCGCGGCGCTCGACCAGCCCCGTCTGGTCGGCCTGCGTGAGCGGATCGAGTCGCTCGGGATGACCGCGCTGGTCGAGGTGCACGACGAGACCGAGCTTGTCCGTGCGCTGGACGCCGACGCTCGCCTGATCGGCGTGAATGCCCGTGACCTGCGGACCCTCGAGATCGACCGGGGCACGTTCGCCAAGCTCGCGCCGATGGTCCCGGCTGGTGTGCTGAAAGTCGCCGAGTCCGGGGTGCGCGACCCGCGTGATCTGCTTGCCTACGCGGCCGCCGGAGCCGATGCGGTGCTGGTCGGGGAGGCAGCCGTGACGGGCGGAGATCCACGGCAACTGGTCGCGGACCTGGTCGCCGCTGGGGCGCACCCCGCCGCCGGCGTTGGGCGTTGACGTCGCATCCGCCGGCCCCGCGGCCGTCGTCGATCCGGCCGCTGGCGGCGTCATGAGCATCACGGCGAAGCTCGGCGACGTCGAGGCACCGCTGTCAAGTCGTTGCCGCGCCGATCGCTGACAGCGAGCTACCGGCGACGAGTCACGTCGGGCCGGCTGGTTTCCGCCGGGCCGCTCCACTCGGGCCGTGATCTCCCGCCGCGGCGGGCGGGGCGTCCTTCGGCAGGCGGCCAGAGTCCGCCCGGCCGCGTGGATCCGGGTGGCGTGGCGGGGGACGCGTTGCGTCGGTGCTGCCCGATACAGTCGCACCGTGGCCATTCGAACCGCTGCTCCGCTCGCCGCCCCCGACGCCGCCGGCTCGGCGCCGTCCCGTCCCCTGGGCGTGGAGGCCGCGGCCGGCTGGCAGTCGTTTCCGGATGAGTCCGGCCACTTCGGCCGGTTCGGCGGGCGGTTCGTGCCCGAGGCGCTCATGGCCGCGCTGGACGAGCTCACCGAGGCATACGCGCAGGCCAGGGCCGACGAGGCCTTCGTCGCCGAGCTTGACGGCCTGCTCGCCACCTATGCCGGCAGGCCCACCCCGCTGAGCGACGCCCACCGGCTCACCGCCCACATCGGCGGCGCCCGCATCCTGCTCAAGCGGGAGGACCTGGCGCACACGGGTTCCCACAAGGTCAACAACGTGCTCGGCCAGTGCCTGCTGACGAAGCGCATGGGCAAGACCCGAGTCATCGCCGAAACGGGCGCGGGCCAGCACGGTGTCGCCACCGCTACCGCCTGCGCACTGCTGGGCCTGGAATGCGTCGTCTACATGGGCGAGGAGGACACCCGCCGGCAGGCGCTCAACGTCGCGCGGATGCGTCTGCTCGGCGCCGAGGTCGTCTCGGTGGCCTCCGGCAGCCGCACCCTCAAGGACGCCATCAACGAGGCGCTGCGCGACTGGGTCGCCACCGTCGACCACACGCACTACTGCATCGGTTCGGTCATGGGCCCCCACCCGTTCCCGATGATGGTCCGTGACTTCCAGCGGATCATCGGCGTGGAGGCCCGCGCCCAGGTGCTGGACCGGGTCGGGCGGCTGCCGGACGCGGTGGTCGCCTGTGTCGGCGGCGGCTCCAACGCGATGGGGATCTTCCATCGGTTCATCCCCGACACCGAGGTCGCCCTGATCGGATGCGAGGCCGGAGGAGACGGCGTGGCGACCGGCCGGCACGCGGCGGCCATCGCCGGCGGCGCGCCCGGAGTGCTGCACGGGATGCGCACCTTCCTGCTGCAGGACGACGACGGTCAGACGCGGGTGTCCCACTCGATCTCCGCGGGCCTGGACTACCCGGGCATCGGGCCCGAGCACGCACTGCTGCACGAGACCGGTCGCGCCTCCTACCGAGTGGTCGACGACGCCGCCGCGATGGATGCCCTCGGTCTTGTCGCCCGGACCGAGGGCATCCTGGTCGCGATTGAGAGCGCGCACGCCTTCGCCGGTGCGTTCGACGTGGCCCGCGAGCTCGGCCCGGAGGCGATCGTCCTGGTCAGCTGCTCCGGCCGTGGCGACAAGGACGTCGACACCGCCGCCCGCTGGTTCAGCCTGCTCGACGAGCCGGCTGCGGCATCGGCTGGCGGGGACTGCACCGCCCCGGGCGCCGCCAACGCCGACGCGGTGGTTGCCACGGCGCGCGACGCCGGCGGCGCGCAGCGGTGACGGCGGTGCACCGTGGGCCGGCCGAGCCGGCCCACCCACAGGCGGCCCGCGGGCCCGAAGCGAACGGACGCACGATGGACAGCCGGTTGGACGCGTGTTTCGCGGCAGCCCGGGCCGAGGGCCGGGCTGTGCTGGTCGGCTATCTGCCGGCCGGATATCCCACGGTGGACGGGGCAATCGCCGCCATGCGGGCGATGGTGGCCGCCGGGGTGGATGTCGTCGAGGTCGGCCTGCCCTACTCCGACCCGACGATGGACGGCCCGGTGATCCAGGAGGCCGCCGACGCCGCGCTGCGTGGCGGGGTTACGACCCGCGACGTGCTGCGTACCGTCGAGGCAGTGGCGGACACAGGTGCCCCGACCCTGGTGATGACCTACTGGAACCCGGTCGAGCGCTACGGGGTGGCCGCCTTCGCCGCCGATCTCGCCGCTGCCGGTGGTGCCGGGGCGATCACCCCCGACCTGCCGCCCGAGGAGGCCGGCCCCTGGCTTACCGCCAGCGCCGAGCGTGGTCTGGACCCGGTTTTCCTGGTCGCGCCGAGCTCCTCGCCGGCCCGGCTGCGCCGCGTCGCCGAGATCACTGGCGGTTTCGTGTACGCCGCCTCCCTGATGGGGGTCACCGGCGCGCGGGCCGAGGTCGGGAATCAGGCGGCGGGGCTGGTCGCGCGGGTCCGGGAGGTCACGACACTGCCGGTTGCCGTCGGCCTCGGGGTCAGCACCGCCACGCAGGCAGCGCAGGTCGCCACCTTCGCCGACGGCGTCATCGTCGGCTCTGCACTGGTCCGCGTCCTGGTCGACGGCCAGCGCCGTGGCGAGGACCCGCAGGCCACCGTCGCCCGTGTCGGGACGCTCGCCGCCGACCTCGCCCGAGGTGTGCGTGGCACGCAGAGCCCCGTTCCCGCCACCGCCTGACCGGTCAGGCGCCCGTCCCGTCGGTCGTCCCGTCCCGTCCCGTCGGTCGTCCCGTCCCGTCCCGTCGGTCGTCCCGTCCCGTCCCGTCCCGTCCCGTCCCGTCGGTCGTCCCGTCCCGTCCCGTCGGTCGTCCCGTCCCGTCCCGTCCCGTCGGTCGTCCCGTCCCGTCCCGTCCCGTCCCGTCCCGTCCCGTCGGTCGTCCCGTCCCGTCCCGTCCCGTCCCGTCGGTCGTCCCGTCCCGTCCCGCCCCGTCCCGTCGGTCGTCCCGTCCCGTCCCGCCCCGTCGGTCGCTCAGGCCTGCTCCGAGGCTGTCGAGCAGGCACCCACCGCGGGGAAGCGCCGTGGGCGCGGACGTCCGATCCCGCGATCGGCTACGCACCGCATCCCGCCGTGCGGCAAGATCCGGCTACACAGGTCGTCGTGGGGGGCAAATCGGACACGAAATGGCCCACGACGACCTGTTTGGATCTTGAGGCCGCCAGGGCTCGGGATTGAAGTCGCAGAGCGTGAGATCGGGGTCCTGTGGGGGGCGCCGTACCGCGTCCCGTTGATCATCGGAGGTGCGGCGGGGGCGGGGGCGGGGTGTCATCGCGGCATGGCGGGATCCGGGGCTGGGGCCTGCGGAGGATGGGCCGGGTGTCGGGATAGCCTGACGACCGTGGTGTTCGCCGCTATCCCCAGTCCGTCCCGAGGTGTGCTGCATCTGGGGCCGGTGCCCCTGCGCGCCTATGCGCTGATGATCATCATCGGGATCGTGGTCGCCGTCGTTGTCACCGGTCGGCGGCTGCGGGCCCGCGGCCTCGATCCCGAGCTTGCGGGGGAGGTCGCCTTCTGGGCGGTGCCGTTCGGCATCATCGGCGCCCGCATTTACCACGTCGTCAGCACGCCGGACCCGTACTTCGGCCATGACGGCAACCTCGGCGATGTCGTGAAGATCTGGAACGGCGGGCTCGGGATCTGGGGCGGCATCGCCGGCGGCGCGCTCGGCGCGTGGATCGCCGCGCGTCGCCTCGGGATCAGCCTCGCCATGTTCGCCGACGCCGCCGCGCCCGGGATCATCCTGGCGCAGGCTATCGGTCGGTGGGGTAACTGGTTCAACCAGGAGCTCTATGGTCGGCCCAGCACTCTGCCGTGGGCCGTGCGCATCGACCCCGAGCATCGGATCGACCCGGGGGTGGCCACCTATCAGCCGACGTTTCTGTACGAGTTCCTCTGGAACCTGATCGTCGCCGGCATCCTGCTGTTCGTCGATCGCCGGCATCGCCTTGGCCGCGGGCGGCTGTTCGCGCTCTACGTCGCGCTCTACACGTTCGGCCGGTTGTGGATCGAGATGCTGCGCATCGACACCGCCGACCGGATCCTGGGGCTTCGGGTCAACATCTGGACCTCCGCGCTGGTCTGTGTGGCCGCCGTCATCGCGCTGCTCGTGGTTCGTCAGCCGGTCGACCACGACGCGACTCCGCAGGAGCAGCGCGAGCTCGGTCTGGTGCGTGATCGGGCTGCTCGCGGTGAGGCCCGCGTTCCCGCGGCTGCGTCCGCGACCAGTAGCGCGCCGGATGCCGGGTCCGCGGCGGGCGGCTCCGCCCGCGAGTCGCGGGACACCGGCGAGGATCCCGGCGACGCAGGCGATCCCGACGACGCAGGAGGTCATGACGACGCAGGAGATCATGACGTGTCGCTGGCGCCGGTCCCCCGCGGCGGGGCCGATGGCGGCGGGAGCGAGACCAGGGAAGAATCAGGCGTAGAGACGTCGGCCGAGGCCCCGCCGCACTGAGCAGGGCCTGTGCTGGGATCATCCGGAGCGCCCGGAGATGGCCGTCCCTGACCGGGAGGTGCCCGTCGTACGTTCGAGTATGTGGCGTTATACGGCTGTGACCTGCCGGACATATATGATCAAGGCGTGTCGGCTCGGCGCGTGGCACACTCGACAGGAGGCACGCGGGCAGCTGGGCCAGCGCCGTCGTGTCGCGGTTCACCCTCGGACAGCGTCGTCCGCCTCACCTTCAGCCCCTGAAGACGGACAGGACTTCGCCGGATGCCGAGCGCGCAAGGTCTCTACGACCCCAGTTTCGAACATGACGCCTGTGGTGTTGGCTTTGTCGTCGACGTGCACGGTCGTCGCAGCCATGAGCTGGTCGACCAGGGCCTGACCGTCCTGCGCAATCTTGATCACCGTGGCGCCTCGGGTAGTGACCCGGACACCGGCGACGGAGCCGGCATTCTCGTCCAGGTCCCTGACCAGTTCTTTCGGGACGTCGTCGACTTTGCCCTGCCTGCTCCAGGCCACTATGCGGTCGGCATCGCCTTTCTGCCTCAGGTGGCGGGGGAGCGCGACGACGCCGTCCGGCTGATCAGTCGGATCGTGCGCCAGGAGGGCCTGCGGGTGCTCGGCTGGCGTGAGGTGCCCACGGTCAGTCACATCGTCGGGCATGCCGCACGCGAGGTCGAGCCGCGCATGCGCCAGCTGTTCGTCGCGTTGCCCGGCGACACGAATGTCGTCGGTGCGGCGTCCGGTCCGGTCCAGGCGAGCGACCCGGCCGATGCTGCCGCTGCCATCGACGGGCAGGTTCTGGAGCGCCGGGCGTTCTGCGTGCGCAAGCGGATCCGTCGGGAGACGGGCGTGTACGTCGCCTCGCTGTCGTCGCGGACGGTCGTCTACAAGGGAATGCTGACCACCCACCAGCTGGCGGCCTACTTCCCGGACCTGGACGACCCGCGGTTCGCCAGCGCCATCGCGCTCGTGCACAGCCGGTTCTCCACGAACACGTTCCCGAGCTGGCCGCTCGCCCATCCCTACCGTTTCGTCGCCCACAACGGCGAGATCAACACAGTGCGCGGCAACCGCAACTGGATGCGCGCCCGCGAGGCGTTGCTGGCCAGTGACCTCATCCCCGGCGATCTGTCCCGGCTGTTCCCGATCTGCGCGGATGGCGCGAGCGACTCGGCGAGCTTCGACGAGGTCCTGGAGCTCCTGCATCTCGGCGGGCGTAGCCTGCCGCACGCCGTGCTGATGATGATCCCCGAGGCGTGGGAGAACCACGCCGAGATGGACCCGGCCCGGCGCGCCTTCTACGAGTTCCACTCGACGCTGATGGAGCCCTGGGACGGCCCGGCTTCGATCGCGTTCACCGATGGCACGGTCATCGGCGCTGTGCTCGACCGCAACGGCCTGCGTCCCTCGCGGTACTGGCAGACCGACGACGGCCTGGTTGTGATGGCCTCCGAGGTCGGCGTGCTGGACATCCCGCCACACAAGATCGTGCTCAAGGGTCGGCTGCAGCCGGGCCGGATGTTCCTCGTCGACACCGCGCAGGGGCGCATCGTCAGCGACGAGGAGATCAAGTCCGAGCTCGCTACCGCCGCCCCCTACGCGGAGTGGCTGCACGCGGGGCTCATCTCCCTCGACGACCTGCCCGAGCGCGAGCACATCATCTACGGCCACTCGTCGGTGCTGCGCCGCCAGCAGGTCTTCGGCTACACCGAGGAGGAGCTGCGGGTCCTGGTCGCGCCGATGGCCCGCGGCGGTGCCGAGCCGATCGGCTCGATGGGCACCGACACGCCGGTAGCCGTGCTCTCCTCGCGCCCTCGGCTGCTGTTCGACTACTTCACCCAGCTGTTCGCGCAGGTCACCAACCCGCCGCTGGACGCGATTCGGGAGGAGCTGGTCACCAGCCTCGGGCGCACCCTCGGCCCCGAGGGCAACCTGCTCGACCCGTCACCGGCCTCGTGCCGGATGGTGCACCTGCCCTACCCGGTCATCAGTAGCGGGCAGCTCGCCAAGATCATCGGTATCAACGACGACGGCGACATGCCGGGCTTCGCCTCGGTGACCGTCAGCGGTCTGTACGACGTCGACGGCGGGGGCGAGGCGCTCACCGCCCGGCTCGACGAGATCTGCGCCGGGGTCAGCGAGGCCATCGCCGATGGTGCGCGCATCGTCGTGCTCTCCGACCGTGACTCCGACGAGCGCAAGGCGCCGATCCCGTCGCTGCTGCTCACCGCCGCCGTGCACCACCACCTCATCCGGGAGCGTACCCGGACCAAGGTCGGGCTGATCGTCGAGTGTGGCGACGCCCGCGAGGTCCACCACATCGCCCTGCTCACCGGATACGGCGCCGCCGCGGTCAACCCCTACCTGGCGTTCGAGTCGGTCGACACCCTGATCGACGAGGGCGAGATCACCGGTATCACCCGCGGACAGGCCGAGAAGAACCTGATCAAGGCGCTTGGCAAGGGCGTGCTGAAGGTGATGTCCAAGATGGGCATCTCCACCGTGGCCAGCTACACCGGCGCGCAGGTCTTCGAGGCGATCGGGCTCGCCCAGGAGTTCGTCGACACCTACTTCGTCGGCACCCCTTCGCGCCTGGACGGCGTCCGCCTCGACGTCATCGCCGACGAGGTCGCGGCCCGGCACCGTCGCGCCTACCCGCGGGTCGCTTCCGAGCTCGCCCATCGGGGGCTCGAGATCGGCGGCGAGTACCAGTGGCGCCGCGAGGGCGAGATTCACCTGTTCAACCCGGAGACGGTCTTCCTGCTTCAGCACGCCACCCGCACCCGCCAGTACGACGTGTTCCAGGAGTACACCAGCAAGATCGACGGGCTGTCTCGCGAGAACGCGACCCTGCGCGGGCTGTTCGAGCTGCGCTCCGGGGTGCGCCCGCCGGTGCCGATCGACGAGGTCGAGCCGGTCAGCGAGATCGTGAAGCGGTTCGCCACCGGTGCGATGTCCTACGGCTCGATCAGCGCCGAGGCACACGAGACCCTCGCCATCGCGATGAACCGTCTCGGCGGCAAGTCGAACACCGGTGAGGGCGGGGAGGACGCCCGGCGGTTCGTCCCCGACGCCAACGGTGACCTGCGCCGCAGCGCGGTCAAGCAGGTGGCCTCCGGCCGGTTCGGTGTCACCAGCGACTATCTGACCAACGCCGACGACATCCAGATCAAGATGGCCCAGGGCGCCAAGCCCGGCGAGGGTGGCCAACTGCCTGGTCACAAGGTCTACCCGTGGATCGCGAAGACCCGGCACTCCACCCCGGGCGTCGGCCTGATCTCCCCGCCGCCGCACCACGACATCTACTCGATCGAGGACCTCGCCCAGCTCATCCACGACCTGAAGAACGCGAACCCGAAGGCGCGGGTCCACGTGAAACTGGTTGCCGAGGTCGGGGTCGGCACGGTCGCGGCCGGTGTCTCGAAGGCACATGCCGACGTGGTGCTCATCTCCGGGCATGACGGCGGCACCGGCGCCTCGCCGCTGACCTCGCTCAAGCACGCCGGCGCCCCCTGGGAGCTGGGCCTGGCCGAGACGCAGCAGACGCTGCTGCTCAACGGCCTGCGCGACCGGATCGTCGTGCAGGTCGACGGCCAGCTCAAGACCGGTCGTGACGTCATCATCGGCGCTCTGCTTGGCGCCGAGGAGTTCGGCTTCGCGACCGCCCCGCTGGTCGTCGCCGGCTGCGTGATGATGCGCGTCTGTCATCTCGACACCTGTCCGGTGGGCGTGGCCACCCAGAACCCGCAGCTGCGGGCCCGGTTCACCGGTAAGCCCGAGTTCGTCGAGGCGTTCTTCACCTACATCGCCGAGGAGGTCCGCGGCTACCTGGCCGCTCTCGGCTTTCGCACGCTGCAGGAGGCGGTCGGCCGGGTCGACCTGCTCGACGCCCGCGCGGCGATCGAGCACTGGAAGGCCTCGGGGCTCGACATCACCCCGCTGCTGCACACCCCCGAGCGGCCGTTCGGTGGTTCGCTGCACTGCACCTCCAGCCAGGACCACGGCCTGGACAAGGCGTTGGACAACTCGCTCATCCAGCTCTGCGAGGGGGCGCTCGACGAGGGCCGGCCGGTCTGGTTGGAGATGCCGATCCGCAATGTCAACCGCACCGTCGGCACGATGCTCGGCTACGAGGTGACCAAGCGCTACGGCGGCGCTGGTCTGCCGGACGACACCATCCAGCTGCGTTTCACCGGCTCCGCGGGCCAGAGCTTCGGCGCGTTCGCCCCCCGCGGGATGACGCTGACGCTCGAGGGCGACGCCAACGACTACACCGGCAAGGGCCTGTCCGGCGGCAAGATCTTCGTCTTCCCGCCGAAGGAGTCGCCGCTGCGCGCCGAGGACAACATCGTCGCCGGCAACGTGCTGCTCTATGGTGCGACCGCGGGCGAGGCGTTCTTCCGCGGGATCGTCGGCGAGCGGTTCTGCGTGCGCAACTCGGGCGCCACCGCGGTCGTCGAGGGCGTCGGCGACCACGGCTGCGAGTACATGACCGGCGGTACCGTGCTGGTCCTGGGGCAGATCGGGCGTAACTTCGCGGCCGGGATGAGCGGCGGCGTCGCCTACCTGTACGACCCGGTGGAGCAGCGGATCAACCGGGAGATGGTGGACGTCGAGGACCTCGGCCCCGAGGACGAGGCGACTGTGCGCGACCTGCTGGTCCGCCACCGCCGGGAGACCGGTTCGACGGTGGCCGCCCGGCTCTACGCCGACTGGGAGAACGCACGCGGATCGTTCCGCAAGGTGATGCCGCGTGACTACAAGCGGGTGCTCACCGCGATCCGTCGCGCCGAGGAACAGGGCCTCGTCGCCGAGGAGGAGATCATGGCGTCGAGTCGTGCCTGAGCCCCCTCTCGTGACCGGAAAGGAGTGACATGGCCGACCCCACCGGCTTCCTCAAGCACCGCCGGGAGCTGCCGACGCGCCGCCCGGTCGACATCCGCATCCAGGACTGGCGGGAGGTCTACAAGACCTTCCCGGAGCAGCATCTGCGCGACCAGGCCGCCCGCTGCATGGACTGCGGGATCCCGTTCTGCCACAACGGCTGCCCGCTCGGGAACATCATCCCCGAGTGGAACGACCTGACCCGGCGCGGTGACTGGCCGGACGCGATCGAGCGGCTACACGCGACGAACAACTTCCCTGAGTTCACCGGGCGGCTGTGCCCGGCGCCGTGCGAGTCGGCCTGCGTGCTCGGCATCGGCGACGACCCGGTGACGATCAAGCAGGTCGAGGTCAGCATCATCGACCGGGCCTTCGCCGACGGGACGGTCGTCCCGGTGCCGCCGTCGGTGCGCACCGGTCGCAGGGTCGCCGTCGTCGGCTCCGGGCCGGCCGGGCTCGCCGCCGCGCAGCAGCTCACCAGGGCCGGGCATGATGTCGTCGTCTACGAGCGGGCCGACAAGATCGGGGGTCTGCTCCGGTACGGCATCCCCGAGTTCAAGATGGAGAAGGCGGTCCTGGACCGCCGCCTGGCCCAGATGGAGGCGGAGGGCACCTCCTTCGTCACGTCCTGCAATGTCGGGGTCGACATCGCGGCCGACGAGCTGCGTTCGTCCTACGACGCCGTGGTCCTTGCCGGCGGGTCGACGATCGGGCGGGACCTGCCGGTACCCGGACGGGAGTTCGACGGCATTCACCTGGCGATGGAGTTCCTGGAGCCGGCGAACCGGGTCGCGCTCGGTGAGCTCGTCGAGCCGCCGATCACGGCGAAGGGCAAGCGGGTCGTCATCATCGGCGGCGGTGACACCGGCGCCGACTGTCTGGGCACCTCACACCGCCAGGGCGCGGCGTCTGTCCACCAGCTCGAGATCATGCCGCGGCCGCCGGAGCTGCGCGCGCCGGCGAACCCGTGGCCGTCCTTCCCGATCATCTACCGGGTGTCCAGTGCGCACGAGGAGGGCGGCGAGCGGATGTTCGCCGTGTCCACCGATTCCTTCCTCGGTGACGACGCGGGTCACGTGCGCGCGCTGCGCCTGCACGAGGTGCGGTTCGTCGAGGGACGCTTCGAAAAGGTCGAGGGCACCGACGTCGAGCTGCCCTGCGAGCTGGTGCTGCTGGCGATGGGCTTCACCGGCCCGCAGCGCACGGGACTACTCGAGGAGCTCGGCGTCGAGTTCGACGCCCGAGGCAACGTCGCCCGCGACGCGGGCTGGGCGACCTCGGTGCCCGGAGTGTTCGTCGCCGGTGACATGGGCCGCGGCCAGTCGCTGATCGTCTGGGCGATCTCGGAGGGACGGTCCGCCGCCGCCGCCGTCGACCGGCAGCTCATGGGGCGCACCGATCTGCCCGACCCCATCACTCCCACCCGGCGCTGACGGTGGCGCTCCCCGCGGCGAGCAGGTGCTGCGGGGAGCGGGCCGGGCCGGCGCGCCGGGTGACAAACGGGTGTGATCTGGCTTGCTCCCCGAGGCATCTGTCCCGATTGACCGGGATCCGCGCGGGGCGTCGATGCTGCTGGCGGTAGCGTCCATGGGCATGAGGCTCGTGCTGCTCGGTCCCCCCGGATCCGGCAAGGGAACGCAGGGCGCCCGGATCAGCGCCCGCCACGGCATTCCGACGATCTCCACCGGCCAGTTGTTCGACCGGCAGATCGCCGCCGGAACGCCGCTGGGACGGCGGGCCGAGCGGTACGTGCGGGGCGGCGAGCTCGTCCCCGACGAGATCGTCCTCGACATGGTCGCCGATCGGCTCGCCGTCGGCGTCGACTGCGCCGAGGGATTCCTGTTCGACGGCTTCCCCCGCACCTACCCGCAGGCCGAGGCACTCGATCGGATGCTCGCGGCCAGCTGTGGCCCGCTGGACGCGGTCATCGACCTCGACGTGGACGTCGACGAGGTGCTCGACCGCATCCGCCGCCGCGCCCACACCGAGGATCGCCTCGACGACACCGAGGAGACCGCCCGGCGCCGGATGAAGGTCTTCGCCGAGGAGACCGCGCCGCTGCGCCGCTATTACCGGCAGGCCGGTCTGCTGCACACCATCGACGGTGCGGGCGACCCCGACGAGGTGGCCGCGCGCATCCACGGGATTCTGGCCGAGGTCGTCCATCCCGAGCTGCGCCTGGCAGTTGATCACGACCGCTGACGGCTGCTGCCCTCGCCGACGGGTGCCACCCATCTGGACCTGCCGTCCGGGTGGCCCCCGGCGGGACCGGCCCGCAACGTCGGCGCGATATCTTCGTTGTGGTGGGTGGCGAGACTGACGAACATGAGCCGACGGCGCGCCGTCCCCTGGGTGCCCGGGGGCGGGTCGTGCACCTGGCACTGGTTGTTCTGGTCGTGCTGTGCGCCGTGCCGCTGGTGGTCACTCTCACCGCGTCGCGCACGGTGCTCAACCCGTCGTTCTACTCCCAGTCGCTGAACCGGGCCGATGCCTACGACCGCCTCTACACCGAGGTACTGCCCGACCCGGCGGTGAACGCCCTGCTCGCCGGCCTGCCGATCGACAGCTCGCTGATCACCGCCAACCTGCGTACGGTGCTGCCACCGGCCACCGTCGAGGCGCTGACCGACGAGCAGTTCACCCGCATCGTCGACTACCTGCGGGGCAGCACGAACGACGTCGAACTCGCCGTCGACCTGGCGCCGATTTTCGGCAACGTCTCGGGCCTGGCCAACCGTTACATCGCTGGCGAGCTCGGATCGGGCAGCACCTATCCGGTCACCTCGGTAGCCGACTTCACCCAGGATGTGCTGACCGCGATCAATGACATCGCCGCCGGCCGGCCGCCGACGTCGCTGCCCACGATCGAACTGACCGCCCAGGACGCCGACCGGGTCCTGCCGCTCCTGCTCGACCGGGTCGACCGGGCCACCCGCACCCAGGTCGAACCGCGGCTGCGGGCGTTGCTGCGCGAGGGCGATGTCGCGGGCGCACTCGCGCTGATCGGCCCGCAGCTGTTTCAGGGTGACGAGCGGGCCACCGCGCGGATGCGCCAGTCGCTGCACGGCTCCACCCTCGATCTCGGGGTGCGTCTGTCGGATCTGCGCGATCAGCCGGCCATCACGGCCGTCGACCACCTGCACGACCTCACCCCGTTGCTGACCTGGTTCTGCGTGCTTCTCGCGGTGCTGCTGGCGGCGGCGCTGGTCGGCATCGTGGCGCTCGCGGGACGCCGCGGGCTTTCCCGGGTGCGGGCGGCTGCTGGCGCGGTCGTCGCCGCCGGGCTCGCCCTGGGCGTGGTCGGCGTCCTGCTGCGCCTCGTGCTGCCCAACCCGCTGCGTCCGCTTGCCGGCCCGCACTCGCCGTTGCCGCCGGGCGCCAGCGCCGTCCTGGTCGACTTCTCCCGGCAGGCCTATCGCACCGTCGAGGCTGACTACTTGCGGATCGTCGGCTGGACGTTGGCGCTGGGGGTGGTCATGGGCGGCCTGTCGTTTCTGGTGTCGCTCTCGGCCCGCTGGGGCGGGAGCGGCCGGCGCCGCCGGCTCGCCACCGCGTTCGCACTGGCGGTGCCGGTGATGATCAGTGTGACCTGGACGGCGTTCCCGGGCTCCGCCGCCGAGGCCCGCCGGATGTGCGAGTCCAGCCCGTCGCTGTGCGACCGGCGCTACGACCAGGTCACCTACCTGGCCACCCACAACGCGATGGCGAACAGCGAGGACCGCTTCCTCGGCCCGTCCCAGGACCCGACGATCGTCCACCAGCTCGACCTCGGTGTGCGCACTCTGCTGGTCGACGTCCACCATTGGACACCGGCCGAGCAGGTCGCGTCCTACCTGGCGACTCTGCCGCCGACGACCAGGGCGGCCCTCGAGCCACTGACCCGCGGCGCGGTCTCGCAGCGCCCCGGAGTGTGGCTGTGCCATGACGTCTGTCAGCTCGGCGCACTGGACTACGTCGCCGCACTGGGCCAGATCCGGGACTGGATGAACCGTAATCCCACCGAGGTCGTCACGCTGATCGTCCAGGACAACGACGTGCCGGCCAGCGAGATCGCCGGAGGTGTGGCGGCGGCCGGGCTCGCCGGGATGGTCGCCACCCCACCGGATGACCCGCACGGCCGCTGGCCCACTCTCGGCTCGATGATCGGCTCGGGTCGACGGCTGGTCATCTTCACCGAACAGCAGGACCTGCCGGGAACGTTCCTGCGCGGCTTCTACCGGTACGCGAGCGACACTCCGTTCGACGCGAAGCAGCCCGCCGACCTCGTTGGCTGCCCGCGCAACCGGGGTTCCGCCGGGTCTTCGCTGCTGCTGATGAACAACTGGATCACCGCGACGGCACCCAGCCGCCAGGCGGCGCTGACGTCCAACAACGCCGGTGCCCTCGGGAACCGAGCGCAGCGTTGCCGCGGTGAGCAGGGCCGGACGCCGACCTTCATCGCGGTCGACTTCTCGACGATCGGGTCGGCCCAGGCGGCGGTCGACCGCCTCAACGGCGTCTCGGGCCGCTCCGGGTCCGGCTCGGGCTGACCGCGGGCGCGCCAGTCCGGGCGGGATCTGTGGGGTCCGGCCCGCTGTCATGGGATCGTGGGCGGTGGATCGTGCGTTCACCCTGCTGAAGCCGTCTGTCGTCGGCCCCCGCCGCCGACCCGACCCTCCGGGCGCTCGCCGTCCGGACACTCTCGTGCGAAGGAGCCGAGGTGCCCATCTGGAATCAGCTTCGCCAGTCGGCCCAGTCCATGCAGGGCCAGCTGACCGCGAAGAAGAACGACCTGAAGAGCGGCGCCTTCCGCGACGCGAGCATGGCGATCTGTGCGTTGGTCGCCGCCGCCGACGGCACGATCGACCCGGCCGAGCGCCAGCGCGTCGCGTCTTTGATCGTCTCCAACGACGTGCTGAACAACTTCCCGGCCGACGACCTGCAGCGCCGGTTCAACGACTACGTCGGCAAACTGCAGGCCGACTTCGAGTTCGGCAAGGTCTCGGTCCTGCAGGACATCGGCAAGACGAAGAAGAAGCCAGCCGAGGCCCGGGCCGTCATCCAGATCGGCATCGTGATCGGCGGCGCTGACGGCACGTTCGACAAGTCCGAGCAGGCCGTCGTGCGGGAGGCCTGCTTCGCCGTCGGGATCAACCCGGAGGAGTTCGACCTGTAGGGGACCGTGACCACGCACCTGGTCTCGCCTCGGCCTCGCGCCGAACGGGTCACATCCGCTTCGTCACATCCGCTTCCCCGCTCGCGCGCCTGGGATGGATGCTCGGCCAGGAACGTTCTGGTGTAACCCGGCGGCGGGTGGGTGGGCGAGGAGGAAGATCAGGTGGGACCCGGCGACGCGCTGCTCACCATCGGAGCGGGTCTGCTCGCGGGCGCGGTCAACGCGATCGCCGGTGGCGGCACGCTCATCGCCTTCCCGGCGTTGCTCGCGACCGGTCTGCCAGCACTGACGGCCAACATCACCTCGTCGGTGGGACTGCTCACCGGGTATGCCGGCGGGGCGCTCGGATATCGCCGTGAGCTCGCCGACCAGGTCGACCGGCTGCGCGCGCTCGGTCCGCCCGCGTTGCTCGGCGGTGTCATCGGCGCCGTCGTTCTCCTGGCCACGCCGTCGTCGAGCTTCCGTGCCGTGGTGCCCTACCTCGTCCTGGCCTCCTGCCTGCTGCTGGCCGCCCAGACCCGGCTCGCCGCGCTGGTAGCCCGCCGCCGGGCCGCCGCATCCGCGGCCGTCGCCGCCAGGACGCACCCGGCCGCCGAGACGCCCGGAGCTGCCGGGACGTACCCAGGTGTCGGGACGTCCGCAGCAGTCGGGGCACCTCCAGTCATCGGAGCGTCCTCGGCCGACCGGACGGTCGCGGAGGTCACCTGGCCGACGCGGGCCGGGGTGCTCGTGGCTGGGGTGTACGGCTCCTACTTCGGTGCCGGGCTCGGTGTTCTGCTGCTCGGCGTGCTGGGCATCCTGCTCAGTGACGACCTGCAGCGCACCAACGGACTCAAGACCCTTCTTGCCTTCGGCGTGAACGGCGTGGGCGTCGTGGTGTTCCTGGTCACAGCGAAGGTGGCCTGGGGCTATGCCGGCATTCTTGTCGTGGCCTCGCTGGCCGGTGGCCTGATCGGCGCGCGGATCGCCCGCCGAATGCATCCCGCACTGTTGCGTGCCGCGGTCATCACGCTCGGCGTCGTCGTCGCGACCGTTCTCATCATCCGCAGGTGAGCATCATGTCAGGCAGGTGAAACGGTCAGGAAGCGTGCGGGCCGGATCACGTTCGGCGTCCAGCCGGGCGACCAGGAACCCTGCCAGGCGCAACCCTCACGTTCCTGCCGGGTTGGTGTCGCGGGACCGACCCCGTCGAGGCCTATTCGGTGGCCACCGCATAATCTGTACACACAGTGTTCCTGAGGAACGCTGACGTAACGGTAATCCTGTGCGGGCGCCGCAACATTAGCGTGTCGCTGCGCGTCTGTCAGCAGGGTTCTGTCCGGCGCGGATGTACGGACGGATGAGTGTTCCGTCGCGCCAGGGGGTGGCGCGGTATCGCGGTGCGGCAATGCGGATCGGCCTGATGGCCGCACCGCGTGGCCGTTTCGCTGGGAGGGGTTTCGTGTTCCACGACGAGCCGGGCGCCGGCGACCGGCAGGCCCTGGACGCCAGGGAGAACTGGGATGCTGGCGAGAACTGGGATGCCGGGGCCGACCTGGCCGACCCGGACGCGCCGGCCCCGTCGGCCCCGTTGGCTCAGGACCTCGCCGATGACGCGGCCCTCGCGGACAGCTCGGACACCGGGGGCAGCTCGGACGCCTGGGACAGCCCGGATACCGAGGACACTGCCGGGAGCGGGGGTGACGTCCGCGATCCCGCGCCCGCGCGGAACGTCTGGGCCGACCGTGCGCTGACGCTGTGTGCCCTGGCTGGACTGGTGGCCCTGCTCACCGTGCCGCGGACCTGGGCGAGCGCGACGCTGTCCGACCGGGGTGCACACCTGCTGGTCGCCACGCGCTCCGGCTGGGCCCTGGCGCCGACCGGCGCACTGGTGATCGTCGCCGCGGTGCTCGCGATCGTGGCCTGCCTGCTGGTGCGCTGGACCGGCCTTCGGATGCTGGCCGCGTTGCCGCTGGTATGTGGGGTGGCCATCGTCGCCCTGGCGCTCGGCCGGCGTCATGCCGCCGACCCGCTGCGGAGCACCATCGGCCGGCTGCGGATCGGCACCTTTCAGACCGACGAACCGGTCACGTCAAGTGGGCCCGGGGTCTGGCTCTGGGTCGCCCTGGCCTGCGGAGTCGTCATGGTCGGCGCGGCGGTGGGCTGGCTGGTACTCGAGCGCGGGCAGCGCGGGCCCGCGTCCCCCCGTGCCCTGAGGTCGTCTGGCACAGCGGCGTCCGCCGTCACCGCGAGGTCCCCGGGCAGCGCGGGCCGAGCCCACAGGAGCCGTCACCGTGGCGTATGACTACGCGTCGTTCTCGACGCTCGCCGGACCGTTGCAGGAGCCGCCGGCCCGGGGGGAGTACCACGTCGCCTATCGCAAGATCATGGTGGGACGGCATCTCTACCAGGTGCTGCCCCAGCTGATCGCCACGGTGGGCCTGTCGTCGCTGTTCTTCGTCTGGCTGATCCAGCCCGCGCACTATCCGCACGCCCGGTACCTGCCGACCGCGGTCCAGGTCGGCAATACGGTGATGTTCTGGCTGATCGTCGTGACCGAAGGTATCCGGCTGCTGAACTCGATCACACTGTGCTGGTCGGCGTTCATCATGCGCAATCCCATTCCCGTGCGTCCACCGACGGGTCTGCGGGTGGCGTTCACGACGACCATCGTGCCGTCCAAGGAACCTCTCGACGTCGTCCGGGACACCCTGATCGCGGCGCGTAACATCAAGCACGACTCGACGATCGACGTGTGGCTTCTCGACGAGGGCAACGATCCGGCGGTGCGAGCGATGTGTGCCGAGATCGGCATTCACCATTTCTCGCGTAAGGGCATCGAACGCTGGAACACCGGCCGCGGCCGATTCCGGGCGAAGACGAAGCACGGTAATCACAACGCGTGGCTGGACGCCCATGGCGATGGTTACGACGTGGTGCTTTCCGTCGACCCCGATCACATTCCCCTGCCGAACTTCGCCGAGCGCATGCTCGGCTACTTCCGGGACCCGAACGTCGCGTTCGTCGTCGGTCCGCAGGTCTATGGCAACTTCCGTCATTACCTCACCCGCGGGGCGGAGGCCCAGAACTACATGTTCCACTCGGTCGTCCAGCGGGCGGCCAACCGGTTCGCCTGCGGGATGTTCGTCGGTACGAACCACGCCTACCGGGTGGAGACGTGGCGGCAGATCGGGGGCTTCCAGGACTCCATCACCGAGGATCTCGCGACGTCCTTCGCCGTCCACGGCGCGCGCAACCCGACGACGAGGCACCGGTGGACCTCGGTCTACACGCCCGACGTGATCGCGGTCGGCGAGGGCCCGGCGACCTGGACGGATTTCTTCAGCCAGCAGTTGCGCTGGGCCCGCGGCGCCAACGAGGTGCTCGTCACCGAGGCCGCCAGCCGGATGCGCCGGCTTTCCTGGGGCCCTCGGCTGCACTACGCGACGCTGATGCTGCACTACCCGACCGTCGCACTGACCTGGATCCTCGGCATGATGCTCACGACGACGTACATGGCCTTGGGCTCCACCGGTGTCGTCGTGCACGTCTCGGCGTGGCTCGCGCTCTACTTCGACGTGTTCGCCGCGCGGCTGCTGCTGTACTTCTGGCTGCGCCGATTCAACACGAGCCCGCACGAGGAAGCCGGCAGCGCTGGAATGTCCGGAATCTTCGTGTCCGTGCTGTGCACACCCTTCTACTCGACGGCGCTGGTCGGCGCGGTGTTCCGCCGCAAGCTCGGTTTCGTCGTGACACCCAAGGGCGACCAGGCAAGCCCAGACCGGCTGATGACCTTCCGCAAGCATTTGTTCTGGGCGGCCTGGTCGGGCGGGTCGATCACCGCCGCCGCCGTCCTCGGGCACCTTTACCCGGCGAACATGGTCTGGGTCTCGCTGTCGCTGGTCACCTGTCTGATCCCGATCGGCCTGTGGGGTCTCGAACCGATCCTCGCCCCGCGGCGAGCCAAGGCCCCGAACCCACTGCCGGCCGCGCACGTGCCGGCCCCGAGACAGGCGGCCGAGGCCGCCTGGCCCATCCCCGGGCCAGGCTCGGAGCCCTCCACCCGCCCCGGCGCGCCCGCCGGTCGCGGGGCGACCAGCGTGATGAGGCCGGCATCACCGGCCGCACAACGGCGTGCGGCGGCGGACGACCCGGTCACCGAGGAGGTGCCGGCCGTGGTGGCCGCCGGATTCAGGGATCCGGTCACCGAGGAGGTGGAACTGTCCGACGGCCTCACCGCGGACGACGGCCTCACCATGGACACGGTCACCATCGTCGGTGCGCGTCCCCAGGGAGCTCCTCCACGCGGGCCGGCGGCACAGCCCGGTGGGCCGGTGCCAGCCGGCATCTCCGGGCGGGACCGTACTCCCGCCGGGGCGGGTGCGGGGGCCGACTCCGCCGCCAGCAATGGCGCCGCCACCGACGTCGACGGTCCGACCCTGCTGCTGTCCGCCGCGGAGGTGGCCGCTGTCACCGCACGGGCCGCCACGACCGGCGCGTCGGGCGGTAGGCCCGGCCGAGGCGGCGAGAGCGACCGGGACGGCGAGTCCGGCCAGGACCGAGAGCACAGCCAGGACCAAGAGCACAGCCAGGACCGAGACCGGGACAACGACACGGTCATCACCCGTGCCCTGCCCGACTCGCCGGCCCGCCTGCCCAAGGATCCCGGCCGCTCCGACGAGGAACGTGCCCGGGAGCACCTGGCCGCCAGCCGGCCCGTGCGGACCGACGCGGCACGCGGGGGCAAGGGCGGTTCCGGGCACGATGATGCTGGTGATCACCGTGCGGGAGATGGTCCGGACCGGCGCGGCGCGCGCCCGTCCACTCCGCCGATACCGGTGGGGGAGCGGGTGTCCGCGGGACGCACACCCGCTGCCGCTTCGTCCTACGCCGAGCAGGAGACGGTCATCACCGCTCGCCGCGAGGAACTCGCCGGAGTCGGCGCCGCGGTCGGTGACCAACCGGCCTATGTCGAGGACGTGACGATGCGCCTTACCCCGCGTCGGCGTCGGGTTTCCCTTGATGGCCTGCTTGAGGAGCTTGGCTGATGGCCGACCGTGCGCGGCGCCGCGATCACCGACCGGAACCCGACGAGCCGACGGTTACCGACCTGCCGGCTCTCGGTGGTGCCGCGTCCGCGGGAGACGGTGCGCGCCGTCCCGCTTCCGACCGGCGTCCGGAGCTCGACCGGCGCATCGAGCCCGACCGGCGGGGGGAATCGGAGCGGCGAGGTGGATCGGACCGGTGGGCTGAGCCCCCTGAACGTCCCGCCCCGGGCCGTGCCCCCGGGCCCGACCGGCACCCAGCGACGGACCACCGCCCGGAGCCTGGCCACCGCGCGAGGTCGGCCCGCCCCGCGGAGCCGGGCCGTCGGCCCGCGGCTGATCGTCGGACCGGGCCGGGCCACCGGTCCGAGGCTGACCGCCGTTCGGAATCAGGAAACCGTAATCCCCTGGACGATCCGCGGATGGCGCCGGTGGTGGCGACGCCGACGAAGTCCCGCCGTCGCCGGCGGATCCTGCAGGCCTCGATCATCGTCCTCGTGGTGCTGGCCGGCAACTTCCCTTATGTCAACTCCTGGGCGTCCGACCGGCTCAACGAGTGGCGGTCGCACCAGCCGGACTACATGCGCACGAACGGGCGCTGGGACATCGTGGCGGACAGTGGGTCGCGCTCGATCCACGCGGCGATGCTGCGCACCGGCAAGGTGCTGCTGATGGCCGGCTCGGGCAACGACAAGAAGAACTTCGACGCCAAGCGGTACGAGACCGTCCTGTGGGACCCGGTCGCGAACACGTTCCAGAAGATCTACACCCCCTGGGACCTCTTCTGCGCCGGGCATGCCTTCCTGCCCAACGGTGACCTGCTCATCGCCGGTGGCACCAAGGCGTACGAGGTCCTCGCCCAGGACGCCCCCGACGGCAAAAAGAAGGAATACGAGGGGCTGAAGGACGCCTACCTGTTCGACCCGATAACCGAGCATTATACCAAGACCGGCTTTCTGCGGCACGCCCGCTGGTATCCGACGCTGGTCACACTCGCCAACGGGGCGGTGGTCGCCGTATCCGGGCTGAACGAGAAAGGCGACATCGACCCGGGCAACACCGAGTCGTACGACAGCGCCTCCGCGAGCTGGATCGAGCACCCCGAGCTGGTCAAGGAGTTCCCGACCTACCCGTCGCTGCTGCTGACCGCGGACGGCCGGCTGTTCTTCTCCGGGGCGAACGCGGGTTACGGCCCGGCGTCACTGGAGGCGCGGCAGTCCGGGTTGTGGAACCTCACGAACAACAACTTCCAGCCTGTGACGGGCCTGCCGCTGCCCGAGGTCAACGAGACGGCCGGCACGGTGCTGCTCGCCCCGGCGCAGGACCAGAAGATCATGTTCATCGGCGGCGGTGGCGTCGGCGACACCCAGGTGGCCACCGACCGGACCGCGATCGTCGACCTGACGAAGCCCCAGCCCGTCTGGGAGCGTGGTGCAGACCTCAGCTCGCCCAAGCGCTATCCGGGCGCGGTCGTGCTGCCCGACGACACGGTGCTGGTCTCGGGTGGCTCCCGGCGCTACCGGGCCAAGGACACCCTGACCGCCGAGATCTACAACCCGACGACGAACACCTTCCGCAAGGTGGCCGACCCGCACGTCGGCCGGGACTATCACTCCGAGTACATCCTGCTCCCGGATGGACGGGTGGCGGTGTTCGGGTCCAACCCGCTCAGCGACGACAACACCTTCGAGACGAGGGTCGAGGTCTACTCGCCGCCGTACCTGTACGCCGGGACGCGTCCGGTGATTCGCACTGCGCCGAACGCCGTGACGCGCGGTACTTCCCTCACCCTGAAAGTGTCCCAGAAAGTCGCAAAGGTCCGATTGATCCGGCCGGGAGCCTACACTCACGTGACGGATACCGAGCAACGATCCGTGGCTCTGCCGATCGCGTCCCAGGCAGACGGTACGGTCACGGTGAGCGTGCCGACGAACCCGAACGTTCTGCCGGGTGACTACTACATGCTCTTTGTCGACAACGGGGCAGGCGTGCCGTCGGTCGCCAGCTGGGTGCATGTGGCCCAGTGACGCCCGGCGGTGCAGGCTGCCCCGAGCTCTGTCCGCCCTGCCCCTGACCGCCCCGCCTCCTGTCCCTGCTCGCCCTGCCCACTTCGTTCGACCTTGCCCACCCTGCGCGCGCCGGCCTTCGGCGAGGCCTGATCCGCGAGCCGCCGCCAGACCCTCGCGTCACCACCTGTCACGCGAGTCTCCGCAGAGAGGACGCCGCCGTGCCGTCAACCAGGTCGATGCCCGTGACCCGGGAGCCTGCGCGCCGGGGCGCCGCGGTCCTGGCCTTCACGGCACTGCTGGCGCTGGCGGCCTCGCTGGCCGGATGCGGCCTGGGCGGCGGGGATGACGGGCGTTCGGACGGAGGATCAGGCCGGACCGGAGGGGCCACCGCCGCGGCGCCGGTACCCGCGCCGGACCGCACCCGCTGCCCGGTCGGCGGGGCCGACGCCGTGAACCAGACGGCGATCGCCGCTCCCGACAGCGACGGCGCCGCCACCCGCGCGCCCCGGGCGCCGTTCCTCGCCGATCCGGACAGCCAGGCGGCGCAGCGCGCCGCCGCTCATCGCGACGAGGCGGCCACGATCGCGACGCTGGTGCGGACCCCCACCGCGTTCCCGGTGGGCGACTGGATCAAGGACGTGGCTGGCGAGGTGCACGCTCGGGCCGCCGCCGCGCAGGCGGCCGGTTCCACCGCGGTGTACATGGTGTACGCGATCCCGCACCGGGACGTGGGTGCCGGCTACTCATCCGGGGGCCTGCCCGACGCCGGCTCCTACCGTCAGTTCACCAGCCAGGTCGCGGCCGGCATCGGCGGCGCCCGGGCCGTCGTCGTCCTCGAACCGGATGCGCTCGGCCAGATCGACGAGCTTGACGCCGGCCAGGCCCAGGAGCGCTATGCCCTGTTGCGCGACGCGATCGACGTCTATGGCGGCCTGCCCGCGACCAGTGTCTATCTCGACGGCGCCAACTGTGGTTGGACCGACGCCGCGGAGATGGCCCGCCGCCTGGTCCAGGCCGGGGTGACACATGCCCGCGGATTCGCGGTCAACGTGGCGAACTACTACGCCACCGCGGATGAGGCGGCCCGCGGCGAGGTGCTCTCCCGGCTGCTCGGCGGCGCCCACTATGTCATCGACACCTCCCGCAACGGCCGGGGCCCCGCGACCGGCATCTCGCACCCCTGGTGCAACCCGCCCGGGCGCGGACTCGGCGACCGACCGACGACCGACACCGGCTATCCCCACGCGGACGCGTTCCTGTGGGTCAAGACCCCCGGCGCCAGCGACGGTGAATGCGGCCGTGGCGACCCCGAGGCCGGTGCGTGGTGGCCGCAGGCCGCCGCCGACCTCGTCCACAACGCCGCCGCCAACTGACGCGGAGCCTTTTCTCGTCACCGGTCAATGTCCACGCATTCCGGTTTCTGCCGCTGCTTCCCTGCCCGCTCTGCCTTTCTGCCCGCTCTGCCCTTCTGCCCGCGCTGCCGCTGTGGGCGGTGACTCCTGTCGGCCGCGATGTCCGCCTGTTCCAGTGGTGGCGAAGGATGCGCCTCGACCTGGGCTGCTGCGGGTGCGGGCCGGGCTGCGTCGAGGTGGAACAGGGCCGACCCGGATCGGACGGAACCCGTCTGCGGGCGACCGGCGATCGTGATGGCCGTTTCACATCTCCACGACAACGAACCAGGCGTGTGGTGGGAATTCTGGCAGTTTCCTGTGCTTGTGGCCATCGGTAGGTCTCCTTCGGCCGCCGTAACCTCTCGAAAGTCTCAACGTTCGGATTGCCTGATCCGTCCGTACACCGTCGTCGGCCTTCGCCGGTTCGGTGCTCGATAACCTGCTGCCAACGACCTGGGCCACCGCCGTCCCAGGTCGTTGTCCTGGGTCGTTACCTGGGCCGTCGCCCGGAGTCTCCCTGTTCTGCCGGTAGCCGGAGGTCGTGTGTCGAACGCCCCGATCCGCCGCCACCGTCGGCTTCCCGCCGGGACTGGTTCCCACGGGCAGCGGCGATTCCGAGTGGGCCTGGGTGCCGGTGCCCTGCTGCTGATGTGTGCGGGTTTCGGTCTGCAGCAGACACTCGGTCCGGGACAGGGCGCTGCCGGCGGCTCGAGCATGGTCGCCGCCCGGCCCGGCGTGATCGATCCCGCCCCGACCTCGTCCGCTCGGTCGGGCGGCGACGGGGACGGTGCCGGCCGGACAGCGTCGCCGGACCGTCCCTCGGCCTCCGCCGCGGGCAGTCCCACCGCAACCCGGCTGGCGGGCGCCCGTGGCCCGTCCGGGACCGGTGCGACGGCATCCATGAGCGCGGCCTCGTCGCTGGCTGCCGGCTCCGGCGTGGCTGCTGCCGTCGGAGATCCGTTTGCCTCGGCCAACCTGTACGTCGACCCCGACAGTGACGCGGCCCGGGCGGTGAACACGCTGCGCGCGACCGATCCGGCGGGGGCGCAGACGCTGTCCCGCATTGCCGATCACGGGCATGCCGACTGGTTCGGCGATCCGAATCCGACCACGGTACGTACCCAGGTCGCCCAGCGGGTGCGGGTCGCGCGGGCCGCGGGCGCCCTGCCGCTGCTCGTCGCCTACGCCATTGCGCAGCGGGACTGCGGCGGCGGGCAGTCCGTCGGCGGCGTGGCCGACCAGGCGGCCTACCCGGCCTGGATCGACGCCTTCGCCGCCGGGCTCGGCCAGGGAGCGGCCGCGGTCATCGTCGAACCGGACGCGCTGGCTCAGATGGACTGTCTGTCCCCAGCCGCCACGACGGCTCGCTACGCCATGCTGAACTACGCCGTCGACAAGCTTGCCGGCACCGGGGCCGACGTCTATCTTGACGCCGGCCACGCGGACTGGCAGCCCGCCGCGGTCATGGCCTCCCGGCTGCGTCTGGCGGGGGTGGAGCGGGCCCGCGGGTTCGCGCTGAACGTCTCGAACTTCGACGACACGGCCAGCGAGATCGTCTACGGCGACGCCGTGGTCGCGGCCGTCGGTGGCGGGGCGCACTACGTCGTGGACACCTCGCGCAACGGGCGTGGGCCGGCCGCCGACAACACCTGGTGCAATCCGCCCGGGCGCGGTCTCGGCGTGGCGCCGACCGCTGCCACCGGAAACCCGCGGGTCGACGCCTTTCTGTGGGTGAAGGTGCCCGGCGAGTCGGACGGCGCCTGCAACGGCGGCCCAGCGGCTGGACAGTGGTGGCTCGAGTATGCCCAGGGCCTGGCCAGCCGGGCGGCCTGACGCGCGGTATCCCGCGGAGTGCACGCAGACATTCCGGCGATGTGGTGGTCGGGCAAGGTGCCTGTTCACCGGCTTGCCGCCAGGCGTTATCCACAGATTTTTCCGGGCTCTGGATCGGCGGCCCGCAGTCCTGGATTCTCGAGCCCATGACCTTCTCGACCTCGGCCTCGACCCAGCCGACCCGACCCGCGCACGCCGCCTATCCCGGTCTCGACCCGGCGCTGGCGCTGGCCCGCGCGCAAGGCGGAATGATCACGTTTCGCCAGGCGATCGATTCCGGACTCACCCGCGGCCAGCTCCGCCGGCTCGTCCTGTCCGGGCAGTGGAACCACCCGGTGCGCGGTGCCTTCGTCGTCCCGTCGGCGGCGCGGCGCCCTGCGAGTCCCAGCGGCGGGGTGGGCGTCCCCACACCGAAGCGGCCGGATCTTGTGGTGGTGTCCGACCGGCCCGGTGTTCCCGTCGACTCTGGTAACCCCGTCGGCTCTGGCGGCCCAGCGGCCTTGGGCGGTCGCGGGGCCCCGGGAGACCATGGTGTCGAAGCCGGGGCGGTAGGCCTGCCGCCCGCCACCGGAACGCTGGCGGCCCGGGTTCGCGCCGCGCTGGTCGGCCGCCCGCAGGCGGTGGCCTGTGGTGTCACCGCGGCCCGGCTGCTCGGCTTCGCGGCGCCCGGTCTCCCCGCGGCGGGCTATCCCACCTTCGGTTCGATGTCGCCCACTTTCGGTTCGATGTCGCCCGGTTCGCTCGGGCCACAGGCGTTTCTGCCCGGGACGTTCCTCCCGGGGCTGTCGGTGCTGGAGACGGCGGGAACCGGCGCGGTCGAGTCCGCCCTGTCCGTACCCGGATCAGTCGGCGGCGCCGATGACGGGTCGGAGCCCGTCCATCTCATCCTGCCGGCCCGGCTCACCCGGGCCCAGCCCCGCGGGATCCGGCTGCATTTCACTGATCTGGCCGCCACGGAGCGGATCGAGCACGACGGTATTCCGTTGACCTCGCCGGAGCGGACCCTTGCCGATCTGGTGCTGGCCGCACCCGGTCGTGAGGCTGCCGTCGCTGTCATGGACGCGGCCCTGCACGCCGCGATGGTGCCGGACCTGCGGGCCGTCCGGCATTCGGTGACCGGTCGGCGTGGGTACCGTCGCGTGCAGGCCTGGTGGTCACTCGCCGACCGGCGCGCCCAGTCGCCGTTGGAGACGCGGCTGCGGCTGCTGTTCGCCGACGCGGGGCTTGCCCCGCCGCGCCCCCAGTGGGCGGTGTCCGACGCCGCCGGGCAGGTCATCGCCCAGCTGGACCTGGCCTGGCCGGCGCTGCGTGTCGCGGTCGAGGCGGACCTGGCCCCGGCCAGCCGCCCCGCGGCCATGATGCACCGGGAGCGCCAGCGGGCCAACCTGCTGGCCGCGATGCACTGGACGGTCCTGCGCTTCAGCGACCTCGACGTCGCCTGGTTCCCGGAGCGCGTCGCGGAGACGGTGGCGCGATGCCTGTCCGGCGCGCCCTCCCTGGGCCGGCAAGCCTCGTGAGGGGGGCCACCATCGGGCCAAACGTGTGCGAGGGCTTGTGACAGGAAGTACATTACGAGCCTCCCACCACCCGCCGGCCTACGATCCGGTGCATGAGCGTTCCCCCTGCCGGGCTGTCGCTGGCCGCCGACTTTCCGGAGACCACGCGGGACGAGTGGCAGAAGCTGGTCCTCGGGGTCCTGCGCAAATCCGGTGTGGCGAGTGAGGCGAACACTCCGGCCGATGTCGAGGATCTGCTCGCCACACCGACGTACGAGGGGCCACGCATACAGCCGCTCTACACCGCGGCCGCCCCCCCCCCCCGGGGCGTCGGCCTGCCGGGTCTTGCCCCGTTTGTGCGCGGTGCGCGTCCGCAGGGGGCGGTCGGCAGCGGCTGGGATGTACGAGCTCTGCATGCCGGGCCGGACCCGAAGGCCGCGGCCGTCGACGTGCTTGCCGACCTGGAGAACGGCGTCACCTCCCTGTGGCTGCGGCTGGGCGAGGGTGGCCTGCCGATCGACGCGCTCGGGACGGTGCTCGCGCAGGTCTACCTCGAACTCGCCCCCGTCGCCCTCGACGCGGGCGCACACGCGACGCAGGCGGCCCAGGAGTTGTGGCGGGTGGCCGACGCCCGCGGCGTGCTCGGCTCCCAGCTGGCCGGCACCCTCGGCGCCGACCCGATCGGTCTTGCGGCCCGGGCTGGGCTCGGCGCATCCGAGCCGGCCGGGCTCGCCGAGGTGACAGCCCTGGCGCGGCGCTGCGCGGGCGAGTTTCCTGGCCTGCGCGCGCTGGTGGTGGACGCCCAGCCGTACCACAGCGCCGGTGGCAGCGATGCGCAGGAACTCGCCGCCTCGCTCGCCACCGGGGTGGCCTACCTGCGTGCGCTTACCGACGCGGGGCTGGGTCTTGCCGAGGCCCTCGGCCAGCTGGAGTTCCGCTACACGGTCACCGCCGACCAGTTCAGCTCGATCGCGAAGCTGCGGGCGGCGCGTCGGCTGTGGGCGCGGGTCGCCGAGGTGAGTGGCGCTGCGCCGGCCGAACGGGCCCAGCGCCAGCACGCGGTCACCTCCGCGGCGATGATGACCCGGCGTGACCCTTGGGTGAACATGCTGCGCACGACGCTGGCCTGCTTCGCCGCCGGGGTGGGCGGCGCCGACGCGGTCACCGTGCTGCCCTTCGACACCCGCCTCGGTCTGGCCGACGACTTCTCCCGTCGGATCGCCCGCAACACCCAGATCCTGCTGCAGGAGGAATCAAGTCTCATCCGGGTGATCGACCCGGCCGGCGGCTCCTGGTTCGTCGAGTCGCTCACCGACCGGCTCGCCGAGGCGGCGTGGTCCGCCTTCACCGAGATCGAGCGGGCCGGCGGAATCGTCGCCGCACTGCGCGACGGGTTGGTCGCCGAGCAGATCACGGCCAGCCGGTCCGCCCGCGCGGAGGCGATCGCCCACCGGCGGGATCCGATCACCGGCGTCAGCGAGTTTCCCAACGTCGCGGAGAAGCTTCCCGAGCGCGTCCCGGCCCCGCCCGTCGTGCTGCCCGCCTCCGCGGACTCCGTGGTCGCGGGTCTGCCGGAGATCTACTACGACGCGGACTTCGAGGCTCTGCGCGCGCGTGCCGACGCGCACCTCGCAGTGGCCGACCGGCCGGCGGTCTTTCTGGTGACGCTGGGCAGCGCCGCCGCGTCGACGGCGCGCGCCTCCTTCGCCGCGAACCTGTTCCAGGCCGGCGGGTTCGAGACTCCGACCTCGGGTGTCGGCACCGACCCGGCGGCGATCGCCGCGGCCTTCACCGCGTCCGGTGCGGCCGTGGCCTGCCTGTGCTCGGCGGACAAGGTCTACGCCGAGCATGCCGCCGCGGTGACCAGGGCGTTGCGCGCCGCGGGTGCGGGCCAGGTGTGGCTGGCCGGCAAACCCGGCTCTCGGGCCGACGCCGACGCCGAGGCCGGCATCGGCGGATACGTGTTCACAGGATGTAACGCCGTCGCGGTACTCGAGGCGGCGCTGGCCGAGGCGGGAGTCGCCTGATGTCCGTCGACAGCACCAACCAGCCCAGCCCGGCAGAGCAGTCCGCCGTGCCGGCGTCGTCCGCTGGGGCCGCCGCGGCCGGGACGCCGCCCGGTGGAACCTCTTCGACCGGGACTCCGCCCGTCAGGTCGGCGTCCGGCGTGATCCCGGACTTCTCCGCTGTCGCGCTGGGCGGCCCGCCGGCCGGCGCCGATGTGCCCGAGCGGGAATGGCGTGCCGCCGTCGAGGCGGCGACCGGCAAGGATGTCGAAGCCCTGACCTGGGACACCCCCGAAGGCATCGCCGTCAAGCCGCTCTACACGGCGGCCGACACCGACGGCCTCGACTTTCTGGGTACCTACCCGGGGGTTGCCCCGTTCCTGCGCGGGCCCTATCCCGCGATGTATGTCACGCAACCGTGGACGATTCGCCAGTACGCCGGTTTCTCCACCGCCGCGGCGTCCAACGCGTTCTACCGGCGGAATCTCGCGGCCGGCCAGAAGGGCCTGTCAGTCGCCTTCGACCTGCCCACCCACCGCGGCTACGACTCCGACCATCCACGGGTCACCGGTGACGTGGGCATGGCGGGCGTCGCGATCGACTCCATCCTCGACATGCGCCAGCTGTTCGACGGCATCCCGTTGGACCGGATGAGCGTGTCGATGACCATGAACGGCGCCGTCCTGCCGGTGCTCGCGCTCTACATCGTCGCGGCCGAGGAGCAGGGGGTGGCGCCCGAGCAGCTCGCCGGGACCATCCAGAACGACATCCTCAAGGAATTCATGGTCCGCAACACCTATATCTACCCGCCGCAGCCGTCGATGCAGATCATCTCGGACATCTTCTCGTTCACCTCGCAGCGGATGCCGAAATTCAACTCGATCTCCATTTCCGGTTACCACATGCAGGAGGCCGGAGCGACGGCCGACCTCGAACTTGCCTATACGCTGGCGGACGGCGTGGAGTACATCCGGGCGGGTCTTGCCGCCGGGCTGGAAATCGATGCGTTCGCGCCCCGGCTGTCATTTTTCTGGGCGATCGGCATGAACTTCTTCATGGAGGTCGCGAAGCTGCGCGCCGCCCGGCTGCTGTGGGCGAAGCTGGTCAAGCAGTTCGACCCGAGGAGCGCCAAGTCGCTGTCGCTGCGCACCCACTCGCAGACGTCGGGCTGGTCGCTGACCGCCCAGGACGTGTTCAACAACGTGGTGCGCACCTGCGTGGAGGCGATGGCCGCCACCCAGGGCCACACCCAGTCGCTGCACACCAACGCGCTCGACGAGGCGCTGGCGCTGCCCACCGACTTCTCCGCCCGCATCGCCCGCAACACCCAGTTGCTCCTGCAGCAGGAGTCGCGCACCACGAGGGTCATCGACCCTTGGGGCGGCAGCTACTACGTCGAACGCCTCACTTACGATCTTGCCCGGAAAGCCTGGGGGCACATCGCCGAGGTGGAGGCGTCCGGCGGCATGGCGCAGGCCATCGATGCCGGCATCCCGAAGATGCGCATCGAGGAGGCCGCCGCGCGTACCCAGGCGCGGATCGACTCGGGCCGTCAGCCGCTGATCGGGGTGAACAAGTACCGGGTCGACGCCGACGAGGCCATCGAGGTGCTCAAGGTCGACAACTCGGCGGTGCGCACCGAGCAGGTCGACAAGCTGCGCCGGCTGCGGGACGAGCGGGACGGCCCCACCGTCGAGGCGGCGCTGCACGCGCTGACCGCCGCCGCAGACGCCGCCCGCGACGGGCGCCGGGGACAGGGCCTCGAGCAGAACCTGCTGGCGCTTGCCGTCGACGCCGCCCGGGCCAAGGCGACGGTGGGGGAGATCTCCGACGCGCTGGAGAAGGTCTACGGGCGCCATTCGGGCCAGATCCGTACCATTTCCGGCGTGTACCGGGACGAGGCGGGACCTGCCGGCAACATCGCCGCCGCCCGCGAGGCGGCAGCCGAGTTCGAGCGGCAGGAGGGGCGCCGCCCGCGCATCCTCGTGGCCAAGATGGGCCAGGACGGCCACGACCGCGGCCAGAAGGTGATCGCCAGCGCCTTCGCCGACATCGGTTTCGACGTGGACGTCGGCCCGTTGTTCCAGACGCCCGCCGAGGTCGCCCGCCAAGCGGTCGAGGCGGATGTGCAGATCGTCGGCGTCTCGTCGCTCGCCGCCGGGCACCTCACCCTGGTGCCGGCGCTGCGCGAGGAGCTCGCGGCGCTCGACCGGTCCGACATCCTCATCGTGGTTGGCGGCGTCATCCCGCCCGGCGACTTCGACGAGCTGCGGGCGGCCGGCGCGGCGGCGATCTTCCCGCCCGGGACGGTGATCGCCGACGCCGCACTGGACCTGCTGACCGCCCTGTCCGCGCAGCTCGGCCACACCGCCACCTGAGCGTGGGCGCCGCCGTGAGCGAGCTGTCCCCGGGACTGGAACCGTCACCGTTGCTCCTGGTCGCACGGGTGACGGCATCGCCACCGCGATCGCCGTCGGTGTCGCCGTCGCCGTCGCCGTCGCCGTCGCCATTGGCATGGGCATGGGCATGGGCATCGCAGGTCCTGCGGCCGTTCCCCGCATCGTGAGTCGGCCGCCGATCGACCTGGGTGTGTACGCGGACGGCGTGCTCGCCGCGTCGCGTACCTGGATCGCGCGGGCGATCACGCTGGTCGAGTCCAGCCGGCCCGACCACCGCGCGCTCGCGCAGCAGCTGCTGGTGGCGCTGCTGCCGCATGCGGGCAAGGCACGCCGGGTGGGTATCACCGGCGTGCCCGGGGTCGGCAAGTCGACCTTCATCGACGCGCTCGGCACCTCGCTCACCGGCCGCGGCCACCAGGTGGCGGTGCTCGCCGTAGACCCGTCCTCGACCCGCACCGGCGGCAGCATCCTCGGCGACAAGACCCGGATGGCGGCGCTCTCGGTCGACCCGGCGGCGTTCATCCGTCCGTCGCCCACGGCGGGCACCCTCGGCGGGGTTGCCAAGGCCACCCGCGAGGCGATGGTCATCATGGAGGCCGCGGGCTACGACGTGGTCATCGTCGAGACGGTCGGCGTCGGCCAGTCGGAAACGACGGTCGCCGACATGGTCGACACGTTCCTGTTCCTTACCCTGGCCCGTACCGGCGACCAGCTGCAGGGCATCAAGAAGGGTGTGCTCGAGCTCGCGGATGTCATTGCGGTGAACAAGGCCGACGGCCCGCACGAACTCGACGCCCGCCGCGCCGCCCGCGAACTCGCCGGTGCCCTGCGGATGCTGCAGGGTGCCTCGGGCCCGCGAGACTGGAACACCCCCGTGCTGACCTGCAGCGCCGAACAACGCACCGGCGTCGACACGGTCTGGGCGCAGATCGTCAAGCATCAGGACACCCTCGACGCCTCCGGCGAACTCGCCGCCCGCCGCCGCCGCCAGCAGGTCGACTGGACCTGGGCGATGGTCCGCGACCGTCTGCTCGCCGACCTGCACGCCCACCCGCAGGTCCGCGCGCTGACCCCCGACCTGGAGCGACGCGTCCGCGACGGCACCCTCACCCCGGCACTGGCCGCCGACGCCATCCTCACCGCCTTCGCCGAGCCCACCGCCTCCGCCCGACCGGCCACGCCATCCTCGGAGTTCATGGAACGTTCGGAGTAGCTGGCGCCCGCCGAAAGCGCCATCACACCGTCTAGGCACCGTCTCGGCGGAGGCCCGTGGATCCGCACAGAGACGCCCCCTGATCCGCCGAAGGCCAGCCCGCACCTCATGATCGACACACCGCGCGACCGGTCGCCGGGAAAGATCCGCCTACGCAGGTCGTCGTGGGGGGCAAATCGGACACGAATACCCCCACGGCGACCTACTTGGATCTTGGCCTCCGAGGTGACGTCGCGGAGGGTGACTTCTGGCTGCCGTGGGCCGTTGGCTGCCGCGGGCCGTCTGCCGAGCCTGATGAGCGGATGGGCTAGCGGGTCGGTCGGTCGGCGGGCCCTTTTCGGCCCCTGCCCGCCATCCTGGGCGGGAGCGGTCAGAGGGTGGCCGCCTTCATCGCCGTCCCAGGGGCCTCGCTCTGCGCACGATGGGGAGGCAGGCGGTTGATCGGGTGGTCGCCGGTCGCCCACAGATACTGGACGGCGTAGCTGCGCCAGGGGCGCCAGGCCGCCGAATGGGCGGCGAGTGCGCGTGGGGTGGTCGGCAGGCCGAGGCGCGCGGCGGCGCGCTGGACGCCGAGGTCGGTGGGCAGGAACGCGTCTGGGTCGCCCAGGGCGCGCATGGCGATCGACTCGACGGTCCATGGGCCCAGGCCGGGTAGGGCGGCAAGCGCGGCGCGGGTCTGGCGCCAGTCGGCGCCGGTGCCGAGGTCGATCGCGCCGTCGGCGAGTGCCCGGGCGAGCCCGGTGAGCGCGGCCCGGCGGGCACGGGGGAGAGCGAGCTCGGTGTCGCTGAGCGTGGCCAGCCCGCCGGCAAGGGCTGGTGGGGCGGGGAACAGGTGGGTCAGGCCGCCCGCGAGGCCCTCCACGCGTTCGCCGAGTGCCTCGACCAGGCGGCGGGCGTGGGTGCGGGCCGCGGCGGTGGACACCTGCTGGCCGAGGACCGCGCGCACGGCGAACTCGGCCGGGTCGACCGTGCGCGGAACCCGGCGGCCGGGCGCGGCGTGGATCGGCGCGGCGAGGGTCGGGTCCTCGGCGAGATGGGCGTCGACGGCGATCGGGTCGGCGTCGAGGTCGAGCAGGCGGCGGCAGCGGCTGATCGCGGTGGACAGGTCGCGCAGGTCGGCGAGGGTGAGCTCGCAGGCGACGTGGTCGGGCCGCGGACGCAGAGCCACCGCGGCGGGCCCGTGCGGCAGGCGCAGGGTTCGACGGAACGCGCCCTCGCGCCACTCCTCCACCCCGGGAACGGCGGTGGCGACCAGATGTCCGAACAGGTTGTCCGGACACAGCGGCGCGCGAAACGGCAGTCGCAGCGACAGTATCCCTGCTGGCCCGATCCCTGCTGGCCCGGGCGGGCTGCCGAGCCGGGCGGACACCGCCGGCCGCGATGTTCTCCCGGACTGGGCGCCCGGATGGCGGGCGCGGTGGCGCAGCTCGGTGGGGGAGAGCGCGAAGATCTCCCGGACAGTGTCGTTGAACGCCCGAACGCTGGTGAACCCGGCGGCGAAGGCGACATCGCCCATGGGCAGGTCACTGGTCTCGATCAAAATCCGCGCGGTCTGCGCCCGCTGCGCCCGGGCGAGCGCCAGCGGGCCGGCACCGAGTTCGGCGAGCAGCTGCCGCTGGACCTGCCGAGTGCTGTAGCCGAGCTGGGTGGCGAGGCCGGGAACGCCGTCGCGGTCGACCACACCGTCGGCGATCAGGCGCATCGCGCGGGCCACGACGTCGGCGCGGACGTCCCACAGCGGCGAGCCGGGGCTCGCATCCGGCCGGCACCGTTTGCAGGCCCGGAAGCCGGCCTGCTGGGCGGCCGCGGCGCTGGGGTAGAAGCGAAGGTTCTCGGGCCGGGGAACGACAGCCGGGCAGCTCGGGCGGCAGTAGATCCCGGTGCTGCGCACGGCCGCGAAGAACCAGCCGTCGAAGCGGGGGTCCCTGGACCGCACGGCCCGCGCGCAGCGCTCGGTGTCGTCGTACATGTCGTCCAGCATCGGTGTCGGCTCCGACAAGTTCTGGCAGGAATGCGACGTCTGCCTCATCCGCCCGGCGGTGATCACGGTTCAGAATGATCCTGAAAATTTATGTCCACCAGCGGACATGTCGGATTGTCGGACCTTGCGTCTACGATGATCGGACCAGCGGTGGGAAGAATCGCCGCTGGTCGGGCGCGTTGTTCCTGGGAGGGGCGGGCCTGGCGAACGGGTGGCTCAGGAGTCGCGGTGGGATATCAGCTCGGCATCGACGTCGGATCCGTACACACGATTGTGGGGATCGCCGACGGCGGCTGGCCGCGGGTGCTCGAACTCGGCGGGCAGCGGCGGCTACCGTCGGTGGTGTACGCCCCGCCGGGCGGCGGCCTGTTGTTCGCCCGGGCCGCCGCTCGTCGGGCGCGCACCGATCCGGACCGTTCCGCCACCGACCTGCTGCGCCGTCTCGGGGACGACGGCCAGATCGTGCTCGGCGGCGCGGCCTACAGCCGGGAGAGTCTGCTCGGCCGGCTGGTCGCGCACCTCGTGGCGACCGCGGCCGAGCAGATCGGCGGCCCTCCGGACCATGTGGTCGTCACCTACCCGACGTTCTGGCCGCCCGCGCGGCGCGAGGCCTTCGCCGAGGCGGTCGGGCAGCGCTCGGGGCTGGAGATGCCGGTGACGGCGGTCGCGGCCGCCGACGCCATGGGCACGCTGCTTGCCCGTGCCTCGGTCACGCAGACCGTCGACCTCGTCGGCTGGTACGACCTCGGCGCCGGTTTCCTCGACACCGCGGTGCTGTCGTTCTCCCCATTCGGCTTCCAGCTTGTGGGCTCGGCGGCGGGCATGCGCCATGGCATCGGAATCGACCTCGATGCCCTGCTGGTCGACCATGCGCTGACCCGCGCCGGAATCGGGCCGCAGCAGGTTGACCGGTCCGACCCGGCGACCCGGCTGGCGCTCGCCCAGCTGAGCCGGGACGCCGCGCAGGCCAAGGAGGTCCTCGCCGAGGAGGGCGAGGTTGAGCTGACCCTCGCGCTGCCCGGAGTCAACACCTCGGTGACGCTCACCCGCGAGGAACTCGAGGCACTTGCCGGTCCAACGGTCGACGACACAGTGGGCGCGCTGCGCCGGGCGCTGCGTTCGGTGCCGGCGGGGCCCGCCGACCTGTCGCGGATTCTGCTGTCCGGTGGAGTTGCCTACCTCCCGTTGGTCTCCCAGCGGCTACGCGAGGCGTTTCCGCAGCTCGGCCGGATCGAGCATCGGTCCGACGCGGACCTCGCGATGGGTGCCGCGTTGCTCGCCGCCGACTTCGCCGACCGGGCGGCCCGGGCGGGCAGCGGGGTGTTCGCCGCGGCGCCTGCCGAGGAGCCGTACGACGTGACGGCGGTGATCCGTCCGCCGGACGCGGCGAGCCTCGGCTCGTTGCCCCCGTTCCAGTCCAGTGGCGGCACGACCCCGCTCGGCTGGTCCCCGGATCGTGCCCAGGCCTCCGCCGATGCCGGTGCCGGGGCCCCAAACGCGTCCGGCCCAGGCACGTCCGGAGTCGTCGCGGCCGGCAGCGCCGGGACGACGTCCGCCGACGAGATCACGAGGGTGACGGCCGAGTCCGCCACGGGTGCGGCCGGGCCGACCCTGGCGGGCGTGGCCGGTGCTGGTGGTGGTGGTGGTGCTGGCCCGGTGGGCGGGCATGCGCCGGCCGGTGGCCCGGCTGGCGGTGGCGGGATCTTCGGCTCGCGTCGGACGATGATCGCCGCGCTGGTCGCCGCGGTCCTGTTCGTCGCCGCCGGTGCGACGGCGGGTGTGGTGCTGGTCAACCGGGACTCCGGCTCCGAGCCCGCCGCGGTGGCCTCGGCCGGGCCATTCCCCACCACCGACCCGATCCCGGAGACGGCCAGCCCGTCGCCGGAGCCGGCCCCGGCCGCGCACCTGGTGCGCGTCGCCGGGTCGTCCGAGGTCGCGCCGATCTCGGAGACGGCGTACAACGAGTTCCGCCAGTCCCAGCGCAACGTGACCGTGAGCGTCGAGTCGAGCAGCACCGAGGATGGCTTCGACGCCCTGTGCAGCGGCAAGGTGGAGCTGGCCGATGCCTCCTTCGAGCCGAACCCGGGGTCACTGAAGGACCCGTCCTGCGCCAAGCGGCTGGTGGGATTCGAAGTGGCCCACCACACGCTGCCGATCGTGGTCAACCCGCAGAACACCTGGCTGCACTGCCTGACCCTCAAGCAGGTCCGGCAGGTCTGGGGCGCGAGTTCCTCCGTCACCCGGTGGAACCAGATCGATGCCTCGTTCCCGGACGAGCCGATCAGTTTTGTCGGACCGACGCGTACTTCGGTGCAGGCGCAGGTGTTCAACGCGACGATCAGCGACGCGAGTGACAGGTCACGGTCCTACCAGCAGCAGACCGATCTCAGCGGTGTCGCCAACGACGTGGCCGGCGACCGCCTGTCCATCGGGTTCCTCGACTATCCGACCTACGAGACGTTCGGCGGCCGACTGCGCGGCGTGGAGATCGACAACGGCGAGGGTGACGGATGCGTCGCCCCCACCGCCGTCGCCGTGGGCACCGGGCTCTACCTGCCGCTGTGCAAGCCGCTGTACGTCTACGCGCTGCCCGAGTCGTTGCGCAGGCCGGCGACGGCCGCGTTCCTGCGGTACTACCTGCAGAACGGTCGGAAGATCGCGTTCGACGCGCACTATGTGCCGCGTACGGACGAGACGGTGAACGAGAACGTGGCCAGGCTGACGTCCCTCACCCAGGGCGTTGCCCCGGTACCCGCCTGAGGTCGGGGCCGGGGCACCGCCCGACCCGTGATGGACGGCCTGAGGCCCAGGCGACGGACGTGATGAGGTCGACGTGCGGGGTGCCGTCCGTGACCTGAGTCCCTGAGCCCGATCAGCCTCCGGCCGATCCATGGCGGCCTCCGGGCAAGAAGCTCGATGGGCGCGGGCGTCCAACGGAGCCCGGCGGGCGCGGACGGAACTCAGCGGGCGCAGGCGTCGGTGAAGGGGATGCCGGGCACGAGGCTGTCCCACCGCGCGCGGTTCGGGGCCACCGCCGAATTCACGCAGGCCAGCCGACGCAACCGCGTCGGGTCGACGGTGGCGACGACGATCGCGCCGTCGTCGGTGGTCGCCGCGACGGTGCCGCCCTGGGTGGAGCTGAGCGCTTGAACCGCCCGGCCCAAGGAGCTGAGCCGGGTGACCGCCCCACTGGTCGAACCCTCGGTACCGCCGGAGCCGGAGCTGGAGGCGGAGCCGTCGAGGTTCTCGTAGGCGATCGTGCCGGCGGTGTCGGCGCTGACCACCTGACCGGCGCCGGTGAATGCCACGGCCGTCACCGCGGACCCGTGGCTGCTCAGCCGCCGCACGACCCGTGGCTGCGCCGGGTCGCTGACGTCGGAGATCTGCACGCTCCGATCGTCGCCGCCGGTCGCGAGCAGGTGCCCGTCGGGGCTGAACGTCGCGGTGTTCACCGCACCACTGTGGCCGGGCACCATCCCGACCTGGCTCGGCGACGCCGGGTCGCGCACGTTCCACAGCTGCACGGTTCCGTTGACGCCGGCGACGGCGAGCAGGGCACCGTCCGGGCGCAGCGCCACGCCGGTCACCGGCCCCGCTCGGCCGATGAGCGGATTCAGCGGACGCGGACCGCTCGGGTCACTGATGTCCCAGAGCCCCACCGACCAGTCGACGCCGGCGGTGGCCAGCAGATGGGCCGGGGACGACAGCGCCAGTCGGCGCACCGCGGTGGCCTGCGCACCGAGCTGGCCGAGCGTACGCGGATGGGTCGGGTCGGTGACATCCCACAGCTGACCGGCGTCGGTCGCGCCGCCGGTCGCCAGGGTCCGGCCGTCGGCGGCGAACACGACGCCGCTGGCGTGATCGCCGCCGGAGCCCCGGGCAGTCACTGTGGGGGGCTGCCCGTCGGCGAGCCGCCACAGACGCAGGCGTCCGGCGCTGTCGGTGGCGGCCAGCACGGTGCCGTCCGGGCTCAGCGCAAGATCAGAATAGATGGTGCCGGTGGGCGCCAGCCGAGTCGCCGTCGACGCGGCGAACGAGGCGATGAGTGCGTCCCGGGCCGCGGCGGTCGGGGCGACCGTGTAGGCCGCGAGGCTCAGCTGGGCCGCGAGGCGCGGATCCCGGGGCCGCGCGGAGCCTGCCTGGGCGGCCAGCTCCGTCGACACCCTCGTGCGCTCGGCGGCGCTCGGTGGTGACGATCCCCCGCCGCGCAGTGCGAGCGGGACGGCCACCGCGGCCGCGAGCAGCACCGCCAGGCCGCCACCGAGCAGCACGATCCGCCGTCCGCGGCGTCTGCTCGCCCCCGCTGCCGCCAAGGACCCCGCCGTTGCCAAGGACCCCGCCGTCGCCGAGGACCCCGCCGTCGCCGAGGACCCCGCCGTGGCCGAGGACCCCGCCGTCGCCGAGACATCCGTCGCCGCGGCGGAACCCGAGGACGGCAGCGACGCGACTGAGGACGGCGGCTGCGTGGGCGGGACTGGCGGCGTCGAGGACGTGCGCACGATCGCGGGTGGTGGTGAGGCCACCGGCGGCGGGGAGAGCTGGGTCTGCGGCATGGTCGAGCTCACCGGGTGTCCCGGGCCGGCCGGGGTGGCTGGCGTCGCCGACCAGCCGGTGGGCGACGGGGCGCCGGACGACGAGGGTGACCGGCTGTAGGCCACCGGGTCCACGCAAGCGGGTGACGAGCCCGACATCGCTGGTGGTGAGACCGCGGACTCACCAGTCAGGCCCGAGGGCATCCGCGGATTCGTGCCGCCGGTGCTGCCGCGTCCACGCCGCCCCCATCGGCGTCGATGCGGCGAGGACGACGGGTCGGATTCGGCGGCCGATGCGCTCGCGGCCGGTGCCGCACCCGGACTGGAGACCGCGCCGCCGACGGTTCCGGCGGTGCCAGCCGGGCGGATCTGCGGGGTTCCGCCGGCGATCAGCGCGGCCCGCAGCTCCTCCGCGCTCGGGCGGGCGGCGGCATCCTTGGCCATCGCGACCTCGACAAGACCGCGCAGCTCGGGGTTCACGGCGTCGAGCTTGGGCGGCTCGTTGACGATCCGGTAGAGGATCGCCTCCGTCCGGCCGGTGCCGAACGGCGGTTGGCCCGTGGCGGCGAAGATCATCACCGCGCCCCAGGAGAAGACATCCACGGCCGAGGTGATCGGGGTGCCGAGGATCTGCTCCGGCGACATGTAGCCGGGGGTGCCGATGGCCTGGCGGACATTACGGGACAGCTCCGTGTCCGCGTCGAACTCACGGGCCAGGCCGAAGTCGATCACCTTCGGTCCGACCGGGGACAGCAGGACGTTGCCGGGGGTCAGGTCGCGGTGCACGATGCCGGCGGCGTGGATGGCGGCCAGCGCGGTGGTCGTGCTGACCGCGAGCTGCTCCAGGTCGGCGGGGCGCAGCGGTCCGCGGATCGACACGTGCCGGGACAGCGTCGGTCCCTCGACGAACTCGGTCACCAGATAGGGCTGGGGGCCGTGGGAGTCGGCGTCGAGCACGGCGGCGGTGGTGAACCGGCGGACCCGCCGCGCGCTCTGCGCCTCGCGGGCGAACCGGGCCCGGAATTCGGGCCGCTGGGCGAGCTCCGGGCGAATCACCTTGATCGCGACGGCGCTGCCGTCGGGTGCCCGGCCGAGGAACACCGTGCCCATCCCGCCCTGCCCGAGCCGGCCGACAACCTGGTAGGCCCCGAGGCTTCGGGGATCGTCAGGCTGCAACGGTCGCGCGGTGCCCCCGGTCAGCGGCGGTAGTGCCGACCCCGTCACCGTGCCCCACTCCTGCGGCGCCTACGCTCCGCATACCCCCAGCTACGACGACGCCCCCCTCGTGGCTGGCGTCAGTCCGTCCACCTTTTCATATCAGTACGTGGTATAGCGGCGCCGTCCCGGGGTTTGTCGGAACGGCGACATCGCGCTCGGCGGCCGCGCAAATGCTCCTACCAGCAGTGATCTCGTGACAGTAGGCCCCTCGATCCGAACAGTATGCCCCTCGATCCGAGTCGACGCGGGTTGGGCTGGTGCGCGGAGCCCCCGTCAGGCGGGCTGGGGCTCCTGGCGGGTGCGGTTGCGGACGGCGTCGTCGCGGATCTCCCCGACCAGCTCCTCGAGGATGTCCTCGAGGGCAACCAGGCCGAGGACCTCGCCCGCGTCGTCGGTGACCCGGGCGAGATGGGCACCGGAATGCTGCATGGTCGCGAGCGCCGTACGCAGGCTGTCGTCCTTGCCGACATGGGCCAGCGGACGGATCCACTTGGCGGCCACCGGGCTCGCCCGCCGGGCCGAGCGGGTCTCCAGCACGTCCTTGAGATGCAGATAGCCGGTGAGCTGGCCGGCCTCGTCGAGAACGGGGAAGCGGGTGTAGCCGGTGCGGGCGGCCAGCTGCTCGACCTCCCGGGGTGTGATCGTCGGCGGGACCGTGACCAGGCCGCCGGGCGCGAGCAGAACGCTGCGAGCGGTGCGTTCCTCGAAGGAGAGCGCGCCGGTGAGCAGCTCGTGCTCGTCCTGCGCGAGCAGACCCTCCCGGTGTGACTCCTCGACGAGTCCGGCCACCTCGTCGCGGGTGAAGGTGCTGGCGATCTCGTCCTTCGGCTCGACGCCGAGGGCGCGCAGCGACAGGTTCGCGACCTTGTTCAGCACGATGATCAGCGGCTTTCCGATCCGGACGAAGCCGACGAGCATCGGCGCGAGTAGCAGGACGGCCCGGTCCGGCATGGCCAGGGCGATGTTCTTCGGGACCATTTCACCGACCACGACATGCAGGAAGGTGACCAGGGCGAGGGCGAGGGCGAACGACACCGGATGCAGCAGTGCCGAGGGCAGGCCGATGGCCTCGAACGGACCGTGCAGCAGGTGGGCGACCGCTGGTTCGCCGAGAGCACCCAGGCCCAGGGTGCAGACGGTGACGCCGAGCTGCGCACCGGCGAGCATCAGCGACACGTGCTCCATCGCGCCCAGAGTGATCCGGGCCATTCGGTTGCCGGACTCCGCCATCGGCTCGATGTTCGTGCGGCGGGCCGAGATCAGGGCGAACTCGGCGCCGACGAACAGGGCGTTGAGAACGAGCAGGGCGATCGTCGCCGAGACCGCGAGCAGGGGGCTCATCGGATGCTCGTCTCCTGCTCCCGCAAGGAGCCGGCGCCGGCTCCTGCGCCTCTCGCGGCGGTGAGCGGGTCGAGCCGGATCCGATCGACCCGGCGACCATCCATCCGTTCGACGGTGTAGCGCACCCCGTCCAGCAGGGACGTGTCCCCGGCTCGCGGAATGCGCCCTAGCGCGCGGGCCATGAGCCCGCCGAGAGTCTGGTAGGTGTCATCGGTGGGGACGGCGATCCCGGTGATGTTGCCGGCCTCCTCGGGGCGCAGCAGTCCGGACAGCAGCCAGGTGCCGTCGCGGCGGCGCAGGGCGCGGGGGGAGACCCGGTCGTGTTCGTCCACGACGTCACCGACGATCTCCTCGATGAGGTCCTCGGCGGTGACCAGGCCGTCCGTGCCGCCGAACTCGTCGACGACGATGGCCATCTGCAGCCCGCCGGCGCGCAGAGTCTCCAGCAGCGGCTCGAGCAGCAACGTGGACGGGACGGTCACCGGCGCGACCATGACCTCCCGTACCGGCGTGTGCTCGCGATCCTCCTCCAGGACGCCGACGGCGTTCTTGATGTGGATGACGCCGACGACGTCGTCACTGTCGGCGCCGAGCACGGGGAAGCGGGAATGCCCGGTGCGCCGGGTAAGGGTGATCACCTCGCTGATGGGCTCGTCGGCGTGGACGGTCCGCATCCGCATCCGGGGCGTCATCACGTCCTCGGCGGTGCGATCACCGAACAGCAGGGAGCGCTGGACGAGCGTCGCGGTCTCCTGCGACAGCGTGCCGTGCTCGGCGGAACGCCCCACCAGGGAGAACAGCTCCTGCGCCGAGCGGGCCGAGGCCAGTTCCTCCTGCGGGGAGATCCCGATGCGGTGCAGCAGCCCGTTCGCGGTCGCGTTGAGGGTGCGGATGAGCAGACCCGCCGCCCGGGTGAACGCCCGCTGCGGCCCCTGCACCACCTTGGCGGTGGGCAGCGGGTTGGACAGGGCGAGGTTCTTCGGCACCAGCTCGCCGAACACCATGGTGACCGCGGTGGCCAGCACCATCGCGATCGTCACCGACAGCGCGTCGACGGCGCCGCCGGAGATGCCGGCCGCACGCAGCGGCCCGCGCAGCAGGTCGGCGATGGCCGGCTCGGTGAGGAAACCGATGGCCAGGTTCGTTATCGTGATGCCGAGCTGCGCGCCCGAAAGCTGGGTGGACAGCGTACGCAGCGCGGCCAGAACCCCGCGGGCCCCGCGCTCCCCGCGCTGCGCCGCCCGCTCCACGGAGGGCCGGTCGGCGGTGATGAGGGCGAACTCGGCGGCCACGAACACGCCACAGGCCGCGACGAGCGCGAGCCCGAGTATCAACAGAAGCGCCTCGATCAACGGTCGACCCCCGTCGGCGCGTGCGTGGGTCGGCCGGAACTACATCCGGCGTCGGCGGAGTCGGTCATGATCCCTTCCGGTCGGTGCGGGTCGACCTGACGATGCCTTACCCCTTATCCGGGTTTCGACGCGTCGGGAAGCCCGTTCGTTTTCACGATGACCCGTGGTCGCCGGACGGTCCAGACCCTGCGGCGGCCATCCGTAAAAGATCACGCCATGGCGCCCTCGTCCAGCGATCGGCCGCCTCCGGCCTGGCGCGCGTCCGGCCCGCTCACCCGGCCGTCTGGTAGTGCCGCTGGCCGTCTGGTACTGCCGCGACCCGGCGCGGGTGAGGTCGGGGCGCCTCCGGCGGGCCAGCCCGAATGCCTGGTGTCACGCACCGTGACAGTGGGAATGATGGGTGGCGACGAGGATGAAGGATGGTGCCGGCCGCGCCGGCTCGGACATCGGTGATGATCCGAAGGGGTGCCGCACGAGCACTCCGGCGCCGCGCCCGACCGGGCGCCGGACTGGGGGAGGTCGCCATGCGCAGGTATCACCGGTATGGCAAGTCGTCCCGACGGGTGTACCCATCGGTGGTCCCCGGGAGCGGGGGTCCGGTGCCCGGGGGGAGTCGTTGGCCGATGTCCGGGGGGAGGCGTCCGCGGGCGCGGGCGGCATGGCTGGTCGCCGCCACCGCGCTCGTGGTCGTCGGCGCGGCCGGATGCGCCTCGGACAACGGGGGGAGCTCGGCGACGATCGCGACTGCCGGCGGCCCGCCGGCCTCGAGCGCGCGGAACGGGTCGGGGACGGTGACACCCGCCCCGGGCCCGCCGTCGCCGAGCGTGACCGCGGCCCGGGGCGGCACGGCGTCCGCGGGCACCTCTCGGACCTCGGGAAGCGCCCCGGCTTCGGGAGCTTCGGGAGCACACTCCCAGCCGGCCCGGTCGGGCAGCGGTGCCGGTGCCGGGTCGTCCGCGCGGTGCCCGGCCACAGCGCTGTCACTGAGCATCGCCGATCCCGAAGGGGCTGCCGGCAGCACCTACGAGCGGCTGGTGCTGACCAACACCAGCCGGGTGACCTGCACGCTGCTCGGCTTCCCCGGGGTGTCCTATCTGAACTCCGCGGGACACCAGGTCGGCGCGGCAGCCACCCGGACCGGGCCGGCCGCCGCGCCGCTCACCCTGGCCCCGGGCGGGACGGCCTCGGCCACCCTGCGCATCGTGCATCCCGGCATCCAGGAAGGGTGCGACCAGCCCGGCCAGACGACCGTCGTGACAGCGCTTCGGGTCTACCCGCCGGGGTCGCGCACGGCTCTGCGGCGGACGCTGTCGGACGAGACCGCCTGCACCTCCGCGTCCGTCCAGCAGCTGTCCGTCACCGCCCTCACCCGCTGACGGACCGGCGCCGCTGACCGGCACCGGTCCCGAAGCCGGTCAGAGGCGTTCGATGATGGTCGCGTTGGCCATGCCGCCGCCCTCGCACATCGTCTGCAGGCCGTAGCGCCCGCCGGTGGCCTCCAGGTGGTTGACCAGGGTGGTGAGCAGGCGGGTGCCCGAGCCGCCGAGAGCGTGGCCGAGCGCGATCGCGCCGCCGCGCGGGTTGAGCTTCGCCGGGTCCGCGCCGGTGTCGTGCGCCCAGGCCAGCGGGACCGGCGCGAACGCCTCGTTGACCTCGTAGGCGTCGATGTCGTCGATGGACAGGCCGGCCCGGGTGAGGATCTTGCGGGTGGCGGGGATGGGCGCGGTGAGCATCAGCAGCGGGTCGTCGCCGACGACGGCGAAGGCGTGGAAGCGGGCCCGGGGCCGCAGGCCGAGCTCCCGCGCCTTCGACGCGCTCATGATGAGCACGGCGGAGGCACCGTCGGTCAACGGAGACGAGTTGCCCGGGGTGACGTTCCAGCCGATCTCGGGGAACCGCTGGGCCCACGCCGGCGTGTGGAAGGCCGGCCGCAGCGTCCCCAGCTTCTCCACGGTGGTGCCGGGGCGCACCGTCTCGTCCACGAGATGGGTCGTGCTCGTGCCGTCAGGCCGGACGATCGGGACCGGGACGATCTCGGCGGCGAAGTCCCCGGCGGCGGCCGCGGCGGCGGCAAGCTGGTGGGAGCGGGCCGAGAACGCGTCGAGCGCGTCGCGGTCAAGCTTCCACCGGGCCGCGATGAGCTCCGCCCCGATGCCCTGAGACGCCAGGCCCTCGGGGTAGCGGGCATGTATTCCGGGGCCGAAGGGGTCCTGACCGGCGGTCTGGGAGCCCATCGGCACCCGGCTCATCGACTCCACCCCGCAGGCGATGACGATGTCGTAGGCGCCGGCGATCACGCCCTGGGCGGCGAAGTGGGCGGCCTGCTGGCTCGAGCCGCACTGGCGGTCGACGGTGGTGGCGGGCACCGACTCGGGGAAACCCGCGGACAGCAGGGCGGTACGCGCGATGTTCGCCGACTGCTCGCCGATCTGGGTCACACACCCGGCGATCACGTCGTCGACGAGCGCCGGGTCAAGATCGTTCCGGCTGACCAGCGCGTTCAGTACGGTCGCCAACAGCTGCACCGGGTGGACGGCCGAGAGCGCTCCGCCCGGCTTGCCCCGGCCCGACGCCGTGCGGACCGCGTCGACAATCACTGCGTCTTCCATCGGATCTCCTCGTCCACTTCAGTGGCCGGTCACCCGTCCACCTTCCCCCTCTTGCCGGAGTAACAAGTGCCGGTGTGTGAGCATTCCGGTGAGTCCATTGACGGGACTCAGCAAGCCGCAGTGACTTTATCGCATCATCGCACCAGACGAGGTGGACGCAGTGCAACTGTCGCCGCGGACGAGTCGATCTCCGTGGCCGAGGGTCGGTCGCCGGATCCGGCGCCTCCGTCGCGGGTGGCGGCCGCCAGACTGCCGTCCACGGCGGCGCGGGCAGTCTGTTCGCACCAGCGGACCAGGCCGTCCGCATCCACGCCATGTGGGCCGCGCCCGACATAGGGGCCGAGGCCCTCGGCCGCCCGCGCGAGCACCGTGACCCCACCCGGGACGTTTCCCCGAGCCAGATGGGTGAGGCCGACGGCCAGCTGCGTCAGTGACCGCCACAGCGCCCGATCATCGTCACCGGCGGCCTTCCAGGCGGCCTCGAGCACCTCGTGCGCCTGGAACGGGTGGCCGGTGTCGAACAGGTGCTGAGCGGCGGCAAGCGTCGCCGCGGGCGGCAGTGCGGCGGGCAGGTCGAGTGGCATGACCCCGGTGGCACCCGGTGTCAGCGGGCGGCCCAGCGCGTCGCGTGGCCGCTCGGGCTGGCGCCGAGGATGCGGTGATGTGCTCATCGGGACAAGTGTGACCAGGTGTGTGAGCCGCTGTCATCCCCAGTGATCGAGATCCCGTCGGAGCGGGGATCCCCACCTGACGCATTGCGTCAGAGAAGTGTGTTGGTTACCTTGGCGTGAGGGTAGGCGAGCCTGCGGTCGTCGGATTCGCGGGCGGGCGGACCCGGCGGCGCGCGCGGGCCGCAGCGATCGATGGTGGGAGGCACGGTGAGCGGGCGCACGAGGGTGGCTGCGGTGACACCGCGGCTGCGCGGCGCGCGGGCCGACGCACTCACCCATCGCCGCCACATCGACACCTGCCGCGTCTGCGCGACGGCCTGTCCCCGCTGACGTCTGCGGACTTCCGGGCTTCCTGACCGCCCGATCTGACCGGCCTGTCGGGCACGGCACTCATCGTGGTCGCCGGTTCCCGGCGACGGCACCGTGGCCGCGGTTCGGTCACGGTGCCGTCGCCGTCGGTGTCAGAGGCCGTCCACCCCACCCAGCAGGAAGTGGCGCCTTGTCTGAATTCCGGGCATCCTCGCCCTCGCCCAAACCGTCCCGCCCGACGGCTCCATCGGATGCCTCCGGCGGGCCCGACGCGGCTGTCCCCGCCAACGCCGCGGTTCCAGCTGACTCCGCGGTTCCAGCCAACGCCGCCGACGCTTCGTCAGCGCGGCGCGCGGAACGGGCGGCTCGCGACTTCACGCTGCGTGAGTGCCACCTGCTCGACGAGAGCGGGCGGTTTGGTGAGCCCTGTGACGTCGCGGTGCGTGACGGAGTGGTTCAGGCCGTCGGCGTGGGCCTGCCGCTTGAGCCGGACGCGTTCGACGTCGACGCGCGCGGTCTGTTCGTGATGCCGGGGGTGATCGACTGCCATGCCCACGTCACCCAGGCCACGTATGACCCGTTCGAGCTGGTCACCGCGCCGCTGTCGACCCGGTTCCTGCAGGCCGCCGAGGCGCTGCGGGCCACCGTGCTGGCCGGGGTCACCGGGTTGCGTGACGCCGGCGGCGCCGATGCGGGGGTGCGCGATGCCCTCGCGGCCGGGGTGGTGCCGGGACCGCGGCTCGTCGTGTCGGTGGTGGCGTTGAGCCGTACGGGCCGGCACGGCGACGGCGCCATCCTCGGACCCGGCCTCGAGTCCGCCGAGGACGTGCTCGGCCCGGACTACCCGGGCCGGCCGGCGCACTCGACGGATACGGCCGGTGATCTGCCCACGGCCGTGCGCGGTGTGCTGCGGGCCGGCGCCGACTGGGTGATGATCTATGCCAGTGGCGGGGTGATGTCCACCCGCCCCGGGCATGCCGACCTGCTGTTTCCCCCGGCCGAACTGGCCGCCGCCGTCGTCGAGGCCGCCCGGTTCCGCCGGCCGGTGATGATGCATGCCCTGGGCTCCCGGGCGGTCGAGGCGGCGGCCGGCGCCGGGGCGCGTTCGATCGAGCACGGGATCGGCCTCGATGAACGGGCCGCCGCCGCGATGGCGGCACGTGGGGTGACCCTGGTGCCGACCCTGTCGTCCTACCTGGATCTCGCTGCGCTCGCTGGCACCGGTGTCCTGCCCGGCTGGGCGGTCGAACGCGCCGAGGCGACCGCCGCCGCGCTCGCCGACACCATCGCGGTGGCCCGCGCGGCCGGGGTCCGCATCGCTGTCGGCAGCGATGCCCGGCACCGCAACCGCCATGGCGGCAACCTTGCCGAGATCAGTCACCTGCGCCGCGCCGGGCTCACCCCACCGGAGGCTCTGCTCGCCGCGACCGCGAACGGCGCCGCCCTGTGCGCGCCAGGCCAGCAGCGTGGTCGCCTCGCCCCTGGCTACGTGTTCGACGCGATCCTGTTGGACTCCGACCCGGGTGATCTGAGTGTGTTCGAGCACCGGAACGCGGTGCGTGGGGTTTTCACCGCCGGACGGGCAGTGCTCGCCCATCCGCGTCTTCCCCCGGCGCTCGCGCCGGGCCAGAGCGGACGGCACGTTCCCCAGACCACGGATCTCCCGGCCCTGTCGTGACGTTTCAGGAAACGTCGGAGACGTTAGACTGTCGGGATGCAGATTCGTTGACCAAAGCTATCGTCAGGGATGCCCGAACACCCGCCGCAGGCGGGTTCCGGGGCGGCGCCAACGCCGCCGCCCGCACACCGGAGGTGTCCCATGCAGCACACAGAAAAAATGCGCGAGTCCACGCGTAAGGCCATCGACGAATGCATGTCCTGTTCGGTGTTGTGCGAGGAGACCATCTCGTACTGTATGGACATGCCCGGCGCGATGATTGACGCGGCTGACATGCGCCTGATGATGGACTGCGCCGCCATTACCCGGACCTGCGCCGAAATGATGTGCCGCATGTCCCCGCTGCGCGCCGACATGTGCGCGATGTGCGCGCGCATCTGCGGGACCACCGCCGAGATGTGCGAGAAGATGCCGCGCGACGCGCAGCTTTCCCGGCTTGCCAAGGCCTGCCGGACGTGCATGGAAAGCTGCACTGCGATGGCCGGGGCCGCAGCCTGATCCGCGCGTTCCCCAGCCTCTGCAGTTCTGGTCACCTGCAGTTCTGACTGGCTATTCCTAGTGTACCGGCGGCGGTCTGTGGACGATGTTGTCCCGCAGGCCGCCGCCGGCTGTTCTAGCAGCTCACAGTGCCATTAGACGCGGCCAGCGCCGCGTCATCCGCCCCTTCCTCGACGAACACGAACCTCCCGGGGGCCTCGTGCGGCACGTAGAGCAGGCAACCCGCTTCCTGGTGAACCTGGGGGATGGCCGCGAGCAGGATCGCGCGGACCTCGTCGACCTGGTCCGGCCTGGGCACCATGGTCGCGACGACGACGGGCATGGCTGCTCTTTCGGTCCGGTTCGGCGGAACCGGGGTTGCGGGTGGACGGGCGCGTCGGCCGACCGGGCGATGCGCAGACCGTGAGTACGACGCCGGCGCGCTCACGCTCCGATCGTCTCGCGAGTCGCGTGCGGGCGCTCGATCAGGCCCAAGGCGCCGGGGCCACCGCTTCTCCCGTCCGGGTGGCGAGGTCGATGCGATGCGTCGCCGAGGCGGAAGATGATGTCAGATAGTACCTGCGCCACAGCTCTAGGCACGCATCGTCACGGATGGGTGGCTGGATTCGTACTGAACTAGTACTTGTCACTACCCTGAGTAGTTCGCTACGGTTGCCTGGCATCGACGCTTCGAGCCGACGCCGAGTTCTGCCCACGGCTCGAGGTCCCCTCCATGTCAGTTGGGCAGAAGCGGGGGAACCAGGTTCCTCTGAGCAGCCGCGTGATGGGCTGCTCTCGGGGTTAAGCCGTCCGTATACGGATGGCCGGACTTCCCGGTCCGCACCCGACAGCTAACCTCGCAGGCGTACGGGAAGGACCAGACGTTGCCTGCATTTCGGGAATGCCCGGCCGCTTCGGCTGCCGTGCCGACTCCCGCGAGATCGGTCACGATACTGTCTCGCGTTCTGTCCGAGTCGCCCGCCACCAGTCGCCTTCTCCGGCCGTGCCGCACGGTTCCGGCCTTTCTTCTCGGCCCGAGGTCCAGCGCGGCCCGATCGCTCTGTATGGACCCGCCACGCTGATCGGGGACCTCGCGCTGGGTTGCGCGGCATCCCGCGCGGCCTGAGGGCCGCGTTGCCTGCCTGGCCTGATGGTTCGGGTGACCCGTCCGTTCGGCGGCCCGGTCGCTCGCGCGGCCTGCACCTGACTGGCTCGGTCGCCCGAGCGGCCCGGGCGTCCGTCGGGCCTGAACGCCGACGGCGGCTGCCGCACGCGCCCACTCGCGGTCCATCCCGCTGAGCACAGATTCTCCATGCCGCTCGAATAAATGATCTCGGGCGGTGGTTACATCCTGCCCGCGTGTGGGTTTTCACAAATAAGTAATCCGTGCTGCCCATTTAAAAAAAAGATTCAGCCGGGCTCCTTGTGGCTGTCAGCAGTAATTCTGTGACCGTGCTCCACGACACCGAAACGAGATGTCAGAGAATGGCCAAGGGAAAGCATCGGAAGCCTTCGACCCAGCGTCGAGGCGCCACCGTCGCCGCGCTCGGCGTGCTCGGCGTGGGCGCCAGCATGTTCGCCACCGCGAATCCGGCCAGCGCCGCGACCGGCAGCAGGATCCCGGACTCCCAGATCGCCCGGGTCGCGGCGAACGCGGGTCTCGCCGGGTGCGGGGGAGCGTCGCTGTCGACCTGGGTCGCGATGGCCCTGGCGGAGTCGGGCGGCAACACCTACGCCCACGCCACGGTCGGTGAGGACTCCCGTGGACTGTGGCAGATCAACATGCGGGCGCACGGCGGCTGGGTGGGCGGGCGCAACCTGTACGACCCGGCGACCAACGCGTGGGCGGCCCGGCAGGTCTGCGCGAGTCAGGGCGTGCGGGCCTGGAGCACCTACACCAATGGCATGTACGCCCGGTACCAGACGCGGGGTGCCGCGGCCGCGGTGGCGGTGTCCGGCGGCCTGAGTGTGCGCTCGGTCTCGTACGCGCCTGCGAGCGCGCCGTCCTCGTCCTCGCCCTCGGCCTCGTCCTCGTCGTCGTCGTCGACGACGAGTGCCTACCCCTCGCTTGCCAGTGGGCTCGGCTGGCGTTCGGATGTCCAGAAGGTCCAGCAGCGGTTGGCGAACCTCGGGTACCCGATCGCCGTCGACGGCAAGTTCGGATACCAGACCAACCACATGGTCAAGGACTACCAGCTCAAGCACGGCCTGATCGCGGACGGCGCGGTCGGTCCGCGGACGCGCGCCCGGCTGGGGATCTGAGCGAATCCGCTGCGTATCTGCGTGTCCGACGCGTGGAAGGGACTACCCCAGTCGGGGTGGGGTACTTCCAGCAGCGGCCCAGACGGGTCGCCGGTCCCCGGGCGGTGGCGCGACATTCGGGGTCCGTCTGGTGAGGATCGCCCGTGTGCGGACGGTCCCCGACCGACGAGGATCATCATGGTCGACGGTGGCAGGTCGGCGCCGGGGAACAGTCCGGCGCCGGGGAACAGTCCGGCGCCCAGAGGCGGTTCGGGCGCTGGGTCCGGGATGTTGTTCGCCGCGCTCGGACCGCTGGAGGTGTGGCGGGCGCCCGGTGAACAGATCCGCATCGACCAGCGCAAGAAGCGGGTGCTGCTGCTCACCCTTCTGCTGCGCCCGGGCCGGTGGACGGCCGTGGAGGAACTGCGTCTCGCCCTGTGGCAGGACGTGCCGCCGCGCTCGGCGCTCGGCAACATCAAGACCTACCTGTCGGAGCTGCGGCACACGCTGCCTGGGCCCACGGGCGCACCGGGCCCGCGGGACGCGGTCATGGTGGTCGGCCCGCGGGCCTCGGTCCTGCGCCGGTCGGTGGGGCCTGGCCGCATCGAGAGCCGGCCGGGAGAGTACCGGCTGCTCGTGGACCCGGACGAGTTCGACGTGCTGCGGTTCGAGAACATCCTCACTCGCGCCCGCCAGGCGGTGCGGGATGCGCGGTGGCAGCCGGCCGCCGAACTGTTCGAGGAGGCGCTGGGCTGGTGGCGGGGCGACGCCTTCGACGAGTTGCCGGCCGAGATCGGCGCGGCGCAAGTCCAACGCCTGGAGGAGGCGCGCTTCGCCGCCCGGGAGGAGCTCATCGACACGCGTCTCGCGCTCGGGGAGACGGACGAGGTGCTGCCGCTACTGCGCGCGCTGACCATCGAGTTCCCGAACCGGGAACGCCTGTGGGCGCAGCTGCTGACCGCGCTGGAACGCAGCGGCCGGCGCGCTGAGGCGCTCGACGAGTACAGCGCGCTGTACCGACGGCTGGTCGCCGACCTCGGCATCGAACCCGGGGCGGAGCTGCGCCGCGTCCACCGGCAGGTGCTGGATTCCACCCCGGCTGCCCGGGCGTCCCTGCGGCCGACGCCGTCCGGCGCCGCGGGCCCGTCAGGCGGGTCGGGCGGGTCGAGTGCGCCCGGATCGTCGGTGGTCTCGGGAGCCGCCGGGCGAGGGCGCCCGGTGAACCGGCGCTGAACCCGTTCGGGGAATCCCTTGGGGTGTGACATCAGTGGATACCCGACCGAGAGGGGCCCAGACATGACTGCGACCTACGAACGCCCGCAGCTGTCCACCGCCGGCAGTTTCAGTGACGTCACCCGGGGCCGCTGGGGCTGGGGGCACGACTACTTCTACCGCCGGTTCGGCTATGACTACGGCTGCGACGGTGGCTGCGGGGGTGGAGGCGGATTCGGCGGCGCCGGAGTCGGCGGCGGGGGCTTCGTCGCCGGCGGGTTCTTCTTCTGAGCGCGGCGGGCAGCGAGGTGAGGACACCCGCGCGGTTGGGCCTGCCGGGCTGCTGGTTCGTCGTCCTGCCCGACCGTGACCAGGTGGTGGTGCCTGCCGGGGCGCACCGGGCGGTGCGTCACCACTCGAGCCGGCCCTGGATCGTCGGCGCCTGGCCTGACGATGCCATCGTCAGTGTGACGGCCGGGCGCCGCCGGATAGCTCTGGTTGGCTGTGCCGCCGTCCGGCCGAGCCGGCTGCTGGAACTGCTGGTCGCGGCCCGCGACGTGCACGCGCTCGACCTGGCCAGAGAGGTCGCCGGCGACTACCACGTGATCGCCGAGATCGAGGGGCAGCAGCGGATCCAGGGCACCGCGAGCGGCACCCGGCGGATCTTCACCGCTCGGATGGGCCCCCACCTGCTGGCCGCGGACCGCGCCGACATCCTCGCCGCTATGTGCGGCGCCCATCTGGATCGGACGGCACTGGCCCTCGCGCTGCTCGACCCGTCGCCGCCGTACCCGCTCGACGACCTGGTTCCGTTCACGTCCGTCGACGCGGTGCCGCCCGACCACTATCTGTGCGTGGGCCGGGACGACCGGGCCCGCACGGTGCGCTGGTGGCGGGCACCGGCGGCGGTGCGCAGCCGGGTGCAGGGCGCCCCGCTGCTGCGGGCGGCGCTTGCCGAGGCGGTGGCCGTGCGGGTCGCGGCGGGCCGGACCGTCAGCACCGACCTCTCCGGCGGTCTGGACTCGAGTGTGGTGTGCTGCCTGGCCACCCGGGGGCCGGCCGACGTCGTCGCCTTCACCGGAATGGCCCGGGACCCCGGCGACGACGACCCGTACTGGGCCGGGCGGCTCGCCGCATCGCTGCCGAACCTCGCCCGGGAGACCCTGCCGGCAGCCGAGCTGCCGCTGGTCTACGACCGCATCGACGAGCCGGACGGTCCGACGGACCGTCCGTTCGTCGGCATCGTCGACCGGGCGAAACTCCTGGCTGGTCTCGACCGCCTCGCGCTGTACGGCCCGCGCCTGCATCTGACCGGATTCGGCGGCGACGAGCTCGTCGGCGGCAACCCGAATCACCTGGCGGCGCTCATCCGGCACCGTCCGTGGACGGCGCTGCGGCATCTGCGCGGTTACCGGGCCCAGCAGGGCTGGCCCTGGGCGGCGAGCCTGCGTATGATGCGGTCCCGGGACTATCAGGACTGTCTGCGCGACATGGCCCGCACCCTCGGCGCGGCGCAGGCCGCCCGCGCCCGTGGCGCCGCGCGTCACGGCGGCTCCGGCGGTCCGGGCGCGCACGCCACGCCGCAGGGCCCCTGGCCGCGACGGTCCGCCCAGCGGTACCTCACGGCGCTGGACTGGACGCTGCCGCCGATCGTTCCCGGCTGGCTCACCGATGCTGCCCTGGACCTGGTCACGGAGGCCTTCACCACGGCGGCCGACCGGGCCCTGCCGCTCGCCGAGTCCAGGGCCGCGCATGCCGACCTGTTCACGCTGCGGGCGGGCGCCTCGGCGTTCCGGCTGTTCGACCAGATCGCGGGTCCGGTCGGTCCGCCGCTGTCCGCGCCGTTCTACGACGAGCGGGTCGTGCGTGCGGCGCTGGCCGTGCGTCCCGAGCAGCGGTCCACTCCCTGGGAGTACAAGCCGCTGCTCAAGGAGGCGATGCGCCCGGTGGTGCCGGCGGAGTGCCTGCACCGGCGCACCAAGGCCGACGCGTCCGCGGAGGAGGATCTGGGGCTGCGGGCCAACCGTGAGGTGTTGGTGAAGCTATGCGACGAGTCACCACTGGCCGAGCTCGGGTTGATCGATCCGGATCTGCTGCGCCAGGCCTGCCGACAGGGCATCGCGCCCGACCATCGCGCCGAAGCGCTGCAACCCACCATCGCCGCCGACGCCTGGCTGCGCGCCGTGACCGGCACCGGCACCGGCGAACAACCAGCGGCAGTGACGGGCCGGCGGCAGTGACCGGGAGAGTCGGCGACCGGGAGAGTCGGCGACCGGGAAAGTCGGCGACCGGGAAAGGCAGTGACCGGGAAAGGCAGTGACCGAGCGACGGGACCAGCGGGACGGGAACAGCGGGAGTGACGATGGTGACGCTTCGATCCGACGTCGTGCGGGCGCCGACCGAGTACGGCGCGGTGCTGCTGCACACCGACAACGGGCAGTACTGGACGCTCAACCCCTCCGGCGACCTCGTCCTGCGGGTGATGCTGGCCGGCGGTGACGTGACGGCGGCGACCCGACAGCTGTGCGCCACCGGTGCCGTCGACCCGGAAACCGCCCGCCGTGACGTGGAGGGCCTGCTCGCGCAGCTCCGCGACGTGGGCCTGATCGATCCGACCGGCGACGCGTCCGGCGCCCGGCCGCCGGACGTTGCCCCAGGGCCGGGCCACCGACCTGGCCGGGGGGCACGCCATCGACCCGTCGGGTCACCACGGGGTGCGACGGGCCGGCCGGCACGGGATGCCTCCCACCGGTCGTGGCCCCGGCCCGGCCCGCAGGAGGAGACGAGGACGGGGCTGCGGTCGAAGCTGAGGCGGCGTCGATGAGTACACCGATGGCCATCGAGGCGCCGGAGATCAGCCTGGGCCTGGGACGGCGGTTCTGTGCGTGCCTGGCTGTCGGCGCGGCGCGGCTGCTCGCCACCCAGCAGCCCGCCCGCATCCGTCACGTGCTGGCTCGTCTGGCCCGTGGTGCCCGACCCGCGGACTTCGACCATGCCCTGTCCGCTCGGCAGGCGGTGATGGCAGTGAGCCTGACCTGCCGGGGAGCCCGCGGCTGCGTGCCCCGTTCGATCGCCACGATGCTGCTGTGCCGGCCGTCCGGCGCTGTGCCGACCTGGTGTGTGGGCGTGCGCGCCCTCGCGCCGTTCGCCGCGCATGCCTGGGTCGAGGCCGACGGGGTGATGGTCGGCGAGTCGGTGCCGCCCGGCTACCTGCGCACGTTGCTGCGCGTCACCGCCGGCGGTGATGACGGCCTGGGCGCGGACGGCTCCGCGGACGATGCCGCGGTCGGAGCTGCCTGATGCGCCGCGGACTGGGGGAGCTCTGGACGCTCCTGCGCGGGCATCGCCGTCCAGTGGCCATCGCCACCGGGTTGACCATCGTCGGCACCGGCATCGGCGTGTTGCAGCCGCTGTTGGTGATGCGGGTGATCGACGACGCGCAGGCGGGCGGGATCCCGCTGTGGATCGTCGGGGCGCTGCTCGGACTGTTCGTCGGGCAGGCGCTGGTCGACACGGTCGGGCACTACCTGCTGGAACGCTCCGGCCAGTCTGTTCTGCTGGGGTTGCGGCAGCGTCTGATCGGCCATGTGCTGCGGTTGCGGATCGCGGTGCTCGACACCCGGCGGATGGGGGATCTGATCTCCCGGGCGAACACCGACACGACCGTGGTGCGGGAGGCTGTCGCCTACAGCTTCACCGCGCTCGTCACCAGCCTGATCGGGGTGGTCGGCGCGATCGCCCTGATGATCTGGCTCAACCCGCTGCTGTTCCTGCTCGTTCTCGCGGTGGTTCTGGTCGCCGGGACCGTCGTGCTCGGCGCCCTGTCGCGGATCCGGTCGGTCTCCGAGCGGGGGCAGGCAAGCGTCGGTGCGATGACCGCCGATCTGGAACGCGCCCTGACTGCCATTCGCACCGTCCGGGCGAACCGGGCCGAGGCCCGCGAGGCCGAGCGGATCGGCACGCACGCGAAGTCCGCCTACCGGGCCGGCCTGCGGATGGCCACCCTCGACTCGATCATCGCGCCGGCGATGCAGCTCGCGGTGCAGGGCAGTGTGCTCGTAGTCCTGCTGGTCGGCGGTGTGCTGGTGGCCCAGGGCCAGGCGACGCTGGGTAGCCTGGTCGCCTTCCTGCTCTATGCCACGTACCTGGTCATGCCGCTGGGCCAGCTGGTCGAGTCCGCCGCGACGATCCAGCGGGGCCTGGGTGCCCTCGGCCGGGTGAACGCGGTCTTCACTCTGCCGCGGGAGACCGACACTCTGCCGCGGGAGACCGACGACGTCCAGGACGCACCTGGTCGGGTTCGGGCTGTCTCTGGTCGCGAAGGTGCCCCTCCGGATGAGCCAGCGCTGGAGCTGCGCGACGTGTGGTTCGCCTATGGCACGCAGCCGGTGCTGCGCGGGGTGTCGTTCCAGGTTCCACGCAGCGGGCAGGTGGCGCTGGTCGGGCCGTCGGGTGCCGGCAAGTCGACGATCCTGGAACTCGTCGAACGGTTCTACGAGCCAGACGGCGGCCAGCTGCTCGTCGACGGGCAGGACGTCCGGTCGATCTCGCGGCATCGCGCCCGGGGCGCGGTGAACCTCGTCGAGCAGGGCACCCCGGTGTTGCACGGAACCCTGTGGGACAACATCGTCTACGCCGTCCCGGACGCCGTCGAGGCCGACGTCGAGGAGGTCGTCACCGCCGCGGGGCTGCGTGACCTGGTCGACCGATTGCCCGACGGCCTGTACACCCCCGTGGGTGATCACGGTGTGCTGCTCTCCGGCGGGGAGCGCCAGCGGGTGGCGATCGCCCGGGCGCTGCTGCCGTGCCCCGCCGTGCTGCTGCTGGACGAGCCGACCTCGCAGCTCGACGCGGTGAACGAGCGGGCCCTGACCCGGGTGATGCGCCGGATCGCGGCCGAACGGGCCCTGCTGGTCATCGCCCACCGGATCTCCACCATCCGGGCTGCCGACCACATTATCGTTCTCGACGCCGGCCAGGTCCGGGCCCAGGGCACCCATGACGAGCTGATGGCGACCAGCGCGTTCTACCGCCGCCTCGCCGCACCGAGCCCTACCGCACCCGGACCTACCGTGGCCGGCTCTGCCCGGCCCGGTTCCGCACCGTCCAGCCCGGTCACATCCGGGTGGCCCGGTCCCGCCACGGCGTCGGGCCCGGGCTGAGCGCTCACTCGGTGGAGGGTGGTTTCAGGGCCGCCTTGCGGATCTTGCCGATCGCGTTGCGGGGGAGCTCCGCGACGAAGTAGATCTCTCGCGGCCGCTTGTGGACGGACAACTCCCGTGCGACGTAGTCGACCAGCTCGGCGCGGCTCCTGTCGGCGATTCCAGAATCCACTGTCCCAGCGTCAGCGCCGGCGCTGGCAGCACCGCCGGCTGCCTGAGATCCGCCGGGCGCGAGGTCCGGGGCGACGACGAAGGCGGCGATGCGCTGGCCGAGGTCCTCGTCGGGCAGGCCGATCACGGCCGCCTCCCGTACGGCCGGATGGGCGAGCAGCGCGGCCTCGACCTCACCGGCACCGATCCGGTAGCCACCGGACTTGATCAGATCGGTGGAGCGCCGCCCGACGATCCGGTGGTTCCCGTCCGCGTCGATCACCGCGGCATCCCCGGTGCGGAACCAGCCGTCGGCCGTGAACGACGCGGCGGTGGCCTCGGGCCGGCCCAGGTAGCCGGTGAACAGGGTCGGGCTCTGGACCTGCAGTTCGCCGATGGTCTCACCGTCGGGCGGCAGCGTCTGCCCGGACTCGTCGTCGACCAGCCTGGTGCGCACGCCCGGCAGAGCGGGACCGACCCATCCCGCGCGGCGCTCGCCCTGCACCCGGGCGCTCGTCGTGATCAGCGTCTCGGTCATGCCGTACCGCTCGACGGGCGGTGCGCCGGTGAGTTCCCGCATCCGGCTGATCACCGGCACCGGCAGTGGCGCGCTGCCCGAGACGAGCAGCCGGGCGCCGCGCAGCGCCCGCGCGCTCGTCGGGTCGTCACAGATCCGCGACCACACGGTCGGCACGCCGAAGTACAGGCTGCCGCCCGCCGCCGCGTACGCCGTCGGCGTCGGGCGAACGGTGTGGATGAGCCGGCTGCCGACCCGCAGCGCCCCGAGCACGCCGAGTACCAGGCCATGCACGTGAAAGATCGGCAGTCCGTGCACAAGCGTGTCGTCCGGTGTCCAGGCCCACGCCTCCGCGAGCACCTCGAGATCGGTGGCGATGGCCGCCGCCGGCACGACCACTCCCTTGGGCGCGCCCGTCGTCCCCGAGGTGTAGAGGATCAGGGCCGACGGCGTGTCACCTCCAGCCGGCGTCGCGGTGGGTACGGATGCTGGTCGTGGCGCGGATGATGCCGTGGGTGCCTGCCCCGTCGCGGCGTCGGCATGGGCGCGCGGGTCCACGGGGATCACCGGGATCGGAAGATCATCCCAGGGTGGGCTTCCCAGCAGCAGGCTGGCTCCGCTGTCCCGCAGGATGTGCGCGCGTTCCCGTGGCCCCGAGTCCGGCGGCACGGGAACCGCCGGCACCTCGGCCAGCAGGCAGCCGAGGATCGCGACGATCGTGGTGGCCGAGGCGTCCGCGTACACGGCGGCGGCCTGCGCTCCGGCGACGCGGCGTGCGACGGCGTGGGCTGCGCCGAACAGCTCCGTCCGCGACAGCACGACGTCGCCGACCTGGACCGATGGGGCATCATGATCGATGTCGAGTGGGGGGAAGAGGCTCAGGCTCACCAAGGCATCCTCTCGGAAGTCCGCCGCCGTGGCCCACGTTCGGCCAGGCGGCCCGACTACGCTGGCTGGCTGTGTCGCATCTGGAGGATCCGCGCGTCCCGGTCACGGTCGTCGGCATCGGGGCCGAGGGGTGGGCCGGACTGTCGCCTGCCGCGCGCGCGGCGGTGCGCGCGGCCTCGGTCATCTTCGGTTCCCGTCGCCAGCTTGCCGAGCTGCCCGGCCCCGGCGACGGCCCCGGGCCCGGCGATGACGAGGCACCGGGCAGCGAGGGCTCCGGGGATGGCGCGGAGTCCGGTAGCCGCCTCGCGCCTGGCGTTCGGCGGGTGGAATGGCCCTCGCCGTTACTGGCGGCGTTGCCGCGTCTGCTGGCTGAACACGGCGTTTCCCTGGCAGAGGAGGGCGGGCCGACCGCGGCGGACGGGAACGCGGGTGGTGTGGCGGCGGGTGGTGTGGCGGCGGATGGTGTGGCCGCGGATGGGGTGGGCGATGCGGGTGTGGACGGCGGGGGCGGCTCGGGTGGTGGGGTGTGCGTGTTGGCGAGCGGGGACCCGATGTTCTACGGCATCGGGGTGACGCTGGTGCGTCTGCTGGGGGCGCGGCGGGTGCGGGTGGTGCCGCATCCGTCGTCGGTGAGCCTGGCGTGCGCGCGCCTGGGCTGGGCGGTGCAGGACGTCGACGTCGTCAGCGCGGTGGGCCGGCCTCTGGACCGGGTCCGGCTCCTGCTGGCTCCGGGGCGACGGCTGCTGGTGCTCAGCGCGGATCGGTCGACACCGGGCGCCCTCGCGTCGCTGCTGGTCGACAGCGGGTACGGCGCCAGCCCGATGACTGTTCTGTCCCGGCTCGGGGCGTCGGACGAGACGCGTCAGGCGGCGGACGCGCGACGGTGGTCGGCCGCTGCGGCGGACCTCGCGGACGTGGCGGATCTCAACATCGTCGCCGTCCGGGCGCGGCCCGAGGCGGACGTCGCGTACCGACCGCGAACCCCGGGGTTGCCGGATGACGCGTTCGAGCATGACGGTCAGATCACCAAGCGGGAGATCCGGGCGCTGACGCTGGCGCGTCTGGCCCCGGCACCCGGTGAGCTGCTGTGGGATGTGGGGGCGGGCAGCGGAAGTGTCGCGATCGAATGGCTGCGCGCCCACGAGTCCGCCCGGGCCGTCGCGCTCGAACCTCGGGCCGACCGGGCGGAGCGCATCCGTCGCAACGCGGCCCGCCTCGGCGTGCCACACCTGCGGGTGGTGCAGGGACGCGCCCCGCAGGACCTGCGCGGCCTGCCCGTTCCGGACGCGATTTTCGTCGGTGGGGGCGTGAGCGTGCCCGGTGTGCTCGACGCCTGCTGGGCGGCCCTGCACGGCGAGGGCCGGGCGCGGGAACGGGGGCGACTCGTCGTCAATGCGGTGACGCTGGAGTCCGAGGCGGTTCTCGCCGGGTGGTACGCCCGGGGTGGGGGAGATCTGGTCCGTCTGGCGGTGAGCCGCGCGTCCGCGGTCGGGGGATTCACCGGCTGGCGACCGGCGATGCCGGTGACCCAGTGGACGGTGTGGCCCGCCCACGCTCGCCGCGCCGACTGACGGGGTCCCGGTCCCGGGCCCCACTCGTCCCGAGACCGTACTGGGTAGGGGTGGGGGTAAAGGCCGGAGAGGGCGGGGATCAGCCGAGGAGGTCCAGCACGCAGGTGTCCGCGGGGCCACCGGCCATGGCGTGGCCGGGCGCGGCGAGATGCCGGCTCCAGTGCTCGGCTGCGGCGGTGGCGTCACCTGCCTCGATGAGATCGATGAGCCGGGCGTGCGTCGCCCGGGTGGCGTCGGCGTCCGAGCCGAGGACGAGCGAACGAGTCTGCTGCGCGCCGGCGGCGTCGACCAGGTGGTGCAGCATGTCCGTGACCAGGGCCAGGGACCGATTGCCCGTGAGCTGGACCATCGTGAGATGGAAGGTCGTCTGGGCGGCGGCCAGAGCACCGACGTCGTCTCCGGCCGCGTCGCCCTGGGCGAGGCAGCGGCGCAGCTCGGCCGCATCCGCCGGGTTGCGACGCTCGGCGAGCCGCGCGGCGCAGGGCGGCTCGAGGAGAGCGCTGGCCTGGTGGATGTCGCCCAGCGTGGCGCCCCGGTGCTCGAGGACGAGGCCGGCGTAACGGGCCGCGACGGCCGGGCTCGGGGTGTGCACCCGTGCGCCGCCGTGCGCGCCGCGGCGTACGGAGATCAGCGCCTCCGCTTCGAGGACCCGGAACGCCTCCCGCAGCGTCGGTCGGGACACGCCGAACTGGGCCATGAGCGTCGGCTCGGGCGGCAGGGCGTCGCCTTCGGCCAGCTCTCCACGGATGATGCGGCGGCGGAGCTGGCCCGCCACGAGCTCCGCCGTCTTCGGCACGCGGACCTGCCGGCCCACCGGCGAGGACCCCACCGGCAGCGGTAGCGCCGGCAGGGCGAAGGACGGCAGTGCAGTGGATGTCGCAGCACTGGAGGACACGGCAGTGGATGACGTGGCGCCCGATGGCGTACCTGGGCGAGGTGCCGCGGAAGCAGCTGGCCGAGCCATGAGCGGTCCTCCTGCGACAACGCGCGGCGATCATCGAGCGAAGATCGCCAGATCGGTGGACTCTGTGGGCTACTTATGTTAACAGACGGATTTCGCCCAGATTGACCCATGTGGCTCCGGTGGTGCGGCCTGGAGCGCGGCAATGCCGTGACGAATACGCCCGCGCCGTGACCTGGGCGTTCGTCGCCCCCTGTCGGCCTGTCAGCACCCGACCAGGAGGTTTGTCGCGGCCGAACGGGGCACGTCTCTCCCATCGCAGGACAGTGCGCGCCGGCCACGGGGCGGGCGCGGGTCGGGGGACGCCGTCCCAGAGGCGGAGGGAGCGGGTCATGGCAGCACCGGTCGCCGACACGGACATCCGAGGCCTGGGTGCCTGGCGGATCCCGCGTACCCGCGGGGTGCTCAGTGGACTGCTGCTGATGCTCCTCGGGGTGTGGGGCGCGCTGATCCCCTTCATTGGGCCCGCTTTCGACTTCGCTTTCACCTCCGACAGTTCCTGGACGTGGAGTGCGGCGCGATTCTGGCTGGAGGTGCTGCCGGGCATCGCGGCGTTCGTCGGTGGTCTGGTGTTGGTGCTGAGCGCCAACCGCGCCACGGCGACGCTCGGCGCGTGGCTCGCGATCGCGGCCGGAGCCTGGTTCATCTTCGGTCCGACCCTGGCCGGCCCGTGGCATCTGGGCGCAACGGGAGCCCCACGCGGCGGCTCGGCGCGCCAGAGCCTCGAGTGGCTGAGCTTCTTCTACGGCCTCGGCGCTGTGATCATCTTTTTGGGCGCGACCGCCTGGGGGCGGCTGAGCGTGCGCGGTGTCCGGGACGTGGCCGCCGCTCGCCGCCACCGCGAACTGCGCAAGCTGCGCGACGGACGCGGCGATCCGCGCCGGGCCGGCCCGGTGGACTACGGCACTGCTGGCCACGGGGCGCAGGGATATGGGGCTCAGGACTATGAGGCTCAGGTCTACCCGAGCGACCGGCCCGCCGCGGCGGCGCCCGGGACGGCACCCGATGCCGGTGCCGCACCGCCGGCTGACGGTGCGGCACCGCCGGCTGAGCACACAGGTGTCTTCGGGCGTCACCGCCGCCATCGCGCGTCGCACTGACACCGGCTCAGGGCTGATACCGGCTCAGGCGCACGCGCTGGCCGGGGCGGCACTGGGCGGCGACGGCCAGGTCGTCCGGGGTGAGGACACCCACGACCGGGTAGCCGCCGGTGACCGGATGGTCGGCGAGGAAGATCACTGGCTGGCCGTCCGGTGGGATCTGGATGCCGCCAGCGACCATTCCCTCGGACGGTAGCTCGCCCATGATGCGTCGGCGCAGGGCGGCCCCGCGCAGCCGCATGCCGATGCGGTCGCTGTCCGCGCTGACCTCGTAGTCGGCGGTCCACAGCGTGGCGAGGGCGTCCGGGGGGAACCAGTCGTCGCGCGGGCCGGGAATTACCCGGAGCACTGGCCGGGCGGCAAAGCGGGCCTGCGGGGCGAGGTCGACCACCGGTGGCCTGGCATGCGGACGGCCGATCGGGAGCACGTCACCGGCCGTGAGCGGTGCCGGCCCGAGCTCGGCGAGAGTGTCCCGCGAGCGTGAGCCGAGCACCGACGGCACCTCCACCCCGCCACGCACGGCCAGGTAGGTACGCAGACCCTGTCCCGCAACGGCCGGTCCGTCCTGGCCCAGGGCCTGCGGGCCGCTCGGGAAGCCGACGCGCAGCCGTGCGCCGGCCGGGACCTCGACGGGGCTGTTCATACCGATCGAGCGGCCGGCGAGTTCCAGCGGGCAGGGCGCACCGGTGACGGCGATCAACCCGGGCGCGTCGAACTCGGCGACCAGCCCGCCATAGGTGAGTTCGAGGCCGGCCGCCGACTCCCGGTTGCCGACCAGCCGATTGGCCAGGCGCAGGCTGCGCCGGTCGAGCGCGCCCGCGCCGGTGATGCCCAGGTGAGCCCATCCCGGCCGGCCCAGGTCCTGGACGGTGGCGAACGGCCCGGGCGAGACGATCTCCAGTCGTGACCGCCCTGGCTGTGACCGTCCCGAGGACGTGCCGCTGGGCACGGAGGCCGCGAGGTGTTCCGCGCGACCCTCGTGCTCCCTTGTTTCGATTCCGGCAGTGCTGGCGCCTGCGGGGGTGCGTGCGTCCACCGCGGCGAAGCGGACGGGGGTGCCGGGGGCGAGTAGCGCCGGCGGGTCCCGGCCGAGGTCGAACACGGGGAGGGCGGTGCGTCCGATCAGGTGCCAGCCGCCCGGCGAGGCTCGCGGGTAGACACCGGTGAACTGGTCGGCGAGGGCGACCGAGCCGAGGGGGACGCGGGTACGTGGCGAGTCCCGGCGAGGCAGCCGCAGCGCGGGGTCGAGGCCTGAGATGTAGGCGAACCCGGGCGCGAATCCGCAGAACGCCACCTGATGCGGGCCGCGGACATGCCGCTCGACGACCTGCGCGGGAGTCAGCCCGATGCGGCGCGCGACCTCGGCGAGATCCGGTCCGTCGTAGCGGACGGGGACGGTGACCGAAGGTAGGCCGGCTGACTTGTCCGGGCCGGCTGACCCGTGCGGGTCGGATGCCGCCTCTGAGCCGCCATCGACGCCGCCATTGCCATTGACATCGGCGAACCGTGGGTCGGCGAGATGACGGCGTAGCGTCGAGGGATCGGTGCGGGCCGGGTCGAAGCGGACCAGGACGGTGCGCGCGGCGGGGACGAGTGCGACGACTCCCGGTGGAGTCGAGCGGCGCAGCCGGGCATACAGGCGGCCCGCCGCATCCAGGTCGGCGACCTCGACGAGCAGCGCCTCGGCGCCGCAGGTCAGGATCCGTGGCCCGCCCGCGGCTGGGAGATGCGCGCCTGGCTGGCTCAGCAGAACGGCAGCACCTGAACCCCGGCGTCCGCCAGCGCCGTCCGCAGCCGCCGGATCAGGTCGACGGCGCCTGGGGTGTCGCCGTGCACGCACACCGACCGGGCCGGCACCCGCACCGGCGTGCCGAGCATGGAGTCGAGCACCCCGGTGGCCATCAGCCGCAGCGTCCGGCTGATCACCACCTCGGGGTCGTGCAGGACGGCGCCGGGTTCGCGCCGGGACACGAGGGTGCCGGCATCGGTGTAGGCGCGGTCCGCGAACGCCTCGCCGACGGGGATCAGCCCCGCCGCCCTGGCCTGGCGCAGCACCGCCGACCCGGGAAGCCCGAGCACCGGCAGGGCCGGGTCGTACCGGCGAACCGCCTCGACAACCGCCGCGGCCTGCGCCTCGTCGGCCACGACCCGGTTGTACAGCGCGCCGTGCGGTTTGACGTAGCGCACCCGGTCGCCGGCATTGTGAGCGAACGCGTCGAGCGCCCCGATCTGGTAGGTGAGGTCGTCGCGCAGCTCGTCCGGGTCCATGTCGATGGCGCGGCGCCCGAACCCGGCCAGGTCGCGGTAGCTGACCTGCGCGCCGATGCGCACCCCGCGCTCCACGGCCCGCTCGCAGACCCGCCGCATCGTCGAGGGATCCCCGGCATGGAACCCGCAGGCCACGTTCGCGCTGGTCACCAACCCCAGCAGCGCGTCATCCTCGGTCAGCCGCCACACCCCGAACCCCTCACCGAGATCAGCGTTGAGATCCCATGAGGGCTGTCCCTCGGCGACGGAGTCCACAGTGGCCACGCAACCGATTCTTCCTCACCCTGGGCGCGCCGGGCAGGCTGTGGCGATGGCGTTGCTGTAGGCGGACGGATCGCGGCGCGTCCGAGCGGACTCTCCTGCTGCGCCGCGATGGCATGACCAGCTAGTAGCCCGTCCTGATCAGTCATGATCCCGAGATCATTGGCGCGCGAGCGTGGGTCAGAACGATCGGTGCCACCCCTGGGTTGCGCACACACCTGTAGGGCGGCTCGGCGGCCTCCGTCGTCGGCGTCGCCCAGGTGCCAGCCGCGGCCCCGGCCCCACGCGGTGGGCTCGAGACCTGCTCTGATGACGGCCGAGTTGCCGCCCGGTGTGCATGGCCAGTGCCGCTGATGTCCCCTTGGTTCCTGGTCTGGTGTGGCGGCGTGTCCGGGTGTAGCCAGCATGGCGGCCGTCCTCGCTGGACCGCCTCGGCGGGCTTCGGCCGGATGCACCTGGACGGGGGCGGCATAATCGAGGATGTGGAGCCGGACGGCGTCGAGCAGACGGGTGCCACCGAGGTCGGCGTCGCGGCGGGAGATGATCATGTCGCGGCGAACGGCAATGGCGCCATGTGTCGTGTCCCGTCCCTCGGCGCTGAGTACCGCGGTGCCGGGTACAACGGCGTCGCGTTGAGTGACGCGGCCGTGCGCGGCGCCGGGAACGGGTCGGTGGACGCGAGCGGGTCGGTGGACGAGCAGACAGCGGATGGTCGGGTGGTCGTGGTCGGCAGTATCGCCGCGGCCATCGCGGGCGGCGAGGTGATCGGGCCGGCCCGGCCCACGGCGGTTGGCCCGCCGACGGCGCTCGTGGTCGATACCTCGCCCGAGCGGCACGTCTACGGGCCGGCCGACGCGCGGATCGTCGTGGTGGAGTACGGCGACTTCGAGTGCCCGTACTGCGCGCGCACGGCGCCGGTGCTGCGCGAGCTGGTCGACACCTCCGATGGGCAGGTGCGGCTGGTCTTCCGGCACTTCCCGGTGTACGACATCCATCCGTTCGCGCTCACGGCGGCCCTCGCCGCGGAGGCGGCTGGCGCGCGGGGCCGGTTCTGGGAGATGCACGACCGGCTGTTCGCCAGCCAGGACCGGCTCGCCGACAAGTTCCTGCGGTACTACGCGGGGGCCCTGGGCCTCGACGGTGAGCTGGTCGTCGGCGACGCGGCGCAGCCCTTTGGCGACGCCGTCGAGGCCGACTATGCCGGGGCGATCGAGCAGGGCGTGCGCGGAACGCCGAGCCTGTTCGTCGACGGCACGCCGTATCGGGGGCGTCTGGAGATCGCGCCCTTGCGCAAGGCGGTGTCCCTTTCCCAACGTCAGGGCCCACGGGGGAGAGGACGACGGCGCGAGCGGTGACGACGGGCCTATGCCGCCGGCTGTCATTCCGCCGGCTGTCATTTCGTCGGCGTCGTATCGTCGGCCGTCATTTCGTCGGCCGTCATTTCGCCGGCACAGGTGCGCGCCAGGGGCGCGGGGGCAGGCGGGGGACCGGCTCGTCGGTCAGCGGCGAGCACAGCGGCATGCGCTCGCCGAACACTCGCAGGATGACGGTGCCGAGGATGGCGGCGGCGAACGACCCGACCAGGATGCCGATCTTCGCCTGGTCGCGCAGGCTGTCGTCGGTGAACGCGAGCTCGGTGATGAACAGCGAGATCGTGAAGCCGATCCCGGCGAGCGTCGCCGCACCGATCAGATGGCCGTAGCGGACCTGCCCGGGCAGCTGGCCAAGGCCTGTGCGCATCGCCCCCAGACTCGCGAAGGTGATCCCGATCGCGTTGCCGGCGATCAGGCCGATCCCGACCCCGTAGGTGACAGCCGAGGTCGACGCCGCCCGCAGCGTCGCGCCGTCCAGATGCACCCCGGCGTTGGCCAGGCCGAACAGGGGGACGACCACGAAGGCGCTGAACGGGTGCAACACCCGTTGCAGCCGCTCGTTCGCCGAGACCGTGGCCTTCGCCGCGACGACCGCGAGCGCGGCCCGGGTGGCATTCGACTCCTCGGCGAGCGCCCGCACGTACACCGGGACCTGCGCCGCCTGCTCCCGCCGCGGCGGGACGGCCGGGATGAGCAACCCCGTGATCACCCCGGCCAGCGTCGCGTGCACCCCGGAGGCGTGGATCGCCCCCCAGAGCACGACGGCGACGAGAGCGTACGGCAACAGCCGCCATACCCTCATCCAGCGTAGCGCCAGCATGACGAGCACCAGGCCGGCGGCGAGCGCGAGGGCGCCGAAGCGGACGTGGTCGGTGTAGAAGACCCCGACCACGGTGATCGCGCCGATGTCGTCGACGATGGCGAGGGTCAGCAGGAACAGCCGCAGCCGGTCGGGGCAGGCCGGCCCGAACAGCGCGAGGATGCCGATGACGAAAGCCGTGTCGGTGGACATCGGGATGCCCCAGCCGTGTCCCGCCGCCCCGGACGGAGTGAGCAGCAGGTAGACGAGGGCGGGCAGGGCCAGCCCGCCGATGGCGCCGAGCGCGGGGACGGCGGCGATGCGCCGGTCGCGCAGCTCACCCGCGGTGAACTCACGGCTGATCTCCAGCCCGACGACGGTGAAGAACAGTGCCATCGCCCCGTCGTTGACCCAGTGGTGCAGGCTCAGGGTGAGATCGGCGTCACCGAGGCGCAGCTGCGCGGTCGTCGCCCACAGCGAGTCATAGCCGTGCGACCAGGGAGAGTTCGCCCAGGCCAGGGCGGTGACCGCGGCGACCAGGAGCAGCACCGCCCCGCCGGCCTCGGTGGCGAGGAACTCCCGCATGGAGGGCGCGACCTGCGGCAGCCGGATGCGCAGCGCGGGCCCGGGCCGGGGCGGCGCGGCCGGCGCCGTCACCGGGCGGAATGGTTCGTGGCGGAATGGTTCGTGGTGGCACGGGCAACGGTGGTCGTCTGGTTCGCGGCGGCGGGCTCGAGGGCGGACAGACGTTCCCGCTCGCGGTAGCGGCTGGCCCGGTAGACGCCGAGGATGCGGTGGTCGGCATAGAACGACAGCTCCTCGAAGGCCGTCGCCACCGCCGGGTCCTCCGGGCTGCCCTCGACGTCGGCGAGGAACTGGGTGGCGACGAAGCGCCCGCCCACCATGTAGCTCTCCAGCTTCGTCATGTTGACGCCGCTGGTGGCGAACCCGCCGAGCGCCTTGTAGAGCGCGGCCGGCCGGTTGTGCACCTTGAACACGAACGTCGTGACCAGCGGGCCGATCCCGGCGGCCGCGCGCAGGTTCTCGGTGGACAGGATGAGGAACCGGGTGGTGTTGTGCGCCTCGTCCTCAAGATCGGCGCGCAGGACCTCGAGCCCGTACGCCTCCGCGGCGAGCCGGGAGGCGATCGCGGCCCGGCTCGGGTCACCGGCCTCGGCGATCTCCCGGGCGGCACCGGCGGTGTCGGCGGCGGCCACCGCGACCAGGCCGAGCGCGCGCAGGCCCAGCCGGCACTGGGCGAGCGCCTGCGGATGGCTGTGCACCGTCTTGACGTCGTCCAGAGTGGCGCCGGCGAGACCGAGCAACTGGTGGCTGACCGGCAGGAAGTACTCCCCGATGATGTGCACAGCGGGGCGTAGCAGCAGCAGGTGGATGTCGGCGACCCGGCCGGCGGTGGAGTTCTCCACCGGGATCATCGCGAGATCCACCGTCCCGTCCTCGAGCGCGGAGAAGCACTCGTCGAAGGTCGGGTAGGGGACCGCGTCGAAGTCGGGGTACACGTCCCGGCAGGCGATGTGCGAGTTGGCGCCCCGCTCGCCCTGGAACGCGATCCGCTGGCGTGCCGTCATGATGACGAACGTACCGGGCTGGCTGACGGCCGTGGGTCGTCGCTGGGCCGTCACCGCCGTGACACGGCGGCGCCGCTCCCCGCGCTCTCCGGAAACGGGCGCTTGAGATCTTCCCGTCAAGGCCGGCCGCGAGCGTGCGGCACAGGCCGTCGGCGCGCCGCTGAGTCTGCTAGTCCGGGTTTCCCAGTCGGATGCCGGCGTGCAGGAGCACCACGCCGCGGCGGCCGACGAGCACCGGATCGAGCAGGATCTCGGCGATCGCCGGCACCTCCTCGGCCAGGCGGGCCACGCGGTGCAGCAGGTCGGCGAGGGCGCTGGTGTCGGCGGCGGGGGCGCCGGAGCCGCCGAGCAGCAGCACGCTGCCGCGGACGGTGGCGATGAGATCGGTCGCGTCCCGGTCGGTCAGCGGCAGGATGCGGGCGACGGGGTCGGCGAGCAGGTCCCCGACGGCGCCGCCCAGACGCAGCGAGACCAGCGGTCCGACGGCGGGATCCTGGTGCATCCGCACGACCGTGGACACCCCGCCCGGTGCCATCGGCTGGACGAGCATGTCGCCGGGGCCCACCGCGGCGCGCACCGTCTGCCAGGCGGCGGCGAGCTCGCTCGCGTCACCCACGCCGAGCTGGACGGCACCGACGTCGAGCCGGCTGCGGAACCGTTCGTCGGCGATCTTGAGCGCGACGGGCCAGCCGAGGTCGTGCGCGGCGGCCAGAGCGGCGTCGCGCGTGGCCACCCGGGCGCTTGGCCACGCGCGCAGGCCGACATCGGCGAGCAGGGCATGCGCCACCGGCTCCGCCAACCAGTCGCCGACGTGGCTGACCGGGCGGGCACCCGCGGCGGCTGGCCCGGAACCGGTAGCTCCTTCCTGGCCGGTGGCGATGTGGCCGGTGGCGGCATGGTCGGTGGCGGCATGGTCGGCGAGCGCGCGGGCGTGCTCGGCGTCGATGTCGGTGAGCTCCGGCACCCGGCCCTGCTCCCGGGCCCGCCAGGCGGCGTGATCGGCGGCGCGGGACAGCGCGAGCGCCGCGGACTCCGGCGAGGAGTAGGACGGCACCGAACCCCGGCCGGGGGAGCCCTCGTCGTCGGGGACGGCGAGGGCCGCCGGCATCCCGTCGTGCCCCAGGTAGGAGGCGAGCACCGGCAGTCCGTGTTCGAGGGCGACCGCGCGCACGGCGGCGCCGAGCCGGTCGACCTGGGCGTGCGGGGTGACCAGGGCGAGCAGGGCGTCGACCTCACCGCTGCCCACCACCCGGCGTAGCGCCGCGTCGAAGCGTTCGGGGTCGGCTAGCGGGCCGAGGTCGACGGGGTTGCCGGTGTCGCCGTGGCCGACGATCTCGGCGAGGGCCGCGCGGGTCGGGCTCGACAGCCGCGGCACCCGCAGACCGTAGCTGTGGCAGGCGTCGGTGGCGAGGGCCGCGAGTGCGCTGGACGTCCCCACCACGCCGACCCGGCGCCCGGCCGGCAGTGGCTGGTGGGCCAGTAGCGCCGCGGTGTCGAAGAGCTGGTTGAGGGTGTCGACCCGGATCACCCCCGCACCGGTGAACAGCGCGTCGGCGGCACCGTCGGTGAGATCCCGGCCGCTTTTGAGCGCCACCACCGGTGTCGTCCGGCCAAGGCGACGGGCGATCCTGGCGAAGCGCCGCGGATTTCCGAAACTCTGCAGATGCACCAGGACGACCTCGGTCCGCGGATCGTCCTGCCAGTATTCGAGCAGGTCGTTGGTCGACACGTCGGAGCGATCGCCGGTGGAGACGAAGGTCGAGAACCCGATCGCGCGGCGCGCCGCGTCGGTGAGGAACGTTCCCGCCAGCGCCCCGGACTGGGTCAGCACCCCGACTCGCCCGACCGGCGGGGAACCCACGGCGAAGGTCGCGTGCAGCCGGGAGGTGGGCGCGGTGTTGATGACTCCCATCGCGTTCGGGCCGAGCAGGCGAATGCCGCCGTCCCGGGCGATCTGGACGACCTCGGCGAGGCGCGCGAGCCCCGCCGGCCCCGCGTCGGCGAAACCGGACGAAACGACGATCACCGAGCGCACACCGCGGGCCACGCAGGTCCGCAGCACGGCCGCGACTCCCGGCGCCGGCACCGCGAGGACGGCGAGGTCCACGGGGGCGGGCACGTCTGCGAGATCCCGGTAGGCGTAGACGGACGCCACGTGGCTGGCTGCCGGGTTGACCGGGTAGACCGTCCCGGTGAAGCCACTCGCCAGCAGCCGGCGGAACACCTCGTGACCGACCGTGCCCGGCTCGCGGCTCGCCCCGACGACGGCGACGACCCGTGGATGCAGCAGTCGGTCGATGCCGCGCACGCCGCGCCCTCCCTGATCCCGGTACGCATCGTAGTACCGGACCGCGGATAGTCGTACCGGACGACGGTGTATCGGACGAATGGTGTTGTACTGGACAACCGCTGCGCGGTGCGCGACTCTTCGGACGCGTGCGGTAGTAGCCGAGATGGTGGTGTGGCCGGAACCACAAATTTTTCCGTCGGCCGAAAAAGGGGCTTTCCAGGCCAGGAACACCCGATAGAGGTGGCCCAATGGGATGACCTGCCGCCAGGCCCTCCCGGCCCACCAGGACTGGCCCGAAAGTGCCAAGGTGCCGGCGCCGGCACAGCGGCGGGACTTATAGCGGACCAGACGACGCGGCGGCCGCGGACCTCCACGCCGATGGCCGGACAGGGCGGTGTCAGGCTCTAGCCCGGGCCGCGCCGGACGGCCGGACGGGATGGTGCGGGTGTACAGGCTCGACGGGCGGTGGGTCATCTCCGCGAGCGACCTCGTGGACGTCGTCGAATGCGGGCACCGCGCGGTGCTCGCCCATGCGCTGGCGGACGGGCGGGCGGCGGCCGCCGTCGAACTGGCGCCCCCGGGGGGCGACGGCAGCCCGATCGGCGGTGTGCACCCGGGCGCTGGGGCGTCCCCGGACGGCGGTGTGCCGCAGGACGGTGGGCCGTCCCCGGATGGCGGGGTCCCATCGGAGGGCGGGGTCCCTTCGGACGGTCAGGGTGACCCGCGTGGCGGCCTTCCGAGGCTGCGGCTGAGCCCGCCTGACCGCACCGCGGTGCACCACGGCGAGGCGCACGAGCGGCGCTGGCTCGCGCATCTGCGCCGCACGTTCGGCGCGGACGGCGTCGTGGAGATCCCGCGCCCGGCGCCCACGGCGGACGGCCTGGCCGCCGCGGTGGCACGCACCCGCGAGGCGCTCGCCCGCGGCGTCCCGGTGGTCTACCAGGGGGTGTTGTTCGAGGCTGGCCCGGGCGCCGGCCGTCCCGCCTTTCTCGGCCGCCCCGACTTCCTCCTCGCCGCACACCTGGATCCGTATACCGGCGCGGCGCTCGGCCCGGCGCGACCCGGCCACTACGAGCCGGTCGACGCGAAGCTCACCCGGCAGGCCCGGCCCGCCGCCGTCCTGCAGCTGGCCGCCTACGCCGTCGCGCTGCCGTCGGTCGGCGTGCCCGTCCCGGCTCTGATGCACCTGGTGCACCCCGCGCCGACGGACCTGTCGGCTGGGGGCACGTCGGCTGGGGCCACCTCGGCCGCAGTGGTGCGGTCGTTCCGCGTGGACGACTTCGCGTCGCTCGTCGCGCACACACGAGGCCGGCTCGAGGCCCGTCTGGCCCGTCCGGCGCGGCTGCCCACGCCGACCTGGGCCGAGCCCCGCGCCCAGTGCGCGACCTGCGCCTTCGCCGAGCACTGCGGCTCGCAGCGCGCGCAGGCCCGGGACCTGTCCCTGGTCGCGGGCCTGCGCGGGCAGCAGCGGGACGCGCTGCGCGGCGCCGGCATCACCACCGTCGAGGAGCTCGCCGCGGCGGCGGACGAGCGCCGCCCGGCGGAGATCTCCGCCACCGCGTTCGCCGGCCTGCGGCTACAGGCCGAGCTGCAGGCCGCCCAGGATGCGTCGCGCAGTACGGACGACCCGCTCGGGACGGTGAGCGTGCGGATGGTGGACGCGTCCGGCCTCGCGATGATGCCGGCACCGGATCCGGGCGACATCTACTTCGACATGGAAGGTGATCCGTACGCGTTGGAGGCCTCCGGCCTGGAGTACCTCTTCGGAGCGGTGATCCTCACCCATCCCCCGAACAGGCCGCGCGACGCGGACGGCCCGAGCGGGGTGGCCCGCCCGGACGGGATGGCGGTGCCCAACGGGGCGGTGCGGGAGCCCCATCAGGCGGCGGGCGGGGAGGTGGCCGTGCCGGGGGAGGAGGCGGGTCTGCCCGGTGAGCAGTTCCACGCCTTCTGGGCCCACGACCGGGCCGGGGAGCGACGGGCGTTCGAGGAGTTCGTCGACTGGACGACGGCGCGACTGCGCGACCATCCACGCGCCCACATCTACCACTACGCGCCCTACGAACCGAACGCGCTGCGCCGCCTCGCCGCCCGTCACGGCACCCGGGAACGTGAGGTGGACGACCTGCTGCGCGGGCACCGGCTGGTCGACCTGCACGCGGTGGTCCGGCGCAGCCTGCGGGTCTCCCAGCCGTCCTACTCGATCAAGTATCTGGAGCCGTTGTTCTACCCGGGCGCGCGGACGGCGGCGGTCACCACCGCGGCGGACAGCATCGTGGCCTACGAGACCGTCCTCGAACATCGGGCCGCGGGCGAGACGGCACAGGCCGACCGGCTGCTCGCCGAGATCGCCGCCTACAACCGGGTCGACTGCGTCTCCACCCATCGCCTGCACCGCTGGCTGCTCGGCCTGCGCGGCGAGGCCGGCGTCTCGGCCTTCGTCCCGGACCCGAGCGCCGAGCTCGGCGACGCCGTCGGCCCGGACGGTCCCGGCAGCGCCGCGGCCGGCGGGGCGCTGCCGGGACAGAGCGCACTCGACGGTGACCCCGATGCCGACGGCGACGCGGTAGTGCAGGCCCTGGTCACAGGCCTGCCGGCGGATCCCGCGACCTGGTCGGACGACGAGCGGGCCCGGGCCCTGCTGGCCGCTGCCATCGGCTACCACCGGCGGGAGAACAAGCCGGCGTGGTGGACCTACTTCGCCGCGCTGCGGGCCGACCGGGAGACACTCGAGTCCGCCGACGACTGCGCGGTGCCGATCGGCTGGCAGGTGGCGCAGGACTGGGACGAGCCGTCCGGGCGGCGCCGAAACACCCGCCGGGAGCTGCGCGCCCGGGTCGACCCACGCCGACCGCATCCCTTCGAACGCGGCGAGTCGGTGCGCCTGCTCTACCCGGGCCCGCCCGGCGCCCCGGGCACGACCACCGACGCCACCGTCGACCAGGCCGATGCGGACAGCCTGGTCCTGACCGAGAGCACCCCACCCGAGCGGACCACCCGAGCCCTGCCGCTGGCGGTGCTGCCCGGCGAGCCGGTGTCGCCGAAGCCGAAGCCGGCGGCGGTTCGCCTCCTCGCCGAACGGACGGCCGCCGCCTTGCCCGCGCTGCCCCTCGACGCGGGCATCGACCTGCTGCGCCGCCTCCCGCCCCGGCGCCGGGCAGGCGCGGCGCCGGGCCTGCCGGACCCGGCCGAACACGGCGACGACCAGGTGGCGGCGGTGCTCGCCGCGGTCAGCACCCTGGACGGTTCTTACCTCGCCGTCCAGGGGCCGCCCGGTGCCGGCAAGACATACCTGGCCGGCCGGCTCATCCGGCATCTGGTCGACGGTGGCGCCTCGGTGGGGATCTGCTCGACCAGCCACAAGGCGATCGAGAACGCGATGCTCGCCGCCCTGGGCGAGCGGCGGCTGCCCGCGGCGAAGAAGGCGCGCCGCTCCCGCCCGCGTGCGAGCGGTCCCGCGACGTCAGACCGGGCGGCGCCGCGGGACACGCCGCCCTGGGACACCCCGCGGGACCTGAAGGCGCTGGCCGCCTGGCGCCGCGAGCACCCTCACGGGCACCTGGTCGGTGACACGGCCTGGGCGTTCGCCAACCCGGCGCTCGCGGCCGAACCGTTCGACGTGCTCATCATCGACGAGGCCGGCCAGTTCGCCCTGGCGGACACGCTCGCGGTGGCCGGCGCCGCCCGCAACCTGGTACTGCTCGGTGACCCGCAGCAGCTTCCGCAGGTGGTCGCGGGCATCCATCCGGACGGTGCCGACGCCTCCGCACTGACCCATCTGCTGGGTGTGGGCACCCAGGCCGGCGACGGTGCGCTGGCCCGGTCCGATCAGCTGGCGCGGTCCGACCAGCTGGCCCGGTCCGATCAGTTGGCGCGGCCCGGTGCCGGCGAGGTCATCCCGCCGGCGTACGGCTACTTCCTCGACCGGACCCGCCGGCTGCATCCCGCGGTCTGCGCGCCGGTGTCGGCGCTGGCCTACGGCGGCCGGCTGCAGGCCCACCCGGTGGCCGCCGGACGCTCGGTGGCGGGGGTCGAGCCGGGGCTGCACCTGCTCGACGTCGCGCACGAGGGAGCCAGCACCCGCAGCGATGCCGAGGTCGACGCGGTCTGTGCGCTCCTGGCCGACCTGGTGGGCCGCACCTTCGTCGACGGCGAGCACAGCCGGCCGTTGGGCGTGGCGGACATGCTGGTCGTGGCCCCGTACAACCGGCAGGTCCGGGCGATCGAGCGGGCCCTGCACGCCGCCGGGCTGGTCGGCGTGCGGGTCGGCACGGTCGACCGGTTCCAGGGCCAGGAGGCGGCGGTCGTGATCACCTCCCTCACGACGTCCAGTGCGGCGCAGGCGCCGCGCGGGCTGGACTTCCTGCTCTCCCGTAACCGGCTCAACGTGGCACTCTCCCGGGCCCAGGTGGTCGCGATCCTGGTGATGTCCCCGGCTCTGCTGGACAGCGCCCCGCGCAGCATCGCCGAACTCCGCCTGCTCGCCGGGCTTGCCCGACTGCGCGCGATGGCGACGGTCCGCGAAGCCCCGCCCGCGCCGCCACCCGTGCCGCCACCTGTGCCGCCACCCGTGCCGCCGCCCGCCCCGGCTCAGCCCCGGTCCGAGCCCTCGGTCGACTCCCAGGTCGGGTCCGTGACGCCCACCCGGTGATCGAAAATCGGGCCCGTGGGATCCGTTACGCGTGAACTCCAGAACACCCTCGCCCGACTTTCGCCGGCATGCCGTTTGTGCACTTATCTGTGGCTAATGTAAAACGGGTGCTACGATTCGCTCGGTCTTACCAGGTCGGGGAAGGGGACGCTCGTGACCGTAGACGTGTCGGCCCCAAGTCGCGTGCAGACGGTCCTGCCGCGGGCGCTTGCCCGGCTGCGCGCTTCATCAGGAGCCCATCTCACATTCGGTGGAATAGTCGCGCCGCATTCTGGCCGATTGACCGTCACCAACGTGGACGGACCAGCGCCGAGTGGACTGCTCGGCGCCTCCGTTCCACCGGGTACGGGAATCGGTGGACAGGTGGTGCGGCACAGCCGTCCGGTCGTCATCAACGACTCGGCGGCGACGAGAAGGGTTCTTCGCTCGACTGCCGTGCCGTTCGAGGGCAGCGAGTTCGGAGCGATTCTCGCGGTACCGGTCAGCATGGGGGGCACGGTCGTCGCCGTGCTCTATGGAGCCATGCGGACCGAAGTGCCGTTCACCGAGGCCGCCGTTCGGGCGGCCATTGCGACGGCTCGTCTGATGGAACGTGAGCTGGGTGCGGTTGCCGTACATGGGGATTCGCTGTCATCGACGGCGCCACCAGGGCGCCGTCCACCCATCGCCGCACACCCAGTGGGCGCGGTGCCACTGCCGCGCTCGCCCGGTCAGCCGCAGGAAAGCCTGCGCCTGGCCTACCGGGAACTGCAGGAAGTCACCGAACACGTAGCCGACCCGCTGCTGCGGGGACGGATCGGGGGCGTGTCGGAGCTGCTGCGCGGTCTGCTCGACCAGGATACGAAGGTCGGTGGCCGGCTCGCGCTCACGCCGCGTGAGCTCGAAGTGTTGGCGCAGGTCGCTCTCGGCCTGTCCAACGTCGAGACGGCCCGACGGTTGACGGTTTCGCCGGAGACGGTGAAGGCCTATCTGCGCAGCATCATGCGCAAGCTGGGTGTGCGTAACCGCACGGCGGCCGTGCACGCGGCCCGTCAGCTGGGCATGCTGCCTTGACAGCGGTCCGGTCGTTACGGTGCGGGATCGGCCGAATCCGGCTGATCCGTCTCCCACGACCGTGATCAGCGGTCACCGAACCAGCCGTCATAGGGACCAGTTGGTTTCCGACCGGCTGTGGTCGCAGAGGCCGCTCTCGGAGCAGTAACTATCTGACCAGCTGCTGATATCGACGGTGCTGGACCGTGGGGAACACAGCGTTGTGGGGCCCGGCGGGGCGCGCCCCGCGCATTCGGGTGCCGGACCGAGCAAGGTCCGACACCCGAACGCGCGGGTTCGAGTCACGCCGGCCACCCGCCCGCACAGTCCAGGTCATCGACCGACCCGATGTTCGCCGATCCGGTGCTCGCCGGCCTGCTGGTCGGTGACTCACGGATGCCGGCACACTGCTCACTCACCCTGTTCGCCGACGGACGGTTCCGCACAATCGTGCCGTTGCCTACGCGACGGTCCCGGCAACCATGGCCGTGGCCGAGCGTGGGCGGGAGGAAACCACGAGCAGTCGCCGGCAGGTCGGGTGACCTGGGGCGCCCCGGGTCACCCGACCTGCCGGCATGGTCACAATGATGCGCGGGATCACTGATGCGGAACGCGACCGCATCGTGAGGCCGTTCGCGCGGCGGAACAGGGCCAGCGGCACCGTACGGTGGTGGACGTCCGGCCTGGTGCGAGACAGGCGCGGGGCCGGTGCGACCCGCTCCGCCGCACCGGCCCCGCTGTCACCCCCATGCCGCACCGCGCGGACGGTGCCGGCGAGGGGATGTTCTTGTGGTCGGCCGGGAACCCGCGGCGTTCCTGGACCGGCAGCGTTCCCGAGCCTCCCAGGGGAGCTCTGGAATGATGTGGCGGGCCATTTGCCGGAATTCCGACGAGACCTTCGACATCTGGATCGCAGAAATGTCGGCCCGATGCGAGCCTGACTTTCTGCACGTTCCGGGGCGGGCACAAATCCCATCGTTCGGCGGGCCGCGGCGGCATCATTTCGGCCATGTCGCCGGACGTCGCATGCACCGGTGTCGCGGGTGCCGGGCGATCCAGTCAGACGATGTTCAGGCGCCAGGTATTGCCGTACCACCTTCGAGATCGGGCCGCCGGTATTCCCTCCCGCCAGTGGTACGCCGGACGGCCCGATCCCCCTCGGTCGTCGTCCCCGCCGCGGCGGGATTTCCGGGTACGGAATGTCACTGGGCCCACCCATGCCACCTGCCGCCACCCCCGAACGGGGGTATTTCGGGTTGGGGCTGGTCGGGCAGGTCTAGCGTCAGAATGGCGAATCGGGATGTTGCACGTCGAACCGAGCGGGCCCGTCGGTCTGGCAATCTCGGCGGTGTCACCATTACACCGTCCACCGGGACATCCAACGAGGCGGGGGGCAGCTCGAAGGGAGCGTCATGCCGTTGTTCGCCGATTCGGCGCCGCAACGCGAACCCCGGATCGATCGGGGCGCCGCCGGTCGGGAGGCGTATGTGGCGCTGCCGCATGAGCCCGACGAAGACGGCGAGCGACCGGAACATCGGCCCGCGCGGCCGATGCCGTCCGCGGCCGACCGTGCCTCGGCACCGCCGCGGGTGATGGCCTCGATGGCGTCGATGGCGGGTGTGCCCGCGCCTCGGCGTTCCATGTTCACCATGGCGGCGGACCTCGCCGTCCTGCACCGTGGACGCCTGCTGGCCGCCGCCTGCCTCCTCGTCGTCGTCCTGCTCCCGTGGAACGCGGGAATCTACCACCAGCTGGCCACCGGCGGCTTCTACGCCAAGTCCGATCCGTCAACCCGAGCCGAGCAGCTGCTCGACGAGGAGTTCCCGGACGCGCCGCCGAACATCGGTATCCTCATCACCTCGTCGGAGGGCGTCGCCGGCCCGACGCCGGACCGGCTGGGACGGGAGCTCACCCAGCAGATCACCGCCGAGCCGGGTGTCACCTCGGTCGCCTCCTACTGGCCGGGCGCGACCACCCCGGGTAACCCGCTGCTGCGCTCGAAGGACACCCGCTCGGCCCTCATCGTGTTCCGGCTGACCGGCACCGAGGATCACATCCAGGACCGGCTCAACGAGCTGCACGACGCCTACGCCCACAGCGGGCCAGGCGTGCAGGTGAGGTTCGGTGGCGCCCCGGCCGTCATGCGTGATGTCACCGAACACAGTAGGACGGACCTTGAACGTGGCGAGCTGGCCGCGGCGCCGCTGGTGTTCCTCGTCCTGCTCTACGCGTTCGGCACGGTCGCGGCGGCCCTGCTGCCGGTGCTCGTCGGCGTGGTCGCCGTCGTGTCGAGCCTCGCCCTGCTGCGGCTGACGGCGACCGTCACCGACATCTCGGTGTTCTCGGTGAACCTGACGACGGCGCTCGGCTTCGGACTCGCCGTCGACTACAGCCTGTTCATCCTGCGAAGATTCCGGGAGGAACAGGCCCGCGGCCTGTTCCCCGGAGCCGCCCTGCGGCGCACCCTGGAGACCGCCGGCCGCACGGTCTTCTTCTCGGGGATGACGGTCGCCCTCTCGCTGACCGCCGCGCTCGTCTTCCCGTTGGACTACCTGCGCTCGTTCGCCTTCGCCGGGGCCATCGTGGTCGTCGCGTCGGAGGTCGCGGCGCTGCTGGTGCTGCCGGCGGCGTTGATGGTGCTCGGTGACCGGCTCGATCGCGGTGACATCCGGGCGGCGATCGCCCGCTCCTGCTTCGCCCGGCGTGGGCAGGCCCGCAGACGGCACGCCGGGGGCGCGGAGGGGATGTCCGGAGCCGGCCGGGGCTGGACGGCCCTGGGGCGCAAGGTGCTTGCCAGACCGATCGTCTTCGGCGGCGCCGCGGTGGTCGTCCTGCTGCTGTGCGCGCTGCCGCTGCGCAGCCTCAACCTCTCGCTCGCGGACGACACCGTCCTGCCCGCCGGTGCGGAATCCCATGTCGTGAACGACGCGATGCGCACCGACTTCGTGGCCTGCCTGCCGTGCCAGATCCCGATCGTGGTGCCGGGCCTGGATGCCCGTGACCCGACCAACGCGGCGAAACTGACGGCCTACGCCACGCGGCTCTCGGCGTTGCCGGGCGTCGCCGCCATCGACACGGTCACCGGCAGATTCGTGGCCGGCAGGCTGGCCGTGCCGCCGTCGACCGACAAGGAGAGCTACGTCGGCGACCACGGGGGTGCCTGGCTCTCGGTGTGGCAGACGGATAGCTCACCGACGTCGGAGGCGGCCAAGAGGCTCGTCCGGCGGATCGAGGCGACACCCGCGCCGTTCGCGATCCTCATGGGCGGTCTGGCGCCGCACTTCCTGGACACCTCTCACACGATCCTGCACAGCCTGCCCGGCGCGTTCGCAGTGGTGATGGTTGCCACGTTCGTGCTGTTGTTCCTGTTCACCGGCAGCGTGCTGCTCCCGCTCAAGGCGATGCTGCTGAACTCGTTGAACCTGTTGGCGACGATCGGCCTGCTGACGTTCATCTTCCAGGACGGGCACCTGCGCGGCCTGGTCGGCGGCTTCCAGGTGTCCGGGACGCTGGAGATGACCAGTCCCGTGCTGATGTTCTTCATCGCGTTCGGGCTGAGCATGGACTACGAGATCTTCCTGCTCGCTCGGATCCGCGAGGAGTACCAGCGCACGCGGGACAACACGGAGGCCGTGGCGATCGGCCTCGGGGCCACCGGCCCGTTGATCACCAGCGTCGCCCTGGCCCTGGTCGTGGTGATGGTCGCCCTGTCCACGTCGCACATCAGCATGATCAAACTAGTCGGGGTGGGACTGACCATCGCGATCACCCTGGACGTCACGGTCGTGCGGGCGATCCTCGTGCCGGCGTTCATGGCGTTGGCCGGTGACTACAACTGGTGGGCGCCCGGGCCGTTGCGCCGCCTGCACGACCGCTTCGGCCTGCGCGAGGACGCCGACGAGCCACGCGGCCACCCGGCCGGCGCCGGCCAGGCGCCGATGACCGGGCCGCATCGGGTCACCACCCCGATCACCACCGGCCGGGGAGCCCGGGGCGGGGCGCGACGGCGAGCCCCCTACGGCCTGCCGGCCGGCGCGGTTGGCGGCGCGGCCCACGGGCCGGACGGGATGGACTCGCGCCGCTTCGGCGCCGCCCCCACGGGCCTTGCCGCCAGCAGCAGGACGCGGTCCGGCGGCATAGGCATAGGCCCATCGACCGCCGGTGGTGATGGTAGCCGTGGCGCTGGCGCCAGGGGCGGGGGCGGAGGTGCGGGGATCGGTGCCGGCATCGCCGGTGGGCTTGCCCGGCACACGGGCGGCTCCACCGGCCGGCATTCCGCCCGTGGCCCGGATACCGGGCCGATCGCCGGAGCCGCCGGATCTGCCGCCGGGGCCGGCAGGACAGGACGCCCGCCGGTGTTCGATGGCTGGCCGCGCGGGGCCTCGACCAACGGCCACTATGTCACCGTCGGTGACCCCATGGCGGTCGGCCACCGAGACCGCGGCGCGCGGATGACCACGGAGATCAGCTACCGGCGGCGGCACGAGGATTCGCCGCAGGGCGGTTCGTCATCGCCTGTCGGCCCCCCGACGTGGCACTACTATCAGCGCTACGACGACGGTGAGGGCATGTCGCCGCCGGCGGTGACGGGGGCCCGGGGATTCGTCATCGAGGATCCCGGCCCCGGCACGCCCAGGATCATCGAGGCGGAGGCGTACCGCTGGACCTCCGAGCGTCATTACACAGGGTGAGATTGCTGGTGACGTAGCGTAACCACATTCCATCCTGCGACCCGGAGGTTGCGCTGTGGCCGACCCGTCTGTCCGTCCATCCCGGACTGCCCTGACCCGCCGGACCGCTCTGACCCGCCGGACCGCGCTGAGCCTGGCCGGTGCCGGCGGAACGCTCGCCGGCGCCCTGACGCTGACGCCCACCCGGGTGTGGGCGTCCCCTGTCCCGGGCCCGCCGCTGCCACCCGGTGGCGGGCTCCCACTCTCGCCCGCGGGGACCTGGACCGGAGCGGCCCAGGCCGCCCGAGCCCGGTCCGCGGGAGCCCAGTCCGGGGGAGGCCGTTCGGCGGGATTCCAGGCGGGGGGCGTACCGGCCGGCAGCGGCGAGGCAACCGGTAGCGGCGTGGCGGGCAGCGCGGGTGTGGACCAGTCGATCGCCGGCGTGCCCGTCCGGCAGAGGTCTCCGGCGGCGGAGCCGCTGCCGTTGCTGGGCGTGCGCTACGTGCGCAGGGCCGCCTGGGGCGCCGACGAGTCCTGGCGGATCAATCCGTCGACCGGCCGGCCTTGGCCGATGACCTACCACCCCGCGCAGGCCGTCACCGTTCACCACACCGACCTCCCGGTGGACGACGCCGATCCCACCGCGGCGGTGCGCGAGGTCTACCGGCTGCATACGAAGGTCCGCGGCTGGGCGGATGTCGGCTACCACCTGCTTATCGACAACGCCGGCGCCGTATACGAAGGGCGATGGTCGGGCGACGACGAGATCCCCGCGCACAGCCTGGACGGCCGGGTGGTGACCGGCGCGCACGTCGGCGGCCACAACGCCGGAAACCTCGGCGTGGCCATGATGGGCGACTTCACCACCCGGGCGCCCACGCCGGCCGCGTGCCGCTCCCTCGCCCTGGTACTGCTCGTACTCATCGGCGCGCACCGACTCGACCCGGCCGGCACGGTCCGGTACGTGGACCCGGTCGGCGGCGCACACTGTCGGGTTCCCGCGATCAGCGGTCACCGGGACTGGATGACCACCACCTGCCCCGGTGGCCCGCTGTACGCGATGCTGCCCGGCCTTCGGCGCGATGTCGGCGCCATCCTGGGCGTCCTGTGACGCGCCCCGCATGCCGGGCCCGGGTCAGGACCCTGGTCAGGCCCGCCAGCCGGCGTAGACGGCGAACCGACCGTCACGCACGATGCAGTCCACCGGGGCGAATCCGGCGTCGGTGAGCCAACCGAGCTGGTCGGCCAGGGAGGCGCACCGGTCGAAGGCCATCCGGCCCAGCGCCGCCTGCCACTCGGCATCGTCCGACCCCGACGAGCGGGCGTGGCGCTCGTGCATGTCCGCGTAGAGGCGGGTCAGCGTCGGGCTGGGCCCGTCCACCTGCTCGAGGTTGACGAACAGCCCACCTGGACGCAGTACGCCGGCGATCCGGGCGAACAGGTCCTGTTTCCCCGGATCATCGAGGTGATGGATCGCCAGGCCGGAGACGACCGCGTCGAACGGCCCGGCCGGCAGCGCACCGGTCAGGTCCGCGACGGTCGCCGCCGTGACGCTCTCGGCGGACAGCCGTGCCCGCGCGCGCTCCAGCATGGCCGCCGCGCCGTCGAACAGGTGCAGCCGCGCGGCGGGCACAGCACTCAGCACTGCCGCGCCCAGCAGACCGGTACCACAGCCGAGGTCAAGCACGGTCGGACTCGGCACATCGGTCCTCGCCACCAGGTCGCCGACCGTGCCGTAGAGCAGGTCGAAGGAGGGTACGAGCCGCCGCCGCTGCGCGTCGTAGGTCGCCGGATCCCAGATAGGCGTCTCAGAATATGAGATGCTTGTCTCACTCATTGGACCAATGTAGGGCATGCGGTATCCCCTCGGCGGACGACCTCGTCGAAGGGCGGATGTGTCCATGTCGCCGGCTGGGGGGTAACGGGGGCGAGTTACTGGACCTCGGTGAGCTCGCCCCGCTCGACCGAGTACACGAAGCCGCGGACCGAGTCGCGGTGCGGGATGAAGGGGCTGGAGGTGATGCGCGCGATCGACTGCCGGACGTCATCCTCGAGATCGGTGAACGTCTCGACCGCCCAGGGCGGGCGGATCCCGGTCTCCGCGGCGATCTGTGCCTTGAACTGCTCGTCGGTGAAGGTGAGCATGCCGCAGTCCGTATGGTGGATCAGGATGATCTCCCGGGTGCCGAGCAGCCGCTGGCTGATCGCCAGGGAGCGGATCTCGTCGTCCGTCACCGCGCCGCCCGCATTGCGGATCACATGCGCGTCGCCTTCGGTCAGGCCGAGCAGGCCATAGACGTTGACTCGGGCATCCATGCAGGCCACGACCGCGACGCCAAGCTTCGGGGGCAGGGGAAGTCCGCCGGCGGTGAATGCCTGGGCGTAGCGCACGGCGTTGGTGAGCAGAGCGTCGGTGCTGGTCATCTGGGCCTCCAGGGGTCGGCTGAACATGTCGGGTGCTGCTCCCGCGCCCACCTCCTCGAGACCAGGCGGACGGCGGGCCGGACCTGTGGGCGCGGAGTCCGTGGCCGCAGTGGGTTCGGTGGCTGCGGCGGCAGTCTGTGGCCGGAACGGAGTCTGTGGCCGGAGCGGAGTCTGTGGCCGCAGTGGAGTCTGTGGCCGCAGTGGAGTCTGTGGCCGCAGCGGAGCTCGCCGGCCGGCCGGTCCTGCCGCCGCCCCGGACCCGCTGGCCGATTCGGGGTCGGCGTGCCGCCACCAGACGGCCGGAGTCACGTTCCGCAACGGAATACGCGGAGCCGGACCGGTCGAAGATCCAAACAGGTCGTTGTGGGGGCGTTCGTGTCCGAATTGCCCCCCACAGCGACATGGATAGCCGGATCTTGCTTTGCCGTCGAGTGCGGATGGTGACGATCCGTGGGTCTGGGCGCCTCTGGTGGGATCAGGTGGCCGCTGGCCTCGGCGGGGGCCGGTCATCTGGATGAGCGCATGGACAGTAGTCCGACCGGTCCCGGGCGCTAGCCGAACAGGTCGGCAAGGTCATGGCGACCTCATGGGCGGAATCCGGCTCGGGTAGGCGGTAGACCGGCCCAGTGCCATCGTCGGCGCGGTGAGATCGACCGCTGTCGCCGTCGCCCCGCCCAGGGTCAGCGACCGCCGTGACCGTGCATCCCGCTACCGTGGCTGCTCGTAGTGTGGGCCGCCGCCAGCGCCGGGACACAGCGCGGCGGCGACCAGCTGAAGGTCGATGTGTCGTCGCTGGACGAGTAGCGGCGAAGCCAGCATGTGTGAACCAAAACACAGCCGGGCGAGCTCCGCCAACCGGAAGGGTAAGTGGCGCACGCCACATGACAGTGCGTCTTCGGCAATGTGTGTCTGCGCGGAATGGGCCGGTGTCGTAGTTCACAGGGTGTGGGCTTGACCGCATCTGGGCGGCCTTTCAGAGTCGGAGGGGTGCGCACCTCCGTGCTGTTGACGTGCCGCCGCTGTATCGACTTCTGCCGGGCCACCTCCAGCCGCTGTTGGTGACCCGGCGTCCGGGCCCGGCTGTCGCGTCGGTGCCCGCCGTCTCCCGCCCGGCCGGCCCCTGGGCCAGCCGTGTCCGTCCGGCACGTCAGCCACGACCGACCGCGGAGGATCCTCGTGACCAGGCCGACCCCGTCCGGGCCCAGCGCATTCGGGCCGACCCCGTCCGGGCCGAGCAGGCAGATCCACCTGGCGGCGCACTTCCCCGGCGTGAACAACACGACGGTGTGGAGCGACCCCGCCGCCGGCAGCCAGATCGAGTTCAGCTCGTTCGTGCACCTGGCGCGGACGGCCGAGCGCGCGAAGTTCGACTTCTTCTTCCTGGCCGAGGGGCTGCGGCTGCGCGAGCAGAACGGGCGCATCCACGACCTTGACGTCGTCGGCCGGCCGGACACGTTCACCGTCCTCGCGGCGCTCGCGGGCGTCACCGAACGGCTCGGGCTCGCCGGCACCGTCAACTCCACCTTCAACGAGCCCTATGAGGTGGCCCGGCAGTTCGCCAGCCTTGACCATCTGTCCGCCGGGCGGGCGGCCTGGAACGTCGTGACCTCCTGGGATGCCTTCACTGGCGAGAACTTCCGCCGTGGCGGCTACCTCGCCGAGGCCGACCGCTACGAACGGGCTCGTAGCTTTCTGACCACGGCGCTCGAATTGTTCGACTCGTGGCGGGGCGACGACGTCCTCGCCGATGCCGGCAGCGGACGGTACCTGCGTGAGCCTGGTCCCGGCGCGTTTGCCCGCCGGGACCAGTTCTTCGACATCCAGGGGCACTTCAACGTCCCCCGCAGTCCCCAGGGCCGCCCGGTCATCTTCCAGGCGGGCGACTCCGACGCGGGGCGCGAGTTCGCCGCCGCGGGCGCGGACGCGATCTTCAGCCGGCACAGCACGTTCGACGCGGGTCAGGCGTTCTACGCCGACATCAAGGGCCGGTTGGCGAAGTACGGCCGTTTCCCGCAGGAACTGGTCGTCCTGCCTGCGGCGACGTTCGTGCTCGCGGACACCGACGCCGAGGCCCGGGAACGCGCCGCGCTGATCCGGCGCCAGCAGGTCAGCGGCGCAACCGCGATCATGTACGCCGAGCAGCTGTGGAACCGCGACCTCTCCGGGTACGACCCGGACGGTCCCGTGCCGGAGATCGACCCCCTGGCGGGCGAGAACACCGTCGCGAAGGGGCGGGCGAGCGTACGGATGTTCACCGACCGGGTGGCGACCGCCCAGCAGTGGCGGGAGCTCGCGGAGACCAAGAAGCTCTCCCTGCGCGAGGTCGTCATCGAGGTGACGGGGCGTCAGCAGTTCGTCGGGTCGGCGCGCACGGTCGCGGAGACGATCAACCACTTCGTCCAGTCGAAGGCCAGTGACGGGTTCATCCTGGTCCCGCACATCACGCCCGGTGGGCTGGACGAGTTCGCCGACACGGTCGTGCCGCTGCTGCAGGAGTGGGGCGTCTTCCGCAGCGAGTACGTCGGTTCAACGCTGCGTGACCATCTTGGCCTCGCGCCCCTCGATTAGTGGATGGCGGCGGCCGGGGGGCGCTGGCGCGGCCCGCGCCGGACCGTCTGCGTGCGGGATGGCCGCACGCAGACGGTCCGGGCTGGTGCTTCCCGGAGTGGTGGACGATCCGACCTGGAGGGAGTGCCGGATCAGTCGCCCGGCGGCCGTGACCGGTGCGCCGGTGTGGTGCTGTGTGGTGTGGTGCTGTGCTCGGGCCGGATTCAGGCGGCTGCCCGGCTCAGGCGTTGGTCCAGTTCAGGCATTCGGCCGGGCTCAGTCGAGCAGGCCGATCTGGCGGGCGATGTGTACCGCCGCGGTCCGGTTGCGGACCCCCATCTTGCGCATGATGCTGCGCATGTACGTCTTGACGGTCTCGGCCTGGATGGTGAGCTGCTCGGCGGCCTCACCGTTGGAGCAGCCCGTCGCCACCAGCGTCAGTACCTCCATCTCCCGCAGGGTGAGACGGAACGGCGGAGGCTTGGCCGGGCTCGGGGCGGCCGGTTCACTGCGCAGCAGCGAGTAGATGCGCAGGATCCGGCGTCGCAGGTGCGGCGTGGTGAGTTGGGCGCTGAGCTCGAGCAGCTCGATCTGGGCCAGTCGGACCCGTTCCTTCTGGGTCCGCGCGTCGGTCGGTAGGTTGTCGGCAGTAAGCGGACCCGACGCTCGGTCGAAGCCGGCGGCGCTCATCGCCCGTGGCGGGCGTGCCTGCATCACTGCCGGATCCGAAACCACTGGGGCCATCGTGCTCCTCTCCCTGTTCCACTCCGGAGTGCCCGGCCCCTTCGGCCTCCTGCCACCGGCAGACCGTCGTAGCCCTGCCGGCGGATTCGTCCGAGGGCCGGACGAAAGATCAGCCGTATACCACCTTTGTGGGTGACCGCTCATGGCCCGGCTCCCGGAGAAGTGGGTGTGCTGCCACTCCCGCTCCTTCCGGGTTGAGCATCCCTCGCCGGTCCACCGCGGTCGGCTACATCAAAAAGGTTATCCCGCGGGCAGGCTGTTTCGTCAATGGCCGGCTGGTCGATGTGCGAGAACAGACTCCCCTCGGCAGGGAAGCGCGGGATCGGGGCCTCACCTCGACACCCTGCCGGCTTGCGGGGGTGGGGAGGCCGGACGGCTGGTTGGTCGTCCGGTGGATTGCCGACGCGGAGGAAGTGGATTGTAAACAAGTATCCCGAGGAATCCGAGGACGGCGGATGCGAATTCATTTGGCAGTCGGCAGATGAGACGGTCATCTGCACGGGAATCCGTCGGTGCGGCTGGCTGCGAGCCTGCACTTGCCCCGTTGCTGGCGCCCGCCCCCGGAGCGACCCGGGCCCGGATGGATGCTGGCCCTGGCGCGCCGGGCGGCACTCCACGGATGGCGGGCGCAGGCCCCGCCCGCCCGCCCGCCTGCCCGCCTGCCATCCGGCCCGGCGAGGTCTGCGACGGCTCCGACCAGGTCCAGGCGGTGACCGAACCCGCGGACGACGGCCGCCCAGTATTGTTGCGCCGTCAACATGATGGGTGGGTCTGGACCTCGTCGTCGAATGCGGAAGAAGCTGTCGGCGCGTGTGCGTCGAGGCGTTCTGGAACGGTGCCCATAGTTTCCCGGGAACACATCGTGTTCGTCGAACGGGCGCGGCGGCGGGCGGCCGTGGAATATTTCTTTCCCGTGACTGTTCCGGTCTGGCCGGAACAGTCGGTCGCCGGTCCTGCGACGGTGGTTCATACATTCACGGCGGCGCACTGAGACGAGGCCGGGCTGTCTGCTTTTCTGGCCTTATGTACCCGCGATCGGCTGGTGGCGGCGAATGGAGTTCGGCATGAACGGCCAAACCGCCCGGACGAGTGCGGCACATCCGCGGCCCCGACCCGGTCGCACCCCGTGATCGGTGCCGCCATCGGTCCATGGAACGGGTGCGACCCGACCACGTCACCGATGCGGACCGTCCACGCCGCCGGTGTCCCGCCTGCCTCCGGTACCGCGTGTCCAGGCTGCCGGCACCACGGGTACTGGTTGACTGCCAGGTCGGTATGGGCCCGCGCGGGCCGCCGGTACTGCCGGCCCACGCGGGCTTCAGCAGACCCGCCGCGCTTACGGCCGGCGGTTCCGCGAGAGATAGGGGTGGACGAATGCGGTCGGCCATGCGGGCGGGGCCGTTACGGCGCACCACGAGGTGGAGCCGGCGGCAATGTATCTCCCAATGCCGGGCGAGCCCGTGTGCGGCCCAGGCCGGCCTGCGGCGGAGCCGAAAGACAGGGCAAACCTACCGACGAGTTCGACTCGTCGGTAGTCGGCAAATTGTGTCCGCTCTCGTCCGTTTTGCGCAAAAAAGCGACGCGCTACGAGTGGGCGACGACGCGTCCGGTCATCGTCTCGGGCAGGATGCGCACCCAGTGCGGATGATCAATCCGGTCCGCCCAGGGGGCGAGACCCGTAGCCTCGAGCCGGCCCAGGGTGGCCGGGTCGTTGACCGCGACCGCCCGGCCGTTGATCAGCACGCTCCACCCGGCGCGGGCCACCGGGTCGTGGCCGTCGACCTCGAAACCGACGGCGTCCTCGTCCAGGGCGGCGGCGAGCTTCGAGCCGGTCGCCGTGCGGAAGGCGATGGCGTCACCATCGAGCACGTAGTTGACCGGCAGGACGAGGACCTCCCCGTCCCTGCGGAACGCCACCCGTCCCACCTGCTCACCGGACAGCAGCCACAGGCAGGTCGCCGCGGGCAGGATCCCGCCACCAGCGTGGTCGAGGGCGACGGTCGCTCCGTCGCGACCGCTGGTGGTGAGCACCCCGCTGCTCACCGTGGTCACGCCTGCGCTCGCGTTCGTCGGTGTCATCGTGTGTTCCCCTCGTCCGCTCGGGTGGGCGTCCGCACTGCGGCGCCCCGGCGGGCCGCGCTGGCGGACGTCCGGTTCGACCGTAGGCCGTGCCCGCCCGCCCGGTCAGGGGCCGATCGTCGCCAGGCGGGCAGGCTGTCCGGCACGGTCACACCCGGCCGCAGGCCCATCCGCCCCCGGGCATCGACAGGTCCGCACCCCGCGTCGGGGGCCGTCCAGCCGGCCATCCGTCCCGCGTCAGCTCTGGGTTGCGGGCGGCGCCGAGGAAGGCTGGGGGACCAGGGCGGCCTGCGATGGCGGTGCGGGCTGGGAGAGGGGCATGGGTATGCGGGCGGCGCGGAAGTCGACCGTACGGCGCACCTCGAAGCCGAGGAACGTGTAAAGCTCGATCGCCCGGGTGTTGGTGGCGGTTGAGTGCAGGAAGGGCCGCTCGCCGCGGGCATGGATGCCGGCGGCCACCGCGCGGACCAGGCGGGCTGCCAGCCCCTGGCCCTGGTAGGCCGGGTCGGTGCACACGGCGCTGATCTCCGTCCAGCCCGGTGGATGCAGCCGCTCCCCGGCCATCGCGACGAGCGCGCCGCCGCGGCGGATCCCGAGATAGGTGCCCATCGTGACGGTGCGCGCGAGATACGGGCCGGGTTTGGTGCGGGCCACCAGGTCCAGCATCTCCGGGACGTCGGCCAGGGTGAGCCGCACGGCCTCGGGGTCGGGCGCCGGGTCCACCCCGACATCGATCATCTGCACACCGGCCCCGAACCCATCGATCGTCCAGCCCGGCGGCGGCGTCGCGTCGACGGTGTAGGCCAGCACGGCACCCGGGCCGAGCAGCGCCGCGGCATCCTGCCAGGCGGCGAGGTCCGGCTCGTCGGGCAGAGCGACGAAGGGACACACGTCGGTGGGATAGCGCAGGACCGCGCCGTGACCCTCGGCGAAGTGCGCGTGCGGCCCCAGCAGCGCGGCCCGGACGGGATTGTCCAACAGATGCGGCACAGGCCCCATCCTCTCCGATCGTCCGCCGCATGCGCCGAATGTTCCGGCTGATGTACCGCTCGCCCACGGGTGGACGCAGTGCGTGGGCCGGAAGGCTCGGACCGGACGGCATGGACCGGGAAGGACTGTCAGAGGTCGGTGGGAGACTGAGCGCCATGACGATTCTGGTGACTGGCGGGCGGGGCGGCGTGGCCCGCGCCCTCGTGGGTGAACTGCTCGACGCGGGCGCCGCGGTTCGGATCGCGAGCCGTGACCCGGGGAAGGTGACGGCGCCGGGCGGCGCGCCGGTCGTGCCGCTCGACCTGGCCCGGCCCGAGACGCTGCCGGGCGCGCTCGACGGAGTGCGCACGGTTTTCCTCTACGCGGAGCCGGCCGGCATCGAGGGGTTCCTGGACGCGGCCCGCGTGGCGAAGGTGGAGCGGATCGTGCTGTTGTCCTCGCTGGCGTCCGAGCATGAGGCCGAAGCGGACGAGCCGAACGTCATCGCGCGTCAGCACACCGCGGTGGAGGAGGCGATCGCGGCGAGCGGTCTCGCCTGGACGTTCGTGCGGCCCGGCAGCTTCGCGACGAACGCGCTGTCCTGGGCGCCGGCGATCCGGGCGGGCGAGCCGGTGTGGGAGGCCTACCCGGAGTCGCAGCTGGCGCCGGTACACGAGCGCGACATCGCCGCGGTGGCGGCGGCCGCGCTGCTGCGGCCGGGCCATGACGGCGCCACCTACCCGATGACCGGTCCCGAGTCGATCACCCGGCGCCGGCAGCTCGAGCTCATCGCCGAGGCGACCGGCCGGCCCGTGCGGATCGAGGTGGAGTCGCCGGCGGAAGCCCGGGAGCGGATGATCGCGGCGATGGGCGAGCATGTCTGGCCCGGCCTCGTCGACACGTTGTTGGGCTACCAGGCGGCGAACGACGGCATCCCCGCCCCGGTGTACGACGCGGTGCCGAAGATCCTCGGCCGTCCGTCCCTGACGTTCGCGGCCTGGACCGCCGAGCATGCGGCGGACTTCACCGCGGCCTGAGCTCCGCGGCGGGCGGTCACCCGGCCAGCAGGGCGGTGATCCGCCTGCTGGCCGGGCCGTGCAGGTCGGACACGGGAATCCAGCGGTGGTCGGTGACCTCGTCGAGGCGCAGATCCACCGTGCCCGGACCGGTCGACCGCAGGATCTGGAAAACGAACTGGAAATCGTAATGAACATGTTCTGGTTCGGCCCGGGCCGGATTCTCCGGAATGACATGGACGTCAATGTCCATCGGGAGCTCGCGCAGTGACCGGACCGCGGTCGGCTGCACCCCGGTCTCCTCGGCGAGCTCCCGCAGGGCCGCAGCCTCCAGGCTGTCGTCGTCGGCCTCGACGTGCCCGCCGGGGAACAGCCAGCGGTCCAGGGCGCGATGGTGGATCTGCAGCACCCGGTACGTCGTGTCGACCGCGATGGCGCCGCAGGTCACATGGCCCGGCAGGGTGCCGCGGGAGGTGACCGGCACGTCGGTGGCCGCAAGCGTGAGCAGCGGCGCCAGTACCTCGGCCTCCGTGGGATAGGCGACCAGATAGTCCCGGACCAGGGAGATCACCCGATCGTTCAATCTCTCTTCCTCATTCGTCCACTGTTCGTCGTCCACGTTTCCGCCGGCCCGCGGACCCGACCGGGACCGCCGTCTCATGATGGCATGACGATCGCCATTTCCGCGGCGCGCCGGCACGTAGCCTCCCGGCTCCGCGTCACTCCCGCGCCCTAACTCACCGACAGGCCGGTTCCGGCGGTGAGGGTCCGGGTGGCGAGCGCGGCATACAACGCGGCGCCGTCGGGAAGGATCGCCTCGTCGAAGTGCACCCGGGAGCTGTGGTTCATCGGCGCGGTGCGCGCATCGGTACCCGCCGGGGTGGCGCCGAGCGCGATGAGGCTGCCCGGCACGTGGGTGAGTACGCGGGAGAAGTCCTCCGAGCAGGCCAGCGGATGGGCGAGTTCGACGTGGCGCCGGACGCCGAACATCTCGATGACCGCGCGGCCCGCGACCGCCGCGCGCGCCGCGTCGTTGACGGTCGCCGGCCGCTCGGGCACGAACTCCACTTCCGCCTCGACGCCATGCCCCGCGGCGATCCCGGCCAGCAGCCGCCGCGCGGCCCGCTCGACCCGCTCAGCGGTCGCCGCCGAGAAAGTCCGCACGGTCGCCTCGAACAGGGCCTCGTCCGGGATGACCGTGCGCCGCGTCCCCGCCCGCAGCACTCCGACGGTGATCACGACCGGGTCGAAGACGTCGAACTGCCGGGTCACCATCGTCTGCAGCCCCAGCACCATCTCGGCCGCCGCTGTCACCGGATCGGCGGCCAGATGGGGCATCGACCCGTGCCCGCCCTCGCCGCGCACGGTCACCCGCAGCATCGCGGACTCCGACGTGATCGCCCCCGCCCGCACCCCGAAACTGCCCCCCGGCAGCAGCCCCGAGAACACGTGTAGCGCGTAGGCGGCCGACACCGGCCGTCCCGCCGCGCTCAGCACCCCCTCGTCGATCATGTGCTGGGCGCCCTCGAACCCCTCCTCGCCCGGCTGGAACATGAACACCACGTCCCCGGCAAGCCGCTCGCGCCGCGAGCTCAGCAACCGCGCCGCCCCCACCAACATCGCCGTGTGCAGATCATGCCCACAGGCATGCATCACCCCGTCCACGGTCGACGCGTGCGCCAGCCCCGTCGCCTCCCGCAGCGGCAGCGCGTCCATGTCTGCCCGCAGCAGCACCACCGGCGCCTCGTCAGGCGAGTGCTGGTCGCTGTCCAGTGGCCCGCTGCCCGCCGCGGCGCCGTCGTCCCGGGGCAGCGGACGGTTCCGCGCAACCGCGACGTCCGGGAGATCCGTGCCGTCCGGCCGGACCGCGCCGCCGCGCAGGACGGCGGTCACCGAGGTCAGACCACGGCCGAGAGTGATCTCCAGGGGGAGCCCGTCGAGCGCGGCGAGCACCTTCTCCTGCGTGCGAGGCAGCGCCAGGCCGATCTCCGGCTCCCGGTGCACCCGTCGGCGCAGCGCGACGAGCTCGTCCGCCATCGCCCGCGCATCGCCGAGCAGCCCCCCGTCCAACGTCGGGTCGTCGGGCACCGCCCTGCCGTCCACCGCAGCCATCGCGCAGTCCTCCCCGAATGGTCGCCGGCCGACGAGGTCGGCCCTCGCACCCAGTGAACCTTTCCCGGTAACCTTTCGTCACCTTTGGTAGCAACAACGCTGTGCACACAGGTTGATCTCTACGTGGTGCGCTGGTGCTCCAGGTGGAGCAGCGCGAGGCATGCTCTCACCACGGATCCGATCTTCCAGGGATCGATCGTGACGGTGCGCAGGACACCGAAAGTACCCTTGAGCGGCGCGTTCCCCCGTTCACCGACGGCGGCGCAGCGCGTTGTGGATCCCATCCCACAATCCATCCGCCCCGTCGTCAGCCCCGGGTGGCGGGCTCGCGTGCCGAGCTTGCCACCCGGGACTGCTCCAGGTGTCACCCGTGGAAGCCGGTGTCGGCATTGCCGTCGGACGTGGCTGGTGCGGGGATTTCGGCGGTCGGGGTGGCCTCGCGGTCTGCCGTGGCGGTGGAGACTCTGGCGGCGGAGGGAATGGTAATCCTGGACGCGCGTGGACCGGGTGCGGTTGTCCGGGATGCGGCCGTCCGGGGTGCGGCGATGACGGCGCTGGCCGCGGCCACGGGGACGGCGGTCGCGTCCGAGTCGGCGCCGGCGGTGCGTGGGTCGTCCCGGGTGGTGTCCACGCCGCCCGGAACGCGCAGGGCGCGCAGCAGGAGGGTGCCGAGGATGGCGATGGCGAGATTGACGGCGAAGGCGGTCAGCGCGATGTAGCCGGCGCGGCCAAGGCCGGGGACCTCGGCGAGCGCCCCGCCGAAGTGGCGGGCAACCATGCTGTGCTGGTGGTAGGCTGCCGCGGTGCCGTAGACCATGCCGACGGCCCAGCCGGCGAGAAGCGCGAGGCGGTGCAGGCGAGGGCGGCGCCACAGACCGAACACCACGGCGGGGAACGTCTGCAGGATCCACACTCCGCCGAGCAGCTGCAGGTTGATCGAGTTCTGTGTGTCGAGGCCGAGGACGAACGCCAGCGCACCGAGCTTCACCACCAGCGAGGCGATCTTCGATACCCGGGTCTGCTCGGCGGCATCCGCGTCCTGGCGCAGGTAGCTGACGTAGACGGTCCGGGTGAACAGGTTCGCCGCGGCGATCGACATGATGGCCGCCGGCACCAGCGCGCCGATGCCGATCGCGGCGAACGCGACCCCGGCGAACCAGGCCGGGAACTCGTGGTCGAACAGCAGCGGGATGGCCAGGCGTGGGTTGGTGGTGTGCACCCCGGCCGCGATCGCGACATAGCCGAGCAGGGCGATGAACGCCAGCAGCACCGTGTACAGCGGCAGAACGGCCGTGTTGCGGCGGATAACATCCCGGGAACGGGTCGAGAGCACCCCGGTGATCGAGTGCGGGTAGAGGAACAGCGCCATCGCCGAGCCGAGCGCGAGTGTCGCGTAGGCGACGAGGTCCTTCGACCCGGGGATGAGCGTGGCGGTGGGTGTGCGCCCGGCGGCGACGGCGGCGGCGTTCGCCGTGTCGAACTTCTGGCCGGCCGCGTCGAAGATGTGCCCGAACCCGCCGAACCGGTGCGGAAGCACCACGACGGCGACCGCGACGACCAGGTAGATCAGGAAGTCCTTGACGAACGCGAGCAGCGCCGGTGCCCGCAGTCCCGCCGTATACGTGCACACGGCCAGTACGCCGAAGGCGACGATCACCGGCAGGTCCCGGACGAACCCGTTGGACGCCCCCGCCCCGACGCCCATCACCTCCAGCACCGCCTGCATCCCGACGAGCTGCAACGCGATGTACGGCATGGTGGCGAGCACGCCGGTGACGGCGATGGCCAGCGCCAGGGTCTGCGATCCGTACCGGCCGCGGACGAGATCGGCCGGGGTCACATAGCCGTTGCGCCGGGCGATGTCCCACATCCGGGGCATGATGACGAAGAAGATCGGCCACATGATCGTGGTGTAGGCGACGGCGTACCAGCCGGAGACCGCGCCGGCCGCGTACATCGCGCCGGGCACGGCGACGAATGTGTATGCGGTGAAGACGTCACCGCCGATGAGAAACCACGCGACGAACCCGCCGAACCGTCGCCCGCCCAGCCCCCACTCGTCCAGCGCGTTGCGCTCGCCCGAGCCGGGCGCGTCGGCGCGCCGCCACCGGGACGCCGAGAAGCCGACCACCGCGACCACGACGAACAGCGCCGCGAACACCGCGAACTGTTCACCGTGAAACGTCGTCCCGGGCTCCGCCTGCACCGCGAGCACTCGCGAACCCACCGACCCGCCGACCGGGCCGATCACTGGTCCGACCCTCCGCGCGAGGCCGGCCGTTCGATCCGGGTGGGCCGGATGGTTTCGCCGTTCGGGCCGGTCGGGCCGGTCGGGCCGTGCTGTACGGCTCGGTCATGATGGGGATGCTCGCCCAGCCGATACACCCGGCGGGAGACGCGGGTGTCCTGGGTGGAACGGGCGGCCGGGACGGGGGGCCCGAGCCGGGAGAGCGGGGCGGTCCGGTCCGGGAAGCGTCCGAGCAGCCAGACGCAGCCCGCCATCGACACCGCGCCCACCGGCAGCCACACAAGGGAGTACCAGTAGAAGAACGGCAGGCCCCACAGCTGTGGCCCACGCCGGGCGTACGTCCCGACCAGCAGCATCGCCACGATCTGGACGCCGAGGACGGCAGCGGCGACGATCCGGGCCGCCACACCACCGCGCCCCGCACCAGGAGGCGGTGGTGTGGCGATCGCGTGCCCATCCGGGCCGGGCTGAGCCGCAGCCACGCGGCGCGCGGAGGTCATGCGGTGTCTCCCCACAGTGGGCTGTTTCGTGCCGCGTTCAGCCCGTCACTCTAGGGGATCAGTCTGGTGCCCCGCCGACGTCCTGTGCGATTCGCGGTAGCACGATCGTGGTCTCGCCGATCAGCTGGAGGTCGCTGCGGACGTGGCGGCAATGGTGGCCGCGGCGGCGGCCGCGTTCTGCGCCTCCTGGATGACCTTGCGGACGATCGGGGCAACCGGCGTCTGCTCGGCGGCGAGCCTGATGCGCATCTTGGCGTGCCCGCGGTCGGCGCGCGCGGGCGCGACGACCTCCAGCAAACGGGACGGCCCAGCGAGCGCAAGCACCGTCGCCGTGCGCGGGTCCAGCGGACCGTCACCGGTTGCGGCTTCCCGCATCCGGGCGAGCACCTCGTCGCGCGCCTTGGGGTACAGCACCGGGTGATGCGTGACCGGCACGAACAGCACCCGGTCGCGCCGCCGCCCGAGCACGCCGTCCTGCACGAGACCGTCGACCACCCGCGACCACCCGCCGCCGAGCGCCCGGTCCATCCGGCGCAGCTGGTCGGCGGCCCGCCGTCCGCGCAGCGTGCCGAGCAGGGTATGGGCGTCGGCGAGCAGCGGATGGCTCGGGGCCGGGCCGACCGGGGCGAGGCGACGGCCGTCCTCGGCGACGAGCTCGGCCAGCCCCAACTCCGCGACCAGCGCGCCGCTGAGCGCGACGCCCAACGGCGAGCGGGAGCTGTTCACCGGAGTGCCGGAATCCGGATCGAGCGCGAGCAGCAGAAGTTCCTCGGCGAGCAGCATGACGTCCCCTCCGTGTCCGCACGACCCGGTGCCGCGACACGAACTCGGGCCCGGAGTGCAATGATCATGCCCGGGTGGCCGCCCTGGCAACCCCCCGTCGCCTGCCGGACAGTGCTCAGAGCCAGCCGGCGTCCTCGGCGACGCGCAGGGCTTCCATGCGGTTGCGGGTGCCGGTCTTGGCGATCACCGCGGACAGGTAGTTGCGCACGGTGCCCTCGGACAGAAACAGCCGGCCGGCGATGTCGGCGACGGTCGCGCCGTCGCGGGCGGCGACGAGGACGTCGCGTTCCCGTCCGGTCAGCGGACTCGCGCCTCCGGCGAGGGTCGCCGCGGCCAGGGTCGGGTCGACGACCCGTTCTCCGCGGGCCACCCGGCGGATGGCGTCGGCGAGTGCCTCGGCCGGCGCGTCCTTGACGACGAAGCCGAGCGCGCCGGCCTCCATCGCGCGGCGCAGGTAACCGGTGCGGCCAAACGTGGTCACCATGAGCACCTGGGTGTGCGCGGTGGTGGTGCGCACGGCCGCGGCGGCGGCGAGCCCGTCGATGCCCGGCATCTCGACGTCCATCAGGACGACATCCGGGTGCAGGGCCGTGACCTGCGCGACCACCTCGTCGCCGCGCCCCACCTGCCCGACGACCTCGATGTCGTCCTCCAGCGCCAGCAGGGCCGCGAGCGCGCCCCGGACCAGGTGCTGGTCATCCGCCAGCAACACCTTGATCATCGGCTGCCTCCCGACCCGGGAGCCGCGGGAACGACGCCCGTGGCGCGTGGCCGCCGCGCGGCAGGGTCCGTGGCAGAGGTCGTCGCCCCGGGGCCAGCCGGGATGGCTGCGGTTCTCGGCTCGGCGGTGAGTGATCCTGCCAGGTCGGTCTCGTGTTCCGCCGCCACCGGCGTGGGCGGTGAAGGGCTGCTGGGACGCGCCGAGGCGGAGGCAGGGACAGGGACGGAGACGGACGGGGTGGGGCCGAGATCGACGCGTAGGCGGAAGCCGGGACGGGGAGTATCCGGCCGCGCCGGACCGGTGTGCAGCCGCCCACTAGCGGCCTGGACCCGCTCGGACAGGCCGGCAAGCCCCGTACCTGGGCGAACGCTGCCGCCGGACGGGAGGACGGGGTCGGTGCTGGGACCGCGGGCCGCGACGGGGGCAGGCGCGGCCCGGCCGCGGCCGTCGTCGACGATCTCGATGAAGGTGTCGCCCACGGCGACCTGCAGCTGCCCGGCGCCGGAGTGGCGGACCGCGTTGGTCACACCCTCGCGGACCACCCAGCCGAACAGCTCCCGCAGATGGTCGGGCACGCCCTCGCCGGAGGCCGGCAGCTCGGCCCGGATGCCGGCGGCGGCCAGCACCTGCCGGGCAGCGGCGAGTTCGGTGACCAGACTGACCTCCCGGTAGCCGGCGACGGTGGCCCGCACATCGGCAAGGCCCTGCCGGCCGAGGACGGCGACCTGGGCCATCTCGTCGGCGGCGCGAGCCGGGTCGCGTCCGGCGAGCTTCGAGGCCAGCTCCGCCTTCACCGTGATGGTGGTGAGCGCGTGGCCGAGCAGGTCGTGCAGGTCGCGGGCGATCCGCAGCCGTTCCTGCTCCTTGGCGAGCCGTTCTATCTCCTGGTTCGCGCGGTGCAGCTCGGCCTGGTTGCGGGCGCCGGCCCGGATGCAGTGCATGGTGAGCGCGGCGAACAGCACCGGCGCGGACGTCGACCACTGCGGGCCGTAGGTCTGCCACCAGTCGATGTGCCCGGGCAGCCAGGTGTCGACGGCGGCGATCGCCAGGGTGAGTGGGATCGAGGCGATCGGCCGCAGCACCAGGGTCACGGCGACGGTCAGGTAGACCGTCATGACCAGCCCACCCCCGCCGACCGTCGGCAGGTAGACGAGGATGCAGGCCGCCATCCCGGCGAGCAGCGGGTAGCGGTACCGCGAGCGCCCCTCGAACACGGCCAGCGGCAGGACCCACAGGTAGACGACGCTGAACGCGACCAGCAGGACGCAGCCGAAGGCGATGGTCGCGGCACCGTCGTGCAGCCTGGTCATGTCCGACACGGCGTAGCCGAGGTAGATGAGGAAGACCCCGCCGACCCGGCGCCAGCGCCAGGAGTCCATGCCCCGATCACCGGGGCGGCGCTCCGGAACCGGTGCGAGCAGCCAACGCCGCAGCCCGTCGAGCATGGTCCGTGCCGCCTCCTCGCCCACGCGTGCGCGCTCGGCCGGCACCGCGAGGCTCACGTGCGCAGCTGGTCGTGGACGTAGGCCCGACCTGCCGCCGCGCCCAGCACGGCTGTCCACACCACCAGTGTCACGAGGCCACGCGGGCCGATCCAGCCGCCCTCAAGCACCGCCCGGCCGGCCTGCGCCGACCAGTACATCGGGAGCAGCTTCACGATATCGGCCAGCCAGTCGGGAAAGTTCTCCACCGGAACCCAGATCCCGCCGGCCAGCGCCAGCAGGCTGAACAGACCGCCCATGACGGCCTGCATGTTCTCCGGGCGGATCACATAGCTCAGCCAGATCCCGAACGCCCCGATCGGCACCATGGCGAGCAGGATCGACGCGGCCGAGCCGACGTAGGTGCCAGCCGAAAGATGGACGCCGCGCATCGCGTCGCCGGCGATGTAGACGCCGACGATCGGCAGGACCGCGAGGCTGAAGCCCACGCCGAGCTTGCCGAGGACGTACTGCGGGCCGGACAGCGCCGTCAGCCGCAGTTGCCGGTTCCAGCCGAGGGAACGTTCGAGCGAGATCCGTCCGGCCGTGCCGAGGATCGCGTTCATGGCGCCGAACGTCGCCATGCTGATCATGATGTAGGGGGCGACGGTGAGGCTGCCGAGCTGGTCGCCCGGGTCCGCGGAGCTGAACGCACCGAACAGGATGACCGGCAGCACCAGCATGAACAGCAGGACCCGGGGATTGCGCCAGGCCCGCTTGACCTCGGTACGGACGAAACGCAGGTAGGTGACCGCAGCCAGCGCGATCCGATCGCGTTCGTGGTCACGTCCGCCCAGGGTGGCCTTGGTCTCGGCGGTGTCGACGATCATCGGAGGACCTCCTTCTGGCTGGCCGGGCTGGCCGGGCTGGCCGGGTCGCTGGACCGGCCCGGGTCGGCGGGGTCCGCCGGGTTGGTGGGGCCGGTGGGGTCCGTGGTCAGGGCGACAAAGGCGTCCTCAAGGCCTGCTCCGGCCACCTCGATGTCCTCAACCCAGGGGAAGTCGGCGAGCAGAGCGCGGAGGGCCGTGTCACTGTCCGGGCAGGTCAGGGCGATCGACTCGCCGCGATGCTCGACCCGGCCGACGCCGGGCAGCCGGGAGAGCGCCGCGAGGGTCGCGGCATCCGGCGCCGACCCGTTCCGGCCGCGCAGGGTCGCCCGGATGGTCCGTCCGCCGACCAGTGCTTTGACCTCGGTGGTCGGGCCGTCGGCGATGATGCGCCCGCGGCGCAGCAGCACGATGCGGTCGGCGAAGTCGTCGGCCTCCTCCAGGTAATGGGTGGCGAACAGGACGGTGCGCCCGGTGGCGGCCCAGGCCCGCATCGCCGCCCAGAACGCCCGGCGGCTCTCCACGTCCATCGCGGCCGTCGGCTCGTCGAGGACGATCAGGTCGGGGTCGGGCAGCAGGGCGAGGGCGAAGCGGACCCGCTGGCGCTGGCCGCCGGAGAGTCGGTTGGTGCGCGCGCCGATCAGCTCGGAGACCCCGGCGCGGGCGAGCACCTCGTCCACGGTCAGCGCCCTCGGGTAGAGGTTGCGGACGGACTCGAGCATCCGCCCGACGGTGATCTCCGTGAGCAGGCCGCCGTTCTGCAGCATCGCGCCGACCCGCCCGGCCACGCACGCCTGGCGTGGGCTGCGGCCGAACAGGCGCACCTCGCCGGAGTCCGGACGACTCAGGCCCAGCATTACGTCGATGGTTGTCGACTTGCCGGCGCCGTTCGGGCCGAGTAGCGCGACGATCTCGCCGGCGGTGATCGTGAGATCCACGCCGTCGATGGCCCGCACGCTGCCGTAGCGCTTGCGCAGACCGATCAGGGACACGCTCGGCGGGGGAGCGGACGACAGGGCGGTGGGGCTGGCGGCCGTGACGAGGGAGTTCTCGGGGCCGGCTGCCCACCCGTCCGCCGGGTAGGCGTCAGTGGTCATGGCTCCAAGGATCGCGATCGACGGTCACGTTCCCCAGTCATGACCGTCACCGGTCGACCATGACAGTTGTCATGACGCGTGTCATGACGCGTCGGTCGTGGACTCCACTCCGCGCCGTCCGGTGCCGTCGGCGGTTCCCCTTCAGGCGCAGGAAGGCGCACGGCACGCGGCGCGCGTCGCGGCCACTCCACTTGGGGGTAGCAGAGGGTGCACCAAGGTGCCTCTCGCCGCGGGAACCTCTTATGAATCCTGTCACATCTACCGCTGACGTGAGATGGAGAAGCTAACGTTCCCTGCCGTGACGACCCCCGACACCACCGCAGCGTCCGCCCCGCGGGGAGCCGGTTCCGGCCGTGCCCCGGCAGGGGGCGGCACCTACAAGTGGATCGCGCTGTCGAACACGACCATCGGCATCCTGATGGCGACGATCAACTCGTCGATCCTGCTCATCGCGCTGCCGGACATCTTCCGGGGGATCAGGCTCGACCCGTTGTCGCCGGGGAACACGTCCTACTTCCTGTGGATCCTGATGGGGTTCATGCTGGTCACCGCGGTGCTGGTGGTCAGCCTCGGCCGGGTCGGCGACATGTTCGGCCGGGTGCGGATGTACAACCTCGGTTTCGCGGTCTTCACGGTGTTCTCGATCCTGCTGGCGGTCACCTGGATGCACGGCACGGCCGCCGCCCTGTGGATCATCATCATGCGGGTCGGCCAGGGCGTCGGCGGCGCGTTCCTGTTCGCCAACTCGAGCGCGATCATCACCGACGCGTTCCCGGAGAACGAACGCGGCTTCGCCCTCGGCGTCAACGGCGTCGCGACGATCGGCGGGTCGTTCCTCGGCCTGCTCATCGGCGGCCTGCTCGGTCCGGTCGAATGGCACCTGGTATTCCTGGTGTCGGTGCCGTTCGGCGTGTTCGGGACGATCTGGGCCTACCTGAAGCTCCAGGACAACGGCGTGCGCCACCCGGCCCGCATCGACTGGGCCGGCAACATCAGCTTTGCCGTCGGGCTGATCGCGATCCTCACCGGGATCATCTACGGCCTGCAGCCCTATGGCGGGCACACGATGGGCTGGACCAAGCCGTTCGTGCTGGTCTGCCTGTTCGGCGGGCTGGCCGTGCTGATCGGGTTCGCGGTGATCGAGCTGAACACGACGGACCCCATGTTCCGCCTGAACCTGTTCCGCCGCCGGGCCTTCCTGATGGGCAGCCTCACCGCGTTGATCGCCTCGCTCGCCCGCGGCGGCCTCCAGTTCATGCTGATCATCTGGCTGCAGGGCATCTGGCTGCCGCTGCACGGTTACAGCTTCGAGAAGACCCCGCTGTGGGCGGGCATCTACATGATCCCGCTGACCATCGGCTTCCTGGTCGCCGGGCCGCTTGCCGGAAGCCTGGCCGACCGCTACGGCGCGCGCCCCTTCGCCACCCTCGGCCTGGGCCTCACCGCGGTCGCGTTCCTGCTGTTCGACGTGCTGCCGATCGACTTCAACTACCTGGCGTTCGCGGCCGTGCTGTTCCTGATGGGCCTGTCCATGGGCCTGTACGCCGCGCCGAACACCAGTTCCGTGATGAACAGCCTGCCGCCGGACGGGCGCGGCGCTGGCGCCGGCATGCTCAACACCTTCCAGAACGCGGCGGGTGTGCTGTCCATCGGCGTGTTCTTCACGATCGTCGTGCTGGGACTGGCCTCCTCGCTGCCCCACTCGATGTACACCGGGCTCATCGGCCAGGGCGTCTCCCCGGCGAAGGCCCACGAGATCGCCAACCTGCCGCCGATCGGAAGTCTGTTCGCCGCCTTCCTCGGCTACAACCCCGCCCAGCAGCTGCTCGGGGCCGACACGCTGCACTCCCTTCCCCAGGCCAAGGTCGACTTCCTCACCGGCCACGCGTTCTTCCCGAACCTCATCTCCGGCCCGTTCGGGGACGGCCTGCACCTCGCCTTCGCCTTCGCCGCCGGCGCCTGCGTGATCGCCGCGGTGCTGTCCTGGCTGCGTGGCTCCGAACGCGACCGCCGCACGTCCCGGCGCGCCCCGCACGAGGGCATCGGGGTGGCCCTGGCCGAGGTGGGCGACCTCGCCGCGCTGGAGAGCGGCGCCGGCGAGATGCTGCCCGCGGCCGGCACGGACGAATCCGCGCACGCTGTGCGGAGCCGACCAGCAGGCGAGTAGGACATCACGTGACCGCCGGCGCCGCAGGGCGCTCCAAGCCCGGCCCGGTCGTCCAGCTCCCCGTGCCCGACCGCCCCGTGGAAACACCGTCCGGCGGCGCGGCGCGGACCATGCCCGGCGGCGCGGCAACAGACGCGCCCCACGAGATCGCCGCCGCGTCCTTTGGTGAGGATGTGCGGAACAATCAGAGAGTGGGTAGCGCAGTCCCGACGTCAGGGTCGACATCCTCGGAGCCACGCCAGGCTCCGAGGCCCGCCGCGTCCTCGGAACAGCCCGGGGCGTCCGGGTCGTCGCCCGAGACGACACAGCACGGGGAAGCGCCGCCGCTGGGGAAGGCGCCGCGGCCTGGGAAGGTGACGCAGCCCGGGAAATCGGTGCGGGATCTTCGTGGGATTGGTCAGGCGGCGCAGGAACTCGGCGTCTCGATCCGGGCCCTGCGGTACTACCAGGAGATGGGCCTGATCACCCCGTCCGGGCGGACCTCGGGCGGCAACCGGCTCTATGCCGAACAGGATCTGGACCGTGTCCGTCGCATCCGTGAGCTCCAGACGCTGCTCGGCTTCAACCTGGACGAGATCCGGGTGATTCTCAGCAGCGAGGACCGGCTCGCGCAGGTCCGGGCCGAGTACCGTGCCTCGTCCGACGACGGTGACCGGATGCGCCTGCTGATCGAGGCACAGCAGGTCAACCAGCGGCTGCGCGACGAGGTCAGCGACAAGATCACGCGACTGGTGGCGTTCCGGGACGAGCTTGACGCGCGGCTTGCCAGCACCGAACGTGTCCGCGGCGCTGTCGTCACCGCCTAGGCGGTGACGGTGGGCGAGCCCGGCCCGGCCTGTGGGCGTCGACCGGGCGTCGCCGACGACGGAGCGGCGGTGGGGTCGAGGCGGAGGCGGAGCCTCAGCCGTGGGCGGCGGGATTCGGCGCCAGCTGGCCGCGGGCGAGCTGCCCGAGGAAATCGGTGTTGTCGTAATAGTGCTGTGCGTCGGTGATGCGCAGGTCATCCGTCACCCTGGCGACGGTGATGCCGAACATCTCAATGCGCTCACCGGTCGGCTCCACACCCTTGTAGGGCCCACTGAAGGTACCCCAGTGCCGCCACTTGAAGGTGATGACGGGCGGCGGCGAGTAGACCTCCAGCACCTCCCAGAAGAAACCTCCCGGAAAAGCCTTGTGAAACACGTCGTGCGACGATTCGAACGTCTCCTGGCCGGCCGAGTAGTACGGGTTCTCCCCGATGAGGACGTTGTAGCTGCCCCGCTCGGCCAGCTCCGCGCTGCCCACCGGCTGCCCGCCGTTGACGCTGACCTGGACCTGATCGGCGACCATGCTGAGCCAGTCGGCGGGGTTCTTCTTGTGGGACAGCTCCATCTCGAACACCTGCACGACTCGCTCCACGATGTCCGCGAGTGAACCCGGGGCATGCCGTGAGACGCGTTGCGCCGGCATGTCCTGATGGGACAGGTGGTAGTCGGGCGGCTCGCCGTCCCGCCAGGCCGCGTCGGGCGAGGCGGCGATGACTGCCTCGCGGCCCTGCGCGTGCAGCGGCTGGTCGGGTGTCGCGGTGTCGGTCACGTGTGTGTTCTCCCCTGGTCGCAAATCGAGGTCACCGTCCACACGCAGGCATTATTCACCCCAGGAAACAGTCCTGGAAATGTGGACGGGGGGCTCGGACCGGTCGTCGGGCAATGTCACTTAAGATTGTCCCCATCTGCCCGTGCCGTCGGCAGGGCCCTAAGTCCGGTCCTGACAGCCGGATTGGCCGCTCTATCTCGCAGTCCGCCATGGCACAATGCCGTCGCCCCCGGATCGGGCCAGTATGGTCCTTTCGAGCCTCGACCGACCGGCCGTCGAGCTCACCTCTGTTGGGGGACAGCGCGGGGCGGTGTACTGTCGCTTTTCCTGCCGGGCCGGCTGGGAGAGATATCCGCTCGGCGCGTCCGCGCTGGCTGGAGTAACTCCGCCCCTGGGTACGTGTGGTGGCCGGGGCATATGCCATGGGTGGGCGAGCCCTGTGGGGGGATGTGCGGTGTGCGGGGATGGTGGCGCCGGGGGAGGAGAACGTGCATCGTGCGGCGGCGTTGGGCAGGATGGCGGGCTGGCCTGCCGAGGTCCTGGCCTGCGGGGGTCGCTGATGCGAGCCTGGGCCGCACGGCGGGTGTCCGCATACTTCGACGCAACGATCGCGTGACCTGCCGATAACCGAATGGGGGTGCGGCATCACCGAAAAGGGCTAGCTTCAGTCGGCAGCCCAGCCACTTCTGACTATAACTGGGCTGGCTACAACTAACTGGCCCGCACATGTTGACCGGACGTTCACCCCGCGCTGCCACCCTCGGCTCGGCGCGTCGGGCGGTCGGGCCCGGCGGGACGCAGCGGGAGGGAGCGAGATGGGCGAGCAGGACCAGCCGTGGGTGCGGGTACGGGCGCGAGTGCGATGAGCGGACCGCTGATCGTCGGCGTCGACGCCGGCTGCACCACCCTGCGCGATGCCGACCTGCTCGTGCACCGGTTGGTCGAACTACTTGCCCTGCCCGCGGACACGGTGGCCTGCACCCACGATGTCGGCGTGGGCGCAGGGCATGTCGCGCTCTCGTTCGCCCTGCCCGCATCCTGGTGGGACCGGGCAAGCTGGCGCCGGGTGGCCTACCTTGCCGGGGACCTGGCCGCTGCCGAGCTGACCGCTGCCCGCCGCGCCGCCGCGGGGCTCGGCTACGGGTCCGCGACGGCGGTGACTGACCTTGCCCTGAGTGGGTTCATCGAGGCCGAGGCCCTGATCGCCGGTCCGGTCGGAGTGGCTGCCGGGGCAGAGGCCGTCGGGCCGCCGGAGCTGGCGGACAGCGCCGCCCAAGCCGTTGTTGACCATTCGGGCCGGCAGGCAGGCCGCGCCGTCGTGTACCCGGGGGTCGGTCGGCTTCGGGGGACCGTGTCGGTCGAGACGGTCCTTGGCCAGACCGCGGTCGGCCGGGTGGTCGTGCCCGTCGGTCAGGCCGCGCCCCGCCACTCGGACCTGCTGCGCACCCGCAACCACGTCCGACCGGTGTGGCACGACGGCGTGCTCACCCTGCACGCCGCTGTTGAACGGGGCCGGGTGTTCACCCCGTCCGAGGTCCCGCACACCACCGCCGGCCATTCCGCTGTGGCTCACAGTGGGGTCGGCCACAGCGCTGTGAGCCATCAGTGAACCGCATCGTCGCCTCGCCGGGCGGCAGCGAGCACCTGGGGGCCGGTCGACGTCGCGCTGGCTGGTCCCTGCGGGGCGGTTATGGGGATGTCGTCTAGTAGGTGCAGGACGGGGTGTCCGAGGCTGCGGCGGTGGCGCCGCCACCGGCCTGCGGCGCGGGGCTCCCCGCGGTGTTCGCGGTGCCGGTGCCGCCCGCGGCCGAGCTGCCCGAGCCCGTGCCGGCCGAGGCGCCGGCGGGGCTCGGGGTGAGGGTCGGCGTCACGACGGAGGTGAACTCGGAGCCGAGTACCAGCTGGACTCCGGTGATCGACGAGTCGGCGATGGTGCTCGACCCGGGCACGGCCGCGGCGACGGTGCGGGCCTCGGCCTCCTGGCCGGGACCGTAGCTGACCCGGGACGACTCGTGGGTGAGCACGGAGGCGTTGCCGGCGTTGCGGGCGTGGAAGCCCTTGGCGGTCAGTTGGCTGGTGACCTTCGCGGCGAGCCCGGCCCGCGAGGACCCGTTGTAGACCGAGACCCGCACCTGCGACGGCGCGGCGGTGGCACCGGGGCGCAGTGCCGGGCCGGTCGCCGCCCCGGCGTCGCCGCTGAATGTGGCGCCCTCGACGTGGCCGCCGAGGGGAACGACCATCCGGGCGAGATCGTCGGGCTGGTAGAACTGCACCGAGGCGCGCACCCCGTGCATGGAGACGTCGCCGATATCGTCGATGGCCCCCTCGGCGCGGGTCGGCGCGTGCGTGGGTACGGTCTGCATCCTGATGCCGCCGGTACTCAGCCCGTGAATGCGGGTGGCCAGTGACCGCAGGTCGTTCAGCTCGGTGTTGTTGTCGAGGGTGAGCGCGCCCGCGGCGGCCAACGTGAGCTTCTCGATCTTGATCGGGTTGGTGAGGGTGTCCCCGCTCATGATTTTGTGGAACATGGCGCCGATGAACTGCTGCTGGCGGGCGATGCGGTCGGTGTCACCGGCGGGCAGGCCGTGGCGCTGCCGGACGAAGGCGAGGGCCTGATCGCCGTCGATCTGGATCACGCCCGGACCGCCTTTGAATCCGCTCATGGGATCATTGGTGTTTGTGCTCGACCGCAGCCGGCCGTTGTCGTCGTCGTACCGCTGTGCCGGACCGTCATACGGCTTGATGCACACCTGCACGCCACCGATCGCGTTGGTGATCTTCTTGAAGCCCTGGAGATCCATCGAGATGTAGTGGTTGACCTGCATGCCGGTCAGGCTCTGCACGGTCTGCACCAGCAGGGGCTCACCGCCCGAGGAGATCGCCGAGTTGAACTTGTCCTTGTGCGCGGAATGGTGCTTGCCGGCGGAGTCGGTGTATTCGGGAATCGTGACGTACATGTCGCGCGGAAACGAGATCATGGTGGTGCTGCCGTTCTCGTCCAGGTGCGCGAGGATCGTCGTGTCGGAGCGCTGCCCATCGAGACCCGGCCGGCTGTCGGTACCCACGATCAGGTAGTTCGCCTTGCCGACGCCCGAGCTGCTGCCCGAGCCCAGACCGAGGTCGATCCGGCTGACCTTGCCGTTGATGAACGAATAGGTGGCCCACCCGCCGACCGTGACGATCAGGATGCAGCTGGACACGAAGGACAGGACCGCCAGCAGTCCGCGCCGACGCCGCGGTGGGCGCCCCCCGCCGGGGGCGGGACGACCGGTACGACCGGGCCCGGAACCCCGCGGATCGAGCCGGGGTGGAAGTACTCGCGTGTCGCGCTGCAGCTGCGATGCGGTCACATCCCGCCTTTCTTCGAGGAACCCTGCGGGCAGGGTCCGACGTAGTGCGGAAAGTAACACGTATCGGCGGAAGGCTCTCATTGGGGGTGGTGGATTGTTTCCACGTAACAGACACGGCGCTCCGCCTGCGGCCGATACTCTCCGGCGGTTGCGTCCAGGCCGGGGAAAGCCCGCCTGGCCAGGCCTCCCTTGGCTGGGGCGGGCGGCGGGACGGGGTCAGCCGGTGGGGACGGACCAGTGGACCCGGGTGCCGCCGCCGGGCGCGGACTCGAGGCGGAAGGTGCCGCCGAGGCCCTCAGCCCGACTGCGCAGGTTCGCCAGCCCGCTGCGCCGGGTGGTTGGTCCCAGCCCCACGCCGTCGTCGACGACGTCGACGGTGACCTGACCGTCGGCGGCCCGCACCGTGACCTCGACGGCGTGGGCATCGGCATGCCGGGCCGCGTTGGACAGTGTCTCGCGCACCACCGCGGTCAGATGATCACCGACGGTCGCGTCGATCGCGCTGTCAACCGGGCCGTCCAGATGCAGGCGAGGAGTGAACCCGAACGCGTCCGCCATGTCGTCGATGATCCCGAGGATCTTGGCCCGCAGGCCGCTGCCGGTGGCCGGGGTGGAGCGTCCCCGCAGCTCGAAGATGGTCTGGCGGATCTCGCGGACGGTCTCGTCGAGGTCCTCCACGTAGGTGTTCATCCGCTCGGCGCGTTCGGGCCGTTCCTCGCTCGCCGCCAGGCCCTGCAGGCCCATCGCCACGGCGAACAGCCGTTGCATCACGTGGTCATGCAGATCGCGGGCGATGCGGTCGCGATCCTCGAGCAGCGACAGCCGCCCGCGCGCGGCCCGGGAGCGGGCAAGCTCCAGGGCGAGCGCGACATGGGCGGCGAACGCGGCGGCAAGCTCCAGGTCCTCATCGGAGAACGTGCCGCTGCCGCGACGACGGCCCAGCACCAGCGCGCCGGAGGTGACCTGTGAGGCGATCAGCGGCACGATCATGATCGGGCCGACGTCGAGCCCATCGACCTCCGAGCCGCCGAGGGCACGCACGTCCGCGACGACCAGCGGTGCCCGGTTGCGCACGGCCTGGCCAGCCAGGGAGTCGTCCATCGGCACCCGCCGGGCCCGCAGCAGGTCGGCATCGTGTCCCTCGGCGACGTCGTAGGCCAGTGCCCCCGCCGCCGGGTCGCACAGGGCGAGTGCGGTGGTGTCCGCGCGGGCGACGTCGCCGGCCCGCAGCACGATCAGTTCCAGCGTGTCGGCGCCGTCGGCGAGCAGATGCCGGGTGATGTCCGCGGAGGCCTGCGACCACAGCTGGCGGTGCTGCGCCTCGCCGAACAGCCGGGCGTTGTCGATGGCGACGCCCGCGTTGGCGGCCAAGGCCTGGACGAGCTCCTCGTCCTCGGCGGTGAACAGCCGCCCGCCGCGCTTCTCGGTCAGGTAGAGGTTGCCGAAGATCTCGTTGCGCACCCGGATCGGCACGCCGAGGAAGCCCTCCATCGGCGGGTGACCGGCCGGAAATCCGACCGCCTGGGGATGATGGGCGATGTCGTCGAGGCGGACCGCGGCCGGCTCCGCGGTAAGCACCCCGAGCACCCCGTCGCCGCGGGGAGTGCGTCCGATCGCCTCGACGATCCCCGGGTCCATGCCGACATGGATGAACTGCTCGAGATGGCCGTCGCGGGCGATCACCCCGAGGGCGCCGTACCGGGCGTCGACCAGCTCGCATGCCGACTCCACGATGCGACGCAGCACGACGTCCAGGCTGAGATCGGCGGTGATCACGCGGTTGGCGCGCAGCAGGCCGCGCAGACGGCCCTGGGTGGCCAGCACGTCCTGGGCCCGGTCGACCAGCTGGGCGAGCAGCTCGTCGAGCTCGAGCCGGGCGACCGCCGGGAAGATCAGATCACCCGGCGCCGCCGGAACGACACCGCTACCTCCCTGGTGACCTACCGAGCCGTCCATCGATCCGTCTATCGAGCCCTGGTCGGCCTCCGGGTGACGTGACGGCCAGTCGTCCGTCGTGGGCATCGCGTAGCCCTCCCGTCCACCCCTCACGGTGACCGCCCCTGCGGCAGCCCGGCATGGCAATCCTGTCCCTGCGCGATCGTCCCCTGTGATCCTGTGCCGCGGGCCGCCATGCTGCCCAGGGACCTACGGCCCGCAGCCCAGAGCCGTTGCGACCGACGTCCCCGACCGGGCCGGCCCGCGTGGGGTAGTCGCGCCGCCGGTCAAGGTCCGGTGTGCAGCACGATGTCGGCGCGGGCGCGCGGATCGTCCTGGGCGAGCAGCGTGGCCTCCTGCTCGGCCCAGGCGTCCCAGTGGCCGGCGTAGCCGTCGCCGTCGCGGGCGAGGGCGCGCTCGCGCCGTAGCGCCCGCGGCGCCTCCAGCCAGACCAGCAGACTCAGGTACGGTGCCACCGCCTGGGCGCCGGCACCGACTCCCTCGACGACGAGGAGCCCGCCTCGCACGTCCAGCGGGCGGGGGTCCCGCCAGACCCCGGCCGTCCAGTCGTAGCGCGGTACCCGTGGATTGCGTCCGGCGGCGAGCGGGGCGAGCACGTCGGCGACCAGCCGCCCGACCCCGGCGGCCAGGCCGTCCCAGCCGCCGTAGAGATCCTCCAGGTTCACGCATGGTGCGGGCAGAGCGGCACACAGCCGGGCAGCGAGCGTGCTCTTGCCCGCGCCCGAGCATCCGTCGAGGCCGAGTACCCGCACGCCGCCCGCTCCCGGCGGCGCGGACCGCAACGCCGCCGCGATCCGGGCCACCTGCGCGTCAGTCACGCGTGCCGCGGCGTCGCGGTGGTTGCCGTGGCCGGGTCGGGCGCCCCGGGCTGGGTTGGCGTGCCGGGCTGGGTTGGCGTGCCGGCTGCGTCCACCGCGTCCACCGCGTCCACCGCGTCCACCGCGTCCGCCGGGGCCGGCGGGGCCGGCGCGGGAGCGTTGCCGATGAAGTCCTTGCGCCGGATGAGCGCCAGGGCGAACACCCCGCCGACGAGCGCGACGACGGCAGCCACCACGAGCAGGTCGTTGATCGCCCCGGCGAACCCGGAACGGATCGCGGTGCCCAGCATCGGGCGGGTGTTCGGAGCGGTGGCCGAGAAGATCTGGTCGGCATCGCCCTGGCGCAGTGCGTCGGCGATCCGGTCGCCCTGGCCCTGCAGCGCCGGGACGGTGTCGAGCGCGCCGTTGATGCCGCTCGCCAGCTTCGACGAGAAGATCGACCCCAGGGCCGCGATGCTGATCGCCATGCCGATCTGGCGGAACGTCGTGTTCGCGCCGGAAGCCATGCCCGAGCGGGCGGGCGGGACCACACCCACGGCGGTGGAGGCCAGCGGCGGGTTGACCATCCCGCTGCCGAAGCCCGCGACGAGGAAGCCCGGGATCAGGTGCGTCCAGTCGCTGCCGGCGTCCAGCCCGGTCATGAGCAGCAGACCCACCCCGGTCAGCAGCAGGCCCGGGCCGACCAGGAAGCGGGTCGGTACCGTGCTGGACAACCGGCCGGCCGCGGTCGAGGCGATCAATGCCGTCATGCTGACCAGCAGCATCCGCAGACCGGTGCCGAGCGCGGAGTAGCCCAGGTCGTTCTGCAGGAACAGCACCAGGTAGACGAACATCGCGTACAGCGAGCCGTTCATCGTCATCGCCGCGAGCGAGCCACCGAGGAAGGTCGGTGTGCGTAGCAACGACAGGTCGAACATCGGATGGGCGACCCGCGACTCCACCAGGGCGAACACGACGACCATGACCGCGCCACCCACGATGCAGGCCAGCACGGCGGTCTCGGTCCAGCCGTGCTCGCCCGCGCGGATCAGCCCGTAGACCAGGGCGACGAGCCCCGAGGTGAGGCTGGCGAAGCCGGCCCAGTCCGGCCGGTTCGCCACCGGAGGGCGGGACTCCTCGACCTTCCGCAGCGTCAGCACGACGGCGGCGACGCCGATCGGCACGTTGACCAGGAAGATGCCCCGCCAGCTGATCCCGGTGGTGATCAGCCCGCCGAGGATCGGCCCGAGCGACGTGGCGATGCCGACGACCGCGCCCCATATGCCGAAGGCGACACCCCGGTCGCGACCACGGAAACTGTGGGCGAGCAACGCCAGCGACGTCGCGAACAGGATCGCGCCGCCGACTCCCTGTACACCACGGGAGACGATCAGCATCAGCGCCGACTGGGCGAGGCCGCACAGCAGCGAGCCGACGGTGAACACGGCGAAGCCGATGACGAACAGCAGCCGCCGTCCGTACAGGTCGGCGAGCGAGCCGGCGGTCAGCAGCAGCGAGGCGAGGGTCAGGGCGTAGGCGTCGATGACCCACTGCACGTCGGCGAATCCGGCGTCCAGACCGGTCTGAATCTCGGGCAGCGCGACGATCACGATCGTGACGTCGAGCAGCAGCATGAACGTGGCGCCGCAGACGACCAGCAGCGTCCACCATTTCCGATCCATGGTTCTCCCCGGGGCCCTGTGGCCGCTGTCCGGCATGGCATGCCATCGCGGCGGGTCGTGGTGGTGGCGTGCCCGGGTGACGGCGCGGCGAACGGTGCGCCACCTGCCGGACGCGGTCAGACTACGGAGGGAATGACCGTCGGTCAATCCACTGACTTCCGGTCAGTGGATTGACCGGGAGTCGGTCCCGCGCGGTAAGCTGGCGCCAGCACGGTGCGGCGACGTGAACGGCGCGGTAAGCGTGAACGGCGCAGTGAGGTAGACAGGGCACACGGATCCTGGGGAAGGGAAGCTTTCCCCAGGTGTTGTGGAGCGGCTGGGAGGTGGCGTGTCCAGGTACCGGTCGGCCGACGAGCGACGCGCACAGCTGATGACCGCCGGCGGGGAGCTGTTCGCGGCCAAGGGATACTCGGCCACCACGCTCGAGGACATCACCCGCCGGGCCGGCGTGTCGAAGGGCCTGTTTTACCAGTACTTCCCCTCCAAGGAGGAGCTGGTGTTCGCCCTGCAGGACAAGGCCTCCCTGGAGTTCGCGGCCCGGCTCAGGGCCGCCGCGGCCGCCCGGGCCGACTGGGCGGGCAAACTTGATGCCGTCGTGCTTGTCTGCTTCGAGCATTTCGCCGGCTGCGACTCGGCGGGCGCAGCTCTGTTCCGGGGCCTGCCGGAGGAGCCCGCCGACCCACGCAGTCCCGCGTCCTCCGGCCACCGGGCCGCTCACCAGCACCTGGTCGAGGCGATCGGTGGCCTGCTGCGCGCCGGGGTCGCCGCCGGCGCCTACCGGATCGACGACGTCGAGGCAACCGCGCTGTTGTTCCTCACCGCCCTGCATGCCTTCGTCCGCGCCCTGCGGCATGGTGCGGACAGCGTCAGCGATGAACGGCTCGTCGACGCTGCCCAGCACCTCCTGCGCGGCGCCACCGGCGTTTCAGCGCCGGCCGGGGCCTCAGTGTCCACCGGCGTTTCAGTGCCCGCCGGGGTCTCGATGCCGGCCGGCGCGCCCGCACCTTCCGGGGTCGCCGCACTGCCTGGTGCCACCGTCGCCTGACCCCACCGTCGCCTGACCCCACCGTCGCCTGACCCCACCGTCGCGCCATGCGACCGTTGCGCGCTGCTGATGGGCGGGGATGTCGCTTCTACCGGGTTTTTCGTCCGATTTGCCCCTTCGTAACCCTGTAGAAGCGACATGGAGAGTTGCGGGGGCCGATCCGTCGTCACGCGCAGCGGCGAGGAGGGCGGTCCCTAGGGCTCCAGGGTGTCCTGCGGCGGGAGCCAGGGGGGGTGAGCTGTCCTGCGGGACTCCGCCCGGCGAGACACTGCCCCGCGAGACACTGCCCCGCAGGCGTTCCAGGGCGCGGCGATCGCGTTTGGTGGGGCGCCCCGCGCCGCGGTCGCGGGCGGCGACCAGCGGTGCCGGCTGCCGTTCGACCGGCGGGCTGTGGTCGGTGTAGCACTCGGCGGCGACGGGCGCACCGACCCGACTGCGCACCACCCGGGTGATCACGACGACACGTTCCCGCCCGGCCAGACGCACCCGGATCTCGTCCCCGGGACGGACCGCGTGGGCCGGCTTCACCCGCTCCCCGTTGACCCGTACGTGGCCGGCGCGACACGCGTCCGTCGCCTGGGAACGGGTCTTCACCAGCCGTACGCACCAGATCCACGTGTCGACCCGGGCGGAGTCCTGCGGTGGAGCCATGATCTGACTCTACGAACCGGACCGCCCGGACGCGCACCGCCCGGCCAGGGCGCGCCGGATCGGCGTGCCTCCCCTTGCCCCACTCGCCCCGGCTCACGTGGATCCAGGCTCATGCGGCCTGGATCCAGCGACCTCAGATCCACCGACCACTCTGAGCACTTCGTCCGCCGTCCAGAGCGGTGAGCTCGGGTCGGCCAGCAGATGGGCGGCCGACCCGGAGAACTGGCCGAGGTCAGGCCGGCGGGTACAGCCGCGCGCGCAGCCGGCGCATCGGCGGCCTGGTGACCGCGTAGACGGCGGTCGGCACCTTGAGCCGCCAATGGTCGAACGGGCGGTAGTCGTCGGCCGGCACCAGCCGGGTGGCCAGATCCGGCCGCTGGCGGTGCAGGTAGAGCCGTCCGCGGGCGGCGTGCAGCGGGTCGGAGGCGATCGCGATGGTCCGCGCGGGCTCCAGCCACGGCAACGAGAACGCGATGTTCTCCCAGGTGCTCTTGGCCGAGGTCTCCAGCCGGATCCGGTGCGCGGGCACCCCAAGGACGTCGCGGGCATAGGCGGCCATCGTCTCGGCCTCGGTCGGCGCCCCCGCCGGGCCGCCGCCGCTGAAGATCAGCAGGCTGTCTCCGCCGGGTTCGAGTGAACGCACCCCGATCTCGGTGCGCCACCGCTGCAGTGGCCGCAGACTGCCCCGGCGGTTCGCCGGGAAACCAAGGACCAGCACGACCTGCGCCCGCCGGTCTGCCTCCGGGCCCGAACCCACCCCGGCGCCCACGCCCACCCCGGCGCCCGAGTCCGCCTGTGCCCCGTCCGCTCGCGTCCCATCCGCCTGTGCCCCGGTCCGCTGTGCCCCGGTCCGCTGTGCCCCGGTCCGCTGTGCCCCGGTCCGCTGTGCCGCGGTCCGCTGTGCCGCGGTCCGCTGGGCCTCGGCCGACGGGGACGGCCCAGTGCCGAGTCGGCGACGGGACGCGAGCCCGTGCAGCAGGTCGGCCAGTCCGACCGTCGTGACGGCGACGGCGACGGTCCCGGCCACTCCGCGCAGCAGACGACGTCCTGACTGCCGACGATCGGAGGTAGGCGCGGGCATCCTCCCATCCAACACCGAGGCTGACCGATTTGGCAGGCTTTGGGAGAGCGGGCGGTGTCCCTCCTCGTTGTCGAGAGCGCTGCGCCGGACAGTAGGGTCATGACGACACAACCGGACGCTCGGACCGACGAACGAACGGATTGGCGAGCCCCGCGGTCGGCGGTCGGCGGTGGCGACGGTCCGGGTGTCGAGGGAAGCCACGCCGCCGTTGGCGCGTGCGCCGCCCGTGATCCGAGAGGGAGACGATGACCGAGCGGCCGTTCCGGTTCGGAGTGAACATCCTCGATCTTCCGGGGCCGCTCGAGGTGGCGGCGCTCGCCCGGCGTGCCGCCGAGCTTGGCTACGACGTTCTGCTCGTGCCGGACCACCTGGGCCTGCCCGCGCCGTTTCCCACCCTGGTCGCCGTGGGTGCCGCGGCGGACCTGCGGGTCGGTACGTTCGTTCTCAACGCCGCCTTCCACAATCCGGCGCTCCTGGCCCGGGAGGTGGCGTCCACGGATGTGCTGACCGGCGGGCGACTCGAGCTCGGCATCGGCACCGGATACGTCGCGGACGAGTTCGCCATGGCCGGCCTCCCCTTCGGCTCGGCCGGTGACCGGGTGGATCGCCTGGTCCAGGTCGTCGACCAACTCGACGAGCACCTCGCCGACCCGGCCGCCGTGCCCCGGCCGGTCCAGTCCCGGGTGCCACTGCTGATCGGCGGCAACGGCGACCGGCTTCTCGCGCTCGCCGCGCGGCGAGCTGACATCGTGGCCTTCACCGCCGCGGCGCCGGACCCGGCGGACCCGAGCGCGTTCCGGCTCCTGACCGCGGAGGCGTTCGCGGAACGGGTCGCCTTCTTCGAGCGTGCTGCCGGCGCGCGTGCCGCCGAGATCGAGCGCAACCTGCTGCTGCAGGTGGTGGCGCCCACCGACGACCGTGCGGCCCGGCTGGCCGCCAAGGCCGACCAGCTGCCGTACCTGACTCCCGCCCAGCTCGACGCCGCGCCCACCCTGCTCGTCGGCACGGTGGAACAGATGGCCACCCAGCTGCGTGCGCTGCGGGCCCGTCTCGGCATCAGTTACCTCACCGTCCTGCACCCCGCGCTGGAGCAGTTCGCGCCGGTCATCGCCGCCCTGCGCGCCGCCTGACCCGGCCCCGGGGCGCTTCCCGCCCGGGCGGTCGGCGCTGGCGGTCCGTCGGCCTTCGGAGCCGCTGGCCCCTCATGATCGGGCCGAGGCGGCGGTCGGATAACCGTTGGGAATCCGTTCGGGGAGCTGGGACGATGCGACCATGGCGCAGGCAGACCCGGTGGCCTCGCCGGAGGCCGGGTTCGACGAGCTGGTGGCACAGGCCACGGCCGTACCGGTCGACGGCTGGGACTTCTCCTGGCTGGAGGGTCGGGCCAGCGAACAGCGGCCCTCCTGGGGATACGCGCGGCTCATGAGCGAGCGGATGGCCCGCGCCGACACGGCGCTCGACATACAGACCGGCGGCGGGGAGGTGCTGGCCGGCGTCCCACAGCTCGCGCGGCGCACCGTCGCGGTCGAGTCCTGGCCGCCCAACCTCGTCCAGGCATCCGCACTGCTGCGCCCACGCGGGGTCTCGATGGTGGCCGCCGACAGCGACCGCACTCTGCCGTTCGCGGACGCCACCTTCGGCCTCGTGGTCAGCCGCCACCCGGTGGTCACCTGCTGGCCGCAGATCGCCCGGGTGCTGCGTCCCGGCGGGCACTACCTCTCCCAGCAGGTCGGCCCGGCCAGCGTGTTCGAGCTGACCGAGCACTTCCTCGGCCCCCAGCCCGCCGAGGTCCGCGCGCGGCGCGATCCCGACGCGGCCCGCGCTGCCGCACAGGCGGCCGGTCTCGACGTCGTGGACCTGCGGGCCGAGACGCTGCACACCGAGTTCCGGGACGTCGGCGCGGTCGTCTACTTCCTGCGCAAGGTCATCTGGATCGTCCCCGGCTTCACCGCCGACCGCCACCGCGAGCGTCTCGCCGACCTGCACCGCCAGATCCGCGACACGGGCCCGTTCACCGCCCGCACCACCCGTTTCCTCATCGAGGCCCGTCGCCCCCGCTGACAGCGCGACCGGCCACGATCCTGGCGGCCGTATTTCGGGCAATGCACCGATTCGCCCGGCCGAGGAGGGTGACAACCGTGGCCGGGAGGGATCTCTGGCGCCTCTGCCGATCCTCTGGTCTCCTCCGCACGAGAACGCCGCCCGAATCCCATGATCGCCGCGCCGTGCAGTCGTTCGCCCGGCAAGATCCGCCTACCCGGGTCGCCGTAGGGGGCAAACCGGACACAGACCCCCCCACGCCGACCTCTTTGGATCTCGGCCTCCGTAGCTCCATCGCGGAGGGTGACTTCAGGCCGCCGAGGCCCTCTCTCGAGGCTCTCCGAAACCCGGATAAGGACCACGAGCGCTGGCTTGCCGCGTCGGCGGCGATCGTATGTGGGAGAGGCGGTCTCTGGTGACCGCGCCTACGCTGGCGACTGCCCACCGGGTGCCGGGGAGATGGCGGCAGTCGGCGGACGATGTTCCGAACAGCGTGGAGCGTGTCCCGCTGGCGGCCAGGCTGGATGGCGACTCGGGCTCGGTCGTCGAGACCCTGGAGCGGTTCTACGAGGAGGTGGTGCAGAACCTCCGCGAGTGGCAGGGGTCCGCGGACGGCGCGACGACGGGTGGCACGGGGCCCGCGGTGTAGGGCTGGGCTGGGGATCTCCGTCGGCGGGGCGGGTGGTTTTGACCTTGCGTGCGCTCGAAGGCATAGCGTCCGCCGGGTGGCTGGGCGGTGCGGCGGGCCATCTGCTCCACCGCCACCACACGGCTTCCGTGCCGAACGAAGGGAGCATCATGACGCAGACGCTGAGCGGGACCGTGGCACTGGTGACGGGGGCGAGCAGCGGGATCGGGGCCGCCACCGGGCGGGAGCTGGCCCGTCAGGGGGCGGCGGTCGCGCTCGTCGCCCGGCGCAAGGAGCGGCTCGACGAGCTCGCCGCCGAGATCCAGGCCGAGAGCGGGCGGGCGGTGGCGATCGCCGCCGACATCACCGAGCAGAACCAGGCGATCGACGCGGTCGAGCGGACCGTGGCCGAGCTCGGTCGCCTGGACACCGTCGTCAACAACGCGGGGGTCATGCTGCTCGGGCCGGTCCTCGGCGCGCCCACCGAGGAGTGGGACCGGATGATCTCCCTGAACCTGCAGGGGCTGCTCTACGTGTCGCACGCGGCGCTGCCGCACCTGGTCACCGCCGCCGGCTCCGGCCCCCGCGAGGTCGCCGACCTGGTCAACATCAGCTCGGTGGCGGGCCGGCGGGCCCAGCCGATGAGCGGTGTGTACAACCTGACGAAGTTCGGGGTGAACGCCTTCACCGAGTCCCTGCGCCAGGAGATCACCGAGCGGTACGTGCGGGTCAGCGTCGTCGAGCCGGGCGCGGTGATCACCGAACTGGTGGACCAGGTGCGCCCGGAGGTCCGGGAGCAGATTCTCGCCAGCCTGGTGGATCAGGAGGAGAGGCTCCTGGCCGAGGACATCGCCGATGGCATCGCCTACATCGTGACCCGTCCGCGCCGGGTGGCGGTCAACGAGCTGCTGATCCGCCCCACCGCGCAACTGCGCTGAACCGCCGAGCGGACGCTGGGAGCTCGGGCGCCGCACCTGTGGCGGTTCTGGCTGGCGGTCATGGCACGGGGAGTTTGGTTCGGGGAGTGGGGCTGCGACCATGGGCGGTATGTGTTCGTCGTCCGCCCCGTCCCCGTTCGGTGCCCCGATGCCCGGCACGCCATCGTCGGGCGGGGGGCCGGGCACCGGCGGGCCGGGCACCAGCGGGCAGAGCAACAGCGGGCGGAGCAACAGCGGGCCGCCGGGCGACGGAACGGCTGCTGACGGACCTTCGGTGGGCGGACCGTCCGTGACGGTGCCGCGGGGGCGGGCGCATCCGGGGGACGGCCGGGGTCATGCCTGGTTGCGGATCCGCGACGAGCGGGCGGTGCTTTCCCGGACCCGATCGGGGCAGGACCGGGCGGCGGACGCGATCACCCGGTTCGCCGGGTCGCTGGTGTTCGTCTACCTGCATGCCGTGTGGTTCGCCGGGTGGATCCTCGTCAACGAGGGGGTGCTCGGCGACGCCGTGGTGTTCGACCGGTTCCCGTTCGGGCTGCTCACCATGATCGTCAGCCTGGAGGCGATCTTCCTGTCGACCTTCGTGATGATCAGCCAGAACCGGGAGTCGGCCCGGCAGGACGTGCGCGCCGAACTCGACTTCGAGACGAACCTGCGCTCCGTGGTGTGGGCGGCGCAGATCGGTCGCGCGCTCGGCATCGACCCGCATGAGGTGGAGCGGAAGGTGCGCGAGGAGGTCACCCGGGCCCGCGCGGAGATCGCCGCAGGCGGTTCGGCGGGGGCGCCCGGCGCTCCTGATCCCCACACCCGGGGATGACGGCGTCGGCGTGCGCCTCCCGTGCGGCGGTGGCAGCGCTGGGAGGCCGATGGAGGGCACGATCGTCGAGTGCGCGGCCGTCGAGGTCAGGGTCGTCGAGGTCGTCGCCGTCGGCCCGGCCGGCCTGGACAGCCAGGCCATCGAGAGCACGGCCCCGGAGCGGGCGGCCGTCGAGCGGGCGGCCTGGGCGGCGCCGGGAGGGAGGACCGTCGGGCGCCCCGGGTGCCGTCGCGGCTGAGTGCTCACCGGTGACCAGGCCCGCGAGGGCGGCACCGAGCAGGCAGGCGCCGCCGGCGAGGGCCACGGCGCCCCACAGCGCCCAGCCGCCGCGCGGCGTCCACTGCGCGTCGTCGAGGAACCAGGCCGGGCCGTGGTCGCCGACCGCGTAGCGCCGTCCGTCGGCCCACAGGCCTGCCAGATGCACCGCGGTGACCAGCAGGAGCACCGCGGCCTGCGTGATCCGCCGTAGAGCCATGGGCAGCCGGTGTGCCTGCCGGGTGACCAGCTCACCGGCGCACAGCGGCACCAGCACGGCCAGTGGCAGCAGATAGCGACCGTAGACCGGGAAGCGGGTCTGGCGCAGCACCAGCACGTCCAGCCCGACGGCGAGGGACGCGGCGCCGAGCAGCACGACGACGAACCCCAGCCGGGTCCGCGCCGAGCCGAGCACGAGCGCGACCACGACGAGCACGACCACCGCGGCCCACCACAGACGGTAGGTGAACGACGGCATCGGCAGGCTCGCCCAGCCGAACACCCCCACCCACTGCCGGGTCCACGCCTGGGCGTCGACGTCCAGCCGGCGCAGTCCCTCGGCGACCACCGCGCGGTGGATTCCCGGATGGGGCTGCACGGCACGCTCCCACAACAGGGTGGCGGTGACGCCGCCCGCCGCCGGGAGCAGCCACAGAATCCGCCAGACGCGCCGACGGTTGGTGCCGTGGTCGTCCGGCGAGCCGGGCGCGGAGCCGGGTGGGTGCGTAGCGGGGAAGGCGACGGCCGGGAACGGGGCGGCGGGGTGGTCGGCGGCGTGGGTCGGCTGGTCGGTTCGGCGCGCGGCGAGCAGCCAGCCGATGACCGGGGCGAGGAGCACCCAGGCCGGACCGGTGGGCCGTGAGAGTGCCACCAGCGCGCCGACGATGCCCGCCGCCGGCCAGGTCCAGGCGGGCGTCCGGCCCGGTCGACCCATCCGCAGTACCGTCGCGTACAGGGCGAGCACACCGGCGATCTCTATGCCGTTCGTGCCGAGCACCGAGCCGAGGAACAGCACCATCGGTGAGGCCGCCAGCAGCACGCCGGCCATGGACACGGCGTCGGCGCGACTGTCCCATCCGGCGGCGAGTGCGAGGGCCAGCAGCACCGAGACCAGCCCGGCGGTCACCGCCCGGCCGGTGTAGAGCGCGCCGAGCGCGGTGTGCGTACGCGCCATGGCCGCGCCGGGCACGGCATACACGTACGGCTCGTAGGTGCCGACATAACTCAGCGCCCGCGTGGCCGCGGGGCGGGTATGCGGCCGGTCGAGGCAGCGCACGGACTTCCCGTTGCGGAACAGGTCGCACGGGAAGTGGGCGGCGCCGGGGTCAAGCCCGGCCGGCAGGCGGAACACCCGGCTGTCGCGGTTGATCCAGGCGATGCGCTCGGGGGCTCCGGGCTGGTTGCCGAAGGCCGGATGGGCCAGCCGGCCCGGGACACCCGTCCACTGACCGGTGCCGGCACCCACCTCCTTGATGAAGTTCGCCGGCTCGTCGGGCCCGAACCCCGGAGCGTTGGTCCCCACCCAGGCAGCGAGCAGCAGAGCGAACCCGGCCATCACCAGGGTCCGTACCACCAGGGTCCGTACCACTGCCGGCCAGCCCCCGTGGAAGGACGATGCCCACCCAAAGTAGGACACCTGGCGAGGATACGGTGAATGTCCGGCGACGAACAGTCGCGGATCGGCTGCGAAGGGCGGTTCAGCCGGCCTGCTCCAGACCCCTTCGCCCGCCGAGCGCCCTGGCCGGGCGGTGGCTCCTGGCCGACGTGGCCATCATCAGAGGTCGTCGGGGAGAGATCGTCCATGGCATGGCCCACGCCTGCCGGGCCTACCTCGAAACGGGTTGAGGATCGCGCGGCCACGGCCGGGCGGCCCTCGGCTCAGGGGACCTTGGCCGGGGCGCATATGGTCGGTTTTATCCGTTATTGCGGGCCATTGAGATCCTGGGATGGACACGCCCGATGCGGTCGAATGGTCACGCGGCGATGATCGATTCCTCACGCACCGAAACTTTCAGGCGACCCGGATCGTTCAACCGGGTACGACATCCGTCACCGCAGGCAGCGGACAGGTGGGGACGAAACGGGTGCCTTGGTGACGATCAGCGGTGTGGCCGCTGGACCATTGCCGTTTCAGGCCTCCCCACCAGGCGCTTCCTCTAGCCCCGTTCCCGAGGAGATGACGTGAGCCCACCCATTCCACCGGCGACGCCGTCAGGAGACCCATCCCCGTCGTCGTCAAGCAGCACCTCGTTCTCGGCCTCGGCGTCGGCTTCGTCGTCGGCCTCGCCCCCCGCGGCCCCAAGCCGGCACAGCCATTCACCGCCGGGCTCGCGCCGGCGTCGGCGAGCAGGCCGAGCCGTCTCGCCGGCTGGCGGCGCCGTCCCGGGCGCTGCCAGCGACGCGCAGGCCTCCCGCGCCATCGCCAGTTCCACGACCGGCATCGATAGCGGTCCTGGCGCGCCGCCAGGCGCGGATGCCGCGCCGCGGGCGTCCTGGCGTCCCGACCTGCAGGCATCGCTGGTCGTGTTCGTCGTCGCCCTGCCGCTCTCGCTCGGCATCGCGGTGGCCTCGGGCGCTCCCGTGGCCGCGGGGCTGCTGGCCGCCGTCATCGGCGGTATCGTCGCCGGCGCGCTGGGTGGCGCCCCGTTGCAGGTCAGCGGCCCGGCCGCTGGCCTCACCGTCATCGTGGCCAACCTGGTCAACACGTATGGCTGGCGGGTCACCTGTCTGATCACCGCGGCGGCCGGCCTGCTGCAGATTCTGCTGGGTCTGGGCCGGATCGCGCGCGCCTCCCTGGCGGTGTCGCCGGCCATCGTGCACGGCATGCTCGGTGGTATCGGTCTGACCATCGTCCTCGGCCAGATCCATGTGGTGCTCGGCGGTTCAGCCGACAGCCACGCCTGGGACAACATCAAGGCGATCCCGGGGGCGGTCGTCGACCCGCACAGCGGGGCGACGACGGTCGGCCTGGTGACGATCGCCGTGATCCTGCTCTGGCCGCGGCTGCCCGAGGCCATACCCACGGTGATCCGCCGTATCCCGGCCTATCTCGTCGCCGTCGTCACCGGTACCGCGTTCGCGGCCGGCGCCGGTTTCGACGTGCCCAGGGTCGAGCTGCCCGCCTCGCTGTTCGACGCGGTCGAGCTCCCCTCTCTGCCGGACGGCGACTGGTCAGGGATCATCCTCGGCGTGGTGACGGTCGCGATCGTGGCCAGCGTGGAGTCACTGCTGTCCGCGGTCGCCGTCGAGCAGCTCGCGACCTCCCGCGGCTGGCGCGGCCCCCGGCTCGACCTCGACCGGGAGCTGATCGGTCAGGGCTCGGCCAACCTGCTGTCCGGCATCATCGGTGGCCTGCCCATCACCGGCGTCATCGTGCGTAGCTCGACGAACGTCGCCTCCGGCGGGCGTACCCGCGCCTCGGCGATCCTGCACGGCGTCTGGATGCTCGGATTCGCGCTGTTCCTCGGCTTCGCCGTCGAGTGGATCCCGCTGGCGGCGCTGGCCGGGCTGCTGGTCGTCGTCGGGCTGCGCCTGGTCGACATCTCCCACCTGCGCCACGTCCGCAGGCACGGTGAGCTGCCGGTCTACGTCGTGACGCTGGCCGGCGTCGTCGGGTTGGACCTGCTCAAGGGGGTGGGCTTGGGCCTGCTCACCGCGCTCGTGCTGGTGCTGCGCCGGGTGCTGTGGTCCAGCGTGCACCTGCAGCGCGACGGCGAGCTGTGGCAGGTGGAGGTAGAGGGGACCCTGAGCTTCCTCGCGCTGCCCCGCCTGGCCCGCGTGCTCGGGCGGATTCCCGCTGGCGTACCCGTGTCGATCGAGCTCATCGTCGACTACCTCGACCATGCCGTCTACGACCATCTGCGGGGCTGGTGCGCGGCCCACGAGGCGTCGGGAGGATCCGTCGACATCGACGAGATCGGCCGTGTCTGGCTGCGCCGAACCGACCTGTCGCAACGTCGCCGGACGGTCGTTCCGCATCTGCCACGCTGGTTCGCCCCCTGGTCGCAGTGGCAGGACGGCACGCCGACGCTGGACGGCACCACCACCACCACCACCACCGCGGCGGCCGGGCCGCGGGTCCGGGATGCCGGTTCCGCGCTCGCCTTCCAACCGTCCCCGGACCATGCGTCGCCCGTGGATCAGACGCCGTCCCCGGATCAGACGCCGTCCCCGGAGCACATGTCGACCCCGGAACAGCCGTCGTACCCGGAACAGCTGTCGTTCCCGGAGCTGATGTCGTCACCGGGCCACGCGTCGGAGGAGGCGACCGGTCCGGCGTCGTGGGCGGGCCGGACGCCGGGAGTTGCCTCGCCGTCCGGCCTCGCCTGGGGAGCGGGGGGTTCGCTGGCCGAGCCCTCGGCGGTGCCGACCCACCCATCGGCACCGCAGCCGCAGACCCGGGCCCAGGCCGACCTCGACCATGTCGGGACGATCATGGTTGGGGTGCGGGAGTTCCACCGCCGTGCCGCACCCCTGCTGCGGGACACCTTCGACGGTCTCGCTGCCGGGCAGGAGCCGGGCGCCCTGTTCCTGACCTGCGCCGACTCGCGGATCGTGCCGAACATCCTCACCAGCAGCGGTCCCGGCGACCTGTTCACCGTGCGTAACGTCGGCAACATCGTGCCTCGACCGCCCGGCGCGTCGCCCGCGTCCGGTGGGATGAACCCGCTGCTCGCCGGCTCGCCGGCCGGCCACGGGACGGGCATGGCCCGCGGCCTTGGCATGGCGGCCGGGGTCGGCATCGGCGCCGCGGCCGAACCCCTCCCCGGGGTGCCCTTCTCCAGCGAACTGTCGGTCACCGCCGCGGTGGACTACGCCGTCGAGGTGCTGCGGGTGCCCGCGATCGTCGTCTGCGGGCACTCGGCCTGTGGCGCTATGAAGGCGCTGCTCGCCGGGTCCGGTAACGGCCCACGCGACTCCGCGCTCGCCGGCTGGCTGGCCCACGCCGCGGCGTCGCTCACCCGCGCCGTGCCGCCCGGTGCGGAGCACCTGCCACCCGTCGAGCGGCTCGGCCGCGCGAACGTCGCCCAGCAGCTGGAGAACCTGCGCGAGCAGCCGACGGTGCGCCGCGCCGTCGACGCGGGCGCGCTGCGCCTGGTCGGCATGTACTTCGACATCGCCGAGGCGCGGATCTCCATCCTGGACGAGGCGACTGGCGGTTTCGTCGACCCGGCGGCGACCCTGGCTCCAGCCACACCGCCGCGGCTGCCGGCCCTGGGATAGCCCGCCGCGGCTGGGCCGGCCCCGATCCAGGTTTCTCGCCCGTCTCGTCACCCCTGCGCGGGGGCGAGACGGGCGAGCATCGGCGCGATCTCGCCGGTGTGCAGAACCCCGAGGCGGTCCGTCGCCCGGGTGAGCGCGACGTACAGATCGTGTGCGCCGCGCGGCGACTCGGCGAGCACGGCGTCCGGGTCGACCAGCAGGACCGAGTCGAACTCCAGCCCTTTGGCCTGGCGAACCTCGAGCACCACGACCGAGGACGTCAGCAGCGCGCCGGGCCCGGCGTCCGCGTCGGGCACGACAGACCGCACCGCGGCCGTCACCTCGGCGATCCGGGAGGCAGGGACGAGGACGGCCAGCCGCCCGGCCCCGCCTGCTGAGGCCGGCTCGGCGCCTCGCCCCGTCGAAGCGGTTCCGTTGGACCTCGCCGAGGCGGGATCGCCGTAGGCCGACCTCCCCGCGGCGGCGAGCCGTGCCAGCTCGGTCAGGACGAACCGGGCTGAGCATGGGCCGAGATCCTGGCCGTCGACCCACTGCCGCCATGGGCGGTGCCCGACCGTGCGCACCGAACGGGGAGGCTGCTGGGGCGGGGACAGCGTCGCCAGCACGTCGGCGGCGACCTCCATGATCTCCGCCGGCGTGCGGTAGTTCACCGTCAGCGTCTCCCACCGCGCCGGCAAACCGGCGGCCGGATAGGGGGCGAGGACCCGCTCCCACGAGGTGGTGCCGGCCGGGTCGCCGGTCTGCGCGACGTCACCGACGATGGTCATCGAGCGGGTCGGGCACCGGCGCATCACCATCCGCCAGGCCATCTCCGACAGTTCCTGCGCCTCGTCGACGACGACATGGCCGAATACCCAGGTCCGGTCGGCCAAGGCGCGCTGCGCGATCGTGCGGGGATCGGAGTCCTCATGCCGTTCGGCCAGCCGGCTGGCGTCGATGAGGTCGACGGCCATCATGATTTCCGGGTCGTCCTCGATGTCGCGGGAGAGAATGTCGAGCACGCCCTGGGCGTAGGCGACCCGGGCGAGCCGTTCGCGCAGCGCCGCGGCCTTCGCGGCCTGATCGTCATCGCCCAGGAGCTCCGCGGCCTCGTCGAGTAGCGGGATGTCCGCCGCGCTCCAGCCGCCGACCGGTCGCGGTCGCGCCGGGCCGCCCGGCGATGCCTGTCCGTCCTCGTCGCCGAGGTCGCGGCCGTCGGGTGCGGTGGGGGCCAGCGCCGGCCCGGCGGGCGCCGACGCGGTGTCGGTCGGCGCGCTGGTCGCTGTGTCGGTTGCCGTGTCGGTTGCCGTGTCGGTCACCGCCCGCAGCTCGCGCAGCCAGTCCTCGTCGTCGGCGTCGTCCTCGGTGAGCGGACGGTGCAACAGGTGCCGCTCGGCGGCGGACAACTGCGGCGCGACCGCGGCGAGCGTGCCGGGGTCGGCGTACAGCTCGGCGACGAGAAGTTCGGGAGTCAGCGTCGGCCACAGCTCCTCGAGGGTGGCCTGCACCGCGGGATCCGCGCGCAGCTCGCGACGCAGCTGGGCGACGTCGTCATCGTCGAGCAGGCTCGAGCCACCCGAACCGGCCGGGGCGAGCAGGTCGAGCGCCTCCGGGTCGGCTTCCAGCACCTGTGCCGTGATCGTCTCGGCCGCGTACCCGTCCGCGACCTGACGAGCCAGCGCCTCGATCACCGCCCGGACGAAGATGGGCCGGGCGTCGTTGTGCAGCTCGCCGGATTCCCGGGCAAGCGACCGTGCGCGTTCACAGGTGGAACGTTCCAGCAGGAGCAGTCGCTCGTCGGTGTGGATCTCCAGAGTGTTCGCGCGGGGCAGACGTTGGCGGTGGCGTACGGCGGCGGCGATGACCTCGGCAAGGTCCGCCCGCCCCTTGAGTTCACTCACCGCCGGCTCGTCGACACGGCGCACCGTCACCCCGGGGTAGAGCGCGTCGACCGTCGCGCTGACAACGCTGGTCTCGCCGAGGGACGGCAACACGTTCTCGATATAGCGCAGGAACGCCGGATGCGGCCCCAGAACGAGAACTCCGCTGCGGGCGAGCCGCTCGCGGTGGGTGTAAAGCAGATAGGCCGCTCGGTGCAGAGCCACCGCGGTCTTTCCCGTACCGGGGCTGCCCTGCACGACGAGGACGCCGCGGTGATCAGATCGAATAATCCGGTCCTGCTCGGTCTGGATGGTCGCGACGATGTCGCTCATCCGGCCGGTGCGGGCCGCATTGAGCGTGGCGAACAACCCTGGCTCGCCGATGAGCGGGGTGGCACCTTCGAGGCCTGCGCTGTCGGACACCGCGCCATCGGACACGGCGCCGTCGGAGGTCGCGCCGTCGGGAGCCGCACTGCCGTGGGGGTCCGCCATCTCGAAGATGTCGTCCTCCAGGCCGGTGACCTCGCGCTGGCGGGTGGCGATGTGTCGCCGCCGCCGCACCCCGAGCCGCTCGGCTCCGGTCGCCGCGTAGAACGGCCGAGCGGCTGGAGTGCGCCAGTCGATCAGCAGGGGCGCGTAGTCGTCGGCCTCGTCGAAGATTCCCATCCGGCCGACGTAGCGCTGCTCGCCGCCGTCGAAGTCCAGCCGGCCGAAGCAGAGTCCGATCTCGGCTGCCCGCAGCCGGGCCAGCGTGGCGGCGCAGTCCGCACTGGCGACCTCCCGTTCGAACCGGGCCCGCGGCAGGCTCTCCGACCGCGCGAGCACTCCACGCAGTCGGACCGAAGTACGCCGGCGCAGATCGTCAAGTCGATCGTAGAGAGCCGAGATGTACGCCTGCTCGGAATCCATGTCCTCGATTGACAAATCGGCCACCCCGCTGCTATTGTGACGGCGCTTGAATCCTCTGTGTTCCTGCCTTCCGGGAAGTATAGTCGGCTACTCCAGGGTCTTCTCGGGTGCCTGTGTGCTGGCGCCGCGAAGTGCTTCGAGCAAATCACGTGATGTCGGTCCGGAATTCGCCCTGCCTTGCCTTTGCGGTATGCCTTAATCGGCGCGGGCCTGGCTCGAAGCCTCGCCGTCGGGCGCGTGCGGACTCGAATCCGGTCTGGTATTTGGGTTCGGATGCACGATGTGGTGCCGCCGAATAGCACCGGTCTCCCTTTCCCTGATGTGCGTACTCCGCCTCCACCGGTGAACGCGTCGAGGTCGAACCGTGGTGAAGCCGGATGCTCACCTCCGAGTTCACCGGCGCCCGGATGCGGCGTCTTGCCGCCCGGGTGTCCGAGATCGTCGAGCAGGCCCTGGGGGACGTCGAGCGGGCGGGGTCGGCCGGTGGATCTGGTGGCGACCGAGCCGTGGGCCATGTCGCCTTCGGCTTCGGGCGGCATCACTGCCTCGGCGCTCCGCTGGCCCGCCTGGAGCTGCGCATCGGCCTGCCCGCACTGCTGCGCCGCTTTCCCGGGCTTGCCCTCGCGGTGCCCTTCGGCGCGGTGGAGTTCCGGACGAACACGGTGGTGTACGGGTTGCGCGCCCTTCCGGTGACGTTCTGACGGTGAGATCGGCCCGGAAGCGAGGTGGCGCGGGCCGTGTTATTCCGTTTTCCGCGCGACCGGAACCAGCTCGGACGGTCTCTTCGTGGATGCCGCTGGCCGAGCTGGGGGAAGTGTCCCGATTTCGCCCGTGTTCTGGTGGCCGGCGTCACTCGAGGCTTCCCGGGCCGGCTCCGGGCGGCCCTGGTCGAGGGGTCTGCCTGCGGATGAGGTGAGCGCCCCGGGTGCCAGGTATCGGGCGGTCGTGGAGTGTGAGGCAGTGGGTAGAACGGCAGTGGACGCTCCGGTTAACGGGTGAATGTGACCGCCGCTACGCGGAATCCGAATTCCGGATGAACCTACTGTGACCCCGGTTACTGACTGGGCCGGCATTGTGAGCGCCATTACTGTGGGCCAGCTCATATAGGTCGACGAATGATGCGGACTGCAGTCCACGTCACGTTGTCCGTTCACCCCGAAGTGCTCGCTCCGGGGGCACAATGATGGTGGGAGATGACAGTGGCCCGTCCTCCCCGGTTTTAAACTCAAGGAGTTCTCATGCGCGTCCACCACAATTCCGTTTCCTCGCTGCGGAGGACGTTCGCCTCGTACCTCGCCGAGCGTGCCGAGCAGCGTGAGCTTGTCAGGCTGCTCGACAACCCCGACCTGTCGCCCGCCGCCCGCCAGGAGATGACCGTGATCATCTTCCGCGCCCAGGGTGCGCAGGACGGGGCGGTCTCCGTTCCCGTGCAGCGCACGGCGGCCGTGCGCCGCTCCCGCGCCGTCACCGGGGCCGCGGTCTCCCGCTGACCGGGAGGCGAGCCGGTCCCGGCTGACCGGCTGACCGGTCCGCTGTGCCGAGCCCGCTGCGATGCCGCCGGGCGGGCGGCGGCGTCGGCCCGCGGGGCCCCGTGTCCCGCCCCGCTGGCCCTGTGCGGGGGCGCCTTCGCGCCGCCGCGCGGGGTTGGCGTTCGGGCTTCCTCGGATGGGAGGATGCCCGGCATGACGACAGTCGAACGGTTCGAGGTGCAGCGAACGATCGCTGCCTCGCCCGCAGCGGTGTTTGCGGTACTGACTGATCCTGCCGGGCACGTGGCGATCGACAGCTCGGGAATGCTTCAGTCCGCCGAGGGGAAGCCGGTCGGTCAGGTTGGCGACACTTTCGTGGTCCATATGGACCGGGAGTCCCTCAACGACTTTCCGCTCGGAAAGTACGACGTCACGGTCGAGATCACCAGGTTCGAGCCGGACGCCCTCATCGAGTGGACCATCGGCGGCAATTTCACCCCGGCGATCAACCACCTGTACGGGTACCAGCTCGAGCCCGCCGAGTCCGGCACGCTCGTCACCTCGTACTACGACTGGAGCCAGATCGGCGACGACTACCGCGGCAAGGGCATCTTCCCGGTGATTCCGGAGGCCGGCCTGCGGGCGACCCTCGGCATCCTTGCCCGCACCGTGGAACAGCCGATCTCCTCCCCATCCCGCTGACGTCCGCGCCCCGGCTGGTGCTGGGCGCGGACGCGGTGGCGACGGTGAACGCATGAGATGGGCGGCATCACCACCGCTCCCGCGCTCCTCAGGGGTCCGTTGAGGTAGCACTGAGGTCGTGCAGCCTCTTTCGGTCGTCCTCGTTCACCGCGACCAGCCCGAGCGACTCGTCGACACGATCGACGCGTTCCGGGCCCAGGACGTTCCCGTCGTGATCACGATTGTCGACAACGGATCCGTGAGCGTGCCGCCGGTCGAGGCCGTCGACGTCACGGTCGTGCGCGCCGGAGCGAACCTGGGCTTCGGCGCGGCCGCCAACATCGGCTACCGCCGGTTCCTGGCCGACGCCGACGCCGGCGACTGGGTGGTGCTCGCGCCGCACGACGCCCTGCCCGAACCGACCTGCCTGAGCCACATGCTGAGCGTGCTCGCGGACCGGCCTCGGGCGGGGCTCGCGTGCGCCGACTTCGGGGACGCCGCGACACCGGTCGTCGACCCGTACCTCGGCGGTATCCTCGTCCCCGCCCGGGTCGACGAGGGCTGGGAGCCGGCCGGACACCCGCACGGCACGCTGATGTTCGCCCACCGTGCCTGCCTGGACCAGGTCGGGATCTTCGACGAGCGCTACTTCGCCTACTGCGAGGAGGCGGACCTCGCGCTGCGCGCCCGCGACGCCGGCTGGGAATGCGGCCTGGTGCGCGGCGCGATGGTGAAGAACCCGCACATCAGCTCGCCGTCGGCGGCCATCGACTACCTCCAGCTGCGCAACACTCTCCTGCTCGTTCGGGAGCACTCAGGCCGCTACCACACGTTCATCCGCTTCTGCATCGCCCTGGTGGAGCTTGGAGTCGGCGCCGTCGCACCCACCCACCGCGGCCCCTACTGGCACCCCGGGGGACGCGTCCGGGGTCTCGCTGACTTCCTGCGCGGGCGTTTCGGCCCTCCGCCCCCGCACCTGCTCACGAAGCGCTGAGCCGCCTACCGATGCGGTGAGGTCCGAGGCGGGCGATCGATGCGGTGGACGTGGTGCAGGGGGTCGTCGATCGGGTTATCCGGGATGAGGAGGCCCTGCCCGACGCGGGTTCCTCGCCGCGGGCCGTCGGCCCGAAATCGCGCCGCACGGCCTCCGGCCTGGCCTGATCCGCCGCGACGATGGACCTGGGGTGACCAGGGCGGGAGCGGCCCGGGTACATCCGGCAGCCGGTCAGTTCCCCCGCTTGGGGACGCGGCTTCCACAGTAGTCGCGCGCGGTGGTCGTCAGGCCGGTACCGGTGGCGTTCACCGAGAGGAAGGTGTAACAGGTGGGCGACTTGCCGAAGTCCGCGTCAAAGTTGATCTCCGCGGTCAGGCCGCCGGCTGTGTAGTTCCTGACGGCGCGCAGGCCGTTGATGAAGCTCTGCCGGGTCGGGCATGGCCCGGCGGCCTGTAGGCCGCGCACCAGCATGTCCCCGATGATGTAGCCGGTCAGTGCGGTGGACTGGCTGGTGTCCTGCAGCTCGGGGGCGAAGCGCGCGAGGGCGGAGAGGTAGGTCTTGGCTGCCGGCTGGCTCAGGTCCAAGGTGGGCCCGTTGTAAATCGTCAGGCCCGCCAGCAGCGAGCCGTACTGGTCCATCAGCTGGGCGTCGGGTGCCTCGCCGGAGGCAAGGATGATCCCGGGGTTGACCCCCCGCTGCCGGAGCGCGGCGACGATCGGCGCGGCGGCGTGCGTGGACACCATGATCTGGAGGATGTCCGTGTGGTTGGCGGCGATCTGACGGATGATGCCGTTGATCTGATCCTGGCTTGGCACCTCGTCCGCGGCCGCGGAGTACACGGAGATCCCGGCGGACTCGTAGCTGTCGCGCACCTGTCCGGCAATGCTGTCCATGAGACTGAGGCCGGCGGGATTGGTGATGGCGAGGACCCGTGATCCGCCGTGCGCCTTGGCGTACTGCCCGAGCGTGGTCACGGTCTCGTCCGAGCTGGTGGGGATCTGGGAGTAGGAGAACGAGAACATGTTCCGGTACTGTGCCCACACGGACTCGATCGCGATGCCGACCACCGGAACGCCCTTGCTCGCCAGATAGGCGGCACCGCCGCTCGCGGCCGTGGACACCTCGACGATGCCGAAGTCGTTGCGGTTCTCCACCAGACGCTGGCTGACGACGCGGTTGGTGTCCAGTAGGCCCCGGTCGTCCTCCCAGTCATATCTGATCTGACGTCCGAACACCCCGCCTGATGCGTTCGCGAGATCGATCCGGGCATCCAGGCCGGCGCGCACGGAGGCGAAGGTCTCCGCCAGCGACCCGGTCTCCGGATAGATGTAGCCCGTTCTGACCTCGTTCGGCGTGACTCCAGGCGCGCTGGCGCAGGCAGCGGATTGCGATGTTGCCGCGCCGCTACGACAGGCCGCGAGCGAAGCGAGGCACAGGAATAAAAATAAAGCAGAAACTGCCGACAGCGCCCGGGTTGTCACAGCAGAGCCCCCTCGTCCGAGAAGCTCAACTTAGCGCCGACCACTGCGGTCGAGTCACAATATATGCACGAATTTTCCACAATCGGGCCGCTCTGCCGGCCTCGCGCGGTAGGAGCTCGGCCCTGTGGGGTGCGGGGCGTGGCGGGCGCGGACGACTCGGGGCGCCCCGGTTCCCGTGCACCTGGTCGGCCCCACCGGACGCGGCTGGCCATGAACCGCGTCGGCATCGGCGCCGGGTCGTGTGTCGGTTGACCGACACACGTGCCAGTCCGCACGCGGACTGGCACGTGGTCACCACCACGGTCCGCCCCGGCCACGGGATGGTTCTCGGTAAGCAGTATTCGTATTCGCTGGATTGTTCTGCCGGCCGGGCGGCGGAAAGAAATACGAGGATATCGCCGCATCTGGACCGCCGTTCCGGCGGGCGGCCCGGGTCGGTGGCCGGGTCGGAAGGAGAGCGGGTGCATCGACCGGCTGGCTTCGTTGCCTCATTGTGCGCACTCGATTTGATCGGCGCTAGTGGCAAGGGCTGCACATTGCACGGAGGGGCGCGGTCAGGTATCTGACAGAGTGGTCGCGTGTCCGCACGCCACGCGGGGCGGCCGGTGCTTTGACGGCGCGTTTTCCATTGGCTACGTTGGGCCACGCCTGCCAGGGGGAACTGCGAGGAAACCTGTCCGGCGACGTGTTCGGAAATTATGGCGTCGCTGCCCTGTGGAGACGATGTGTCAGCGGCACTTGACTGAAGGGGAATCCTTTCATGAATATCTCGGGTTTTGGGCGCACGGCGCGGGGAACGGCTGTTGCTTTCGCGGCCGCGTTCGCGGTCATGGGTGCCACGCCGGCGTTCGCGGCGGGGTCCGCGACCCAGTTCAACGACGCCAAGATCAACATTCAGGGCGGTAGCGGGGCGTCCCTCACGGGCTGCCTGAACTACGCCCGCGGGTCGGCCCGTAACCACGTGCGGCCGCGGTCGAACTACTGCCGCAACGTCGCGGATGCCTCCGGTGGAACTGTCCACCTGAAGAACGTCAGCCTGTTCGTCGACCAGGAGAACGACGGCGGGCCTGGCCGGTCGTACAACAACGCGTCGGTCAACATCAGCGGGGGCGATTCGACCGCCATCGCGGCCTGCGTGAACTACGTGCAGGGCACCGCGTCCGAGGCCCAGGCCAACACCTGCCGCAACAGCGCGACGTCCAACGGTGGCAACGTCACTCTGGACAACGTCGACCTGACCCTCGTGCAGACGAACACCTGAGCAACGGATTGACTGAGTAATCGAGTTCGGCTTCGGGCGGGTGGGGTGACTGGTTCCCGCATCCGCCCGACGCCGTGTGTGGTCTCATTTCTCGGATCTGAAATGCCGTGATCCGCGAGAACGGCAGACCACGACCTTACCGTTTCGAGAAGTCGGAATGCCTGCCGGCGGACCGGGGGGGCACGGAGCGCGCTCCGCGGGCAGTTCCGGACTTTTCACACCTACCGTGGTGAGACCGCGTCGGCGGATTTCCGGCCGGGGACGAACGGGTTCGTCGCTGCCGGAGCATCCGGTCGGCGTTGACGACCCGACGACGTCATCGGTGGCGGCCCCGCCGGCGGCGGCCTCGGAGAGGAACGACATGGGCGCCAGTGCGCTCACTCGGCTGCGTGTGGTGATGACCGCCGCGGCCATCACCCCGCTGCTGAGCGTCGCGTTCGCCGGAGCGACAGCGGTCCCCAGCTCCGCTGCGGACGCGGATATCAACATCGTCGGCGGCACGGCCACCAGCGCCGTGGTCTGCGGCAACGTCGCCGAGGCCCAGGCCCTGGCCGCGCAGCGGCGCATCACCCTCCAGCGCAGCCGGTGCAACGCGAACGCGGCCGGCGGCGACGTGGCGCTGCGGGACGTCGAGATCACCCTGCCCAGCAGCGGTGGAGGCGGCGACGACGACGCCCTGGCCAGGCTGGCCGGCGGCGGGACCTCGGCCTCCGCCGCCGACACATGCGCTCGCCACCGGCCTGCCGGCTCGTCCGGCGCTCGCCAGCGCAACGAGTGCTCGTCGAGCGGGCATGGTGGGCAGCCGCGACTCGACAACGTCACGCTGGTCAGTCACCGCGCCGACGGGAGCACCACCAGTCGCCGTATCGCCAACCTCGCCGCCGCGCTGCCGGCGCGGGGCACCGCGGGTGCCGCCTGCCGCAACGTCAACGCGGATCCCGACCGGCAGGAGGACGACTGCGACGGTAGCGGTACCGGCGGGGCGTGGAGCCTGCGTAACGTCGACGTGCTCACCCACAACGCGGACGGCACCACGTCGACCCGCCGCGGGATCAACGTCACCGTCCGCGGTGGCGACGCGACGGCATCCATCTACTGCTTCAACGTCGTTGACGGCACGAGCCGGGTCGTACAGGTGAACATCTGCAAAGCGGCAGCAAAGGCCGGCGACGCGACCCTGAGTAACGTCACCATCCACAGCTACTCCTGATCCGGCGCGGCCCGCCGACCGACAGCGCCGCTTGGAGCATGGCGGAGGTGACCCCGACCTCCGGACGCCGTCTCCGGACGACGAGATCGCCAGACTGGGTGGCATCCCGGTCCGTTTCAGCGGCTCTGGCTCGAAGTCGCGCGGCAGGGGAACCGAGGAACACCACGATTCCTGCCGCGCGGCGCTGGAGTTCAGGCGGACCGGTCAGGCGACGCGGACGCCGACGCCGCCTCCCGCGGCACCGCCGCGGGGTCGGGAACGGACCCGGGATGCGGAATCGGGGCCGCGGGCGCCGGGCGCAGGCCGGCGGCCAGCGCCAGACGCCGCAGCGAGTCGCGGCGATCCTCGGGGTCATGGATGTTGGAGATCGCCATGATCTCGTCGGCGCCGCTGGCGTCGGCGAGCTCCGCGAGCCGGGCGGCCACCCGCTCGACGCCACCGGTGACGTCGCCGCGCGCGTCGAGCGTCTCCCGCTTGGCCAGCTGGGCGTCGGTGAGCCGGCGGGCGAGCGCCCGCTCGACGGACTCCAGGGGGCTTGGATTGCCGGTGAGGTAGTCGAGTACGGCGAGTCGCTCGGGGGCGGCGAGTGCCGCGGCGTGCTCGTCGTCCTCGCCGACCCAGACCCGCACCGCGAGGATCGCCGTCGGCCGGTCCGCCTTGGCACCGGGGACGTCAGCGCCGGGGACGTCGGCGTCGGGGGCATCGACACGGAGCGCACCGACACGGGGCACGAAGGACGCGCGGTAGGCGCGCAGCGCCTCGATCGCGACCGCCGGGTCCTGGTAGACGCCGAGGAATCCGTATCCGAGGCCCGCCTGACCCGCGAGCCTCGCACTGCGCACACTGGCGCCGAGCAGGAAGACCGGTGGCAGTGGCACGGCCGCCGGTGACGCGATGAGACCGCGGTACGGGTCGTCGGCGGGCAGGTCCCCCCGCCCGCCGACGGCGAGCAGCTGGCGCAGGTGTTCGTCGAACCGGTCCAGGCCGTCGGGGGTGCGCAGCAGCGCGTCGCGGGTGGGGTCGTCGCCCGTCCCGGTGGAGCGACCGATCCCCAGGTCGATCCGTCCCGGGTACAACGCCTCGAGGGTGCGGAACTGCTCGGCGACGTGCAGGGGGGAGTGGTTGGGCAGCATGATGCCGCCCGAGCCCACCCGCAGCCGGCTCGTCCGCTCGGCGATGTGCGCGATGAGGATCTCCGGAGCGGCGATCGTCATGTTGCGCACACCGTGGTGCTCGGCGACCCAGTAACGGGTGTAACCGAGTTCGTCGGCGAGCTGGGCGAGCGCGACCGAGTGCCGCAGACTCCGCGCTCCAGGGGTCTCAGCGGAGGTGGGACCCTGGTCGACGAAGGAGAGCGCGACCATCAGAGGCTCCGCGCCAGCGGCCGGCGGGTGGCGACGTCCGGGATCGGGAGACCATAGTGCTCTCGCAGCGTCGTTCCTCGATACTCCGAGCGGAAGACTCCACGCCGGGTGAGGATCGGCACCACGTGGTCGACGAAGGCGGGCAGCCCGTCGACGGTGACGTCCGGCATGAGCGTGAACCCGTCGACCAACCCGGTGGTGAACCAGGTCTCGATCACGTCGGCGACCTGTTCCGGGGCACCCGCCGCGACGATGTGCCCGCCACCGCCGCCGCGGCGGATGATGTCCCGCACGGTGTGTCCCCGCGCGGCGAGGCGGGCGTAGGGACGGGCGTGCCCGCGGACGTGGACCAGGCTCCCGCGCAGGACGTCGGGGACGGGGCGGTCGAGGTCGAGCGCGCCGGCGGGCAGGCCGAGCTGCGCGGCGACGGCTCGCAGCGCGCTCTGCGGACCGGCCAGCTCGTCGAGGCGCTGACGCCGGGCGAGCGCCTCCTGTTCGGTGCCGCCGACCGAGGTGACGAGACCGGGCAGGAAACGCACCGCGTCTCGGGGGCGGCCGAAGCGGGCGGCCCGGGTGCGGACGATGTCCAGCTCGGCGCGGGCCGTGTCGGGGTCGACCACGGCGGTGAACATAGCCTCGCCGGTCCGGGCGGTGAGGGTGCGCACGTCGTCGGACACGCCGGCGTGGTAGATCACCGGGTAGCCCTGCTCGGACGGGGGCAGGCTGAGTGGTCCCCGTACGCTGAAGAACTCCCCGTGGTGATCGATGGGGCGGATCAGGCCCATGTCGGCGTAGCGGCCGGCCTCCACGTCGGCGGTCAGGGCGTCCGGCGCCCAGCTGCGCCAGAGGTCGAGCACCACGGCGACGAACTCCTCGGCCCGCGCGTACCGCTGCTCGGCGCTCGGCTCGTCGGCGACGAAGTTGCCCGAGACGCGCGGGCCCGAGGTGGTGACGGCGTTCCAGCCGGCCCTGCCGTGGCTGATCAGGTCCAGGGCCCGGAACCGGCGGGCGATGTTGAACGGCTCGTTGAACGTGGTCGACGCGGTTCCGACCAGCCCGATCCGCTCGGTGACGACGGCCATCGCGGTGAGGATCAGCGTCGGCTCGAGGCCGTTGAGCAGCGGGTAGTCATCGATGTCGGCGTGCAGTCCCGGGACGTCCGCGAGGAAGATCGAGTCGAGTCGTCCGCGCTCGGCCACCTTCGCGACCTCGAGGTACCCCTCGATCCGGGCGAACGCCAGCGGATCGGCTCCAGGCCATCGCCAGGCCCCCGGATGATGGCCGGCGGCCACCGGATGCACGCTCAGGTGCAGCTCGCGCCCATGCAGATCCGATGACGACACCAGGTGGCTCCTTGGGATCTCGATGGTCGTAGGGAATGTCGGTGGCCGGGAATCCCGACGCGGCGGGCCATGCGTTTCCGCCCACGCGCGACACGGCGCCCACGGACAGGACAGGGCCCACGGACAGGACAGGGGAGTACGGGCCGCGATGGTGAGGCGTCACGTCTCGGATTGCCCGGCCAGCTGTGGACGGCGGAGGCCACGTAGGCTCGGGTGCCCGTTTCGATGGAACGACGAACGGCCGCGGCGAAGGCCGGGTCCAGACACCATGTGCGGCCGGCTCACCACCCCCCGGGACGCCCCTGGACGTCCTGCGCTTGCCAGCTGACCGGTCAACCGTGGACGCAGCATAACGGCGTGGTGCTCCGGTTTGCAACAGGGTAGGTGACCTCGAGGGGAGCCGGTTCCCGCCGTCCTGACGCGGGCGTTGGAGCTCAGCTAATGGAGCCGGCCGCGCGAAGCCGTACTCGGCGCGAGCCGAGAGCCGCACCGCCGCTGCGTCCCTGGCCGACCGTCAGATGGCCGACGATCTGACAGAATCGGCCGGTGGATGCCTTTCTGGTGGGCCGGTTCCCCTTTGTCCGCAGGTGGCACAGCCCGGATGTGGCTCCACCGCTCCCGGCCTCGTCGTCGGCCCTGTCGGCGCTGGTGGACTGAGGATGGTCAGTACTCCCGCCAGTCACCGTCCGTCTACTCTCGACCCGGAGCTTGTCACTGTGGCCGAGGTTCTGCGCAGCGGGCGTCCTGACGCCCTCGCCCGAACCCGGGAACAGGCCCAGGAGCAGCTCGCCGCGCGGCTGCCCCTGGACGAGCTGCCGCCGGTCGACGCGGTCGACCTGATGGCCCCTGCGGATTTCCCGGTTCCTGTACGGCTGTTCCGTCCGCGCCGGCGCCCTTCCAGACTGCCGGTCCTCGTCTGGATACACGGGGGCGGGTTCAGAGCCGGCAGCGCGGCGGCGCTCGACCCGTTCTGCGCACAGATCGCGGCGCGCCTGGACATCGCCGTGGCGAACGTCGAGTACCGGCTCGCCCCCACGACTCCCTTTCCCGGTCCGTTCGACGACTGCTGCGCCGCACTCCGTCACGTGTACGACCGCGCGGATCACCTTGGTCTGGACGACCGGCGGATCGCGATCGGCGGCGCGAGTTCCGGCGCCGCGCTGGCAGCTGCCAGCGCACTGTGGGCGCGCGACGACGGAGGGATCCCGCTGGCATTTCAGCTGCTTGACGTCCCACTCCTCGACGACAGGCTGACGAGTGGTTCCATGACCCGATTCGTGGATACCCCGGGCTTCACCCGGGCCGGCGCGCTCGCGGCCTGGACGGCCTACCTGCCGCCAGATCAGCGCCCCGGTGACCCGGACGTCTCGCCCTTCGCGGCCCCGGCCAGGTCGGCGGACCTTGCCGGGCTGCCCAGCACCTACCTCGCCACCATGGAACTGGATCCGGCCCGGGACGAGGGAATCCAGTTCGCTCTGCGGCTTCTTGCCGCCGGAGTCAGCGTCGAGCTGCACTCGTATCCCGGAGCTTTCCACGGTGCGGAGACCTTTGCTCCCTTGTCGGCCGTGTCCCTGCGGGCGGCCGAGGAGCGGTTGCGCGCGCTGGCCCGCGGGCTCCGCGTCGAGGTGGACGCACGGGTGCGACTCACGTGATCCCGCAATCCGACCAGGTACTGGCGGCGAATGTCGGTCGCTGCCGAGTACGAGTCAGTCGCTGACGAGTATCGCCTGGTGAAGCTCTCGGACCGCCCGACCGGGCTCCAGGCCGAGCTCGGTCGTGATGGTCTGCCGGGCGGACTTGTAGACCTCCAGAGCCGCCGCCCGTCGGCCGCTGCGGTGCAGCGCCAACATAAGCTGCTGGTAGAACACCTCGTGTAGGGGGGCGGGGCCAAATGGTCGTAGCGACGCTTCGATACGATGATCGTGTTGGCGTCGAGGGACTGGATGGTGGATGGGCCGGCGATGAGATCCTGGTCAACGCAATCGCTCCAGGGTTTCTCGACTCGGGCCTGGGCACCGCGTTCACCCGTTCCGACCGAGGAAACCGATGACGCGCGACACAGCGAACCGGGTCGAGGGAACAATCGCCGAACTGCTCGCCGCCCGGGGAGAGGAGAGCCGCCGGCCGCTGGCTGACCCGGCGCCGCTTCCCAGCACGGAGGAGCTGGACGTCCGCAACCTCGAAGCATACGACCCGGACTCCGGACTTCGGGTTCCGGTCCGCCGCTATGGCCCGCGGGGGCAGGACGAGCCGCTCCCCGCGGTGCTGTACCTCCACGGCGGGGGATGGGCCATCGGCAGCATCGACATGCTGCACCCGTGGGTGGCGCGGCTCGCGGCGGATCTCGGCGCGGTCGTGTTCTCGGTCGGTTATCGGCTCGCTCCCGAGTACCCCTATCCGGCCGCGCTTCAGGACTGTCTCGCCGTGCTGCGCTGGGTGGCGGCGCGGCCGGCGGAGCTCGGCGTCGATGCCGGCCGTATCGCGCTCACCGGGGTCAGCGCCGGCGGCGCGCTGGCGGCCGGGGCCTGCCTGTGGATCCGTGATCATGGCGGCCCCCCGGTGGTGCTGCTGCACCTGGTGACACCGTCACTCGATGACCGGGACGACACCGAATCACGGCGCCGGGACTGGGGACCCACCGAGCTGAGCCCCGTGCTGGTGCGGGAGTCCTGGGACGGCTATCTGGCCGCCGTGACGGGAGAGGTTCCGGGGACGGCCGCCCCCGCCCGCGCCGCCTCGCTGGTTGGCCTGCCACCCACCTTCGTCGCGGTGGGCGAGCGCGACGCCGTGCGGGACGAGGCGCTGTTGTTCGCCTTCCGGCTGGCCGCCGACGGCGTGCCGGTCGAGCTGCATCACTTTCCCGGCGTCGCGCACGGCCTCGCCGGACAGGTTGCCCCGGGCCTGCGCCGACGGATCGACGAGACCGTCCTGGCCAGCCTGCGGGAAGCGCTCTTCGACGCGTGACCCGCACGGGCGCGGGCTGCCGGCGCCTGTGGGCAGGGTCAGGACTGCAGGCTGTGGGGTCGGCCGGACGGCAGGCCTTCGTCGCTGCCGTCCGGCTGGGCCGGTGGCGCCGCCGCGGGGGCCGGCCTGCGGCGCGGGCCGAACCAGAACGCGAGCGAGGTCAGGATGCCGAGCACGGCGGTGGCGGAGATCCAGGTGAACACCCGGGAGAAGGCGTCGGTCGTGGACCCGGAATCCTGGGTGAAGGGCAGCAGGAAGATGGCGATGCCGATGAGGCCGCCGACGCTGATCGAGGTCTGTACGATCCCGGCCGTGATCCCCGTGTCCTCCGGCGCCGCACTGGACAGAACGATGATGTTGAACGGGACGACGGACAGCCCCACCCCGAGCCCGATGATGACGATCTGGGGCAGGACGCCCGTGGCGTAGCTGCTGCTGTCGTCGAGGCGGCTCAGCCAGATCATCCCGATGAAGATCAGGACGAGACCGATGACACCACGGACCCGAAGATCGACTTTTGCCAGGTACTTGGTGATGAACTGGGCGCTGACCAGGATGGCCGCCGCGAAGGGAACCAGGGCAAGGCCGGTCTCGATCGGGCTGAGGTGATGGGCGGTGTGCAGATACTGGGACAGGAAGAACAGGAAACTGCCCAGCACGGTGGCGAGCAGCAGGAGATTCACGATGCCGCCCAGCCGGTTGCGGTGCGCGAAGACGCGCCCGGGCAGCAGCGGCTCGGACGACCGGGAGTCCACGGCTGGCAGCACTGCGAACAGGATCGCGGCGGCCGCCAGGGGAACGATCGTCCAGGTGTCGCTCCACCCGGCATCGGCCGCGTGCACCAGGCCGTAGACAGCGGCGGTCAGGGCCGCGGTCACCAGGGCGGCGCTGGAGGTGCCCAGGGAGCGCTCGGTCCGCACGTCGTCGCGCACGCCGAGCACCCGCAGCGCGACGACGAAGATGACCAGGCCGATCGGGACGTTCACCAGCAGGCTGTATCGCCAGCTGCCGGCGGAGGTCAGCGCGCCACCGAGCACCATGCCCGAGGCCGAGCCGAGCGCGGTGATCGTTGAGTAGAGGGCGAAGGCCCGCTGCCGGCGCTCCCCGTCGGACAGGGTGGTGAGCAATGCCAGGGCGGTCGGGCCGGCGATGGCGGCGCCGACTCCCTGCAGTACTCGGCCGACCAGCAGCACGGCCACGTTCGGGGCGAGCCCGGCGAGCAGTGACGCTACGACGACGAGGCCGATGCCGGCGATGAAGACCCGCCGGTAGCCGAACATGTCACCGATGCGGCCGGTGACCAACAGCAGTGACCCGAAGGCGAGATAGAAGCCGTTGAGGATCCAGGACCCGGTCGTGATGCTCACGTCGAAGTGCGACTGGATCGCGGGAAGTGACACGTTCATGATCGTGCCGTCGAGCTGGAGCAGGTACTCGGCGCCGACGATCGCGGCCAGGACGAGCCCCCACGCTTTCGGGGTGCCCGTCTCGCTCCCGGCCGCGCCGGGGCTGGCGTGCGTACTCACGAGGTTGCCTCCGCGGGGGGCCGGGGGGTAAATCGAGGATCGCTCATGTTCTCGGTATGTAACATGAGGATGCCTCGGGATGTCAATCAGGAGATGACGATGACACGTACTGCGCGTCGTCTGGCCACGCGGCCCCGGCGAGCCGACGGCCAGCGGAACTACGATGCGGTCCTGGCCGCGGCCCGGGAGGTGTTCGCGGTCAGGGGCGCGGCGGCGTCGCTGGAGGACATCGCGAACAGGGCGGGAGTGGCGATCGGCACGTTGTACGGCCACTTCCCGAGCCGGGAGGCGCTCATCGAGGCGGCGACCAGGGACGGTCTTGCCAAGCTCGTCACGTATGCCGAGCAGGCGGCCGAGTTTGGCCCGCCTGACCGGGCACTGCTGGGTTGGCTGCGGCGGGCGGTCGAGTACTGCAGCACCTACCGTGGCATGGTCGAGGTCGTGATCCGCGGCAAACATGACGAGAACGCCCTGCACGATGCCTGTGAGGCGATGTTCCGATGTGGCGCTGACCTGCTCCGGGCGGCCCAGGCCGGCGGCCGGGTGCGCGCCGATCTTGACCCGGTTGAGCTCTTCGACCTGATCAGCGCGGCGGCCTGGGTACGCGAGACCTCCCCGCCTGGGCGGGACGGCAGCATCCGGTTGCTCGCGCTGCTTGAGGATGCCCTCCTGCGCCAGGCACCCCCGCCAGCGTCACTGGACCCGCACCCGGGGCAGCCGGCTGGCCGCCACGAGTAGGTCGTGTCGAGCGAAGGAAGTACATAGGCTCGTTGCGAGGGTCGCTACACCCGGACGGGGGTCAGGGAGGATCGCATGGTCGACCAGGCGAACGGCGCGCAACGGCCGATGCGGTCGCATGCCCGCCGCAACCGGGAGCGCATCCTCGCGGTGGCCCGCGACGCTTTCGCCAGCGGTGAGGGGGACATCTCCCTCAACGAGGTGGCCCGTCGGGCCGGCGTCGGGACGGGCACGCTCTTCCGCCACTTTCCGAATCGGGACGCGCTGCTGGAGGCATTGCTGCACGACCGCACCGAGGCGTTGTGTGCCGAGGCCGAACGGCTGCTCGGCGCGCCCGAGGTGGCCGCGGCAACGGCGCTGTTCGACTGGCTCACGGATCTCGTCGACCATGTCGCCGCCTATCACGGCGTCTCGGCGGCGCTGCTCGCCGCAGGGGAGGAGGACTCCGCCCTGCGCAGCTCGTGCCGGGCCGTCGACCTCGCGGCCGAGTCCTTGTTGCGCCGGGCGCAGCACGCCGGAGACGTCCGCGCCGACGTCCGGCCGGACGAGCTGATCTCACTGATCGGCGCGCTGTCCTGGGTGAAAGAACAGGCGCCCGACCGGGACGCGCACGTGCGTGTGCTCCTGGCCGTCATGTTCGACGGCCTGCGGGCAAGCCCGCCACTGGGCCGCACGCACCGTGACCCGGTCGGGTCCCTGAGTGTCGCCGACTCACTCCTGCCCGCGGGGGCTGGGCAGCAGGCCGCCCTGTGAGGCGCGTGAGCCCGACGGCGGCTCCACCCTCGCAACCAGGGCCGTAACCCTGCCCGCACCGTGTTGCAAACCGGAGTACCACGCCGGTATGCTGCGATCTGCGACAGACCGGCAGGCGGGGGGGCAATACGGTGGGTGACGATATTTTGTCCTACGGCAATGGCTCGTCCAGCCATATCCTCGACAGCCCCCGTTCGCCGGCGGTCGATTTCTTCCGTCGTCGGCACGTCGACTTCGGCACCGTGGTGAGTGCCTCCTGTCCCGCTTGTCCCGCTCGCTCGCTCTGAACCACCCCGCCGGTCCTTGGGCGTCGCTCCAGAGCGCGGCCACGGTCGTACGGCCTGCGGGAGAGGATCTTCGTCCCGCGGCCTCGGGTGGCGTCGACGTCCGCTACTGACTCCACTGCTGCGATTCCGTCGCCACGCCATGCTCCGGGTCTGGGCTGGGGAACCAGCGGCGGGCATCGCCTCCGCCGATAGTCCGAGCTCACAGTTTTCCTGCTGCCGCGTGTCACCGTGGTGCCGGGAGCCCGCAGTTCCAACAGAGCCCTTCTCCACCTGCCCGACCAGGGCTGGAATCTCCTCGACATGTGGCCGCCGACGTCCGCATGGGCCCTTCTGCGTAGCTCGCTGAGTGGCGCGCACCACGGCTTGTCGCTCTGTGCTGTCACTACTCTGCCCGCGCCGAGCCACGCTCTGGCCGTCTGTCGGGTGCCTTACGGCCCGACGGACCCGGCCCCGGAAACGCCCTGCCCCGCGTCCGGTGTGCCCGCGATTCCCGCTCCCGTGCCCGCCCGAGCGCCTTTACTCAGCCCGGCGCGCCGGTTTCGCTTCCACCAGATGGATACCCGTTCCAGGGCTGCATCGACGGGGAGCAACTGCAGAGTAAATCGGCGGCCCCGAAGCCTCAGGGCCGCCGACATCCACGGGTTTCCCACGGCTTACCGGTACCGCCCGTGAGGCGACTCGGCGAATCCCGGGTGGCCCGCTTCCGGGTCGGCCCGAAACTCGAACCGTACCGAACCGGATATTCATCTCCGCTCATCCCTGAATCCGACCCCCGCGACCGCACAGAACGGAATGCTCCCGCATGCCTACCCGCAGAAACTTCCTCGCCCTGTCCGCGAGTTCCGTGGCCGTGCTCGGCCTGGGGACAGCGGGGCTGGCGGCGTGCGCCGACGATTCCTCGTCGCCGGCGGCCGGCGGCACGGGTACGCCGCACAGCGGGGGGAGCATCATCCTGGCCACGACGGCCGAGCCGGACAGCTGGGACCTGCATGTCTCGGTCTCGACCCTCTCGGCGCTCACCCTGCGCGCGGTATACGACTCGCTGGTCCACCAGAAGCGGGACGGCTCCGTGGAGCCGTGGCTGGCCACGTCGTGGAAGATCTCGGCCGACGGGCGCAGTTACACGTTCGTCCTGCGCGACGACGTCACATTCCACGACGGGACGCCTTTCAACGCCGAAGCGGTGAAGGTGAACCTCGACCACGTGGTCGCTCCGGCGACGAAGTCCCGCAATGCCAAGACCCTGCTCGGCCCCTATCAAGGGACCGATGTGGTGGACGAGCACACCGTGGTCATCCGGCTGAGCTCCCCGTACTCGCCGCTGCTGAGCGGCCTGGCATCGCCGTACCTGGGTTTTCACTCGCCCACGGTGCTGCGGACCCGGGCTTCGGAGATCGCGGCGGGTGGCCGGGCACTCGTCAGCACCGGCCCGTTCGTCTTCACCCAGCTGACACCCGGACAGCAGGCGGTGTTCACCCGTCGCAAGGGCTACCGGTGGGCACCGAAGTCCGTGCGGGACCAGGGTGACGCCTATCTTGATCGGTACACGGTACAGTTTCTGACCGACGACGCCGCGAGGGTCGGCGCGCTGACCTCGGGGCAGCTCGACGTCGCCGACCAGATACCTGCCACCCGGCTCGCCCAGCTGCGCGGCCAGCCCGGCATCACGCTGGTCAGCCGGGATCAGATCGGTGCGCCCTTCACCTACGCGCTGAACACCTCCAGGGCCCCGTTCAATGACCGGAACGTACGGCTCGCCGTCCAGTCCGGCGTGGACGTCCGATCCATCACCAAAGGGCTGTTCCAGGGCGCGTACAGCAACGGGTGGTCAGCACTGAGCTCTTCCACTCCTGGCTACGACCGCTCGGTGGAGAACACCTGGAAATACGACCAGAACAAGGCGCTGAGCCTGCTTGCGAAGGCGGGCTACACCGCGACCGACTCCGCCGGCTACCGCACCCGCGACGGCCAGCGGCTGCGGGCCACTCTGGCCTATGCCGCGGAGTACACGACCGAGGAGCAGAAGAACTACCACACGGCGTTGAAGGACGCCCTCAAGCAGATCGGCCTCGAAGTGGTACTGCGCCCGCTGGCCACGGCGCAGATCATCGCGACGCTGGCCTCGGGAGATTACGATCTCGGCGCGGGCGCGGCAAACGCGACCGATGCGTCGATCCTTCGTACGCTGTTCTACTCGTCCAAGCTTCCCGGCGACGGCGGCGCGAACACCACCCGCATCCGGGACACCGAGATCGACGGCTGGCTCGACCAGGCCCTGCGCAGCCAGAACACGGCCGAGCAGAACGTGCTCTACGGCAAGGTACAACGCAAGGTCATCGCCGAGGCGTACATTCTGCCGACCTTCGTCGGTAAGCGGACCTACGGCCTGCGGAGCCGGGTTTCGGGCTTCGCGCTCGACGCCGACAACCTGCCCCGTCTGGCGGATGTGTGGGTGGGCTGAAACGTGCCCCCGCTACCCAGGGCTGCGCGAAGGTAGCTTTCGGCTACGATCAACTACGTTGAGTAAACGCCAGGTGTGATGGCTCACGCGTCGT
>NZ_JALKFZ020000134.1 GCF_023243075.1 Frankia sp. AiPa1 | reverse complement strand
GGAGCCGGACCGAGGCGGAGCCGGACCGAGGCGGAGCCGGACCGAGGCGGAGCCGGACCGAGGCGGAGCCGGACCGAGGCGGAGCCGGACCGAAACGGAAGCCCGGCCCGAAACGGAAGCCCGGCCCGAAACGGAAGCCCGGCCCGAAACGGAAGCCCGGCCCGAAACGGAGCCCACCCTGAGCCGGAGCCGGCCCTGAGGCGGAGCCCACCCCGAAGCGGAGCCGGCCCCCGAAGCGGAGCCTGGGCCGACATGCCCGAGGCCGGGCCGGCCCCGTCAGGGATGGTGCTGGTGCGACGGGAACGGCCCGGCCTCGAAGACCGGTAGTGCGGAGCGCTTCGTGGACGCTCAGCCCTTGACGGCGCGCTGCAGAGCCTCGGCGCGCGTGGTCGACTCCCAGGTGAAGTCGAGCTCGGGGCGGCCGAAGTGGCCGTAGGCGGCGGTCTGGGCGTAGATCGGGCGCAGCAGGTCGAGATCCCGGATGATCGCGGCCGGGCGCAGGTCGAAGACCTGGGTGACCGCGTCCTGGATCTGCTCGTTGGGGACGGCACCGGTGCCGAAGGTCTCGACGAACAGGCCGACCGGGTGCGCCTTGCCGATCGCGTAGGCGACCTGCACCTCGCAGGCCTTCGCGAGGCCGGCGGCGACGACGTTCTTGGCCACCCAGCGCGTCGCGTAGGCGGCGGAACGGTCGACCTTGGACGGGTCCTTGCCGGAGAAGGCACCGCCGCCGTGGCGGGCATAACCGCCATACGTGTCGACGATGATCTTGCGGCCGGTGAGACCGGCGTCGCCCATCGGGCCGCCGATCTCGAACTTGCCGGTCGGGTTCACCAGCAGGCGGCGGCCCTCGGTCGAGATGTCGAGCAGGGCGAGCTCCGGCTCGACGACGTACTCGGCGATGTCGGGAGCGAGCAGCGTCTCGAGGTCGATGTCGGCGGCGTGCTGAGAGGACACGACGACCGTGTCGAGGCGGACCGGCCTGCCGTCGACGTACTCGATGGTGACCTGGGTCTTGCCGTCGGGACGCAGGTAGCCGACCTGACCATCCTTGCGCACGGCGGACAGCCGGCGGGCGAGCCGGTGCGCCAGCGCGATCGGCAGCGGCAGGAGCTCGGGGGTCTGGTCACAGGCGAAGCCGAACATGAGGCCCTGGTCGCCGGCACCCTGACGGTCGAGCTCGTCCTCGTTGAAGCCTTCGACCCGGGACTCGTGCGCGGTGTCGACGCCCTGCGCGATGTCGGCGGACTGGGCACCGATCGAGACGCTGACGCCACAGGAGGCGCCGTCGAAGCCCTTCTTCGACGAGTCGTAGCCGATCTCCAGGATCCGCTCACGCACGACGGCGGCGATGTCGACGTAGGTCTTGGTGGTGACCTCACCGGCGACATGGACCTGACCGGTGGTGATGAGGGTCTCCACCGCGACCCGGCTCTTCGGGTCATCCTTGATCATGGCATCGAGGATCGAGTCACTGATCTGGTCGGCAATTTTGTCCGGATGTCCCTCGGTGACGGACTCGGATGTGAACAGGCGCGTCGCCACTGGTCGTACCCCCTGGAAGTTGATTCCGATGAAGCTTACCGAGGACTCCGCACGGGCACCTGCATCGGCTCGGCCGCGAGTTCGGCCACCAGATCGAGAATCCGGTGCGCGACCAGGTCCTTGCTCATCCGCTCGATGACTGTCTCGCGGCCACGCGGATCCAGGACGACGGCGGCATTGTCCGCGGCCTCGAAGCCGAGCCCCCGGCCCACCTGGTTCACGACCAGCAGGTCCACCGGCTTGCGGGCGAGTTTCGCCCGGGCGAGGTCGAGCATGCCGGCATCCGGGCCACCGGTCTCCGCGGCGAATCCCACGAGCAGTTGGCCCGGACGGCGGTTCGCCAGCAACTCGGACAACACGTCAGGGTTTTGTGTCAGCGCTATGACATCGAGGGCGGCGGAATCCTTCTTGATTTTGTGCGCCGACGGGTCCGCGGGCCGGAAGTCGGCGACGGCGGCGGACATCACCACCAGATCGGCGGACGGCGCCGCTTCGTGCACCCGGTCCCGCAGCTCGGCGGCGGAGACGACTGGGATCGTGCGGGCGCCGGCGACCTCGGGCAGGGCGACGTTCGCGGCGACCACGGTGACGGAGGCGGCGCCGCGGGCCACCGCGGCGCGGGCCACCGCGTAGCCCTGCCGCCCACTCGACGCGTTGCCGAGGAAACGGACCGGGTCGACGTACTCACGGGTGCCACCGGCGGTAACCAGCACGTGCCGGTCGGCGAGATCGGGACGCACCGCCGCGGGGCCACGGGCGAGTACGGACATCCCGAGCGCCGCGATCTCGGCGGGCTCCGGTAGACGGCCGGGACCGGAGTCGGCGCCGGTGAGCCGGCCGACGGCCGGATCGAGGACGATCGCGCCCCGGGCGCGCAGGGTGGCGACGTTCGCCTGGGTCGCCGGATGCAGCCACATCTCGGTGTGCATCGCCGGGGCGAACACGACCGGGCAGGTGGCAGTGAGCAGCGTGCCGGTGAGCAGGTCGTCGGCGCGACCGGCGACCGCGCGGGCCAGCAGGTCCGCCGTGGCCGGCGCGACGAGCACCAGATCGGCCTGCCGGCCGATGCGCACGTGGGCCACCTCGTCGGCGTCATCCCAGACACCGGTGGTCACCGGGTTGCCCGACAGCGCGGCCCAGGTCGTCTCCCCGACGAACCGCAGCGCCGCCGGGGTCGGCACGACCCGCACCTCGTGGCCGGCCTCGGTGAATCGGCGCAGCACCTCGACCGCCTTGTAGGCGGCGATCCCGCCGGCGACGCCCAGGACGACCCGGCGCCTGACGGCGGGATCGGCGGCCGTGCCGGTCACCGGAGGCGGGAGGTCATCGAAGGCAGCCGGTCAGGCGATCGGCGGGAGGCTGTCGGTGACCGTCTCGTGGGTGAGCAGGCCGGCGTTGATCTCGCGCAGCGCGATCGACAGCGGCTTCTCCTGGGCGTTGGTCGTCTCGACCAGCGGGCCGACGTACTCCAGCAGGCCCTCGCCGAGCTGGGAGTAGTAGGCGTTGATCTGACGAGCCCGCTTGGCCGCGTAGATGACCAGGCTGTACTTCGAGTCGGTGGCCTCGAGCAGCTCGTCGATGGGGGGGTTGGTGATGCCCTCGGGATGGGCAACGGTACCGGCCACGGTGTCCTTCCTGATGGTGACGCCTGGTTGCTGGCGCGAACCAGCTCACATGGAACCAGTCAACATTGAACCAGCTGACGTACGACCGAGCTGACGGGCAGCCCAGCTGACCTGCGGCCAGCCGAGTACGACCAGCCGGCACACAGCCAGCGGACGCCGAGCGCGCGACGTTAGTCGATCATCAATGCTACCAAGCGGTCGGCCGCGACCTGCACATCCTCGTTGACGACGACGTGGTCGAACTCGGTCTCGGCCGCGAGCTCGATGCGAGCCCGGTCCAGCCGGCGAGCGATGACCTCGGGCGCCTCGGTGCCGCGAGTGGTCAGCCGCCGGACGAGTTCGTCGAACGTGGGCGGGGCCAGGAAGACGAAACGGGCGTCGGGCATCGCCGAGCGGACCTGCCGGGCACCGAGTAGTTCGATCTCCAGCAGGCAGGAGATGCCCGCCGCCAGCCGCTGCGCCAGAGGCCGCCGCGGAGTGCCATAGGCGTGCCCGGCGAACATCGCGTGTTCGACGAACTCGCCGGCCTTCACCATGCGCGCGAACTCCTCGGCGTCGACGAAGTGGTACTCGACACCGTCCGTCTCCCCCGGACGGGGTGCCCGGGTGGTGGTACTCACCGAGACCCAGACCTTGGGATGACGACTGCGCACGGCCGCGACGACCGTTCCCTTCCCGACTCCGGATGGCCCGGACAGCACTGTGAGGCCCACGCTCATACCCTAGGCCGCGATGCCCACACAGCGCCGGGGACCGGTCGTCCGTCTGCGGAACATCTCAGGGAAGGGACTTGGTTCCCAATGGACATTCGGATCGGGGGACGGTAGGCATTTCCGGCCCCCGATCCGTGCGTAAGGTCCCGCGGCTTCACCAGAAGAACGTACGTGACACCGCTCACCCGGCTGTGCCGCGACCCAGCCAGCCATCCTCCAGATGTCGGAGCGGATTTCCGCTCCATCCCGGATCAGGCCGTTCCGAACTCCTCGAGGAGCGCGGCGCGCTGCTTCGCGCCGAGCCCTCTCAGTCGGCGGGTCGGGCTGATGCCGAGACGTTCCCGGATCTTCTGGGCACGCACGCGCCCAACCCCGGGAAGCGACTCGAGAACAGCCGAAACCTTCATCTTGCCGACGACTTCATCAGCCTCCGCCTGTTCCAGCACGGCAGCCAGAGTCGTCTCCGCCTTCTTCAGCCGGTCCTTGAGTTCTGCGCGCTGCTTACGAGCCAGTGCGGCTTTCTCAAGGGCGGCGGCCCGCTGCTCGGGCGTTAGGGGCGGCAGGGGCACGGGTACGCCTCCTCAATTCGGTGATCGCGCCGCGCAAACTAGCGAGGAAGTGGTTCCTCAGTCCAGCCTTGGCCACAACACTCTGACGCGGACATATTGTCCGCACAAGAGAAGGCTTTGACGGGACGAAAGGGGTGGCCCGCTCGTGCCGCACCCTTTCGGTCTACGACGTCCCCACCGTACCGCTTCATACCGCACCAGGACGAACACACCCTGCCCTGACCTCGGCCGTCAGCGCGCGACAGGCGCCCTACCTGCGGAAATACTGTCCGCTACGGCCCGGGCGGCCTCGCCCAGATCGGTGGCTCGGGTGATCGGACGGCCCACAACGACGAGGTCGGCGCCCGCCTCGACCGCCTCGCGCGGGGTCGCGATCCGAGCCTGATCGGCCACGTCCGAGCCCGACGGACGCACACCTGGCGTGATGAGAGTCACGTTGTCACCAAGCTCCGAACGGACCATTCGAACCTCCTGCGGGCTGCACACAAGAGTGTGCGCCCCAGCCTCGACAGCGAGGTCCGCGAGGCGTCGCACGGCGTCCTGTGGCGACCCGGCGAGCCCGACGGCCGCCAGCTCCGCCGCGTCCAGCGAGGTGAGTACGGTCACAACCGCGACGTCCACCCCGGGGGCTGCCTCAAGAGCCGCGCGTACCATCGCCGATCCCCCCGCCGCATGGACGGTGACGAAGCGAGGAAGCAGCGTGGCGACCGACCTCATGCCCCCGGCGACAGTTGCCGGAATGTCATGCAGCTTCAGATCGAGGAAAAGCTCCGGCGCCATCCCCACGCCGTTCTCCGCGAGACCCCGCGCCGCGTCGGCCCAGGAGCCGGGCGAGCCCGACTCCGCCGGTTGCGCGGAACCGAGCCCCTTACGCCTGGCGGGGTCGGCCAGCAGGCCCTGGGCCCGCAGCCGCTCGATGAACGCCGGCCCTTCCCGGTAGAACAGCTCCATGCCGATCTTGAGCACTGCGGCATGTGGCGCGACCGCGGCTGCCCAGCGCAGCGCACTCGCCCCGTCCGGCGCGTCGAGCGCCACCGCCAGCGGTGCGCGTCCCGGTGGTGCCACATAGCGCGGGGCAGCGGTATGCCGTTCCCGTGCACCCGGCGCCGGCCATGCGCTCACCGACTGGTCCGCGCAGTGCTCTGGGACTGCCCCCCGGCCAGCTGACCCGCCCCGGAGCTACTCTCCGCAACCTGGCCCTCCGCCAGCCGGCCTTCCGCCAGCCGGCCCTCGGCGGGACGGCCCTCGGCGGGCAGCCCGGCCTCGGCAGCACCAGCTCCTCCCCCACGCCCAGTCCCAGCGGGCGGAGCGTCGCCCCAGGCCTCCCGCAGGACAGCGTGGTACTCCTGCAGCGGGCGGACGCCGAGCTCGCCTCGGACCAGCGACTCGACGCCCTGCACGCAGGCCGCGGCGCCCTGGATCGTGGTGATACACGGAACGCCGGCACTCACGCAGGCGGTACGGATCTCGTAGCCGTCCAGGCGCGGGCCCACTCCCCACGGGGTGTTGATGACCAGGTCGATCTGACCCGAGGTGATCATCTCGACACAGTCGAGCAGGCCCTCGCGCGGGGCGCGGTGCTTGCCGAGCACGACCGCCTTCACGCCGTTGCGGCGCAGCACCTCGGCGGTGCCCTCGGTGGCGTAGACGACGAACCCGAGGTCGGCCAGCCGCTTGATCGGGAAGATCATTGCTCGCTTGTCCCGGTTGGCCACCGAGACGAACACCCGGCCGTAGGTGGGCAGCGAGGCGTAGGCGGCGGCCTGCGACTTGGCGTAGGCGGTGCCGAAGCCGTCGTCGATGCCCATCACCTCGCCGGTGGACTTCATCTCCGGGCCGAGCACCGTGTCGACGCCGCGCCCGCCCGCGTCGCGGAACCGGCCGAACGGCAGCACCGCCTCCTTGACCGCGATGTGCGAGTCCAACGGCAGGCTCGCGCCGTCACCGGTGCTCGGCAGCAGGCCCTCGGCCCGCAGCTCACCGATGGTCGACCCGAGCATCACCCTCGCCGCTGCCTTGGCCAGCGGCACCGCCGTCGCCTTGGACACGAACGGCACGGTCCGCGATGCGCGCGGGTTGGCCTCCAGCACGTACAGCACGTCGGACTGCAGGGCGTACTGGACGTTGAGCAGCCCCCGCACCCCGACCCCGCGTGCGATCGCCTCGGTCGAGGTGCGGATGCGCTCCAGGTCGGAGCGGCCGAGCGTGATCGGCGGCAGAGCGCAGGCCGAGTCGCCGGAGTGCACCCCGGCCTCCTCGATGTGCTCCATCACCCCGGCCAGATAGAGCGTCTCGCCGTCGAACAGCGCGTCGACGTCGATCTCGACCGCGTCGTCGAGGAACCGGTCGACGAGCACCGGGTGCTCGGGCGAGATCGCGGTGGCCCGCTCGATGTAGTCACGCAGCATGGTGTCGTCGTAGACGATCTCCATTCCGCGCCCGCCGAGGACGTAGGACGGGCGGACCAGCACGGGGTATCCGATCCGCTCGGCGACCGTACGTGCCTCGGCGAAGGAGGTCGCCACGCCGTGCGGCGGCGAGGGCAGGTTGGCGGCGGCCAGCACCCGGCCGAACAGACCCCGGTCCTCGGCGAGGTGGATCGCCGCCGGTGGGGTGCCGACGATCGGCACGCCGGCCTCCGCCAGCGCCGCGGCGATGCCCAGCGGGGTCTGCCCACCAAGCTGGACGATCACCCCGGCCAGCGGCCCGGCCTGCGATTCCGCGTGCACGACCTCGAGGACGTCCTCGAGGGTGAGCGGTTCGACGTAGAGCCGGTCGGCGGTGTCGTAGTCGGTGGACACCGTCTCCGGGTTGCAGTTGACCATGACGGTCTCGAATCCGGCGTCCGAGAGTGCCATCACCGCGTGGCAACAGGCGTAGTCGAACTCGATGCCCTGGCCGATGCGGTTCGGGCCGCTGCCAAGCACGATCACCCGGGGCCGGTCGCTCGGCGCGACCTCGGTCTCCTCGTCGTAGGCGGAGTAGTGGTAGGGCGTCTCGGAGGCGAACTCGGCGGCGCAGGTGTCGACGGTCTTGAACACCGGTCGGATGCCGGCGCGGTGCCGGAAGGTCCGCACGATGTCTTCCTTGGTCCCCAGGATGCCGGCGAGCTGGGCGTCGGAGAAACCGGCCCGCTTGGCCCGGCGGATGCCCTCGGGGTCCCGGCTCACCGCTCTGGCGATCTCGTTGAGGAACACGAGCTGGTCGACGAACCAGGGGTCGATGCCGGTGGCCGCCGACACCTCGTCCGGGTCCGCGCCGGCGAGCAGGGCCTGTTGGACGACCCGCAGCCGGCCGTCGGTCGGCGTGCGGGCGGTTTCCAGCAGCTGTGCCGCGTCCTGTTCAGGGGCGGTGAAGGTGAACACGGAGCCGGCGGACTCCAGCGAGCGCAGCGCCTTCTGCAGTGCCTCGGCGAAACTGCGGCCCACCCCCATCGCCTCGCCGACGGACTTCATCGTCGTGGTGAGCGACGGGTCGGCGCCGGGGAACTTCTCGAACGCGAACCGCGGCACCTTGACCACCACATAGTCCAGCGTCGGCTCGAAGGCCGCCGGGGTGGTGCGGGTGATGTCGTTGGGGATCTCGTCCAGGGTGTAGCCGAGCGCGAGCTTCGCCGAGATCTTGGCGATCGGGAAGCCGGTGGCCTTCGAGGCCAGCGCCGAGGAGCGCGAGACCCGCGGGTTCATCTCGATGACGACCTGGCGCCCGGTTGCCGGGTCCACGGCGAACTGGATGTTGCAGCCGCCCGCGTCGACGCCGACGGCCCGCATCACCGCGATCGACATGTCACGCATCCGCTGGTACTCGCGGTCGGTGAGCGTCATCGCCGGGGCGACGGTGATCGAGTCGCCGGTGTGCACGCCCATCGGGTCGACGTTCTCGATCGAGCAGACCACCACCACGTTGTCGGCGCGGTCGCGCATGAGCTCGAGCTCGAACTCCTTCCAGCCAAGCACCGACTCCTCGACCAGCACCTCGGTGGACGGGCTCGCCGCCAGGCCGTCGGCGGCCATCCGGGTGAGCTCGGCCACGTCGTGGGCGAAGCCGCTGCCGGCGCCGCCGAGGGTGAAGCTCGGCCGCACGACCACCGGGTAGGAGAACTCCTCCCCCGCCGCCAGACACTCGTCGACCGTGTGGCAGACGGCGCTGCGCGCGGACTCGCCGCCGACGGCCGCCACGATGTTCTTGAACGCCTGGCGGTCCTCGCCGGAACGGATCGCGTCGATGTTCGCGCCGATCAGCCGGACGCCGAACCGGTCCAGGACACCCGAGTCATGCAGCGCGACCGCGGTGTTCAGCGCCGTCTGGCCGCCCATCGTGGCCAGGATGGCATCGGGCCGCTCCCGGTCGATGATCTTGGTGACGATGTCCGGGGTGATCGGCTCGACGTAGGTCGCGTCAGCGATCTCCGGGTCGGTCATGATCGTGGCCGGGTTGCTGTTGACCAGGATGACCCGCAGGCCCTCCGCCCGCAGCACCCGGCAGGCCTGCGTGCCGGAGTAGTCGAACTCGCAGGCCTGGCCGATGACGATCGGCCCGGAACCGATCACCAGGACACTGGTCAGATCGTCGCGCCGTGGCATCAGGCCGGCCCTCCCGCGTTCCCGGCCGCCCGGCTGCCCGCCATCAGGTCACGGAACCTCTCGAACAGGCCGGCCGCGTCGTGCGGGCCGGGCGCTGCCTCGGGGTGGAACTGCACGCTGAAAGCGGGCACGTCCAGGCACTCCAATCCCTCGACGACGTCGTCGTTGAGACCGATGTGGCTGGCCACCACCCGGCCGAACGGGGTGTCGGTCGCACCGGTCAGGGGCGCGCGCACGGCGAAACCGTGGTTCTGGCTGGTCACCGCGATGCGTCCGGTGGCCGTGTCGCCCACCGGCTGGTTCACCCCACGGTGGCCGTAGGTCAGCTTGTAGGTCTCGAAGCCCAGCGCTCGGGCCAGCACCTGGTGGCCGAAGCAGATGCCGAACACCGGCACGCCCGCCTCAAGAACCGCGCGCAGCGCGTCGACGGCATAGTCGGCGCTGGCCGGATCGCCCGGCCCGTTGGACAGGAACACCCCGTCCGGGTTCAGCGCGAGCAACTGCTCGCCGGTACTGCGGGCCGGCAGCACATGCACGTCACAGCCGAGCGCGGCGAGTGCCAGCGGGGTCGCCCGTTTGATGCCGAGGTCCAGCGCCGCGACGGTAAAGCGCGCCGGTGCGCCGTCGGCGGCCGGCACCAGGTAGGGCGCCGGGGTGGACACGAGCGGGGCGAGGTCGGCGCCGATCATCTTCGGCGAGCGTCGCACCCGGGCGAGCAGCGCGCCCTGCCGATCGCCGGCCGACTCCGAGCCGCCAACGCCGGCGCCAACGCCAGCGCCCGGATCGGACGGCTCGTCCAGGACGCTGCTGATGCCGCAGCGCATCGCCCCCCGTTCACGCAGGTGGCGGGTGAGCGCCCGGGTATCGATGCCGCTGATGCCGACCACGCCGGCGGCGGTCAGCTCGTCGTCGAGGCTGCCGCGCGAACGCCAGTTGGACGGGCGCCGGGCCGGGTCGCGGACCACGAACCCGGCGACCTGGATCCGGTCGGACTCGTAGTCGTCGTCGTTGACGCCGGTGTTCCCGATGTGCGGCGCGGTCATGATGACGATCTGGCCGTGGAACGAGGGGTCGCTGAGTGTCTCCTGGTAGCCGGTCATCCCGGTGGAGAACACGGCCTCGCCGAACGCCTCGCCGACGGCGCCGTACGCCTCGCCGGTGAAGGCGCGCCCATCCTCCAGCATCAGCACTGCTCGGGACGGGCGACTCGCCGCGGCCGGGGCGGTCGAGCCGGCGGCATTCGGCGCGCCCGCGGCATTCGGCGCGCCACCGGCGCTCGGGGTGAGGGTGCTCAACGATCCTCCTTCAGCCTGCGGACCTCGCCAAGCGGCGAGGTCAACGGATCGACGACCGGAAACCGGCCGGAGTCGGTGGGTTCGGGCGGCACCCGGCCCCCGGGGCGCGGGGCGGCCGCGTGGGGCGATCCGCCGGTCTGGGTCTGGTGGGAGTGCCCGGGACGCCTGGACTGCGCCGGCCGCGGATCGGCATACCAGTCGGCCGAGTCGGCCGAGTCGGCCGCCGCGGCGGTGGGAAAGCCCCTGCTCTCGGTACCCGGGCTCGCGGACCGCCCGGGATCCGGATAGCCCGGCTGCCGGCGGCGAGGGGGCTCGGCCGCTTCCGGCCGACGGCCCGGGTAGCGGGCGGCAGCGGCCCGCGGATCGCCCTGGCGGCCGTCGGATCGGGCGGAGCCACGGCGGCGGCGAAGGCCGGCTCGGATGGCGGGCATCTCCTCGGTGGGCTGACCCGATCCCGGCCGCGGCGGGCCGCCGTGCCCGATCGATCGTGGGCGCAGCCGAGGGCGGACCCAAGGCAGGGCGTGCGGCGAGGTGACATCGCCGGAGGCAAGATGCGGCGGCGGCGGACCGATCAGTTCGTGCACGGCCCGGACCACCTTGGGCTGGCGGGCCCGGTCCTCCCCGCGGAACCCGGTCTCCAGCTCACGCCCGCCATACGACCAGGCCACGACGATGAGCCGGCCCGGCGTCGAGACCTTCCCGGCATGGGCACGTTCCAGGCGCGCCCCCCGCACCGCCTCGCGCGGAATCCAGAACGCCGTACCGCCCTGGTCGACCCGCACCCCGGTCTCGTACACGCTGAGGTAGCCGCCGAGGCGGCCGCCCAGGCCACGGGTGGCGATCCACTCCCGCCAGTGGCCGGCGTCGGCGGTGCCGAGGTACGTCCCGCGCAGCGGCGCGGCGAGGACGGTGCCGGGCTCGGCCGGCGCCTCGGGCAGGTCGGGCACATCGGGCAGGCCGTCCTCCTCGCGCCGCTGCGCGCGGTTGCGCCAGGCCCGGACCAGCGCGCCCAAGGCCGCGATGACCACCAGCAGCAGGCCGACGACGAGCAGGACGCGAAGGGCCAGGCGCGTCTGGGTCGACCCGGCCGCAACCAGGACTGGTCCGGCGGAAAGGACAGCCGGTCCGGCGGAGAGAACAGCACTCATACGATCATCCCGTCGAGCACGGTGGGCCGCCCGCGCAGGAACGTCGCGCGAACCGCACCCGGCAGGGACCGGCCCGCGTATGGGGTGTTGCGGCTACGGCTGGCCAGCGCGCCCGGGTCGACGACCTGCCAGGGCGAGGGATCGAGCAGGGTGACGGTGGCGGGCGCGCCCACCGCCACCGAGCCACCCGCGTCGACCGCCGGGCTCGGCAGCCCGCCGATGCGCGCCGGCGCCAGCGCCATCCGATCGGCGACGCCGGCCCAGTCGAGGCGTCCGCCGACGACCATCGTCTCCATCACCACCGACAGCGCCGTCTGCAGACCGAGCATGCCGGGACGGGCCGCGGCCCACTCGGTCTCCTTGTCCTCAGCCGCGTGCGGAGCGTGATCGGTGGCCACGCAGTCGATGGTGCCGTCGGCGAGGCCGGCGCGCAGCGCCGCCACGTCGTCGGCGGTGCGCAGCGGCGGATTGACCTTGTAGACGGGGTCGTAGCTGCTCACCAGATCCTCGGTCAGCAGCAGATGGTGCGGGGTGACCTCGGCGGTGACCCGCCAGCCCTTCGCCTTGGCCCAGCGGATGATCTCCACGGAGCCGGCGGTGGAGACATGACAGATGTGCAGGCGGGAGTCGACGTGCCCGGCGAGCAGCGCATCCCGCGCGATGATCGCCTCCTCGGCGACCGCGGGCCAGCCTGACAGGCCCAGGCGAGCCGCCACCACGCCCTCGTTCATCTGGGCGTTTTCGGTCAGGCGAGGCTCCTCGGCATGCTGGGCGACGACCCCGTCAAAGGCTTTGACGTACTCCAGCGCACGGCGCATCAGCAGCGCGTCGGACACGCAGTGCCCGTCGTCGGAGAACACCCGCACCCCCGCGGCGGACCCGGCCATCGCGCCGAGCTCGGCGAGGCGCTGCCCGGCCAGGCCCACGGTGACCGCACCAACCGGGCGCACATCGCAGTGCCCGGCGTCGACGCCGAGCCGGTAGACCTGCTCCACCACACCCGCGGTGTCAGCCACCGGATTGGTGTTGGCCATCGCGAACACCGTGGTGAAGCCGCCGAGCGCCGCCGCCCGGGTACCGGACCCGACCGTCTCGGCGTCCTCCCGGCCAGGTTCGCGCAGGTGGGTGTGCAGGTCGACGAGGCCGGGCAGCAGGATCAGGCCGTCGGTGTCGAGGATCGTGGTGCCCGGCGGCAGACCTTCGGAGTCCGGGCCGGTCGAACCGCCCGGGCGCCACGACGCGATCACGCCGTCCGCGAGCAGCACGTCGACCGGGTCGCCACCGAGCGGACGCACCCGGCGCAGCACCCACGCCTTGCCTGCCCGAGCACCTGCCCCAGCCGTGCTCATGAGACCTCCCCAGAACCGCCCAGCAGCAGATACAACACGGCCATCCGCACACTCACCCCGTTCGCGACCTGCTCCACCACGGTCGACCGGGCGGAGTCGGCGACCTGCGAGGCGATCTCCATGCCACGCACCATCGGCCCCGGATGCATCACCAGAGCGTGCTCCGGAAGGATCGCGGCCCGGTCGACGTCCAGGCCGTATCGGCGGCTGTACTCACGCTCGGTCGGGAAGTAGGCCGCCGACATCCGCTCCCGCTGAACCCGCAGCATCATCACCACATCGCTCTTGGGCAGCACGGCATCCAGGTCGTACGACACCTCGACCGGCCACGCGGAGACACCCAGCGGCAACAGCGTCGGCGGAGCCACGACCGTCACACTGGCACCCAGAGTGGCCAACAGCCAGATGTTGGAACGGGCCACCCGGGAATGCAGCACGTCACCGACGATGGTGACGCGCAGCCCCTCGATCCGGCCGAGCCGGCGGCGCATCGTGAAGGCGTCGAGAAGCGCCTGGGTCGGATGTTCGTGGGTGCCGTCGCCAGCGTTGACGACGCTGCCCCGCACCCAGGACGCCAGCCGGTGCGGCGCGCCACTGGCCGAATGCCGGCAAACCACGGCGTCAGCACCCATCGCCTCCAGGGTCTGTGCCGTGTCCTTCAGGCTTTCTCCCTTCGACACGCTTGACCCGCGCGCCGAAAAATTGATCACATCGGCCGACAGTCTCTTGGCGGCTACCTCGAAGGACGTGCGGGTACGGGTGGAATCCTCGAAGAACAGGTTGACGACGGTGCGCCCGCGCAGGGTCGGCAGCTTGCGAACCGACGCCTCGGCCACCCGGGCCATGCGTTCAGCGGTGTCGAGCACCAGCAGCGCGTCGTCCCGACTGAGCTCCTCGGTCGTCAGCAGGTGCCGTCTCACACCCCACCCCCGTTCGCCGTCACGCCTGCGCTCGCCACACCAGCGGCGGCCATCGCACCGGCACCCATCCCGTTCGCACTCGTCACGCCAGCACGCGTCACGCCAGCACGCGTCACGCCAGCACGCGTCACGCCAGCACGCGTCACGCCCGGTCCCGGCGCGCCCGGTCCCGTCATGCCCGGTCCCGAGCGGCGGGCTCGCCCGCGGCGGCCGGGTCGGGAGCCGGGGGCAGGATCAGTACGCCGTCGGCACCGTCAACCTCGCGCAGCCGGACGGCCACCGACTCACGACGGGAGGTCGGCATGTTCTTGCCGACATAGTCGGCGCGGATGGGGAGCTCCCGGTGACCACGGTCGACGAGAACAGCGAGCTGTACCGCCCGCGGCCGGCCGTAGGCGGCCAGTGCGTCGAGGGCGGCACGCACGGTGCGCCCGGAGAACAGGACGTCGTCGACGAGGATCACCACCTGCCCGTCGACGCCGCCGTCGGGAATCTCGGTCACCTCAAGTGGCCGAACCCCGCGCAGTCGCAGATCGTCGCGATACATGGTCGGGTCGAGGGAGCCGACAGGAAGATCCACGCCTTCGACGGCGTGTACGCGGCGTGCCAGCCGGTGTGCGAGAGGTACCCCACGGGTGGGTATACCGAGAAGCACGACACCGGCACCCCCGGTGGTCTTCTCGAGGATCTGATGCGCGATCCGGCTGACGATGCGAGTGATGTCGTCGGCGGACAGTACTGTCCTGGCGACGCCTGGACGGCGCGACACAGGGTCGCCCGTGGCGTTTGCGGCCACGCGGCATCCCTCCTTCCCCGCCTCACGGGACGGTCCTTAAAGGAGCGGTCTCAGCGACGTTACCAGGGCACTCCGACCGTGTGAGGCTCCGGACGGGGCCGGGGCCGCATATGCGCGGGGTACCCGGTGGGCCGCGCGCACCCACCCCTCGCATGTCGTTGTCGTGCCAACTATCATCGCGAAGCCGTGACTGCCCGTCACCGTGGCACTGCGCGCACATACCGATACGACGAAGTGCGGAAGTTCCCTCCGGGCAGGCGGAGCGCGCAACCGGAGGGCTACAGAAAGTGGTACAAAGAAAGAAGCGACACGACCCCCCGGGTGTCGAGCCTCAACCCGGCGGGCACTACTATCGGTAACCGCCGGTGGCATGAGCCCCGGTTCCAATGATCAATCACGACAGGAGTGGGCACTCCGATGTCCGACTATGCGAAGGCGCTCGGTGCTCGGCTGCGCGCAATACGCACCCAGCAGGGGCTCTCGCTTCATGGCGTCGAGGAGAAGTCGCACGGTCGGTGGAAAGCCGTCGTCGTCGGTTCCTACGAGCGCGGGGATCGCGCCGTCACCGTGCAGCGCCTCTCGGAGCTCGCGGAGTTCTACGGCGTTCCGGTCGGGGAGCTGCTGCCCGAGGGTTCCACCGTCGCACCCTTGGAGCAGTCCCCGCGGATCGTGCTCGACCTCGAGCGTCTTTCCCAGGTGCCCAAGGAGCAGGGCGGGCCGCTCGCCCGCTACGCCGCGACGATCCAGAGCCAGCGCGGCGACTACAACGGCCGGGTGCTGTCGATCCGCTACGAGGACCTGCGTTCACTCGCAGTGATCTACGACACCTCCCCGAGCAAGCTCACCGAGCAGCTCGTGTCCTGGGGCGTGCTGTCCCCGGAGCAGGGTGCGGACGCGTCCGTCTCCGACGTCTGAGAGGCCGACGTCCGAGGCTGCCGACGTCTGAGGCTGAGGTCTGAGGCTGAGGTCTGAGAGGCTGACGGTTTCCAGGCCACCGGATGCCGTGAGACAGCCACCGGCTCAGACACTCCCCGGCTGACACGCCCGACGTCTCCAGACGCCGGGTCTGGGCTCCGAACGTCCGGAGCGTCGACCATCTGGGATGCCGGGGCAAGGCTCAGAGAAATCCAGGAGCCGGCAGGCCAGAGCCCCGAAAGTGCGAGGCCGGTGACGGGCGGCAATGACCCGCCCCACGTCATCCACTCGGCCAGCACCGACCGCCTCCTCCACTACCACCACCGCACGCCGTCGGTTCCACCCCGCCGCCGGTTGCGTCAAGGTGGGCGGGCGCAGGACGGGCGGCTCCCGGCCACGCCGCGGTTCCCAGCGTCACAACAAGTCCCAGCACCACCGCAGTTCCAGCACCACCGCAGTTCCGGCACCACCGCAGTTCCAGCACCACCGCAGTTCCAGCACCACCGCAGTTCCGGCATCGTCGTGGTTCTGCGGCGTCGTCAGCGGTCCCGTCAGGACCGCGACCTGCGGTTTCGTCCGTGGCACGACCAGCTTTGACCGATGGGATGACGGTTCGGCTCCGGGATCCATCGCGACACGGTCGCCGCCGAACCAGACGCACACACACGGCGCAGCCTTGCCGGGGATATCCCGGTATGTCTCGGCCGGGAATACCCCGGTACGTCGTCACTGCGACGGCGTACCGGGTCAGCGCCCGGTCAGCGCCACCGGTCAGCGCCAGCAGGCACAGCCACGAACTACTGCCGCCGGCCAGCAGTCGGCACTAGCCGCCAGCGCCACCGGCCACCGCCACTGCCACCGGCCACCGGCCACCAGTCGGCACTAGCCGCCAGCGCCACCGGCCATCAGTCGGCAGTCGGCAGTCGGCAGTCGGCGATAGGGCCACCGGTCAGCGTGGGCAGTCAGTGTTCACGCCGACCAGGCACACTGCCGACCGGGCCGAACTCCGTTCTGACCGGACGGCGGCCCCGTCTCCCAACGAGCGCCCGCCAGCGAAGGCCCCGCTCCAGGGAATCGTCACGCCATGCAGCGAGCCGCGCAGCAAGATCCCTCTAAGCAGGTCGCCATGGGGGGCAAATCGGACACGAACACCCCCACAACGACCTGTTTGGATCTCGCCAACGCCACGGGCCCGATATTTCGTGGCTATCGGTCACCGGGGCCGGCGATGGCTGGCGTGATCGCGCTGGGGCGGATGGCTCGGAGGTAACCGCGACGGGGTCGGCTACGCGCGGTCAGGCGACACGGATGGAATGTCGCCGTGTGTGATGCCGGTTGATCGGGGGCCTATCAGTAGATGGTCGGCCCGGCACGTGCGGGACGGGCCGAGCGCCCGGTCAGTCTGCCGCGCCGATCAGACCGCCCGAGGAGCCGATCAGGCAGGCGGGACGTCAGACATTCGGACCGGGCCCAGCTGCGACACCCGCGCCCGGTCTCGAGAAATCCACCGATCAGGCAGCCGGGCCGGACTCGGCTGCTCCGTCAGACTGGCCTGACGCCGCACCGGCGCCCGCCGCCTGCGGCACGGTCTCGCCCGAATCGCCGGCATCGGCGGATTCGCGGGATTCTCCGAGATCGGCGGATCCTCGGGATTCTCGGGGATCGGCGAGGTCGCCGGCACCAACGGGATCCCCAGGGCCGCTGGCATCGGCGGGTTCGGAGGCATCGGCGGCGTTGACGGGATTGGTCGCGGCCTCGCTGGTTCCGGGGGCCGCACCGGCGGCACCGGCCGCACCGGCCGCACCGGCGGGGGGCGACACCGCCGACTCGACCGCTTCCAGCAGGCTACCGAGCAGGCCGTTGACGAACGCCGGCGAACGCTCGGTGGACAGGGTCTTCGCGAGCTCGACGGCCTCGTCGATCGCGACCCGATCGGGGACGTCGGGCCGCCAGACGAGCTCCAGGACCGCGATGCGCAGGATGTTGCGGTCGACCGGCGGCATCCGCTCCAACGTCCAGCCCTCGGCATGCCGGCCGATCCGGTCGTTGATCTCCCGCCAGTGCTCGACGACCCCCTCGACCAAGCCCTCGGTGTACTCCGAGACCGGCGGGTCGGCTCGGCGTTTGCGAGCGGCGAGGATCGCGGCCACCTGGTCGCCGCGTACATCGGCCTCGAAGAGGATGTCGAGCGCGCGGCGGCGGGCCTTCGAACGGGCGCTCAGCTTGTCACCCGGCCCAGATAGCGTCCGTCGCGGGTGTCGACCTTGACCTTCTCGCCGTTGGTGATGAACAGCGGCACGTTGATCGTCGCGCCGGTCTCCAGCTCCGCGGGCTTCGTGCCGCCGGTGGAGCGGTCGCCTTGCAGGCCGGGTTCCGTCGCCTTGATGGTGAGCTCGACGCTGGCCGGAAGCTCCACGTACAGCGGTGCTCCGTCGTGCAGGGCGACGGTGGCGACCGTGTTCTCCAGCATGTAGTTGGCGACGGCGCCCACGACGCCCGGCGGGATCGGGATCTGGTCGTAGGACTCGCTGTCCATGAAGACGAACTCGGCACCGTCGCGGTAGAGGTAGGTCATCTCGCGGCGGTCAACCGTCGCGACCTCGACCTTGACCCCGGCATTGAACGTGCGGTCGACCACCTTGCCGGTCAGCACGTTCTTCAGGGACGTGCGGACGAACGCCCCGCCCTTACCGGGCTTGACATGCTGGAAGCTGATGACGTTCCACAGCACGCCGTCGATGTCGAGCGTCATGCCGTTCTTCAGGTCGTTGCTGGTCGCCACTGCGCGCGTTCTCCGTTCGGTCGCCGTACTCCGACGGCGGATCGTCTCCGACCGTGGTCAGTCGTTGTGTGGCCGCCTCGTCTCCACGGCGGCGTCCCGCCACGGCGGCATCTCCACCAGGGCGGTGTCCCCGCCGCGAGTGCCCGTGACCACGCATGCCCGCGACCACGAAGGCTCCGCGGCCACCGGGCCCGGTGATCGCGAAAGATCGCGAACACGTGGAGCCGGCCGCCGTGAAAGCGCACCCACCTCGCCTGGCCCCGCCGGCCGCGGGCAAAGACCCGGCGGGAAGCCGGACCCCCGCGCGGCGGCGATCAGCCAGTCCGCGGACGAGTCTACCGAGCGACCTTACCGAGCGACGCTGCGGTACGCGGCGACGAGCAGATCCGCGTCCGGATCATCGACGATCACCGTATCGCCCTGACCGGTCAGGGCGATGAAGCGCAGCCGCCGGCCGCGGGACTTCTTGTCCACCCGCATCGCGTCGAGCAGCAACGGCCAGCGGTCATGCTGGTAGCTGACCGGCAGACCGATGCGGGCCAGCAGCCGGCGGTGCCGCTCGGCGGTGGCCTTGTCGAGACCGACCGCGAGTCGCGACAACTCCGCCGCGAACACCATGCCCACCGAGATCGCCGCACCGTGCCGCCAGGTGAAGCCCTCCACCTTCTCGATGGCATGGCCAAGGGTGTGCCCGTAGTTGAGCACCTCGCGGCGGCCGGCCTCCCGCGGGTCGCCGGACACCACATCGGCCTTCACCCGGATCGACCGCTCGATCAGTTCGGGCAGGTGGGCGGCGCCGCTCGGGTCGTCCTCCAGCAGGTCGAGGATGGTGCCGTCGGCGATGAAGCCGGTCTTGACCACCTCGGCCAGCCCGGCCCGCACCTCGACCGCCGGCAACGAAGCGAGCATCGCAAGATCGCACAGCACGGTCAGCGGCTGGTGGAACGCACCGACGAGGTTCTTGCCGGCCTCGACGTCGATCCCGGTCTTGCCGCCGACGGCCGCGTCGACCATGCCGAGCACGGTGGTCGGCACCTGCACCACGTCGACGCCCCGCAGCCAGCTCGCCGCGACGAACCCGGCGAGATCTGTCACAGTGCCTCCGCCGAGGCCGATGACCACGTCGTCGCGGGTCGCACCGATTCGGCCCAGCACATCCCAGCAGTCCCCGGCGACCTGCAGCCGCTTGGCCCGCTCGCCGTCGGGCACCTCGACGGTGTGGGCCTCGACGCCGGCGCCAGCCCGTAGGTCCGCGACGAGAGCCGCCGCGGTGGCCCGCAACGCGACCGGATGGATCACCACGGCCCGGGTGCGCCCGGTGATGGTCTCGGCGAGACCGCTCAGCACCCCGTCGCCGAGCACCACGTCGTAGGGCCGCTCGCCCTGCGGCCGCACCGGGATCCGAACCACGTCGGCCACACTGCCAGTCGGCCTCATCGGCCAGCCCCCCTCATCGGCCAGCCGGCCTCTCCCGCACGCGCACGACCGCACCTGCCCATTCCCCGTGCGCCGCTCACGGCAGCACCAGCCGACCCGGGCCCCTGCCCACCTGCGATGACCCCACTCACGACGGCACCTGCCCACCGGCGACCTGATCGAGGGCCGTGCAGACGAGGTCGGCGACCTCGTCTGGTACCCGGCCAGCGGTGTCGACCACGACCATGGCCACCTCGGTGTAGAACGGCTCCCGCTCGCGCAGCATGGCGGCGAGCCGGGTTCGCGGCCCCTCGACGAGCAGCGGACGGTCCCGGGCGAGCCCGACCCGGCGCACCGCGTCCGACAGCCCGACCCGCAGGTAGACGACCCGGTGGCCGGCGAGCAGGGCCCGGGTCGCGGGGTTGAGGACCGCGCCGCCACCGAGCGCGACCACGCCGACGTGCTCCGTGAGGGCGCTGGCCACCGCCCGGTGCTCGGCGGCGCGGAAGTACTCCTCGCCGGAGTCGATGAAGATGTCCGAGACGCTGCGCTCCTCGGCGGCCTCCACGTCGGCGTCGGTGTCGCGCAGCGTGACCGCCCAGCGCCGGGCGAGCGCGGTGCCCACCGTGGTCTTACCCGCCCCGGGCGGACCGACCAGGACCACCCGCGGGCCCCGCGGCTCTGGCTCATGCGGCTCTGGACCCAGCGGCTCGGGCCCCTGCGACGATGGCGTCGTCGCCACCGCGTCCCCAACCATGATCCTGCTTCCTCGTCCGCCGGTGTCGTCCGGCTTTGCGTATCCGCCGGTGTCGTCCAGCCCTGGGTAGATGTGTGCGCGGATGAATGACCTGTGCGGGTACGGCCTGGTCAGTGGATGGGGAGGGCCTTCAGGTAGCTCTCGCAGTTACGCCGGGTCTCCTCCACCGAGTCGCCACCGAACTTCTCCAGTGCCGCGCCCACAAGGACGAGCGCGACCATCGCCTCGGCGACCACCCCGGCGGCCGGCACCGCGCACACGTCGGATCGCTGGTTGATCGCGACCGCGGACTCACCGGTCGCCACGTCGACGGTGGACAGCGGCCGAGTGAGGGAGGAGATCGGTTTCATCGCGATCCGGACCCGCAGCGGCTCGCCGGTGGTCATCCCACCCTCGACTCCACCGGCCCGGTCGGTCACCCGACGCACCTGCGGCACCGCGGCGCTCCGCTGGCCCTCGCCACCGACCAGCTCGATCTCGTCGTGGGCAACCGAACCTCGCCGGCGCGCGGTGAGGAACCCGTCGCCGAACTCGACCCCCTTGATCGCCTGAATGCCCATGAGTTCGGCGGCCAGCCGCGCGTCGAGGCGGCGGTCACCATGGACGTAGCTGCCGAGCCCGGGCGGGCAGCCGTAGGCAAGCACCTCGACGATGCCGCCGAGGGTGTCGGAATCGGCGTGGGCGGCGTCGATCTCGGCGACCATCCGCCCGCTGGTCACCGGATCGGCGCAGCGCACCGGGTCGGCGTCCACGCCCTCGAGGGACGTCGGCGCGGGCGCGCCCGGCGGGACCTCGACGGCGCCGATCGCCACGACGTGGGAGAGCACTTCGATCCCGTACGCCTGGCGCAGCAGCGCCTTGGCCGCCGTGCCGAGCGCGACGCGGGCCGCGGTCTCCCGGGCGCTGGCGCGCTCCAGGACAGGCCGGGCGTCATCGAAGCCGTACTTCTGCATGCCAGCCAGATCAGCATGGCCGGGGCGCGGCCGGGTCAACGGCGCGTTGCGACCAAGGCCCGCGAGCGTCGACGCGTCGACCGGGTCGGGCGCCATGACCTGCTCCCACTTCGGCCACTCGGTGTTACGCACGACGACACTGACCGGACCGCCGAGGGTGACCCCGTGGCGCAGGCCGCCGAGCAGTTCGATCTCGTCGCGCTCGAAGCTCATCCGAGCGCCCCGGCCGTGCCCGAGCCGCCGGCGGGCGAGCTCCGCCGCGATGTCCGCACTGGTCAGCCGAATCCCCGCGGGCAGCCCCTCGACCGTGGCCACCAGGGCAGGACCGTGGGACTCCCCCGCCGTCAACCAACGCACCATGCCAGCCAGTCTTTCACGACAACCCCTCCGAGCAGACCCGGCATGACCAACCTCGCGCCAGGGTCCACCGGGACAGCCTGCCGGTCAGATACCCGCGGCAACGACAGCGAGTAGCGCGCCGGCCAGGAGAAACGGACCGTAGGCCAGCCGGTCGCGCCGATTCACCCGCCGGGCGACGAGCAGCCCGAGCGCAGCCACACCGCCGATGACGACCCCGGCGAACATCCCGCCCAGCACGCTGCGCCACCCCAGCCAGCCCAGCGCCAGCCCGAGCAGACCAGCAAGCTTCACGTCACCTCGGCCAAGGCCGCCACCGGGCAACCGGTGCAGCGCCAGGAACGCAGCCCAGCACACCAGCGCCGCCACCGCCGCCCGCACCAGCCGCCCAGGCGCCCCATCCACCGCCGCGGCCAGCCCGAGCAGCAGGCCGAACACCAGGTAGGACGGCAGGACCAGCGGATCCGGCAACCTGTGCACCCGCAGGTCGATCGCCGCCAACCACACCCCGATCACCGCGAGATAGGCATATGCCGGCAACCAGGACGGATGCCCACGCAGCACCACGGTCACCACACCGACCATCGCCACCGTCGATCCCGCCAGCGGCAGCGCACCAGTCCGGCCACGGCCGGACGTCCCCGGCTCCGGCTCCGGCGGCACTGGCGGCACCGGCACCGGCACCGGCACCGGCGACGACGCGTCGAGGTGGTCACGAGGACGCCGTTCGGACACCGGCGGTGGGAAGGCGGCAACCACCCTCGGGCCCACCGGCAGGGCCACAGCCAGGGCAATCATTGCCACCGCGACGCTCCACCCAACCGCGCACATACCGACCCCTTCCGCCCGTACCGAAGAGTGTGCCGACCCGTCGGCCGGCCGGCTGTCATGTGGGCGTCGGTGGGTAGCCCAAGTGCCCGGATTCTTGTGCCATGTCGCGCGTGGCCGCGGCGAGGCCGGTACGGATGCCGCCGGTCAGCGCCGGCGCGGGGGGCGGAGTTGGCGACCGTCAAAGGCCGGCGCGGGTGTCGAGGGCGGTCTGGCCGGCGGTGAACAGGGCGCCGGCGGGGACGAGCTGGCCGGTGAAGTGCTCGACCTGGCCGACCGCCTGGCCGGCGAGGATCTCCAGGCCACCGGCGACGCGGGCGCCGGTCCGGTAGACGGTGGCGGCGAGCACCGTCGGCCAGGGGTGGTAGAGCAGCTCGACGAGCGGACAGGACCCGGGCCAGGGGCGGCGGGCCAGCGCGTCGGTGGCGCCGGCGGGAGTGGTGGCGATGACCAGATCGGGGCCGGCGGGCAGGCCGGTGGAGAGCAGCTCCCAGGACAGCCCGGTGACCTGGACGCCGAGGCGCTCGCCCACCTGCGCGAGCTCGGCGGTGGCCGTGGGCCGTCGGGCGACGACCGCCACGTGCTGGCAACCTGCGGCCGCCACGGCGGCGACCGCGGCACGGGCCGTGCCCCCGGCACCGATGATCAGTGGCCGGCGCGGCGCTCGTCCGTCCAACACCCGCCGCAGTGCCCCCGTGATGCCGGCGACATCGGTGTTGTCCCCGAACAGATGGCCGTCGTCGCCGACCACGACCGTGTTGACGGCGCCGATCGCGGCGGCCGTCGGGTCGATCTCGTCCACCTGGTCGAGGGCGACGGTCTTGAGCGGCATGGTGAGCGACAGGCCGAGCCACCCGGGCTCGGTGCGGACCCGTTCGAGCATGGCCGGCAGGTCCGCCGCCGCACAGTGGATCGCGGTGTACCGCACCGCGAGGCCGAGCCGGGCATACGCGGCGCCGTGCAGCACCGGGGACAGTGAGTGGTCCACCGGGGCGCCGAGCACCGCCGCCCGGGCTGGATGGTCCGGCGTCGCCGCCGCAGCCACCCGCGCGGCCCGTCGCGACCATGCGACCCGCGCTGGCGTCGTGGCCCGCACGGCCTCGGCCACCGGCGCTGGCGCTGGCGTCGCGGCCCGCACGGCCTCGGCCACCGGCGCTGGAGTCGCGGCCCGCCTCCCCTCAGCCTCGGCCACCGGCGCTGGCGCTGACTGCCCGGCTTCCGTGGCCCGCCGGATGCGCTCCTCGTTCGCGGCCACCCGCCCCCACCTCCCGTCCGCGGTCACACACCATCACCGCGTCGATATGACCGTTTAGTCAGATTTCTGCGATCCGAGGGGCCACGATGTTCCTTCTACAGGGTTTCGACGGGTGTTATGCCCGTTTCGCCCCTGTAGAAGAGACATGCAGACCGCGTCGGCCGCGCGCGCCGCCGACGATCTCCGCCAGCGAGGGGAGCGGCGGTTACCGAGGGGGCGGATGGGCGCGCTGAGTGGTTGGGTCCGCCCACTTCGCTCCCTGCCGCCCGTTACTCCCTGCCGCCCGCTACTCCCTGCCACCCTCGGCGCGGTACTGGGCCTGCAGCGCGTCCCATTCCGCCTGGGTGGTCGCGAACTTGGTGACCTTGCTCTGCGGCATGGAGACGAAGTACAGCCACGTCCCGTCCGCCGGTCGCAGTGCCGACCTCAGCGCCCAGACACCCGGGTTGGAGATCGCGCCCGGCGGCAGTCCTGGGACCGCCCGGGTGTTGTACGGGCTCGTCGAACTGGTGAGCTGCTCGTGCGACAGCGGGCCGGTGTACTCGTTCTGGGCATACCGGGTCGTCGAGTCCATGTCGAGCCGGCGGAACCCACCGCTGGTGTCGGCGAGCCGATTGTAGATCACCCGGGCGACCTTCGGGCCCTCGTCGGAGTTCGCGACCTCCTTCTCGATGATCGAGGCGATGGTCACGATCTGGCCCGGTGTCTCGCCGCGGGCGGCGGCGCCCTGTTCCAGGTTGAGGGCCGCGGCCTCGGTCTTGTACCGGGTGACGAACGACTTCAGCAGCGCGACCGGGTCCTGCCCGGGAACAAGGTCATAGGTGGACGGGAACAGGTAGCCCTCCAACGTCGGCGCGTAGGACGGCACGCCGAGCTGGGCCGGGTTGCGGACGATCGCCTGGAGCTGGTCCATCGGTGTCCCGAGCCGGTCGTGGATGCCGGAGAGGACCTCCTGGACGGTCATGCCCTCCTTGATGACGAACCGGAACGGCGCGGCCGACGCCGGGTCAAGCAGCGCCGTGAGTGCGGCCTGGGCGCTCATCCGGCTGCGCAGCCGGTAGGTGCCCGGCTGGATGCCCAGCGACTTCGGGTTGGCCGAGGCGGCCTTGACGAAAGCGCCGGAAGAGGCGGTGACATCCGCGTCGTGCAGCTCCTTCGCGATCTCACTGGCGGTGGCGCCGTCGGGGATCTGCACGACGGCGATGCCGTTGCCGGAGCCGGCGTAGTCCGCGGCCGACGAGCCCCCCGAGACGTGGCCGACGAGCTTGCCGACGCCGACGATGCCGAGCCCGAGCAGCGCGGCGACGATGACGAGCACGGCCACCAGCTTCGGCAGCGCCCGACCACGGCGTCCGGGCGTCGGCTCGTCGTCCCAGGAGCCGCCCCAGCCGTCGTCCCCGCCGCGGTCCCGGTCGTCCCCGCGGCCGCGGACCCGGCCTTCCCCACCGATCTGACCTTCCCTGCCGGCCCGGCCATTTCCGCGGGCCCGGCCTTCCCCGCTGGCCCGGTTCTCCTCGCGGCGGCCCCGGCCTTCCCGGCGGCCCCCGCTCAGACCACGCTCACTCAGGCCACGTGCGCGATCGTCGGACCGGTCGCCGGCGCCGAGGAGACGACTGTCGAGAGACTGATCGTCGGCATACGGGTCATCTGCGCCATACGGGGCGTCATCCTCGTACTGCGCGTCGTCACCGTACGGATCGCCGGCACCATACTGGGCACCGGACGCGTACCGGTTGTCGACTCCGTACGGATCGCCCGCACTGTGATCATCGCCCACGCCGGCCCGGCCAGGGCGGCGCCGGCCGTCACGCGGCCCGCCGGCCCGACCCGGTGTCTCCCGGTGGGGACCCCGCGACCGGCTCTGTCCCGGGTACGCGTCGTCCGATCGGTCCCGGTCCCGGTCCGGGTACGCCTCGTCGGGATACGCCCCGTCGGGGTACGCATCCCGCGCGTACCCGTCGTGCGCGTGTCCGTCATCCCGACCCCGACCGCCGCGGCGCCGGCCTCCGGGCCGCTCGGCACGACGGTCGGGGTATCGGTCATCAGGACGACGGGCGCCCGGACGACGGGGGTCATATCCCGGGTCCGGAAGGGCGCCGGAACGACCGGATGCGGAGCGGTCCGGGGTGTCGTAACGCTCGGCCGAACGGCGGCCGGATCCGCGGGATCGGCGCCCGCCGTAGGGGTCCTCGTCGAGGATCTCGTCGAGGTCTCGGCCCGTCACCTCGCGTCCTGCGGCCCGGCCATCCCGTCCGACGCCCGGTCCGCACCACCGGCCTCAGGAGCACCACCGGCCTCAGGCGTGGCAGCCGGGCCCGCGGAGGCGGGGGCGGGGGCGTCACCCCCATACCCGAGCCGCCCACGCCGACTGTCCAGGTCGTGCTGGAGGATCTGCACGGCTGCCTCCTGATCCACGAGACTGCGACGGGCGCGGGAACGGACGCCACGTTCGGCCATTCTGCGATGAGCCACGACCGTGGTGAGCCGCTCGTCGACGAACCGGATCGGCACGGGCGCGATCCGCCCCGCAAGCACGTCGGCGTACTCGCGGACCAGCGCGACCGCGCGGCCCTCCTGCCCCGACAGCTGCCGGGGCAGGCCCACCACCACCTCGACAGCCTGCCGCTCCCGGACGATCTCCGCAAGGGCGTCGACGTCAATATGGCCGCGTTTGTCCCTGATGAGGGTTGTGACGGGCACCGCAAGCAGGCCGTCGGGGTCACTGGCCGCCACGCCAACCCGCACTGAGCCGACATCCACCGCCACCCGGACGCCGCGGCGGAGCATCGGCGAGTCGGTCACCTAGCGTCCGACGAGCTCGGCCACCAGCCCGCGCAGCTTCGCGAACGCGGCCGGGACGAGCTCCGCCGTGCCGTTGCCCCCCTGGGCGACGTCAGGCTTGCCGCCACCCTTGCCGCCCAGCGCCGTCCAGCTGCCCCGGACCAGCTCACCCGCGCGCAGCCCGCGCCCCCGCGCCGCGTCGTCGGTGACGACGACGATGGACCCGCCGTCCGCGCGGATCACCGCCACGACCGCCGGCCGCCCGGCGAGCCGGCCACGGATGTCCAGGGCGAGCAGGCGCAGGTCGCCGGGGGCGGTGCCGGCCGGCACCTCAGCGGTGACGACGGCGACGCCGCCGATCTCCTCGGCACCGGCGGCGAGCGCCCCGGCGCCGGAGAGCACCGCGGCGGCGCGCAGTTTGTCGAGTTCCCGCTCGGCGTCACGCAGGCGGGTGACCATGTCATTCACCCGGTCGGTGAGCTCGTCCGGGCGGGCCTTGAGCGCGGTGGACAGCTGCGCGACGAGCAGATGCTCGCGGGCGAGATAGCGGAACGCGTCGATGCCGACGAGCCCCTCCACCCTGCGGGTGCCGGCGGAGATGGACGCCTCCGAGAGCAGCTTCACGGCGCCGAGCTGCGCCGAGCTCGCCACATGCGTGCCGCCGCAGAGCTCACGGGCGTAGTCGCCGACGTCGACGACCCGCACGGCATCGCCGTACTTCTCACCGAACAACGCCATCGCGCCGAGCCGGCGCGCTTCCTCCTGGGTGGTGACGAACGACCGCACCGGCAGATCCCGCAGCGCCACCTCGTTGATCTCGTCCTCGACGTCGGCGAGCACCGACGGCGCGACGGCGCCGGCCGCGTGGAAATCGAAGCGCAGCCGGCCCGGCGAGTTCAACGAGCCGGCCTGGGTCGCACCCTCCCCCAGCGCCCGGCGGAACGCCGCGTGCACGAGATGGGTCGCGGTGTGCGAGCGCGACACGGCTCGACGCCGGCCGTCGTCGACCTCGGCGTGCACCCGGTCGCCGACCTTCAGCTCACCGGAACGCACCTTCACCCGGTGCAGGACGAGCTCGGGCACCGGCCGCTGGACGTCGAGGATCTCCGCCTCGCCGCCGTCGAAGCGCAGAACACCGAGGTCCGCCTCCTGCCCACCGCTCTCGGCGTAGAAGGGGGTGACGTCGAGCACGACGCCGACCTCGTCGCCGGCGCCGACGGCGGGGCGGCCGAGGCCGTCGACGATCCCGACCAGGCCCACCACCTCGGACTCGCGGGTGAGCTCCTCGTAGCCGGTGAACGTCGTCGGCCCGGAGGCGGCGAGGATCGGGCGGAACGCGGACAGGTCCAGGTTCCCGATCCGCCGCGCGGCCCGGTCGGCCTTCGCGGTCTGCCGCTGGCGTTCCATCAGCCGGCGGAAACCCGCCTCGTCGACGGCCAGTCCCGCCTCGGCGGCCATCTCCAGGGTCAGATCGATCGGGAAACCGTAGGTGTCGTGCAGCTTGAACGCGTCGTCCCCACCAAGCGTGGTCGCGCCGGACGCGCGGACCTGGCGCACCGCCGTGTCGAAGATCGTGGTGCCGGTGCGCAGCGTCTCGGCGAACGACACCTCCTCGGCGACCGCGACCCCGGAGATCGTCTCGGCGTCGCTGACGAGCTCGGGGTAGATCGGGCCCATCGCGGCGCTGATCACGCCGAACAGTTCGGCCATGACCGGCTCGCGCGCGCCGAGCAACCGGGCGTCACGCACCGCCCGGCGCAGCAGCCGGCGCAGCACGTACCCCCGGCCCTCGTTGGACGGCACGATGCCGTCGGAGATGAGCATCGCGGCGGTGCGGGTGTGGTCGGCGATGACCCGCAGCCGCACGTCGGACTCGGGGTCGGCGCCATAGCGGCGGCCGGTGAGCCGACTGGCGGCGTCCAGCACCGGGCGGGAGATGTCGATCTCGTAGAGGTTGTCGACGCCCTGCAGGATGATGGCCATCCGCTCAAGGCCCATACCGGTGTCGATGTTGCGGCTGGGCAGCTCACGCAGGATCGGGTAGTCGTAGCCGGCGCCCTCGCCGCGCTCGAACTGCATGAACACGAGGTTCCAGACCTCGATGTAGCGGTTCTCGTCGACGATCGGGCCGCCGTCAGGGCCGTGGTCGGGGCCCCGGTCGAAGTAGATCTCGCTGCACGGACCACACGGGCCGGGCACACCCATCGACCAGTAGTTGTCCTCCTTGTCGCGGCGCTGGATGCGCTCCGCGGGCAGGAGTTTGCGCCAGATCTGCTCGGCCTCGTCGTCGTCGAGGTAGACGGTGGCCCACAGATCGTCCGGGTTGAAACCGAACCCGTCGACGAGCAACTCGAAGGCGTACGGGATCGCCTCGGCCTTGAAGTAGTCGCCGAAGGAGAAGTTGCCGCACATCTGGAAGAACGAGGCGTGCCGGGCGGTTCGGCCGACGTTCTCGATGTCGACGGTGCGCACGACCTTCTGCACGCTGGTCGCGCGCTTCCAGGGTGGGGTCAGGTCGCCGAGAAAGTACGGCTTGAACGGCACCATACCGGCGTTGACCAGCAGCAACGTCGGGTCCGGCGCGATGAGCGAGGCGCTCGGGACCACGGCGTGGTCATGCGCGGCGAAATGGTTCAGAAAGCGGCTGCGGATCTCGGCCGTATCCATCGGTCACATCGTCCAGACTGGTGGGAGAAGAAACGTCATCCGGCGGCGGGCGGCACTGCCGCCCCCGGTGCTGCCGCGCCCGGTCTCGCCGCGCCCAGCGTTGCCGAGCCCGGCGTTGCAAGGCCCGGCGTTACCAGGCCGACGCGTGGCTCAGGGCCGACGGGCACCGGGAACCAGCCGCATGGTCCGCTCGAGGTCGTCCACCTGGGCCAAACCGGGCTCGCCGCCAGGCCGCACCGGGGATACCGGGGGCGCGTAATGGCCAGCCACCGGCGGGGCGGCCGCTGGGGCGGGCGGCGTGACGAGGGCGGACGCACCGGCGGGGTCGTCGTCCGGGTCGCGGTCGAGACCAAGCGCATCACGGATCTCCTCCTCCCGCTCCGCCGCAGCCTCACGGACATCCGCGAGGAACTCCTGCAGTGACTGTACGAGAGATCCCGCGAGGCTGGTCGGAGTAAGCGCGGCCGCGGCCTTCGCGGCCTGCCGCACGACGACCACTCCGGCCGCAGCCCCGAATGCCAGGTAGAAGATCCGCGACATCTAGCGGCCCCCCTGACGCCCGTGGCCGGTGCCCGCGGCCTTGGCCAACGGTGAGGTTCCTCCCGCCGAGACCGCCTCATCGCCGCCCGCTCCGGCGCCGCCCGCGCCGGGGCCGGCGCCACGACGGGCCGCCTTCTCCGTCTTCATCTGTGTCTTCACCCGCGACTCGACCTCCGAACGGGTGCGCTTCGCCGCGGCCTTGCGCACGCCGTAGCTGAACGCGGCCACCCGCACCATCGGACCACCGAGAGTCGCGGCGAACAGCGACGTCAGCGACGAGACGTTCGTCGTGATCGACTGCACGTTCGCCGTGATCGCGTCGACCCGATCGAGTTCCTTGTTGACGTGGCCGAGAGCCACGTTGACCTCGTCGACCGTCGCCCCGGCCTGCCGTACCCGGGCGGTTCCCTCGTCGATGGCGATGCCGGTCTGGCGCACGCGCGCGGCCGCCTCGTCGAAGATCCTGCCGAGCTTGAGCAGAACAAAACAGCCGAAGAGGGCGAGCACCGCGAACGCGCCGGACGCGATCAGGCCCGCGACCGCTCCACCGGACATATGTGCTCCTGCCTCCATCGTCGTTGCGGGTCATCCGTCGCGGGTCATCCGTCGCTACGGGCCGTCAGTCGTGACCGGACTCGGTCGTTACAGATCGTCGTCATGGTCATCGTCGTCGGGGGTTGGTGGTTGACCCTACCGAGGCATCCGTCGCGGCCACGGGTAGCCCCCGCCACCGCCTGCGGGTCCCCGCTGCTGTTTTCCGGGTCCGCCACCGGGTCGTCCGCCCGTTGTCCTGGCTGCGTTGTCCTGGCTGCGTTGTCCTGGCCGCGCTGTCCCGGCCGCGCTGCCCTGACTGTGCTGCCCTGACTGTGCTGCCCTGACTGTGCTGCCCTGACTGTGCTGTCATGACTGCTGGCCATCACCGCTCGGATCTCGGCGTGCATCCTCGGCACCGCTGCCGCGAACGGCGGTGCGCAGCTCGCGTAGGCGCTCGGCCGCACGCCGTTCGAAACCGTTGCCACCCGGTGTGTAGTAGTCGGCGCCGACCAGCCTGTCCGGAGGGTACTGCTGACGCGTGACCCCGCCTGGCTCGTCATGCGGGTACCGGTAGCCAGCCCCGCTGCCCGCGCGAGCGGCCCCGGGGTAGTGGGCGTCACGCAGATGCGGTGGGACGGGACCCGCCCGCCCGGCCCGCACGTCGCTACTGGCCGCGTCGATGGCGCGGATCACCGCGTTCGACTTCGGCGCGAGCGCGAGATGGATGACCGCCTGGGCCAGGGCGAGTCGGGCTTCGGGCAGCCCGACCAGGTCCAGGGCCTGTGCCGCGGCGACGGCGACGGCGAGCGCCCCCGGGTCCGCCATGCCGACGTCCTCACTGGCCAGGATGATCATCCGCCGAGCGACGAACCGGGGATCCTCGCCGGCTTCCAGCATCCGGGCGAGGTAGTGCAGCGCGGCGTCGGGATCACCGCCGCGCATCGACTTGATGAAGGCGCTGACCACGTCATAGTGCTGGTCACCGGACCGGTCGTAGCGTACGGCCGCCCGGTTGACCGCCTGCTCGAGCAGGCCCACGTCCAGCCGGACCGCGAAGTCAGGACCGGAGGTTGGCGGCGTGGCCGGAGCCTGCTCGGCGAGCAGGGCCTCGACGCCGGCCTCCAGGACGGTCAGTGCACGTCGCGCGTCACCACCGGCGAGCCGGACGATGTGCTCCCGCGCGGCGCCGGTGAGCTCCACCCGTCCGCCGTACCCCCGCGGATCCCGCAGCGCCCGGTCGAGGACGCCGCGGATGTCGTCCTCGGTGAGCGGCTCCAGGGTGAGGAGCAGAGATCGCGACAGCAACGGGCTCACCACCGAGAAGAAGGGATTCTCGGTGGTCGCGGCGACCAGCGTGACCCAGCCGCGCTCCACCGACGGCAGCAGCGCGTCCTGCTGGGTGCGGGTGAAGCGGTGCACCTCGTCGATGAACAGCACCGTGCGCGCCCCCGAGGCACGACTCGCGGCGCGCGCCTCGTCGATGACCGCGCGGACGTCCCGCACGCCGGCCGTGACGGCGGACAGTTCCCGGAACCGCCACCCGGACGCCCCCGACACGATGTGGGCCAGCGTGGTCTTACCGGTTCCAGGCGGGCCCCAGAGGATCACCGAGGTCGTGCCACCGCCCTCCACCAGTCGCCGTAGCGGGCTTCCCGCGCCGAGCAGATGACGCTGACCGACGATCTCGTCCAGGTTCGCCGGCCGCAGCCGGGCAGCGAGCGGTGTCAGATCGGAGGCACCGTGCCCGCCGGAGGGACTGTGCTCGCCAGAGGGACCGTGCCCGCCAGAGGGACTGTGCCCGCCAGAGGGACTGTGCCCGCCGTGCTCGTCCGAACATGCAGGGGAACCCACGCCTGTCCTGGCGCGGGTGGCGGCGGGCGTAGTGCTCGGCGAGGCGGGCGCGGGCGCCGCCACGTCGAACAGATCAGCCGGGTCGAACAGACTCACGTGGCTCACGGTACGTCGACAGTCCCTCGTCCCTGCGGGGAGTCCGGGCCGGCGAGGAGTCCGGACCGGCGGGATCGGCCCGGCACGGCGTCGATCCGGCGGAAATCAAGGGGATCGGGGGGATCGGGGGGGATCAGCGGAGGTTCGACGGCGGCTCGGAGAAGCTGTTCCGCCAGACGGGCACCGGAGCGGGCGGAAAGTACTCGTCACTGGCGGGTGGGATCGGAAGGACAAGTGCGCCTGGGCGTACCTGGCTGGCCCGGGCCATCGACAGCGCTCCGGACTCGGTCACGCCACCCATCGCGGCGAAGATGACCACCGCGAGGACAGAGAAGGCGATCACACAGACCATCGGGGCGAGCGCGATCGGGTCGGTGCCGCTGACGTGCAGGTCATCGTTCGCGATCAGGGTGAGGTCGACCGAGACCCGGGCGGCAGCCATGGCGGTGTAGTGCATTCCGCAGACCGCTGTCGCCATGACCATCGAGGCGACGACGACGTGCCGACCGGTGCGGACCCGGAAGGCGATCCACAGGGCGGCGGTGGCGGCGGCGACGGCGATGACCACCGAGAGCACGACGATAGGCATCCGGTAGGTGACGTCACCGCCGGTGTGCATCGCGGCCATGCCGGTGTAGTGCATGGCCGCCACGCCGAGCCCGGCGACCAGGCCGCTGCTCATCAGCCAGCCCAGACTGCGCGGATGGCGGCCGACCAGAGTCAGCCCCAGGCCGGACCCGGCGATCGCGATGAGTAGTGAGAGTCCGGTGTAGGGAAGTCCGTAACGCAGATCAAGCCCGTCCACCTGATAGCCGATCATTCCGATGAAATGCATCGACCAGATCGCCCCGCCGCCCAGTGAGACGGCGGCGGCGGCGGTCCAGCGAGCACGCTCACGCCCGTCGGACAGGGGGATCCGGATAGCGCTCACCAGGGCCGCGAAGGAGCCGACCAGGGCAAGGCCGACGGACACGATGACGAACAGAAGATCCTGGCTCGAGTGTTGATGGGCAGCTGCGGCAACGATCATTTGACCCCCTGGACGTGTACGTGAGCCACCCAGATCTAGCACGCCGGTGCATTAGACACCAAGTTTGGGCGTAGTTTGAGATTCACGATCACGCAAAAAGGGCAAATTTGGCATATCGATCTGCTCCGACACACATACAGCCATGGCCGCGCTCCGTCGCCAGCCGGCGATCGCCATGGACACGGCCCCGGTCACGGACAGCCGGCCGGATCACTTCCCGACCGCCACTCATCGCCCATGACCTGCAGCAAAATCATTCCCCTCGTGCTCACGCACGCATCCGCCGGGCGACCCCGACCATCCGTCGAGGGGCCACCCCGACGGCACGGCCGGGCTGGATGACCACCGTGCCGGCCGCCGCCACCCGAGTCCGGCCGCCGCCCGAGCACCGCGGACCACCCGGCCACAATCACATTCGGCGCCGACGCCGAATGTCCGGCACGCCGCTTCGCCACGCGCGACCGCCACCCTTTCCAGTTCACCGGCACCCGGCCAGACGGGACCACCTGAAGGTCACATGAATCTCGCCGATCAACTTGACAGGATCCGACACCAACGCTTTTCGCATACCCATGACATCCCGCTACCAGAAAAGACCACTTATTCTTCTTCCAGGCGCCCATTCGGGCATTGATGCGCGGTATGGTTCGGCTAGTCGGTTTGGCCGCACGGATGGCCTACCGCACCGGAGATGGAGATATGAACCGCCCACCTTCGGCCGCCCACTGGGCAGGCCGGTCCAGAAGCCGGCACCCAGCAGGATTCAGCCCGGAAAGGTGCAATCCATGAGCGCGTTCCCGCCCGTTCGCACCCGCGCCGTACGACCTGGCGCGGCCAGGTCCGCCGCCGCACGCACCGGCGCCGCCCCCCACCCCGGCGTCCGCCCGGCCACCCATCCGGCGCTCACGGCGGCTGATCCGACCGGTGGTGCCGGCGCACCGTCGGCGTCAGCGACCCTCTCCGCGCCGCCGGCCGGCCGGTCCGCCACGCGGGTCGGCCGGCATGTGCGGGTGCCCAAGACCGCCGAACTCGTCGCCGCCCACCTGCGCCGCCAGATCGTCCGCGGCGAACTCCACGAAGG
>NZ_JALKFZ020000133.1 GCF_023243075.1 Frankia sp. AiPa1 | reverse complement strand
CCCCCCCCCCCCCCCCCCCCCCCCCCCCCCCCCCCCCCCCCCCCCCCCCCCCCCCCCCCCCCCCCCCCCCCCACGGCTGGCCCGTCTCGACGATGTTGTGGGGGAGCTTCCTTTCAGCGCCGTGGAGCGGCTGATCGCGCCCGAGCGAACGCTGCAGGAGGCCGAGGACTGCGTCAACGGCCGGGTCCGGCGGTACGAGTTGCTGCGCAGTCTCGCGGCCCTGCTTCCGTTGATGTTCACCTGGTTCTGGTTGGGCTGGGCCACTTTTTTCTACAGTCACCGGGCCAGCCAGGACCCGGACCAGGGGGATTCGCCTTTCATGCTCCAGTGGGAGCACCGCTTCGGTGGCAGGTTCGTTCTTACCTTCACCGAGATGGCCTGGTGCGATGCGGGTATCATCGTGTTGATTCTGGCGTCCATCTGGATGCTCGAAAAGGCGGCGAAGCGCGCCGACGAGGACTACGACGACGTGGTCGTGCGGTTCGACGAGGCGATGGCGCCGTTGGCGGCTGCGGTTGAACTGTCCCGCTCCCGGGCGCCGCTGGATGCGCGCGAGTGGGCTACGGAGGCCCAAGAAATCGTCGATGTGGCTGGCCGGCGTGTAGGTGACCTGGCAGACATCCTGAATCGCGCCGAGCAGGACCGGGAGAAGTTTCTTTCCGAGCTGTCCGACCAGTCGGACAGCTTCCTCGATACCCTAAAAAGCGAGAGCCGGCAGATGGTCGAGGCGACGCTCGACCGGGCAGGGGAGGCTCTGCAGAGCGCGATCGAGGAGGAACGCCGTTTTGTCGACGCTGAGCTGGCGCCGATGGTGCACCAGCTGACCACCAGCATCGAGGGCTACAACCACGATTCCCAGCAGTACCGGGAGAAACTGACGGAGTTCGTGGGCGCGGTCGAGCAGATCGGCTCGGCCACCGCCGAGATGGCGCAGTACGCAGGCGTGCAGCAGGAGGTCACGGGCTCGATCGGCGCCTATCTGGAGACGATCGACCGTTCGCAGCGTGACCTTGTGGGCAAGGTCACGACTTCTGCCAACCTCATGGCCGCGACTGATACAAGTCTCAACGATCTCGGCCGAAGTTTTCCAGCCACCATCGACCGGTTGTTGGAGCAGTTGACGAATTCCCTGCTGGAAACCCGGACGCAGTTGGATGCGGCGAACGAGCGGCTGCGGGCGGCGGCGTACGAATTCACGAGCGCGTCGGAGCAGGCGTCGAACGGTGCCGAGTCGGCGGCACCACGGGGGACTCGCAGAGGTCGGATGGTGTTCTGGAGGTCGCCTTGACCTATCGTCGACGCTCCCCACGGCGCGGCGGAGCGGGATTCTTCTTCGGTTCGGGCTGGCTGTTTGCCGACCTCATGCTGGCTCTTGCCGCGATGTTTCTTGTTGTGAACGTGTCGGGTGAGGGTCTGACGGCCCCCTCGTCAGGCCGGAACGGGCCACCCGACCCCGGGCACCGGACGCTGGGGCCGCAGAATCCGGTGCCAGGTACGCCAACACCGCCCACGTCGGAACCGACCGGACCGACCGGGTCGCCCACAGAGCCGCCGGCGAAATCGTCGCAGCTCGTCGCGCAGCCCATCACATTCGCCATCACTGTCGACTATGACAAACTTGGCGCCGCGGATCCGGATACGATCGCCGGTGCCAGGCAGGAGGTCCGCCGGCAGATGGAGACGCTGGCGCCACGTCGGCACGCCGGGGTGGTGCTGACCTTTGCGGCCGCGCCGGTGGAAAAGGTGACGCGGGCGATCGACCTGGCCGGGAGGTTCAACGAGGCCGTCCTGTACCCAATCAGGGAACAGTTCGGTTCGGCGGCGGGATTTGACCGATTCTGGGGCGGAGATGGGTGGAACCAGATCAGGGTGCGGATCTACTTTTTCGCGTAGGCGCAGTGCCGGCGCAGCCAGGTAGTGAGCAGGTGAGCCGGGGCGGCGCCGTCGTCCGTCAGCCGTCGTCCGTCAGGCGCCGAACGACGACGGTGTCCGGATAGTCCAGCGGAAAGACGCCCAGATGGTCCGGCGGTGCGTCCGAACTGAGCACCGTTTCCCAGGTGGAATCGACCCTTCCCTCCCTCAGTTGTTGTACCGGCGTGCCGTCCTCCCGGCTGATGGGCGGCCCACCGTACCCGCGGACGACCAGGAGTCGGGGCAGGAGGTGCGGGACGTTGACCTTGAGGGTCAGTCTGTTGGCGGGTCGCCGACGAGGCCAGCGGCCGATGTGGTCCGGGACAATGGTGTAGCCGAGATCCACCTGCAGGAGAGCGTCCACCACGGTGCCGACGCTGGTGAACGGCTGTCCGTCGTGGCGGCTGACGGCATGGATCGCCGCGGTCACGCGCTGCCCGAGCGCGGATAGCCCGAAGTTGATGTCCTCGAAGCCGGCCAATCGGTACGCCTGCTCGGTCACGAAACGGCAGTGGCTGTCCTGCGCGGGCTCGGCGTCGGGGTGCGGCGGCACGTCCCCGGTTCCCGCGCAGATCAGCACCTCCGAGCAGCCCGGCGGCCAGTCCCAGCGCAGGCGAAGCCGCTGGCCGATTCCCTGTGCCCGCACGCCGGTGACCGGGGGGAGGGCGGCATAGCGCCGTGGAGTGCCAACAAACCCGACGTCGTTTCGTAGGAGAACGGGGAAGTAGTAGTGCGGCCCCGGCCTGCCGCCCTGCCTGGGCAGGACGTGCTGGTAATGCCGGCCGTCGCCGCGGATCTCCTGGCCTCGGACGGCGAGGCGGGTCGGGTCGACGACCTCGCCTACGGACAGCACCGTTACGTCCTCGGCGTTCTGGTACATGAGCAGGATCGATCCCCGGTCCGGCTGATCCCAGTCGAGGATCAGCTCGTTGAGCCTCGACGTGCCCGAGCTCGGCCGCAGCCCGGTCCGCGGCGGCGCGGGCAGGACGGGGCGTCGCTGCGGCGTGAGTGTTACCTCGACGCCGGCGGAGTGCGAGGTCCTGCCCCGCGCGTCGTGGTAGCCGGCCCGGATCCGGTAGGTGTAGGCCACGCCGTCGCGCAGGTCGGTCTCCTCGAGGCCGCTGAAGGACGCGGGGACCGGCTCGCCGGGGCGACCGGTGTCGCGCCCGTCCGACTCGGTACCCGCCGGCCATCGCTCGGCGACGATCTCGGTTGCCCCGGACGGAGGCTGCCACATGAGGCTCACGGTGCGGGAAGCGACTCCCATCCTGGTGATCAGGATTTCTCCGTCGATCAGGACGGGCTCGTCCATGGGGGAACCGACCGGCTCCTGGACGGGCTGGTGGCTCAACCGCTCCACGAAGATCGTGTACCACAGCGGAACGCCTTCGGGTGGCCGGCCGTCCACGAGCGTCGTCTGCCGGGTCGCCCCCACGCGGAAGCCGTCCAGCGTCGTGTGTGGTGGGCGTGACCCCACCCGACGCATCACGACGTACCTCACCTTCGCAGTCGGGGAAGGTTCCCAGCTCAGCTGTACCGTGCGGCCCTGCCGCCGCAGGCGTACGGATGCTGCCGGCAACGCTGGCAGCATCCGTAGGGCGGCCTTGGCCTCGGGATGGTCGACGCAGTCCGCCAGCAACTTTCCCAGCAGGTTCTCCTGCTGGGCCGGCTTGGCCCGCTGCGCCCGGGCCAGACGCTGGTCGGCTCGCCTGATCTCGGCATTGACCCGGGCGAGCTGGGCAGCCCAGTCAGGGACCTGGTGTTCGGCGTGCTGCAGCAGGTCGCGGGCGGCGACGAACCGTCGGGCCGCCACGAGCTCGGTCACCGTGGCGGATGTCTGCTCCGCCTCGGCCTGCGCCGTCTCGACCAGCTTGGTGCACACCACGATGCGCCGAACGGTCGGATCGTCGGCGGCGGGATCCAACGGCCACAGCGCGCGGGCGGCGTCGACCCGCGCTCGGGCGCCCGCAGGGTCCTTCGCGCGTAGCCGGGCATCCGCCTCGTCGAGCAGCCGGGCGACCCGGGGTTGGTCGCCGACCGGGAAACCGCACTGCGCACAGGCCGGCTCGCCGCGCACGGTGCTCGAACAGAGTGGACAGGGCCAGGCTAGAAGGACGTCGCACTGGGTACAGCGGGACGCCCGCGCCTCGTTGTCGACCCCGCAGCCGGGGCAGGGCGTCCGGCCGGAGACGGCCCGCTCGGCCGGTGTGAGCGGCAGCGAGATCGGCCAGCCACGCGACCTCGTGTGATCCGCCAGTACCGCACGGGCCAACGGGTCGGCATACCCGGCCTCCGCGGCTTCGCGCAGGAACAGCTCCGCCTGGCACAGGCTCACCCGCCTTGCGGCGGACAGATCCTCCATGTAACGCAGGGCAATCCGGTCGAGCTCGGCGAGGTCGCGGGAGGTGTCGTAGGCCGCCCGGGTGTCCGCCGTGGCAAAGGCCTCGGCAGCCTCGCCGGCGAGTCGGGCGACGAGGGTGGTCCGCGGGTCTGCGGCGCCAGCCGACCGCGGGCTGTCGCGTAGCGCCCGCGCGGCCTCGGCCAGCGCCTCGAGTGGGCTGTCCGGGCCGAGGCCGGGGTCGGTCCGGCCAAGCAGTGCGTACAGCGAGTCATGGCCGATCTCGGCGAGCTCCGCGTGCAGCCGCTGATAGTGCCGGGGCGCCCAGCGAACCGGCGCCTGCGGCTCCGCCTGCTCACCGCGGCGATCCGCCGCGGTGAGCACCTCCGCCAGGCCGGCGAGGGCCGGGCCGTATCGCCGGGTGAGCATCTCGGCTTCCTGGTCGAGAAGGTAGCCCTTGGCGAGCAGCAGCTGCACGCTGCGCCTGGCCTGGGCAGCCGCTTCGATCGCGGCCTGCTCACGTAGCGCGACGGCCCGCTGCGCCTCGCGGCCGCGGGCGACGGGATCCCCCAGCATCACCTGTTCGATCTCCGGAAGAAGGCCCAGGTGACGGTGCGCGGCCCGGTAGCCAGGATGATCTTCCGGAAGGGTGTCCAGGTCGTGCTGCCACTGGTGGTGCGACTGGTTGAGCGCAGCGCGGAGTACGGTCTCGGCATGCTCCTCTTCTGGGTCTAGGCCCAGGATCGAAAAAAAGTCCGGGCCCGGCTCGCTCTGGCTCGGCTCATGGGCATCCTGCGGCATGTCTGTGGCGTCCCCCCGAATCATCAGGACACGGCGATGTACATTCAACAACCCGACTGCAGCGTGCCCCCCAGCCCGTTCGCGCGTCATCACCAGAGCGCAAGACGGCGCGGCGGCCGTCCGTTGCTCCAGCACTCCACCGCTACTGGTGTGAGTACCCTACGCCGCATGGGTTCTGGACCGGTGGGACCACGCCGCATCTGATGGGGATCGGAATGATGGCTGTGAACGACGGTGCTGGCGGGCGGAGCTCCGCCCAGTGGGAATCGAGTGAGATCCACGGGGTTGATCTGGGCACGACCTTCTCCTGCCTGTCCTGGGTGGACCGGGAGACCGGAGACGCGGTCGTCTCCGCCGGCGCGGCCGGATCGCGGTTGACTTCCTCGGTCGTGCTCTTCGGCAAGGACGGGCAGGTCCACGTCGGCCCGACCGCCCCCCAGCGCGAGCGCAACGAGCCGGCCCGGGCCGTCGCGACAGCAAAAAGGCACATGGCCGACCCGGACTGGAAGTATCGCATCGATGGCAAGGCATATACGCCGACCGAGATCGCCGCGATCATCCTACGCGCCCTGCTCAATGATCATGGCCGCGATAGTGGTGACCAGGTCAGGGAGGTGGTCATCGCCTGTCCGGAACGATTCGGGGAGGCCGCTCGGGCGGCCACCGTTGACGCCGGAATGATCGCTGGTCTGCGATCCGTGGAGATCATCAGTGAACCACTGGCGGCGGTGCTTCCGCAGGTGATCGCGGATCCTCGCGACCAGGTTTTCCTGGTCTACGACCTGGGCGGAGGAACGTTTGACGCAACTCTGGTGAGGATTTCGGCTGGCGCGGTGACGGTAATTTCCGCGGAAGGCATCCGTCGGCTCGGTGGGCGCGATTGGGACCTGCGGATTGTCGACTATCTTGCGGACCGTTTTCGGCAGCTGACCGGCTGCCCGGTGGACCCCCTCGACGACGTCCACGAGCGGGCAGCGCTGTGGCGGCAGGCAGAGCAGCTGAAACACGCCCTGTCGACCCGGTCCTCCGCGTGCGTGCGGGTTACCCAGCAGGGCCTGTCCGCCGACATCACCCTCGACCGGACGCGGTTTGACGAGCTGACCCATGACCTGCTGGAACGCACCTTCGACCGGGTTGCCACGCTGGTGGACATCGGCCGCGAGCGCGGCTGCGTGGACATCGACCATCTCCTGCTGGTCGGCGGCTCAAGCCGGATGCCGCAGGTCGCCAAGGGGCTGCGGCGCAGGTTCGGACTCACCCCGCGATTGGGCGAACCCGAACTGGCAGTGGCCAAGGGCGCGGCGATCTACGGACTGAAACTGACCGTCGACCGCCGGCTGTGGGCCTGGGCCCGCGCCCAGGGCGGTGGCGTACCAGCTCCGTCGGGCCGCGTACCGCGTGGCGAGGCTCCCGATGGGGCCGATTACCTGCCGGTTCCGCGCGATGTTCTGCGGTCAGCCTGCGTTCCGGTGGCCCGGGAGCTCGGTCTCGCGCCGGCAATGGTCGAACGGCTTGGCGGTCTGGTCATCACGGACGTCACCAGCCACAGCTATGGGATCATCGCTACCCTGGACGGTCCCGGTGCCGCCAACGGCGGGTCGAGCCAGGCGCTGTCGGCCGGAGCCGGGCCAGGCGCGCCGGCCGTGGCGGAGGTCTGGAACCTGATCCTGGCCCAGGAAACCCTGCCGGCGACCAGGACGCAGACCTTCTACACCGTTGTCGATGACCAGAGGGAGGTCGACATCCAGATCGTGGAGAACAGCGTCCGGGACAAGCGGGTTGACCGGTCCGCCGTGAGCAGCCCGCTCACCACGCTCACCCTCACGATGTCCCGCGGGCTACCGGCCAGGTCGGCAGTGGAGGTGGAGTTCAACCTGGCCCGGGACGGCCGCCTGTACGTCACAGGCCGTGACCTGGCGGGCGGGGCAACCAACGCATGCAGGGTCATCCGAGCGGCGCACATGTCGCCCGCGGCGATCGTGGCGGCGCGCGAGCGGCTTGCCGCCCTGCACATCCAGTAGCGACCAGCGGGTCGGTCACCGGGAAGGCGGGTACTGGGCGGCCACCCGCGCGAACAGGTCTCGGCCGCTGGCCCGGCGCCGCCCCTGGCCTGTCGCCGGGGACCCGGCCGGCTCGCCCTGGTCGGCGCGGACGCCAGGCGGTCTGAGGCCGATGATCTCCCGCAGCGCCTGCCGGTGCACACCGACCAGGGCGTAACCGCGCGGGTCGCGGAGAAAGGCCAGGCCCGCGGCGGCCACGACGGACCGGACATCTCTCGTGCCGCTGGACATACGTGCCAGCAGAAACTGTGCGGCCTCGGACAGCCGCGCCAGCTCCGGGTTGGCGAGGACCTCCCGCGGCGGGCCGCCCAACCGAGCAAGGGGTGTCCGCAGCAGGAGGCCCGCCACCCGATGGGCATCGTCAGTCTCGGCCGCCGGGTCAGGCGCCCGGCCCGGCGCGTCGCCGCCGCATGCGGTGAGGGCGTGCGTGCGAACCAGCCACTCGGCCCGCAGGAGGGCGGCACGCGCCGGGAAGCCGGTGAGCTCCAGCGCCGCGAGGCACAGCAGGCCCCGTCGGCGCATCGGCGGATAGTTCCCGGCCTGGGCGGCCCCCGCGGATCGGCCGGCGAGGACGGCCAGTTCGTCGAGCAGGAGCCCGACGTAGGCCTCACCGCAGGCAAGCACGCCGCACACGTCCGCGAACGACTCCATCTGCCAGGATCGTGGCCACCGCTCCGCCAGGCCGGCGGCGGCCAGGGTGGTGGCCAGTTCGTCGGCGAGCCCCAGCTCGCTGTGGAGATGATGGCCGGCTTCGTGGGCCAGCAGGACCAGAGCGGGGATGTGTTCGGTCTGGCTCCACGGCAGCCCGACCATCGGGAACGGGAGCTCGCCCGCCGCGGCCGCTCCCCGAACGGTGTGCAGGCCGGCCCGGTCCGACAGCAACGGGCGCAGCGGCTCGCCGCGAGGCACGGCCAGGGGAGCGGCGGTGCGGCTCAGGAAACACAGCGGAGGCGAGCCGCCGTTGTCGTCGTCACCGATCCCGCCACCGGCCGGCTGCGGGACGGCCTGGCCCGCGGCCCGAGCCGGGTGGTAACACGCCCAGGCCATCTCGTCGGCGGCGTCGAGGAAGTCGCGGTGCCATGGCACCATGCGTTGCAACAACTTGCCGCGGAAGAAGTCCCAGATGTGGTGCATGTCGAGAATGACGTCGCGCAGCGGGTAACCCGAAGCCGGCGCGGACAGGGCCGCCTCGGCGGCGTCGGCGTAGTCACGTAACGTGGTGACAAGGCTGCGGACTTGGCTGTGGTGCTTTTCCAGCGGGCCGCGCGACGCAGCGCTGGTCATCCAGGCGTCAAGCTCATGGCGCAGACCGGCAAGCTGGCTCGCCGCCTCGATCGCCTGCCGGTCGGCCGGGCCGGACGGCCGCGCGCCGGCCGCGGTCATGGCGGACTGATGGCCGAGGGGGCGGCGAACAGCGCGGTCGACCGACCGGCGACGGTGTCGTCGGGCTCCGCGCGCCGGACTCGATCAATGATGGTCAGCAACGACTCCTGACTGGTCAGACCACGGCTCAGCTCCCTGACCAGGGTTATGCCGGTACGGCGACCGAGGCCGGACGCGATGATCGCAGGCGTCGCCGCTTCCTGGAAGACCTGGGCGGCGAACAAGTTACGCAGGAGCAGCTGCCAGGGTATTTCCGTTTCGCTGCCGGGAAAGGGTGGGTCCAGGACGAGGATCGGTTCCTCTCCGGACGGGAAGGACCGCAGCAGGGCCACCACGTCCCGGGCCCGCAGCTCGCTGCCGGGTGACTGCGTCTGGAGCCGGACGCGGCGACCGTCCCCCGCCAGGTCGAGATAGGGTAGATCGCCGGCGATGCGCAGCCGGGCGTTGAGATGCAGGATGGCAGCGTCGCGGATCGGTGGCCCCGCGCGGCGTACCTCGAGTGCGTCCGGAGTATGCACCCGCAGGCCGCCCTGCTGGTAGCCGGCCGTGATGTCGTAGCCGGAGGTCCAATGGCCCCGGGCGGTCGCCAGTTCCACCTCCGCCGGCGGGCGGATGACGACGACGTCCGCGGGGCGGTGGCGACCGCGCGCCCGGTCGAGCCGGTCCAGCTCGGCCCGAGCCGCGGTACTGACGAGGGTGTCGCCCGGCTGGTAGCCAGGGATGAGCCGGGCCAGCGCCTCCTGCGTGTGCGCTCCGGCCACGCCGTCGACCACCAGCCTGGCGACCGGGCCACCGGTCGACGCCCGCTGCCCGACGTCCGTGGCCGCGTTGAGCACGGTCTGCAGCCAGCGCACATCGAGCAGGGCGCCGCAGCCGGGAAGGGACCGGTAGAGGGCCGGGAACCGGTCCGTGGCCGCGAGTTCCCAGGGAACCATGTGCACCATGGGATCGTCCGATTCCAGCCGTGCGAACCTGCCCGCGTCGCCGCGCCGCGGCCCCCAGCCCTTGAGGCGCGCCCGCAGCGCCGCTCGGACGGCCTCCTCTGGCTGGTCCGACAGCAGGCGGTGCAGCTGTTCGCGATCCAGAATGTCAACGCCGCTCAGGTGGCCGCCGGGCGGGCTGGTCAGATGAAGGGGCTGCTCCCCTTCCCGGTCCGCGAGTACCCGCACCTGTGGCGTGTGGGCAGGCCGGCCGAGCCGGGCATATAGGCCTCGCGCCTGTCCGGCCACGGTGCCGGGCCGCGGGCCGTCGTCGCGAGCCAGGCGGTCGAGGTTCTCGGCCGCCCAGCGGGACGGCAGGCGTTCGCGGTTCTGCAGTTCGACGGCTTTCAGCAGCAGGAGCCGGGCGTAGCCAGGCTCCTGCTGCGCGCGCGCGGCATCCGCGACCAGGCCCATCGCGGAGGCACGCAGCAGGGGACTGCCCAGGCTCTCGTGCAGCAACGGTTCGGTGTGTGGATGGCGCAGGATCGGCGCTGACGGCGGCTGGCCGGGTGCGGCGGTGCCTACCAGCGCCCGTGCTCGCAGCCAGCGCCACCGGGCTAGGGTCGCGTCGCCGGCTCCGGCCAGGACGGTGAGGGCATGGTCGAGGGCGCCCGCCACATCGCGACGCTCCCCGGCGAGCCAGCGGACCTGGGCCAGCAACGCGGAGCGGAGCGCCTGGTCCTGGTTGGCATCACCAGCCTCCAGGCGACTGTCGTCGAGGCCGGACTGGGCCTGCAGGGTCCGCAGGAGCTGGCGCCACTCCGGGCCTGAGGTGGTGGGGGGGCTGGAACAGGCGGCCAGTTCGTTGAGCGCCACTCCCCAGGCGGACGCCGGCTGCAGCCGGGGCAGGATTTCTCCCAGGCGCGAGACCAGGATCACGGCGGTGGTCTGGGTGATGGCGACCGTCCGGGCGGCGGCGAGCGCGGCCAGATAGGGAGCGGTCTTGCTCTCCGCGGAGAACCGGTCGGCGCGTGTCACCAGCGCGACCTGACTGTTGCCCGCGTCGGCCTCGGCCTGGCCGGCGAGCAGCCAGGTCCGCACCTCGATCTCGCTGGTCGGGTCATTCGGCCGGTCGGGGCTGGTGACGCCACTGAGTAGCTGGGTCGCCTGTCTGGCATCACCGACATCGCGCAGGAGGAAGGTGGCGTACAACATCCGCCATTCCGGATGCCCGGCGGAGAAGCCGAGCTGGTTCCACAGCGCGGATGCCTGCTCGAAACTGTCGGCAGCGTCGCCGAGACGTAGGAGTTCACCCTGGACGACCCCACGAAGCTGACGGCTTTCAGCGAGATTCCGGCACCGTTCGGAATCCTCGCTGATTCCGCTGGCGTGCCGGTCAGCGCGATCAAGCGAGGCGAGCGCGTCACTGGCGTGGCCCAGCAGATACTCGGCGCGGGCCCGCAGCTGCGCTGCCTGCGCCTTCTGCGCGTTCGAGGAAGCGCCGTCCTGCTCGGCCGATCTGGCGATGGTCGCGGCCAGACTCGGCTCCCAGCGACGTAGTCGGAGCCTGGCCAGGCTCAGCTCCACCATGATCCGGCGGCGGGGCCCGCCGGCCTTGGCCTGCTCGTGTGCCTGCTCACAGCATGTGACGGCGGTGTCGAACCGTCCCATCGCCTCGTAGACCGAGGACAACGCGAGCCTGATCTCGGCAGCCCGGGGCCGCCAGTCGGACGTGGGCAGGAATTCGGCTGGCGCCACCGGTTCGGCGGCGTGGTGCTCGGGCAACAGTTTCTCGCACGCGTCCAGGGCGCGGCTATAGGCGGCCTCCGCGCGGGTCCATTCGGCGGCCGCGGTCTCACATGCGCCGAGTGTGTCCAGCAGTTCGACCCGGTCCAGCGGGTCGTGCGTGGACCGCAGTGCGCGGCGGGCCCGTTGCGCGCCATCGGCGGGCTGACCGTCATGGCTGAGCAGCGCGGCGCGGACCACCTCGGCGAGGCCTCGTTTGCTGGCCCGCCGCTGAGCCAGCCACCGGGTGCCACGCTGGTGTCGGGCCATCGCGATCTTCTGGTCGAGCGCATCGAATCTGCCCAGGGCCAGGCGGGCGTCCGACCACCGTTCGATCTCGCCCCGCCGGGCGCGCCGCACGGCCGCGAAGGCCTCGTAGAGCCACGACTCGGCGACGACCTCGAGCGTCACGATGGGCTCACCCACGAGGTCCGTCGGGCCGGGCGGTAGCCGCCGCGGGATTCTGTTGACCGGGTCGTCCGGGTCCAGGGCACCGCCGCGGCCATGGTTGCGGTCGTCCGGCTCGTCCGGATTCTCCTCAAGATAGTCGTCTCCGCGGACGTCCCCGGCGATCAGGGCGAGGGCGTCGAGGTCGGCCGCGAGCTGGTAGCGGCGAACCGCTTCGTGCCACATCCGCTGAGCGTTCTGATCTCCAAGCTGAAACCGATGGTAAAGGGACTCCCGTAGATGTTCCGGGCGGCGCCCCTGATCCTGGATCGCCTGCTGTTCGTAGTAGGCGGCGAAATCCTGGTGTAGCTGACGATAGCCGGGCTCGGTCCAGACGAGCTCCCGCATCGGGCCGCGGACGTTGGGGTGGAAGATGATGCGGTCAATGTCGCCAGGAGCGAACGTCACCCATGGTTCGATCCCGATGTAGGCGCGCAGCCGGTGCCAGGCGTCGGTCAGCATGGCGTCGCTCAGGTCCTGCGGCCCCAGGCCCAGCGCGGCGGCGAGTACCGGTCGCATGACGGTGGTGGCATCCTGCAGGCTCAGCCGGCGGGGGACGGCACCGAACCGCAGCAGAGTCTGTACCGGCTTGTCGTCGATGCGCTGCAGAATTCGCTCGCGCAGATAGACGAGGATCGGGTTCTGCTCGCTGGTGACGGCGTCGAGGCCGAGGTCGGGTGACGTCGCCGCCAGATCCGCGAAGAGCGCGAGGTTGAACGGCAGGCCTTTCGCGCGCCGTACGATCCTGTCCACCAAGGGGCCGCGTTCCAGTCCGCGGACGTCCGTCAGATAAGCGGCGGCCCGTTCGTCGGAGAAGGCCTCAAGGTGGATTGTCTCCAGTCGCGGGAAGGCCTTCATCGCCGCGGTGGACTCCGAACGACGGCGCAGATCGGCGCGGCCGGCCAGGACGATCCGCAGGTCGGGGCAGTCATGCTGGAGCCCGGCGAGTAGTTCGAGTAGCCTCGACACCTCGCTTCCGGCGCCGGCCAGAAGCTCCTCGAGGGTGTCCACGACCACGAGAGCCGGGCGGCCGTAAGCGGCCGCGTTGAACGACCGCACGAAGTCCTCCCGCACGGAGGGCGGCGGCTCCTCGGTGAGCAGGGGGCCGCTGGTGAGCGCATGTGCCCGGTTCGGGACATGGCGGGCCGTGAACGCCACAAGCTCGCCGTGCTGGTCCATCAGCTTGCCGAACGCCGGCTGTGGCCATCGGCGATCGAACTGCTCCGCGATGAGGAGCAGCGCGAGCCACGGATAGCGGCCCAGGACGGCCGGGTTGAGGGCGTCGAGATCCAGCCGGGCGCAGGGAATGTCAATCTCGTCTTCCGCGCAGCGGCGGGCGACGAGCCACTGCATCAGAATGGTCTTGCCGGTGCCACCCGGGCCTTGGATCTGCCAGGTGCGTGGCCCCTTCCGATCCAGGAGGTCCGCGACCCGTCGCTCAAGTTCCGGCTCCGGAAAGTGCGGAAAATACTGTGCCGATCGACGGTAGTCGTCGGACCAGTGGCGCTGGGTGCGCAGGAAGGCGGTCCGGTCCAGGACGGCGGCAGTCAGGTCGCTGCCGGCGAGGGCGAGATAATCCGGGTCGCCCACGAGATCCAGCAGGTCCTGCATACCCGGAAAATCCCGCAGCCGGTGGGCGCGCGCGAACGTGTCGGTGAATCGGCGCACCGCCTCGGCCGGGTCCGCCAGGATGTCATAGAAGATCTGGTCCTGGCCGTCGGAGCGCGACGCGAGCTGCTGGGCCAGCCGGCGCAGGGCCCGCGACCGTTCCAGGTTCTGCGCGGGGTTCTGCCACGCGCGCAGAAAATGACGCCGGTCGTCCTCAGCGATGCGGAAACGCTCAGGCGAGCGGGGGCGAGCCGCCACGAGTTGACGTCGGCGTAGGTCATCCAGGGAGGGCAGACCCTCACCCCGACCGTTCGGTCGCAGGGCGGCGGCTGCCGGGACCAGGACCTGGTGGAAGACATCCGCGTCAAAGACACGCGCGACCGCGCAGACCTCCAGCATCGGCACCCAGGCCACCGGAAGGTCGGCGCGCCGAATGTCGGCCAGGCTCTCCCCGTCCTGCAGCCGGCGGAGAACCTCCTGGGGTGGCGTCGCCATGGTACTCCCCTCAGAGAGGCTTCTCGGACGAATCCGAGAATGCCCGCAGCTGGTGAAATATCATTTTCTTGTTCAAGGTGGCGCAGTCTCGGTAGATACTCTCGAAGTCACCGAAGGGCTCGTTGCGGCGGGTGTGGAACTCGCGTGCCAAGCGCAGGAGTTTCGCCGGTGGTATCGCGTCAAGCTCAATCCTGTATCCTTTTCCCCACGTGGCCGGCAGACGGTTCCGTAGCCAGTCGTCCGGTGCTGTGATGACGATACGCAGCGGGTCCGCCTTACCGCTGGCGATCGGGTGGATCAGGCACCTCTCGATGACATCGAACGTTGCGTCGACCCTTCGTAGGTGGTCGAACGCGATGATGTGCGGCTGGTCCGGCGTGGCCTCCCGCAGTACCTCCACAAAGGTGGAGACAATCAGTTCCTCACGCTGTTGGGGGCCGCGGAGGTCGTCGAGCGCACGCTGGTTGCGCAGGTACTCGAACACCGAGATGTGCTCTCCCGGGAAGGGCGGCGGTAGCTTCGGGACCTTGTCACGGATCCTCTCGACGAACCTGTCGAGATGCTCCGGTGGTAGCGGGTCCATGTGGTCCCGCGAACTGGTGGCAACCCAGATGGCCTTGAGCAGGCGAAGCCAGTTGACGTTCCCGCATTCTTCGAGGTCGACATAGGTGACGCGGTAGCCGCGCAGATACCAGGTCAGCAGCGACCAGCGGGTCAGCCACGACTTGCCTGGCCCGGGTGTGCGGGTGTTCATCCCCTCCGCCCCGGTGATGACCAGCAGGCGGTGGTCGGCTGAGAACGCCTGACGCGCGTCTCCGGCGCCCGCCTCCCGGGGGTCAAGAGACCACCAGGCCATCCGCCGCTCGCTGTGGTGGCCGACGAACTCGGTCAGCTGGGCGAACTGGAAGAACGTTCCATCGGTCACTGCCTGTCGGAACTTGTCCTCGGTCACCGGGAACGTCATGGGCAGCAGCGCGATCGGCGGCGTGGCGACGACGAGCCGCGGCTGCCCCCAGGCACCTCCCAAGCCGCGCAGCAACTGCGGCTCCGTGCGGGCGCGGGCCACCGCGCTGTCCAGCGGGAGACCGTGGGCGAGGTCCGAGTAGAGCACGCGGGAGAACGGAACGGCGTCCCTGGCGGCCAGGTCGGCCTGCATGGTGACCACTCCTGAGCTTCCGGCGTCCAGGAATGCGGTCAGAAGGCCCTGCAGGTTGTCCTGCGGGTTTGCCGTGGACTCGTCGCCGGTCCGGCAGGCGTTGAGCACGACCACCGGAGGTACCCACGTCACCAGGCTCCTGACCCAGGCTCGGTCAAGCGACCATCGCGGATGCCGCGCGGACGCGGGGTCATCCGGGTCCACCGACCGGTTGAATGGGAGCACGGGACTGTCGCCCGGGGGATGGGCGCCGTGGGCGATCACATGCAGCACGTGGGGTCGCAGCTCCGCGATCTGCCGGAGCAGCTCCTCGTCTGTCGGCCCGTCGAGTACCTCGACATGCGCCGCGGAGCGTCGCTCGGCCAGGCCGTAACCCATCGCCGCGATCTCCTCGTCGGCCAACAGCGGGGCGATCGGCGTCGGTGCGGGCGCCGATACTGACGGGTCGGCCATCGGCTCGGCGACGACGACAAGTACGCGCAGCGGGCCAGTGCCTGGTGGGGGCTGCCGCTGCCAGCTGTCGGTGAACCGCAGGGACCATGGGAGGTCGGGATTGCGGAACAGATGCCGACGGTCGTGGGCGAGCAGCTCCCAGGGGAGACCGCGTAGGCCGGTCGGGACGCACAGCACGGCCCGTTCGGGCCGGCGAGGGCCGGACATGATCTGTTGCCACAGGACGGCGACGTCATCGCGCAGCAGCAGAGCGAACAGTTGCTCGCCGATCTCCAGGCGGAGGTCGTCGCTGGTGGCGCGACTGAACAGGCCGCGGGCAGAGAAACGATCAGCGCCCTGGCCCAGCTCACAGGCCGGCAGCCACGCACCGGCCCGCAGGTTACGGGCCCTGCCGGCCTGGTTCTCGGTGTACAGCGTCACCAGATAGTCATCGGGGCCGGTCGGCTCGCCAGGAGCGGCGCGCGTGTCGTCTGCGCCCTCTGCCAGCTGGATGCGAAGCAGGGCGGTCGTCATCAGGTGGCGGTGTCGCAGTCCCAGGCCGGGGGCTGATCGGCGCCAAGCTCCTCGATCACCTCGAAGGGCTCCGCGGTGGCGTCGGCCAGCACGAGTTCGGGCACCGGTCTCGGGTGCGCGCCGAAGCCTCCGGGCTGGCGGGGGTCGTACACCTGGTCGATCCGTTCGCGCCAGCGCCGGCGGAGGCCCACGACCTGGAACACCGGGGTGACCATGCGCCCCGACCAGATGAGAGCCATGTTGCGGCGGTCGGTGGCGTCGATCCCGCCGGACAGTCCGGCCAGGGTCAGCCCGCCGGCGCCAGGCTTCGCGCTCAGCCTGACCTCGGCTTCGGCCTGGCCATCGTGCGCGAGCAGGACGGCAGCCCGCCGCGCGGTGGTGACCGCGGTGACCGCGACCTGCCCGATCTCCCAGCTGCCCGCCCAGTACCTCGCCGCCAGCGCTCGGGCTACGGCGGGAGCGTCGAGGTATTCCTGCAACGACAGGTCGGTGAAGCTCACAAGCGCGGAGTTGCCTCGGGAAAAACTCACCCGTGCGCCTGCGTCTCCCACCGACAGGGTCGAGCCCTCCACCGCCGTGCCGGCCGCTTTGAACCGCAGTGAGATGTTGCCGTCCGCGTCGAACAGAAAATCGCTGCGTCGTGAGCTGCGGATGGCACCGGGATCGATCCCGTGCGCCGGCAGGGCACCCGCCCGCACCAGCGTCTGCGGCCCGGCGAGGAACGCGTCGCCCAGGGCGACCGGCCGTAGCAGGGGCCACGTGACCCACCAGCCAGGCCATTCGCGGGCCAGGGCGGCGCAGTATCCGGGATGAAGCGGCTTCATTTTCTGTCCCCCGTGCGGGTGACGGCATGTGGACCGCCTCCCCCAACCAGAAAAAATGATCAACAAACGTCGGTCGGTGGCTGAACTGACAGTAAGAGTGCACGATAGCAGGCTGCAACTCGGATTTCTATAGATTTGAGACGATCTTTCGGGGATTGGCGTCGGTCGGGAACCGGATGATGCCTGACCGCCGTGGGTCTAGGGGATTACCCCGGGGATGCTGGGGCTTGTCGCTGTCGCCGGGCAGAGAGCTTTCGGGTGTTTCCGCAGGTCATTGGGTGGGTGGCTCCAGACACCGGCGGCAGGTGGACCGACCGGCCGGTGGGTCATGCCGGCGTCAGCAGGCAGGTACACGAGCCGTGGGCGATGAGTTTCCCCTGGGCACTGGTCACCGCGGCGTCCGCGGTTGCCGTGCGCCGGCCGACGTGGACGGCTCTTGCCTCGCACGTCACGATGTCACCGTCGAGGCTCACTGGGCGGATAAAATTGACCTTGAGTTCGAGGGTCGTGTAGTACGAGTCGGCCGGCAGCCGGGTGTAGACGGCACTGCCCATCGCGGTGTCCATCAGTGTCGCGATCACGCCGCCGTGCACGGTGAACATGGCATTGGCTGCTGCCGGCGACGGCCGGAGTGTCCACACGCTGCGGCCGATCTCCAGGAGAGTCAGCTGGATTCCGAGCGAGTGGCCGACGCCGATGCCCTCCGCCAGCCCCTGCTCGAGCAGCGCCCGAAGATCGGCGATCCGCTGTGCGGGGCCGTTCGCATGGCCGGTGCCGCTCGACCTGGAGGGGTCGGTCGGACCGGGGGACGTCGGACCGGGGGACGTCGGACCGGGAGACAGAGTCGACCCGCCGGGGTGGTTTCCGCCCAGGTGGATGACGTCGTCCTGGCTCGCAATGCCGTTGTGTTCCACGACCCAGCCCTTCTGCCGGTGGTGGCGCCGATCTCTTCCTGGCTGGCCGCCTTCCCAGCGCCGGACACGCGATCGGCTGATATGGCGAGACGATATCCGCGTGTCGGCATCTGGTTCGCCGAACGTATGGCGGCAGGGTGACGTCGACGAACGAGGGCCGAACAAACGTCGACCCCCCGGTGCCGCAGCCCATAATACTTGGTGAACGCCGAGAAATGCGCAGCCCGAGGTTTTCGGTAAAATCGGACCTGGTTCGGTACGGCGGTTCATTGCGGTCCACGATGGATCGATTGAAGAGGCCGCACGTTCGTTGACCGTTCGACGGGCGATTGTCAGGCTTGCTTCCAGGGGCGGCGCCTCCGGTGCATGTCTGCGCTGCTTTCCCGATCCCGCCCCGCAGTTCTCGCCGTTCCCAGCCCTGAGGAGAGGTGTGTGCCGTGCCGGTGTCACGAGCGGTCCACGGCCTCGTTCGGCAACCGGCGCTGGAATGCCATCTGCTGGCGCTGGCCGATCTGGCCCGCTTCGCCGACCGAGCGGAGCTCTCCGGGCCGGAGGGTGCGGCCCGAGCACCGCGGGCGCTGGTGCGGCGGGTTGGACGGCTGTTGCTCGCGACGGTACTCGCTCGCGGGTTCGACGCCCTTCCGTCGCGGCTGAGGACCCCGGATATCGCCCTGAGCCTCGCGCCAGGTGGGCGGCCGGTGGCGCCCGGCGAGCGCGCGGCGGGAGCGCGGGCCGGGATCACGCACGACGGGGGCATGCTGGTGGTCGGGTTCCACCCGGCGGGGTGTGCCGTGGATGTCGAGGACACCTCGGCACCGTTGATCGCCGAGGTTGCCGGACGGTTCTGTACCGCCGCCGAGCGGGCGTCGCTGCCGGTGGGCGCCGCGGTGCGCGGGGTGTGGACGGCCAAGGAAGCCGTCGCGAAGTACACCGGTCTTGGTCTTCGGGCGGGGCTGCGCACCATCACCTTCGACGCGGACCCGCTCGTCGGCTGGGCCCGCGCACGCCATCCGGGGACCCGGCGGCCGCCACTGTGCCGGGTGGTCACGACCGCCCGCCGTCACCTCGCCTTCGCCATCGGTGCGGGCGGAAGGCCGGGCGCCGACCTCGGCTCCGGCGCCGACACGGCCATCGACGTGCATCGTTGGGTGCCGATCCTCGAGCCGGCGGCGGACGGCGGCGTCGGCTCGCTGCGGCTGGCGCGCACCGGGCTCGCGTCATCCGGGGAGCTGGCCGAGCTTGCCCACGCCGTCGCTGCCGCCGGAGTCCCGGTCGGCCCCGCGGCCCATCCGTCTCCGACGTCGCCCCGCCTGTGCTAGCTGACCTTCTTCTGTCGCCTACCTGCTGTGCCACCTACCTACCTGCTGTGCCACCTACCTGCTGTGCCACCTACCTGCTGTGCCACCTACCTGCTGTGCCACCTACCTGCTGTGCCACCTACCTGCTCTGGACGGGAGCACTCCTGATGCGTGGCCTGACGCTGCCCGGCGCCCTTGACGCGGCGGCCGCGGCACATCCGGACGCCGCCGTGACCTTCCCCAGCTCGGCGGAACGGGTAAGCCTCGCCGACCTCGCCGCCGCCACCGTCGATCTCGCCCGCGGCCTGGTCGCCGAGGGCGTGGTCCTTGGCGAACGGGTCGGGGTGTACAGCCGCAACAACGCCGACTTCCTCGTCGCCGTCATCGGCGCGACCCGGGCCGGCGCCGTCGCCTGCCCCATGCCGCTGCCCACCTCCGCCGCCGACCTCGCCGGCTATGCGAGTCGCCTGGACGCCCTGACGTCCGCAGCCTCGATCCGCCGGGTCCTGGTCGGCGCGGGTGTGGACGGCGTCGCCCGGCGCCTCGGACCGGTTCTGCCCGACGTGGACTTCCTCGGCGTCACCGGCCTGACGAAGACCAGCGGCGGTTTCCACCCGGGGCTGCCGACGGTCAGCCCGTCGGACGTGGCGATCGTGCAGTTCACCTCGGGCAGCACCGCGGTCCCGAAGGGCGTGGTACTCACCCACCGCAACGTCGTGTACGGCACGGCGGCGATCGTCGACGGCATCGAGCTCGGCCGGCCTGGCGATCATGGCGCGACCTGGCTGCCGCTGTATCACGACATGGGCCTGTTCGGGACGCTCGCCGCCGTCCTGATCGGTACGCCGATGACGGTGTGGTCACCGTCGACGTTCATCAAGGATCCGGCGGGCTGGCTGCGCGAGTTCGCCGCGATGGGCTGCACGGTCGCGCCGTCGCCGAACTTCGGCTACGACGCCCTGCTCGCCGCCGTCGACGGCGCGGACCTGACAACCGGACGGCCGGAGGACCTGCTCGACGGGCTGGACCTGAGCCGCTGGCGGATCGCGTTCAACGGCGCCGAGCCGGTCAATCCGGCCACCGTCGCACGGTTCGCCGAGCGGTTCGGTCCCGCCGGGTTCGCGCCGGAGGCGATGTTCCCGGTCTACGGGATGGCGGAGGCGACCCTCGCCGTCACCTTCCCGCCGCTGGGACGCGCGCCGGTGACGACCTGGGTGGACCGCGAGCGGCTCGCCCGCGACGCGGTGGCGGTGCCGTCTGATGCCGGTGCGGACGGGTCCCGTGGCCTGGTCGGGCTCGGGCGGCCGGTGCCGGGGATGCGGCTGCGCATCGTGGACGAGCTGCGCCGGCCGCTGCCCGACGCCACCGTCGGCGAGATCGAGATCGCCGGCGACGCCGTCACCGCTGGTTACCTGACCGCGGGCGCCGACCCCCGCCCGCTCGTCCCCGCGGCCACCGCGGCGGGTCTTGCCCCGGGCCTCTCACCGGGCCCGGGCCTCGCGCCGGTGCCGGCGTCGGACCTGCGGGGTTCGGAACACGCCGGCTGGCTGGCCACCGGCGACCTCGGCTTTGTGCTCGGCGACGAGCTGTACATCAGCGGTCGGCGCAAGGAGATGATCATTATTCGGGGGGTGAACTACTACCCCGAGGACGCCGAGTCGCTCGTCCGCGACGCGCCCGGCATCCACCGCCGCCGGTGCGTGGCGGTCGCCGATACCGACGACGCCGGCGGCGAGGCGCTCACCGTGCTCGCCGAGACCACTCTGGAGCAGCCAGCCGAGCGGGTCCGGCTGGCCACGCAGCTGCGCACGTCGATCGGCGCCGCGCTGGGTCTCGCCGAGGTGACCGTGCGCCTGCTCGCCCCCGACGCGCTGCCGCGCACCTCCAGCGGCAAGTTCCGCCGCGGTGAGGCCCGCGACCTGGCCCGCACCGAGCCGCGATGACCCCGGCCGCGATGACCCCAGCCCCGCTGCCCTGGCTGACCCGGCGACCCATCCGGCCCCCGACGGAGGTTGATCCGATGCACGGCTACGACGTGTTCCGCCATTACGAGCGCAAACGCTGGACGATCGAGAACCTGCCCTTCGACGAGATCGACCCCGACCAGGTCCGACCCGAGTACGTCACGATGGTCAAGAGCTCGGTGATGGGCGAGGCGAACTCGATCGCCGCCCAGCACGGCTTTCTCAACGAGTTCGACGACTATGACTTCTCGGCGTTCGTCGCCGTCTGGGGTTATGAGGAGCTCCAGCACCACTTCGCGTTCCGGACCTGGCTGGACGCCGTCGGCGTGAGTATGCCGAGCGCCCCGGTCGAGGCCATGCGCGCGCCGTACGCACCGGGCAGCACCCCGAGTGCCACGCTGGCCACGAACATCATCTCCGAGCTCACGGTGAACCACGTCTACCGCTCGGTTGCCGCCTGGGTGCGGGAGCCAGTGCTGCGTGACCTGATGCTGCGGGCGAGCCGCGACGAGGCCGGCCACGCCCGCGAGTTCCTGCACTACGCCCGCCGCCGCCTCGACCGGCACCCGGACGAGCTGCCCTCGGTGCTCGAGACGCTGTACGTCTACACATCCGAGCAGCGCATCAAGCATCCGGTCGGAGTGTTCAAGAGCGGGCTCGCCGAGGTCGAGAACCACGAGACGATCGACACGGCGTTCGAGATGTTCCTCGCCGGCATCGCCACCGAGGGTGAGCTTGACCGGCTACAGGACAACATCCGCCGCGCCTTCGCCGCCCTGACCGGCCTGGACGTCAGCACCAACGGCCGCATCCGCCGCCGCCTCGCCGAGGCCCTCACGTGACGACCGTCGAGCCATTGCCCGCCACCGAGGAAACCGAGGGGGCCCGGGCCCGGGAACAGGGCGAGCTGCCCTGGGCGGTGCTGGCGGACTATCACTGCTTCGGCTGCTCGCCGCACAACCCGCACGGCATCGCGCTGCAGTTCACCGAGCATCCCGAGGGGCTCGCGACCACGTTCCGCCTGGGCCGCAGCTACGAGTCCTACCCGGGGGTCGTGCACGGCGGGCTGCTCGGCGTCGTCGTCGACGAGACGATGGGCAATCTCATCGTCATGCGCACCGGCCGGGTCGCGTTCACGGTGAGCCTGCGGCTGCGCTACCTCGCCCCGGTCACCGTCGGTGCCGCGTTCACCTGCGTGGCCCGCCTGGGCCGTAGTCGTCCTGGCGAGCCGGGCACAGACGGCCCGCTGACCAGCGCGACGGCCGAGATCCTCGATGCGGACGGCGCCCCGGCCGTGACCGCCACCGCGACCTACCGCAACGTCCCGACCACGATCGCCCGTCCGACCGCGCAGGATCATCCGACCGCGAAGGAGCAGTAGTGAGCATCGACGCCGACGGCATCATTCGCTCAATCACCGAGATCGTGGCCGCCGAACTCGGGGTGGCCACGGACACGCTCGTCCCCGACACCGACCTGCGTGGCATCGAGGGGGCCGACTCGGTGCGGCTGCTGCGGGTCGTCGCCAAGGTCGAGCAGACCTGGGACATCGAACTCGAGGACGACGAGGTGTTCGGCGTCTCCTCGATCGCGGACCTGTCGAAGGTCGTCACGGCCGCGCTGCAGGTGCGGGCCGCATGACCACCACCGCCGCCACCGCAGCCGACGAGATCGCCGCTGACGAGACCGCCGCCGACATCCGGCCGGGGGAGACCAACCAGCATTACGATCTTGACCCGGAGATCTTCGGTTTGTTCCTCGACCCGCTGCGCAAATACTCCTCCGGGCTGTACCGCACCGAGGGAATCGGCCTCGCGCAGGCGCAGATCGCCAAGCTCCATTTCGTCGCCGACCGGCTGCGTCTCGCCTCCGCCGCGGCTGTGGGCGCCGCTTTCGCCGCGTCCGCTTCGTCGGCTGCTTCCACCGCTTCAACAACGCGGGGCGCTTCGGGCGCGCGGCTGCTCGACGTCGGATGTGGCTGGGGCTCGCTCATCCTGTTCATGGCGCGCGAATACGGCGCGCGGGTGACGGGGATCAGCCCGGCTGGGCGTCAGCACGAGTTCATCGCGCGCCGGGCCGCCGAACTCGGCGTCACCGAGCGAGTCACCACCACCGTCGGAAAGTTCGAGGACGTCGCCCTGCCGGAGCGCTCGTTCGACGCCGTCACCATGCTCGGCTCGATCGTCCACATGCCCGACGTCGACCTCGCGGTGCGCCGTGCCCGGACGATGCTGCGCCGCGGGGGCCGGTACTACGTCTCCGAGACGTGCTTTCGCAACGCCGCCGCCCGCGACGAGTTCGACCGCCGGGCCGGGACCGAGTTCGTCCGCAACTCCATCTTCGGCTGGGGCGACATGCGCCCGCTGTCCGAGCTTGTCCGCGCGGTCGAGGACGCCGGATTCTCGGTCGACAGCGTCGATGACCTCACCGACGACTACCGGCGCACCATCGACGACTGGCTGGTCCGCGTCGCCGAGTCCGCGGACGCGATCGACGAGCTGAGCCCCGGCATGGCGGCGTCGCTCACCCGCTACCTCGAGGTCGCCAACGCCGGCTGGGGCTTCACCACCAAGCACTACGCCCTGGTCTGCCGGAACGGCCGCTGACATGGCCACCGAGACAGGCACGGTAGCTGGCCCGCCGACTCTCCCGGCGTCCGCGCTGGCGGTGCCGGTGCGGTCGGTCGGACTGCCGGCGGACGACCTGGACCGGACCGTCACCGCGTTCATGGCCGCCTCCCCGGTGACCCGACGCTGGGATGTCGAGCGGGACTTCGACTGGGCCGCCGCCGACGCGGGACGGCTCACCGACGGCCAGCGCTCCGCCGTCCGCTTCATCACGTTCATCGAGGACCATCTGCCGGGCTATTTCGCGCTCTACGGCAGCCGGTTCCCCCTGGACGCCGACACCGACGTCGAGACGTTCCTGCTCAACCGGGAGATCTACCACTTCACCGTGCGCTGGGCGCAGGAGGAGGACAGCCACGCCCGGGCGCTGTTCCGCTACCAGGTCGAGTCGGGGATCTCAGCCGCCGAGCCACTGCGCCGCGAGCTCGCCGAGGAGGGCCGCAAACAGTTCTCCCTGCCGCACGAGCATCCCGCGGCGCTGTTCGCCTACACCCTGGTGCAGGAGAAAGCGACGCAGATCTACTACCAGAACATCAAGGCCGTCGTCGGCGACCCGGTGCTCGCCGAGGTGCTCGGACGCCTCAGCCGGGACGAGGCGCGCCACTTCACCTTCATGGCCGACATGGTGGAGGCCTACCTGCGCCGTTACGGCGACGCGGTGATCGAGCCGATCCGCGACGCCATCGCCCAGTTCCGGATGCCGCTGGCGGACACCATGCGCGGCTACTGGCGCTGGGCGCTGCGCATCGCCGACACCGCCCACTACGACCACACCGAGGCCTACGAGCACCTGGTGCGGGTGGTCCGGCGCGCGGTGGACACCCCCTCCGACCGCGTCGACGAGCTGGAACGCTTCGTCCGGGCCTGCCGCGCCCTGCCCGCTGACGCCCGCTGACGCCCGCTGACGCCCCACATCTGGCCCCATCCCTTCCTTCGGTCCTGCCCATTCGACGCTGTACGAGGAGATCCGTCGTGGACATCGTTACGGGTCCAGCCCCCGCCATCGCTCCGACTCCAGGCGGTACCACGAAGATCACGGTGGAGCAGGCGGCGGGGAACATCTTCGATCCGGCCTGGCATCACGACACCTTTCCCAACTACCGGGTGCTGCGTGAGGCGGGACCGTTCGTGCCGGCGCCGTTGGGCGGGATGCGGCTGGTCACCCGCTACCGGGAGATCGATGCGATCCTGCAGGACCCGGCGTGGAGCCACGCGGAGGAACGCGACCTGATGCATCCCGACAGCGACGGCTCGGACCTGCCGACCTCGTTCCTGTGGATGGAACCGCCGGACCACACCCGCATCCGGAAGCTGGTCAGCAAGGCGTTCAGCGCTCGGCGGATCGAGGCGATGCGGGTGCGGGCCCGTGAGCTCGTCACCGAGCTGGTGGACGCGGCGATCGTCGCCGGCGAGGTGGACCTGGTCGAGGCGATCGCCTACCCGCTGCCGCTGACGATGGTCGCCGAGCTCATGGGCGTGCCGTCGGCCGATCACGCGGCGGTGCGTTCCTGGTCGTACGGGCTTGCCAGGGGCCTGGACCCGGACATCCTGCTGACCGCGGCGGAGGTCGACAACCGGCAGCGCTCGGCGCGGGCGATCCGCGAGTACTTCACCGAGCTGACCGCGCGTCGGCGGGCCGAACCCGCCGACGACCTGGTCAGCGCGCTCGCGCTCGCCGAGGCCGAGGGTGACCGGCTCAGCAGTGACGAGATGCTCGCGACGCTGGTCGTCCTGCTCGTCGCCGGGCATGAGACGACGGTCAGCCTGATCTCGAGCACGTTCCTCAACCTGATCCGCCACCCCGACCAGTACGCGGCACTGCGGGCCGACCCGGAACTCGCCGGGCCGGCGGTGGACGAGCTGATGCGGTACAGCACGCCGTCGCACCTGACCACCCGGCGGGCGGTGCGCGACACCGAGGTCTCGGGGGAACGGTTCACCGAGGGCGACGGCGTGATCATCCTGCTGGCGGGGGCGAACCGGGACGGCGACGTCTTCGCGGACCCGGAGCGCCTCGACTTCACCCGGTACGCCGGCGGGGCACGGGCGCCCCGTCATCTGGGGTTCGGCCGTGGGCACCACTACTGCGTCGGCGCGCCGATGGTGCGCCTCGAGGTCGAGCTGCTGCTGCGGGAACTCGCTCGCCGGGGCCCGCGGATGATCGCCCTCGCTGACCCGCCGCCGTACCGGCCGAACCTCATCGTGCGCGGCATCCAGGAGTTGCGGGTGCGTATGCACGCCGACGTGCCAGCGTCATTGTGATTCTGTAGGGGGGCGGTGACATGCTGCGTTGATGTGGTAGGGGTCACGATGCGCAACAGTCGTTCGCCACTGAGGCGACCCGTGGAGGGAAGGTCCGGTTCACCGGGGGTTAGTCGGCGCCGTTAGGCTGACACTCGATGCCCCTGTGGAGGTGGCCATGGAGTTGCGGCATCTGGTGTCCTTTCTGGCGATCGCGGAGGAGCTGCATTTCGGTCGAGCAGCTGCCCGGCTACATCTTTCCCAACCCTCGCTGAGCCAGCAGCTGCAAAGGCTGGAGCGCAATCTCGGCGTTGAACTGGTCGCCAGAACGTCTCACGACGTACGGCTCACGGCAGCGGGAAAGGCCTTCGAGGCCGAGGCCCGGACGATCATATCCCAGATGCGCAAGGCGACCCACACGGCCCGCGAGGTGGCTGCTGGCCGGACCGGCGTCGTCCGGGTCGGTTTCAATTTTCCGGGCGGCCAGCATGTCGTTCCCATGGCGCTGGCAAAAATGTCCGAGGAATACCCGGACGTCACCGTCACCCTGGTCGAGCAGCGTACCGGTCCGCAGCTCGCCGCCCTGTCCTCCGGCGAGTTGGACGTCGCGATCGTCTATGGTCGTCCGACCTCGCCGGAATTCTCCTCACGCCGCCTGTTCCGTGTTCCGCTGGTCGCGGTGGTCGGCCAGGGGCATATGTGGGCCGGGCGGGGCGGGATCCCGTTCGGGGAACTGGCCTGCCAGCAGTGCGTGCTGTTCGCCCGGGAGAAGAGCCCGGCGATGTACGACGCCATCCAGGCCGCCGCCGAGGCGAGTGGCATCACCCTGTCGGTCGCTCATGAGGTGGATGACCCGAGCGCCACGGCCATCGTCGTCTCGGTGAAACCGCTGGTCGGGTTCGCCTCGGCGTCCCGCGGGCTGCATATCGGCTCGGTCGGCGGCGGGCCGCGCCCGACCTCGGTGCAGCTCTACGACCCGGTACCCACCCTTGATCTTTATGTGGTGTGGCGCACGGCGAACGAGGCGCCGCTGGTGGACGGCTTCATCGAGTGCGTCGAAGCCGCCAGGCCTTTCCAGCTTCCAGCCTATCGAGCCCCCGCGCCCCGAGCACGGCGATAGGGAACGTCGACCGTTCGTTTCATTCGGAAGGATCGCCTTGCCGCCGTGCCCGGGCAATCCGACACTTGGCTCGGAATCCTGGCTGCGTTTCGCCGTGCGAATGTCGTTGTAACGGCGTCCGCGTTCTTGCGGGAAGGTGATGAAACGTGCGGAAATCCTTCACGGCCGACGGCGTTGTTCTACCGGATGATCAGGGAGTCTGGGCCGCCCTCGAGATCGGCATCCGTAGCCGTCCGGAGCGGGTGCTGCTCGCCCGCACCGACGGCCCGCCTGGTGCGGTCGTCGACATCGACGGCGGCGAGTTCGCCGGACATGTTCGCAGGGTCGCGGCCGAACTGCTGGGCATCGGCGTCGGCCACGGCGACCGGATCGCCATCATGGGGCGCAGCAGCTACCCCTGGGTGGTGGTGAGTTACGCGGCGCTCGCCCTCGGCGCGGTCATCGTGCCCGTTTATCCGACGGCATCGCCGGCGCAGGTGCGGCACATCGTCACCGACTCGGCCGCGAGCTGGGCCTTCGCCGAGACCGACGAGCAGGCCGCCGTCGTCACCGAGGCCGCCACGGGCCTGCGGCACCCCACCTGGCTGCTGGGCCAGATCGATGTCTGGACCACCGGCGAGAGTTCGGCCCTCGAGGACGGTGCGGCCGGAACCGGTGGCCTGGCCGACGAGGAGGTCCAGCGCGGCGGCAAGGTCCGTGCCGACGATCTGGCGATGGTCATCTACACCAGTGGGACGACCGGGCTGCCCAAGGGCGTCATGCTCACGCACCGTAACATGTACGCCTCGTCTGCCGGCACCGTCGAGCACACCGGTGAGATGTTCCGCGTCGCGCCCGACGGCTCACAGGCCACGACCCTGCTGTGCCTGCCGCTCACCCACGTCTTCGGCCAGACGATCCTGCTGGCCTGCCTGTATGCGGGCAGCCGCACCGTGATCCTGCCGGGCATGCCCGACCTGGTCCCGGCGATGCCCACGGTCCGCCCGACGTTCCTCGCGGTCGTGCCCTACGCCCTGGAGAAGATCCGTAAGCGGGCGGCGGGGCTGCCCGGCGACGAGGTCGCGGCGTTGTGCGGTGGCCGGCTCACCCAGGTGATCTGCGGGGGCGCGTCGCTGGACGACACCACCGCCGGCTTCTTCGCCGGTGCCGGCGTGAACATCCTCAACTGCTACGGCCTGACCGAGGCGGCCACGGCGGTCACCGTCAACCAGCCGGCCGCCAACCGTCGCCGTACCGTCGGCCGGCCGATCCCGGGCACCACCGTCGCCATCGCCGACGACGGCGAGGTGCTGGTCGCCGGGCTCAACGTCTCGCCCGGGTACTGGTCGAGCCAGCAGCACGACCTCGGCCGCGACGCGACGGGCCCGACCGCGCAGCACTTCCTGCCCACCGGCGACATCGGCCACCTCGACGACGACGGCTACCTGGTCATCACCGGCCGGCGCAAGGAGATCCTGGTGACCGCGGGCGGCAAGAACGTCGCGCCGACCCAGCTCGAGGACCGGGTCCGGCTGCACCCGCTGGTCAGCAACTGCATGGTCGTGGGAGAAGCGCGCTCGTTCGTCTCGGCCCTGCTCACCCTCGACCGCCCGGCCCTGGTGCCCTGGGCCGAGGCCAACGGTGTCGACCTGGGTTCTTCGTCCGCGTCGAATCCTCTGGCCGCCGCGCCGGTCACGACCGCCGGGGACGAGGCCGCCGGGGACGAGGCCGCCGGGGACGAGGCCGAGGGCTGGTGGGAACACCCGAGGCTGCTCGCCGAGCTGCAGACCGCGGTGGACGACGCCAACAGCCTCGTCTCCCGGGCGGAGTCGATTCGCGCGTTCCGGGTCCTCGAGGGGGACTTCACCGTGGACGGCGGTCACCTCACCCCGTCGATGAAGTTGCGCCGCGCGACCATCGAACAGGAATTCACCGAGGCGATCGCCGGTATTTACCAGTGATTTTGGCCACTCGATAGACCCGCCTTATCGGCCGATGAGACGTTTGCTGGTCCGTTGCCCCGGAACGCCAAAAAAAGCACCATTGCCAAGGACCCGAACCCGAGCCAGAACCGCGGCCGCCGGCCGACGCCGGCCAACGCCGGTCGACAACGGGAGGACCCGTAGATGTATGACGTCATCGTGGTGGGCGCACGCTGCGCCGGATCGCCATTGGCGATGCTGCTGGCTCGGCGCGGCCACAAGGTTCTCGTGGTGGACCGCGCCACCTTTCCCAGCGACACCGTATCCACCCACTACATTCACCAGGCGGGCCTGGCGCGGCTGCGCGACTGGGGAATTCTCGACCGGTTGGTCGCCACCGGCGTGCCCGCGATGCGGCACATGGTCTTCACCTACACCGACATCACTCTGACCGGGTTCGCCGACCCGATCGAGGGGATCACCGAGGCATACTCGCCGCGCCGAACCGTTCTCGACACCATTCTCGTGGACGAGGCGCGGAGTGCCGGCGCCGAGGTGGTCGAGGGATTCACCGTCACCGGGGTCGTGTTCGATGACGGTCGGGCCGCCGGCGTGCGCGGCCGGGTCGGTGACGGGCCGGAGCAGGAGTTCCGTGCCCGGTTCGTGGTCGGCGCCGACGGGCGCAACTCCACGGTGGCCGGCCTGGTCGGCGCCGAGATCTACCGCTCGGTGCCGGCGGCGTGCTTCGTGTACTACTCGTACTACAGCGGCCTGGACTGGACCTTCCACCACCGCACCGGCTTCGACCTGCAGCAGTTCGGTGCCTGGCCCACCCATGACGGCCAGCACCTGATCGCCGTCATGCGGCGCAAGGACCGGATGCGCGAGTTCCGGGCCGACGTGGAAGGTAATTTCCACGAGATCTACGACCAGATCGACCCGCGGCTCGGCGAGGAGCTTCGCACCAAGGGCAAGCGCGAGGAGAACTTCCGCGCGATGGCCTACCCCGACAATTTCTACCGCCGCTCGGCCGGCCCCGGCTGGGCCCTGGTCGGCGATGCCGGATACCACAAGGACCCGTTCACCGGCTGGGGAATCAGCGACGCCCTGAAGTACACCGAGGTCCTCGCCGAGAAGCTGGACGAGGGCCTCGCCGGGCAGCGGCCGATCGACGAGGCCGTCCTCGAGTACACGAAGATCAGGGATGCCGAATCCAACGGCACCTTCGAACTCACCTGTAGCGTCTCCGAACTGAGTCTCACCCCCTACTACGACTCGGTGTTCCGGGCCACCAGCTGGAGCCCCGAATACACGAAGAAGTTCTTCGGTCTGATCGGCGGCGGTATTCACGGCGAGGAGTTCTTCGCGCCGGCCGCCCTCGAGCAGCTCTACGAGGAGGTCGACTACCCGGTCGACCGTCGTTTCACCACCCAATCCTGACTCCCGGGCCGGCCGGCCGCCCCGCCGGCCGGCCGGGTTTCCGGCCTGTACGGCCTGCGCACCACAGGCAACCCGCTCCTGCCTTTCCCTGATTCCCCGACCGCGGGCCACCCTGCACGAGGGACTTCTCCTGAACAGTGTGGCGCGCCGCGGCCCTGTACACGGAAGGCGAACAATGCCCGCAGCGAGGTTCACCGCTCTCGGTGACAGCTTTGTCGAGGGCCGAGGCGACGCCGCCGCCGACGGCTCATACATCGGATGGGCCCGCCGGTTCGCCCGGCGGATGGGGGTCTCGCCCCGAGAGACCCGTAATCTCGGCGCCTACCAGGCGACCACGCAGGTTGTCGTCGACACCCAGCTGCGCCAGGCACTGGTACGCAAGTCGCCGCTCATCGGCGTGGTCGTCGGCGTCAACGACCTGGTGCAGGACTACGCGCCGGACCGTCTCGCCACCAACCTGCACACCATCTTCGGGTCGCTCGCCGGCCTCGACACCACGGTGTTCACCGCCAGCTACCCGGACATTCCCGCGAACCTTCCGCTGCCGGAGGAGTTCCGCGGCCTGCTGCGCCAGCGGTTCGCCCATGCCAACGACGTGCTGCGCGAGGTGTGCGCGGCCACCGGCGCGCTGCATCTCGACATCGCCGCGGAAGCCGACTGGTCCGGGCGGGGACTGTGGAGCGCCGACGGCCTGCACCCGAACGCCGACGGCCACAGCCGGTTCGCCGAGGACATGGCGGACCTCGTCGAGCGGGCCTCCTGGCTCACCGCCGCCTGATGGCGGCCCCCCGGCCTCCTGCGGCCTGATCCCGCGGTCACCGCGCCGTGCGGTCGCCTCGCCGTGCGATGGCCAGCGGCCTCGCTCCCCTCCGCCCGGACATCCCCCCTCTGCCCGGCCCTGAGAAGGGAACCTCGTGACCAAGCCCGCGCCCCACGCGCGCCCGACGCAGCCCGCTGACCTCGACTCCCGGCGGCTCGCCCGCAACCCGATCGCGATCGTCGGCATGTCGGGGCTGTTCCCGATGGCCCGCAACCATCGCGAGTACTGGCAGAACGTCGTCGACGGCGCCGACTGCACCAGCGAGGTCCCCGCCTCCCGCTGGAACCTCGACGACTATTACGACGCGGATCCTGCCGCGCCGGACCGGACGTACTCGCGCCGCGGCGCGTTCATCCCGGACGTCGAGTTCAGCCCGCTGGAGTTCGGCCTGCCGCCGAACCAGCTCGAGGTGACCAGCACCATGCAGACGCTGAGCCTCGGCGTCGCGCGTGACGTGCTGCGCGACGCCGGCGCCCGGGACACCGCAGGCCGGAACGCGGACTGGTACGACTCGGGGCGCACCGGGGTGGTGCTCGGCACGACCGGACCCGTCCCGCTCATGCACCCGCTGGCCGCGCGGCTGTCCACGCCGGTCCTGCGCGAGGCGGCCCGCAGCACCGGGCTCACCGACGCCGACGCCGATGAGATCATCCGCCGCTACGTCGCCGCCTACGCGCCGTGGGAGGAGAACTCCTTTCCCGGCCTGCTCGCGAACGTGGTCGCCGGCCGGGTCGCGAACCGTCTTGACCTCGGCGGTCTGAACACCACGGTGGACGCGGCGTGTGCGGCCTCGCTGTCCGCGGTGCGCCTGGCGGTGGCCGAGCTCGTCGACGGCCGGGCCGACACGATGATCACCGGCGGCGTCGACACCGAGAACACGATCTTCATCTACATGTGCTTCTCGAAGGTCCAGGCGCTGTCGAAATCCGGCACGATCAGCCCCTTCTCCGACGACGCGGACGGCACGCTGCTCGGCGAGGGTATCGGCATGCTGGCGCTGCGCCGCCTCGCCGACGCCGAACGCGACGGCAACCGGATCTACGCGGTCATCCGCGGCATCGGCTCGTCGTCGGACGGCCGGCACAAGAGCATCTACGCGCCGCGGGCCGAGGGCCAGCGGATCGCGCTCGACCGTGCCTACGCCGACGCCGAATGCGGGGCGGACACCGTCGAGCTGTTCGAGGCGCACGCCACCGGCACCGCCGTCGGCGACCGTACCGAGCTCACCGCGCTGCACGGTCTGCTGCGCGACGCCGGGGACGAGAAGCAGTACGCGGCGCTCGGCAGTGTCAAGTCGCAGATCGGCCACACCAAGGGCGCCGCCGGCACGGCCAGCCTGATGAAGCTCGCCCTCGGGCTGCACCACAAGGTACTGCCGCCGACGATCAACGTGGACAAGCCGAACAGCGCCGTCGACTTCGGCGACGCCCCGTTCTACGTCAACATCGCCAACCGGCCGTGGATCCGCGACCCGCACCGTCCGGTGCGCCGCGCCGCCGCCTCGGCAATGGGTTTCGGCGGCACGAACTTCCACGTCGTGCTCGAGGAGTACACCGGCGACCGCACCGACCTGCGCGTCCTGCACCGCACGGCCCGCGCCTACCTGTGGCACGCCCCCGACGCCGCCGCCCTGCTCGACCTTCTGCGCTCCGGCGCGCCCGCCCTTGCCAGCACCGCGCCCGACGCCGTGGCGGGAGTCGGTACGCCGGCTGGCGCCGAGGGTGGTACCGCGACCGACGCCCTGGCCGGATCCAGCGGAGGCGAGGCGCCGATCCCCGCCGGGCACGCGCGGATCGGGTTCGCCGCTCGGGATGAGGAGTCCGCCGCCGAGTTGCGTACCCTCGCCATCGCCCAGCTCGAGCGCGCTCTGGACGCCACCGAGTGGTCGCATCCGCGGGGCATCCACTTCCGGTCGCGGGCCCGGGAGAACCTCGCTGTCGCGGCGCTGTTCGCCGGGCAGGGCAGCCAGTACCTCGACATGGGGCTGGAGGCCGCGCTGAACGTGCCGCCGGTCGGCGCCGCCTTCGACGAGGCGAACGCCGCCTTCGACGGGGCAGCGCGGCGCCTGGCTCAGGTCGTCTTCCCGCCGCCGGTGTTCGATGCCGCGCAACGTCAGCGTCAGGAGCTGGAGCTGCGGGCAACGGAGCACGCTCAGCCGGCTATCGGCGCGCTGTCCGTCGGGCAGCTCCGCTACCTGCGTGAACTCGGCCTCGACCCGGTCGGCTACCTCGGCCACAGCTTCGGCGAACTCACCGCGCTGCACGCCGCCGGTGCGCTTGACGCCGAGGGTTTCTTCCGCCTGGCCCGTGAACGCGGCCGCGCGATGGCCCCACCCGAGCACGGCAGCGGAGGTGTCGGCGACGGCGGGGACGCCGACGCGGAGGTCGACACGGGCAGCATGGCGGCCGTGCCCGCCGGACGCGAGCGGGTCAACGCGCTGCTCGCCGAGTTCCCCGACCTGGTGATCTGCAACCACAACGCGCCCGAGCAGGTGGTCGTCGGCGGGCCGAGCGACGCCGTGGCCGCGTTCGTCCACCGCTGCACCGCCGAGGGTCTCGATGCTCGGCGGCTGCCGGTGTCCGCGGCCTTCCACACCCGCTACGTCGCGCACGCCGTCAACCGGTTCGCCGAGGCATTGGCCGCGACACCCGTCACCGAGCCGACCGCTCCCGTCTACCCGAACACCGAGGACGCGCACTACGGTCCCGACCCCGCCGCGAACGCAGCGGTTCTCGCTCGCCAGCTGCTCGAACCGGTCGAGTTCGTCGGCGCGGTGCGTGCCGCGCACGCCGCCGGGGCCACCGTGTTCGTCGAGTTCGGCCCGAAGCAGGTGCTCACCCGGCTGGTCCGCCAGATCCTGCCCGACGCGGACGTGGTGGCCATCGCCACCGACGCGGGTCCCCTCGGTGACAGCGACCTCGCGCTCAAGGCCGCCGCCGTGCGGCTCGCCGTGCTGGGCGCCCCGCTGACCGGCCTCAACCGCTACCAGGCCGAGATCGCCGAGCCGGAGGCGGTGAAGGGCCCGACGATCACTCTGTCCGCCCCCGAGTACACCCCGGCGGCCCGCCGCGACGCCTACGCCGCGGCCCTGGCCGACGACTACACGATCATCGGTTCCGCCGCCGCGGCGTCCGTCCAGCCGGCGCACGCCCCCGTGCTGGCCGCGGTCGCGGCTGTCGCCCATGGTCCGAGCGCGAACGGCGCGACCACCAACGGAGCGACCACCAACGGCGCGCGGCCGAACGGCCAGGCGCTGGCCGGCGCGATCCCGGCCGGCGAGGTTCCGGCCCGGACGACTGGTAGTGGTCCGGCATCGACTGGCGTGGTCCCGAACGGCACGGCGGCACCGGATGCGCCCGTGAACGACGCACCGAACGGCCGCGCGACGGCGAACGGAGGCTTGGTGAACGGCGAAGGCCTGTCGCATGTCGGCATCCCCGCTCCCGGTGTGACCGGCGGCGCGGATACCGGACCGGTCGGACCGGCCGGCGCACCCGACGTCCTGACCCAGCAGGTCACCCTGCACTCGGTGTATCTGTCCGGGCAGCTGGACGTTGCCAGCCGACTCGTCGACGCGCTGCACGCCTACCAGCGCACTGGCCGGGATGACCCACGCTTCACCGACGCGATCACCTCGGTCGCGCAGCAGAGCGTGGTGATCGGCCAGACTCACGCCCAGGCCAACGACGTGCTCGCGCAGCTCGCCGAACTGGAGCTGGCCGCGGGCGGCCACCTGGTGGGCGGCGATCTGGTGAACGGCCGGGGCGCCGACTTCTCGCTGGCCCCGACGGCGTTGCCCGGCGCGGCCCCGGCGCCCCGCCGCGCACTGCCGGCCGCCCCGGTTGTGCCGTTCGCGGCGCCGGCGCCGGCCGAGCCCGCCGCCGTCGTGGTCTCCGCCGCTGTTTCCCCGGCCGCGCCCGCTGCGGTGCCTTCCGCCGGGTCGGCCATCACGCCATCGATCACCGTCCCCGCGCAGGCGGCGCCCGTCGCCCCGTCGCAGTCTGTCGGTCTGGATGCCGACGCGATCCGCGGCACCCTCATCGCGGTGGTGGCGGAGAAGACGGGTTATGCGGCGGACATGATCGATACCGG
>NZ_JALKFZ020000132.1 GCF_023243075.1 Frankia sp. AiPa1 | reverse complement strand
CCACACCCGCGCCGACCCGTCGTCGCCGCCGGTCAGCACCCGCGACCCCTCCGGACTCCACCCCACCGCCCGCACCGAACCGCGATGGCCGGTGAGCGCGAGCAGTTCCCGACCAGACCCCACATCCCACACCCGCACCGACCCGTCGTCGCCGCCGGTCAGCACCCGCGACCCCTCCGGACTCCACCCCACCGCCAACACCGCACCGGTGTGGCCGGTGAAGGAGGTGAGGTGGGCCTGAGGGGGCCGGGGGGTCCTGGTCGGTGCCACCTGCCAGCCGGATCCGCGTGGGTTCGGGGGCTGGGCGCATCCGAGCGCCTGGGTGTGGTGGGCGGTGGAGCCGGTCCAGCGGACACCACTCAGGTCGCAGTGGCGCAGGACGGTCCCGGTGAGGTCGGCGCGGGAGAGATCGGCGCCGCGCAGGGAACTGTCGAGGATCTCGGCTCGGACCAGGGTCGTGGCCGTGAGGTCGGCGTCGGACAGGTCCACATCGCGCAGGACGGCCCCGGTGAGATCGGCTCCGGCCAGGGAGATCCCGCGCAGGTCGAGCCGGTGGTGGCCGGCGTCGACGCGCCAACCGGCGAGGTTCGCGCCGGTCAGGAGGCGCCCGGCCGGAGGGTGACCCCCCGGATGGCCGGCGCGGGCGGCGGCGAGGCTGTAGGCGAAGGCGAGCACCGCGGCGGCGTCCGCGCGGTCCTCCGGCGGCTGCGCCGCGCTCGCCGCGCTCGCCGCGATCGCCGCGAGCGCGGCCAGCCGGTCGGCACGCCGCGCGCTGTCGTGGCCGGCGAGTAGCTGGCCGAGGAAGTCGAGGGTCTCGGGGCTGGGGACGGCGAGCTGCCAGCCGGCGCGGGCCTGCTCGGGCGGCAGCCCCAGGGCCCGGTCGAGGTGGCGGGCGAGGAAGTACTCCCGCAGGGACGTGTGCGCGAACCCGAAGGTGTCGTCGTCCCGGCGCACCAGGAACGTCGCGGTGCGCAGGTCCTCCTTCCACAGCTTGGGTGCCCGGACCGGGTAGTGCAGCTCCAGGTCCGGCCGGCCGGCGAGGAACTCCAGCATCCGCTGTTCGACGTCCGCGAGGTCGAACGACGTGCGGCCGGAGCGCCACAGCCGTACGGCGAGATGTTCCATGAGGAGCTGCTTGTGCTCCGGGAGCAGCGAGTGCTTGCCGTCGTCGCGTTCGAGCCACTGCCGCACGAACGAGGCGTAGAGATCGACGGCGTGGACGGTACGCCCGGCGAGCCTGGCCTGTTCGACCAGTTCGAGCTGGCTCGCGACCATCCGCAGGGTCAGCGGCCGTTCGGCGATCTCGCGCAGGTTGTGCACGCTGCCGATCAGCTCCAGCAGCCGGTCGACGTCCGCGCCTTCGACGTTCGCCGCCAGATAGGCGCGGATCTGCGCCTCGCCGAAGGGGAGCATCAGCAGGGCCAGGTAGTCGCTGCCGACGGGGCCCTCGCGGTGCTGCCCGGTGAGATGGTTGGTCTCGTCGCGGATCGAGCGGAAGTAGTGCGTCCGGCAGGACAGCAACAGTTTGCTGGGCCGGTCCGCCCGCGCGTCGGCCGGCTGGGCGCGCCAGAGGTCCTCGGCGGCCCGCCACAGCGTGCGGGTGAACACCTGGCCGGCGTGCGGTTCGAGGTGTACCAACACCTCGTCGAGGCCATCGAAGATCAGTACGCAGGTGCCGCCGGCGACGAGCTCGAGGACTGCCTGGACGGTCGGAGCCCGCCCGACGTCACCGGCGTCCAGCAGCGCCTGCAGGATCTTCTTGAACCCGGTCGACTCGCGGACCACCGACGGTCGCAGATCGCGCAGGTCGAACAGGATCGGCAGCGGCACCGACGGATCGTGCTCGCGCCGATCCAGCAGGGCCAGGGTGAACAACTGGACGGTGGTCGTCTTGCCCGTGCCGACATCGCCGAGCAGCGCGCACAGGTGCCGGGCGTTCGCCGACGGTTCGCTCGCCCAGGTGACCAGCCGCTCGACCGCCGGCAGCGGTTCGCTCAGGCGCCGCGCCGCCGGCCGCTCCAGGGCATCGGAGGCCAGCAGGATCTCATCGACCTCCGAGTCGACCGGCGTCTCCCGCAGCAGGCGCCGGCCTGCCTCGTGCCTGACCCAGCTGGCCGGCTCAAAGCCGTCAGCCGTGAAGCCGGCCGGCCCGAAGCCGTCAGGCTGCCGCGGCCGGGCGGGCGTCGCGGCCGCGGCCGTCGGTTCGAGGAGCCGCTCGGCGATCAGGCTGAGCGTCCGCCCCACGAAGGCGACCTGGAGGTTGCGGGTCAGATGCTGGCTGAACGGCCGGCTCGCCTCGTGCACGATCTCGTTCCGCTGCCAGGCGAGCCGGGCCCCGCCGCCGCGGGGGCCTCCGCCACGGGGGCCGCCGGCACGGGCCACCTCCTCCAGGGCCAGGCGCAGCGGCCGGCGTGCGGTCGCGCCCGGATAGACATCTGCGCTGGCCGCGGCGCTGTCCAGCTCGACCACCAGGTCGGCCGCCTCCCGCAACCGGCGCCGTTCGCTCTCGACGTCGACACCGAGCAGCGGATCGAGGACGCTGGTGACCCGATAGCCGGGACCCGCGGATGCCTGTTCCCGCAGCAGCTCGACCACCTTGCGTTCCAGGCGACGGATCGGCTCGGACGCCTTCCGCGCGATCTCGACGTGGATGACGATCTCGCGGTCGCCGTCGCCGTCGCCGTCGCCGTCGGCGCGGTCGTTCGCGCTCGCCATGGGCAGTACCTCGGTGACCGTCGCGGTCACCGTTCGCTCGCCGGCCCGCCCATCGCCCTCCCGTCGGGAGCGGTCAGCCTCCCGACGGGACCGGTCGGCCAGCTCGTCGCCGGCCAGGTCCTCGCCCTCGAACCAGCAGAACCGGTCCCGGGGCGGCGCCTTGTGCTGGTCGCTGACCAGCCGCACCTTGACGTTCGCCGCCTCGGCCACGTCGTCGAACGCCGCACGGAACTTCCGGAACGCGTCCTGGGCCTTCGAGTCGTCGCCGCCGGGGGTCGCCGCGGCCAGGGCCTCGGCCATCGGGATCCGGCCGTCGCCGTCGATCAGATCCGCCAGGGCCCGCAGCCGCTGCGTCTGCCGGGGCGTGAGGTCGTCGGCCAGCCGGGTGAGGTGACGCAGCACCGCCTCCCGGGGCAGTCGCGGGCTCACGCGGCGTCGGCGAGGACGCGGCGGTGGATCTCCCGCGTGAGGTCCACCGCGAACCGCTCCCGGCTGGGGCCCGCGGTCTGGGTGAAGGCACGGCCGCCGGCGCCGGTGAAGATCTGCCGGGCGGCGAGCCCACGCAGGTCGAACGATCCGTCCAGCGGCACCTGCTTCAGCAGCACCGGCAGCACCCTGCCTCGGCCCGGCTCCAGCAGCCGCGGCAGCTCCACCTCCCGGACGTAGTCGCTCGCCAGGAACTTCGGGCTCACCAGCAGCAGCCCATAGTCGCAGGTGGCCAGCCGGGTGAGGATCTCCTCGTTCCAGTCCGCGCCGAGCAGCAGGTCCGAGTCCTCCCAGCGGGTCAGCCGCACCCCGCTCAGGGCGCCGAACGCCAGCCTGGAGAGCAGGGCCTCCTTCGCGGCCCGGTCGTCATGCGCCCAACTCACGAACAGCGAAGCCTCGACCACGCCACCCATCCCGCCCATCGGGCCCCCCTTCCCGTATTTCACGCGAGGTTCACGATAGGCGGCATCTCTCGATATTGCCACTCTTCGGCGCTGGACGGTCACTCTGCTGGCAGCAACCGGGCGAACGGCAACCGCCAGCGACGACCGCCGCCTTGACCTCAAGTCGGGTTGAGCCTTTAGCGTCCGATGCGCGGGCGAGAAAACGGGGACGACGCCCATCAGAGACGACGCCCATCAGAGACGAGGAGCACGCCGTGACGCAGACCGTGACACGACCGGTTCTGGACGACGACCGGGCGGCGCATGCCGAGGCCGAGGCGGCGGTGACCCGCTTCGCCGCCGAGTTGCAGCGGGCCCTCGACACCGCCGACGCGGACGGTTATGACCGGTCGTTCGCCGATGATGTGCTGTGGGGCAGCCCGTACGGCGCCACCCTGACCAGCTTCGGCGAGCTGAACGCGATTCACCGCCAGCTCATGGCCAGCCGGGTCGCCCCGCCGTCGACATTCGAGGTTGTCGCGGTGCGCGCCCCGGCGCCCGGCGTGGCGATCGCGCACATCCGGCGGCAGGCGACCGGCGGCGGTGGCTTCTCCGAGATGGCCCTCTACACCCTGGTCGAGCGGGACGGCCGCTGGTGGCTGGCCGCCGCCCAGAACACCCCGATCGCCTCGCCACCCCAACGCTGAGTCCGACTATCGGGCGACCGCCCCGGCGCCGCGCAGGCCGTAGCCGTGCAGAAACACGCGCACCCCGGCGTCGGAGATCGCGTGGATCCTCTCCGAGTCGAGTGGGACGGCGCCGTGCAGCGAGCGAAGATTGACGTCCCCGGTCACCAGCAGGGCGAGATGGGCCGCAGCGAGGTCGGGATCGGCGAGGGACAGGTGCCCCTGCTCGGCGATCCGTAGGAGATGAGCAGCCATCGCACGGCGGACCCGCCTAGGCCCCTGTTCCTGCCAGGCCTCCAGGGTGGCCGGCGGAATATGCGCCGCCTCCGCGATGACCTGCCGGACGAGCGTGAAGTGATCGGCGAACTCCGGCACGGGCGTCGCCCACACCCGGCCGAACTCACGCAGATCAGCCTCAATGTCGACGATCTTGCCGAGATAGCGGTCGAGGATGCCAACCTGCGCGTCCGCGACCTGGCGAGCACTGTCCACGATCACCGCGTGGAACAGTGCCGCCTTGTCGCCGAAATGGTTGTAGATGGTGCGGCTCGAGACCCCGGCCGCCTTGGCGATCGCGTCGATGCTGGCCCGCGTGTAGCCGTCACGGGCGAACGCCGCGAGCGATCCGTCGAGCAGGTCACGCCGCTTGTCGCCACCCCGCGGAGATCGTCCCGCGCGCGCCGTCTGGCCGGAGGCGGCGTCGGCCGCACCGGAACGGATCCCCACTCGCCCGTCCATCCCACCTCCCGGTCCGAGCATAGCCAGGACGGCATCCGACTACAACGAACGTTGCACAATTTACAATGATCGTTGTAACCTCGACGTGATCCACTCACTGACGTCGACGGAGATCGGCAGGTGTCACAGATGGCACTTTCCCTGCGCACCGATGGCATGGCCCCGCGCGGACGCGGGGATCACGCCGGCACCGGGCGGCCGTCCGACGGGCGGATCGGCTGGCCGGTCTGGCGCCTGGCGTGGGTCATCGTGTTCGGCGCGTTCGCCAGCGGGATGGATTCCTCGCTGGCGAACATCGGCTTCGCGGCGATCAGCTCGGACCTCGACGCCACCCTGGCCACCACCCAGTGGGTGACCAGTGCCTATCTGCTGGCCCTCGCCGTGTCCCTGCCCCTCGCCGGCTGGTTGGGCCGCAGGTCAGGCCCGGGCCGGGTGTGGCTAACCAGCCTCGGGGCATTCACGGTCGCCTCCGGGCTGTGCGCGGCGGCGCCGACCGTCGCGAGTCTCATCGCCCTGCGGGTCCTCCAGGGACTCGCAGGCGGGCTGCTCATTCCGGCCGGTCAGACCGTGCTGGGCCGGGCGGTCGGCCCGACCCGGCTCGGGCGGGTGATGGCCACGCTCGGGATCGTCGTCACCGTCGCACCCGCCCTCAGCCCGGTTATCGGCGGCCTGGTCCTGCAGGGTGGGTCGTGGCGCTGGCTGTTCGCGATCAACCTGCCGATCGGGGCCGTCGGACTGGCGCTCGGGCTGCGTTACGTCCCCCGCGACCGGCCAGGACTGGCACCACAGCTCGACTGGCCCGGCCTGCTGCTGATCAGCTTTGGCCTGCCTGCGCTGGTGTACGCGCTCACGGCCTGGGGAGATCGTGGCTCGCTGGCCCACCCGGTCGTCCTCGCGGCGCTCGTCGTCGGGATGGGGGCGCTCGTCGGCTTCGCGGCGCGCTCACTGCGGCACCGCGAACCGCTGGTCGACCTTCGGCTGTATCGACGTAACCAGGTGTACGCGGCCGCGACCGCGACGACCGGGATGACCGGGATGGTCCTCTTCGGGAGCGGGCTGGTCTTCCCGCTCTATCTTCAGATCGGTCAGGACGAGAGCATTCTGGCCACCGGGCTGCGCCTGCTTGGCCTGGGCGGCGCGACGGCACTCGTCCAGCCCTGGATCGGGCGGCTCACCGACCGCCACGGGGGCGGGGTCGTGTCGGCGGTCGGCTGCGCGATGCTGGTCGCGGTCAGCGCCACGTTCGCACTCCTTCCGCTTGATGCCGGGGAGGCGACCGTCCAGGTCACCCTCGCCCTGTTCGGCGCGGCAACCGCGGTCGCCGCGGTTCCTCCCGGTATCGCCGCCTACAAGACGGTCAGTCCCGATCAGCTCTCGGACGCGACGACCGCGGTGAACATCGTGCAGCGCGTCGGCGGTGCGCTCGGCGGGGCGATGTTCGCGGTCGTCATCGCACGGAGCCTGCCCGGCGACCCACGGGCGGCCTTCCATCACGCCTTCTGGCTGATCGCCCTGACCAGCCTGCTCGGACTGCTGTGCGCGCTGTGGCTCAGCCATGCCCTACGTCACTGGGCCGGGGCCGACGCGGGGTCAGGTGCGGTCGAGCCAGGCGCGGGCGTTCTGGAAGATGCGCAGCCACGGTCCGTAGCGCCCGTCGTCCGCTCCGGCGCCAGCCGGGGCCGTCGCATCAGCCAGGTCGGCCACGTCGGGAGTGCTGGGGGCGCCGGGAGTGCCGGGAGTGCCGGGGGCGGAGTTGACGGGTAGCCAGGAGCGTTGCTGGGTGAGGAAGGCGCGCTCGGGGTGGGGCATGATCAGGGTGACCCGGCCGTCGTCGGAGGTGACGGCGGCGACGGCGGCGGGGCTGCCGTTGGGGTTGGCCGGGTAGTCCTGGGTGGGCTTGCCGTGGTTGTCGACGTAACGGGCAGTCACCGCGCCCGGGGTGCCGGCGGGGCCGAAGTCCATCCGGCCCTCGCCGTGGGCGATCGGCACGGCGAGCACCGACCCCGCCATCCCGGTGAACAGCACGGACGGTGAGTCCTCGATGAGCAGGCTGGACACCCGCGCCTCGAACCGCTCGGAGGTGTTCTCCAGCAGAGTCGGCCAGCCGTTCGCGCCGGGGATGAGCGCGCCGAGGCCGGCGACCATCTGGCAGCCGTTGCAGACACCAAGGGTGAGCGTGTCGGGGCGGTGGAAGTAGGTGCGGAACGCGGCGGCGAGCTCCGGGTGGGCAAGGATCGACTTCGCCCATCCGAGGCCCGCGCCGAGCACGTCCCCGTAGGAGAAACCCCCGCAGGCGGCGAGCACCTGGAAGCCGTCGAGCGCGGCCCGGCCGGTGAGCAGGTCGGTCATGTGGACGTCGACGGCGTCGAACCCGGCGGCGTCGAACGCGGCGGCCATCTCGACGTGGCCGTTGACGCCCTCGTCGCGCAGGATCGCCGCCTTCGGGCGGGGGGCACCCGTGGCCCCGTCCAGCAGCGGGAAGGTGATCCGCTCGGTGATGCCGGGGTCGGCGTCGTCGAGGATCGCGGTGTACTCCGCGTCGGCGGACTCGGGGTTGTCGCGGCGCCGTTGGATGAGATAGCTCGTCGTCGCCCAGACCCGTTCGAGCTCCGCCCGGCCGTTCGCGTAGACGACCGCCCCGCCGTCGCGCAGCACGATGCGCTGCTGGCCGGTGGGCCGGCCGAGCACGTGGACGCGGTCCGCGCCCAGGTCGCCGGCGAGCGCCGCGACGACCCGATCCACGGCGGGCCCGGCCACCTGGAACACGGCGCCGAGTTCCTCGGCGAACAGCCGGGCCAGCAGCGTCCCGCCGGTCAGGCTGGGCGAGGCGGCCAGATTGGGCGAGCCGGCCAGGCAGGCCAGGTCGACGTCAAGGCCGACCCGTCCGGCGAAGGCCATCTCGACGAGCGTGGCGAACAGCCCGCCATCGGAGCGGTCGTGGTAGGCGAGCACCTCGGGGTCGGTGACCAGCGGCCGGGTCGCGGCGAAGAACCGGCGCAGCACGTCGGCGTCGGCATCGGGAACAGGCGCGGGCGCATGCCGGTCGTACGCCAGCCCCAGCGCCGAACCGCCAAGCCGGCCCTCCCCGCCGAGCCGACCCTTCCTGCCGAGCCGACCCGCAGCTGCGGACCGAGCCGCGGCTGCGGCAGGCTCGATGGCGGCAAGGTCGACGAACACCAGCCGGCTGTCCTCGTCCCGGGCGAGCTGCGGGGTGAGCACCCGGGAGACGTCCGCGACCGGCGCCGCCGCGGTGACGATCAGTGACACCGGCGAGGTGACGGCGTGCTCCCCGCCGTCGTCCGTCCAGACGGTGCGCATGCTGGTGGAATCCTTGCCGACCGGGATCGGGATGCCAAGCTCCGGGCAGAACCGTTCCCCCAGCGCCTCGACCGCGTCGTACAGCGGGGCCTGCTGGTCGTCGACGCCGACCGCCGCCATCCAGTTCGCCGAGAGCGCCACCCGACCCAGGTCCGCGACCGCGGCGCCGGCCAGGTTGGTGAGCGCCTCACCGACGGCCATCCGGGCGGAGGCCTGGGCGTTCACCGTCGCGAGCGGGGTGCGCTCCCCCATCGCCAACGCCTCGCCGGTGCGGCTGCCATACGCCGATGCCGTCACGGCGACGTCGCTGACGGGAACCTGCCAGGGCCCGACGAGCTGGTCCCGCACGGTGTGCCCGCCGACGGTGCGGTCGCCGATCGTGATGAGGAACTTCTTGCTGCCGACCGCGGGCACCCGCAGCACCCGTTCGACCGCCTCCGCCAGCACGATCCCCGTCTCGTCGAACGGCTCCGTCCCGATGGTCACCGACCGTGCCGCGCGGGTCTGCCGCGACGCCTCGCCGAACAGCAGCGACATCGGCACATCCACCGGCGCCCCGCCACCGGACGCGTCGCCCTCGGACGCGCCGCTGCCGGACGTGCCGTCACCGGAGGCGTCGTCGTCAGGCGCGATGGCGAACAGGCGGTCGCGGACGATGAGGCGTTCCTCGGCGGTGACGGTGCCGACGACGGCGAACAGGCAGCGTTCCCGCGCGCACAGCGCCGTGAAGGTGGCGAGATCGGCGGCGGCGATGCCGAGGACGTAGCGTTCCTGCGCCTCGTTGCACCAGATCTGCAGCGGCGTCATCCCGGCGTCGGCGTTCGGCAGGTCCCGCAGCTCGAACACGGCGCCGCGCCCCGCGTCGTGCACCAGTTCGGGCAGCGCGTTCGACCAACCGCCGGCGCCGACATCGTGGATGGAGACGATCGGGTTCGCCTCGTCCAGCGCCCAGCAGGCGTTGATGACCTCCTGGGCGCGCCGCTGCATCTCGGCGTTGCCACGCTGCACGGAGGCGAAGTCGAGTTCGGCGTCACCGGCGCCGGTCTGCATGCTGGAGGCGGCCCCTCCGCCGAGGCCGATGAGCATCGCCGGGCCGCCGAGCACGATGACCAGGTCGCCCGCGGCGAGCTGCCCCTTGCGCACCAGCACGTCGCGGACATTCCCAACGCCGCCGGCAATCATGATCGGCTTGTGGTAACCCCACCGGCCGCGCGGCCCGCCAGGGCCGCCAGGGCCACCAGGGCCACCAGGGCCACCAGGGCCACCGGCTGCCTCGAAGGTGCGGAAGTAGCCGACGAGGTTCGGCCGACCGAACTCGTTGTTGTAGCCGGCGGCGCCGAGCGGCGCATCCGTCATGATCTCCAGTGGAGGCGAGATGCGGTCCGGACGGTCCTCGTCGCCCTCCCAGGGACAGTCGTCGCCGGGGATGCGCAGGTTCGAGACCGTGTAGCCGGCCAGCCCCATCTTCGGCGCCCCGCCGCGACCGGTGGCCCCCTCGTCGCGGATCTCCCCGCCGACGCCGGTCGCGGCGCCGGGGCCCGGGGCGATCGCGGTCGGATGGTTGTGCGTCTCGACCTTGACCAGGATGTGCGCCGGGCCGTCGTGCCGGCGGTAGGCATGGGTCGCCGGGTCCGGGTAGAACCAGGACGCCTGCTCGCCGCGCAGCACGGCGGCGTTGTCCGAATACGCCGAGAGCACGTGCTCGCCGGACTGTGCGTGCGTGTTGCGGATCATGGCGAACAGGCTTCGCGACCGGGCGTCGCCATCGATCACCCAGTCGGCGTTGAACACCTTGTGCCGGCAGTGCTCGCTGTTGACCTGCGCGAACATCATCAGTTCGACGTCGGTCGGGTTGCGGCCAAGCTCGCGGTACTTCTCGGCGAGGTAGGCGATGTCACCGGCCCCGAGCGCCAGGCCGAGATCCGCGTTGGCCGCGGCGAGTGCCGCCTCGCCCCGGCCGAGCAGGTCGACCCGCGCATGGGGCTTCGGGCTCCCGGCGGCGAACAGGGCGGACGCGGCATCCAGCGACGTCTCGACGACCTCGGTCATCCGGTCGTGCAGCAGCGGCGCGAGGGCATGCCAATCGAACGGGCCGCCGGTGCCGTACAGGTAGTAGACGGTGCCCCGCTCGATCCGCCGGACGGCGGTCAGCCCGGCGGACGCGGCGATGTCGGAGGCCTTCGACGACCACGGCGAGATCGTCCCCGGCCGCGGCAGCACCACCAGCGTCGCCACCGCCGACGCCCGGTCCCCCTCGAACACCTCCCCGTAGGTCAGCAGCCCCCGCAGCCGCGCCTCGTCCGCCTCGTCGAGGATGTCCCGGACGCCACCAAGATCGACGAAGTGGACGTACTCCGCGTCCACTTCCGCAATGCCCGGCTCGACGGCCCGAAGCCGGGCCACCAGCCGCCGGCGAGCCGGACCGGTGAGCGCCGCGATGTCTCCGTATGTCTTCATGCCGCCGTTTCGGTCGAGGAGTGAGTCGAGGAGTGATCCGTCCAGGGTGACAACCCGTCAGCAGTGGCCTGGGGACATCCACAGCATCACAACTAATCCCACGGAAGCGTCACTGTATCCGGGTGCACCACGTCACGAGGGCCGGACCGCCTGCGCGGGCTCGAGTCTGGCGGCGCGGCTCGCGGGGTAGAGACCGGCGACCCCACCGACGACCAGCGCCGCCAGGATGCCACCGGCCAGTCCCACGACCGGGAGGTCGATCGGCCAGCCCATGCTCAGCCCGTAGCCGACGGTGATCGCACCGCCGAGCAGGACTCCCGCGAGCCCGCCCAGCGCCGCCTGCACCAGCGCCTCGACCAGGAACTGTGTGCGGATGTGGCGCCGCGTCGCCCCGAGCGCCCGCCGGACCCCGATCTCGCCCCGCCGCTCGAGGACCGAGATGACCATGACGTTCGCGATGCCGACGCCACCGACGAGCAGAGCCACCCCGCCGAGCCCGAGCAGCAGCGTGGTGAAGGCACTGTCCGTCGCCGCCCGCGCCTCGATCGCGTCGGACGGGCGGGTGACGTCCACTTCCTGGGGCGAGACCGGATCGGCGGTGGCGGCGGCGACATCGCGCACACCGTTGATGTCCGCGGGGCTGGTCCGCAGGTACACTGTGGTCGGCGAGCCCTGGTAGCCGAACTTCTGGGTGGCGACCGCGGTACTGATCAGTGCCGCGTTGTCGAGCTCCGGGGCCAACGGCATCTCGTCGAGAATCCCGACCACGGCGAACCACTGGTCTCCGATCCACACCAGCTGTCCTCCCGCCGAGAGATCCACACCCTGGCGGCTGGCCGCCGTCACGCCCAGCACCACCGTGGGATAGTCCCGCGGCGTGGCGTCCAGCCAACGGCCGCCACGGAGGCGACCGTTGAGAGTGGACAGCAGGTCGGGCTCCGCGGCGAGAACGACCGTTCCTTTGGTGTTGGTCGCCGGCACCACGTCAGTACGACGCACGGTGACACCGAGCTGCGCCGTCGCGGCGACGGACTGTACGTGATCGAGCAGGGACAGTCGGCCCACCGACTCCGGCGGGAGCTGGGCCTGCTCGTCGCTGCCCAGCGTCTGCCCGGGCGTGATGGTGAGATAATTGGTGCCGAGCCGGTCGAGGACCGCCAGCACATTCGCCTTTGACGAGGCCGAGATGCCGATGACGGCGACGATGGCGGCGATTCCGATCGCGATTCCCACCGAGGTCAGCAGCGCTCGACCGCGACGCCCGCGCAGGCCCTGCACGCCGAGCGCGAGTGCGTCGCGTGGGGTCAGTACCGAACGGGGGACGGGCGCCGGCGACCGTGACTCGTCCGTACTCGGAGCGACCAGCGGGGCCGTCATACCGTCACCCCGTCGCGCGTCGAGACCACGATCTTTCCGTCCCGGATTCCGACCCTTCTGGGCGCTGCCGCCGCGATTCCCTGGTCATGCGTGATCAGGACCAGCGTGGTTCCCTCCCGGTGCAGTTCCTGGAACAGGCCCATGATCTCCTCCCCGGTCCGGCTGTCCAGGTTTCCGGTCGGCTCGTCCGCGAGTACCAGACTTGGTGCGCCCACCAGGGCCCGGGCGATCGCGACCCGCTGGGACTCCCCTCCGGACAGCTGGGCGGGCCGGTGCCCGATGCGGTGGCCGAGGCCGACGCGGGACATCGCCGCCGCCGCGCGTTCCCGCCGCTCGGCGGCGGGAACGCCTCGATAGACCAGGGCGGTGGCGACGTTCTCCAACGCCGTCATGCCAGCCAGGAGGTGAAAGGACTGGAACACGAAGCCCAGGGCCCGCCCACGCAACGCGGACAGCTGCTCGTCGTCCAGCCCCGCCAGGTCATGACCGTCGATGCGGACGGTGCCTGTGGTCGGCTGGTCGAGGGCACCCATCAGATTGAGCAGGGTGGACTTGCCCGAGCCCGACGGCCCGACGATCGCCACCCACTCGCCCGCCGACACCGTCAGGGTGACGTGGTCGAGTGCCCGGACCGGCGGTGAGCCCGGGTACTCGTGGATGACGTCCACGAATTCCAGCACGGGCCGGCTCACCGCGGCACCTCGACCAGGGAGCCGGTGGCGAGGCCGCCGCTCACACCGACGAAGCCGTCGCCCCAGGCGCCGAGTTTCACCGTCGCCCGCTGGTGTCCGCCCTGCGGCTTCACGACGTCGACGGCATAGCCGCCTCCGGGTACCGCGATCACCGCCGAGACCGGGACTGTCAGGACCTTCTTCGCCGTCACGGTCGTGTAGTGCACGGTCACCGGGGCGAGGTCGAGCGTGGCCGCTACCTTGGGATCCTTCAGCACAACCTTGACCTTGAACACCTGCTTGTTGTCCGCGTTCATCTCCAGGGATCCGCCGACCGAATCGATCGTGCCGGCCGCCGTCTGGCCGGTCGGCAGGTCGACCAGCACCGGGGCCCCCTGGGAGACGAGATTGCGGTCAAGGGGGTTCAGGTCGAGGGTCACGATCTTCTCGATGCCGGAGACGGACAGTACCGACGCGTCCGGCGCCGCCTGCGCGCCGACCTGCACGCCGAGCTTGGCCACGTGGATGGGGCCGTCGGTGAACATGAGGTCGCCGAGTGCCGCCGTTGCGTCGACGACGGCGCCGGTGGCCGCCTGGAGCTCCTTCAGCGCGTCGGTCGTCTGGGCGTCCCAGTGCGCGTCCGGAAACGTCGGCGACTTGTGGCCATGGCCGAGCGCGAGCAACGCCGTCTCCAGTTCCAGCACGTCGGCGCCGTCGCCCACCCCCGGCTGCAGGTCCCGCCAGGCGGGCACCTTCCCGTCGAGCAGCACCACCGGACGATCGTCGATGCGCATCAGCACCTGCCCGGAGGACAGGTCGGTGCCCACCGGCGGCAACCAGGTGACGGTGCCCTGCCGGGCCGGGTAGAGGTCACGAAGATCGCGGTAGGCGATCACGCCGCTCAGGGTCTGGGTGAGCTCCAGATCCCGCACCTGCGCCTTGGCCGTGGCCTGCGCGGTCTGTTCACCGTCGCCGGAATCCGAGGACAGTGCCCAGGCGAGGAGCACACCGCCCACCGCCAGGGCGAGTATGCCGATGAGCGTCGCCAGCGCCGCGGTCCGCCTCGTCATCATCTTCCTACGCATGATCGGTCACCGCCCGGTGGAGCCTGGCTGCTGGCAGGCCTTCAACGCCTTGCTCACAGTGGGGTCGTTACGGTCCAGGTTCTTCCCGAAGGGCCCACCCGACTGGCCGGGCACGGGGTCGGGAACGTTGATCCCGTGGCTGCGCAGGCAGCCTGCCAGCGCGAGCAGTTCGGCGTTCTTCTGGTCGACCTGGTCGGGGTCCTGCTTCTCCCGGTCCTGGACCACGCTGGACAACAGGCCGGCGCAGGCCTTGTCGGCGGTCTTGAAGGCGACCGACGAGGTGTCGACTCCCGCGTACAGCGACCCGGGCTGGCTCGGCTTGGGATCCGGCACCTGGACGCCGTTGTCACGCATGCACTGCGCGTAGGCCAGCAGCGGATCGCCAGTGGGGCCCGCCGACGGCGCTCCAGCGGCCGCGGCGGCCTGGCCGGTACCCCCGCCGCCGCTGTCCGAGCAGGCGACGAGCATGAGGACGGGCAGAAGCAGAAGGAACAGTAGTGAGCCAGCCATGCGCCGTGTCATCGGCGACCATCTCCCTGGGTTCTGGGTCAGTCACGTGCTGGTCACGACCATCGACCCCGAACCTGGAATGCACCTGAGCCGAGCTGAGAGACACCTGAGTCCGCAGCTCAGCGTTTTCACGGCCCGCAGTGTTTTCCCGGCCCGCAGTAGTCTCGGCCCGCAGTGTTGGCAGCTCGGGCTGGCTGCTCCCGCGACCGGACGGACGCGCGTCAGACCGGGTCGGGCGGTGACAGCGGCAGCCGCACCTCGAAACGCGCCCCGCCCAGCGGCGCCGTCGTCACGTGGACGTCGCCACCGTGCCCGCGGGCGATGCTGCGGGTCATCGCCAGTCCCAGACCCACGCCACCGCTGGCCCGGTCCCGGCCGGCGTCCAGCCGGAAGAACCGGTCGAACACCCGCTCGCGCTGGCCTGGCGGCACGCCGGGTCCGTCGTCGTCGACGGTGACGACCGCCATGTTCCGCTCGGTCATCAGACGCACGGCGATCGCGTGGACAGCGTGCCGGTCGGCGTTGTCGAGAAGGTTGCGGGCCAGCCGGGACAGCTCGGCGGGTACCCCGATGATCTCGACGGGTTCCAGCGAGACGAAGAGCGCGGCATGGCTCGTCTCCGGCACCTCGGCGGCCACGATCTCATCCAGGCGCACCGGCTGCGGGGACCGGGAGGCCGTGGTGTCCTCGGCCCGGGCGAGCATGAGCAGATCGCCGGTCAGCCGTTCCATCCGCCGGGTGTCGTGGTGCAGCCGGGCGGCGACAGCCGGCCAGTCCGCCGTCTGACCGTGCGCAATGGAGATCTCCAGCTCCGCGCGCATCGCGGCCAGCGGGGTTCGCAGCTCGTGGGAGGCGTCCGAGAGGAAGTCACGCTGCACCCTCGCCCCGACGTCCAGCCGGTCGAGCATCTCGTTGAGGGTCCTGGCGAGGCGCTGGACCTCGTCTCCGGTGTCCGGTTCCGGGAGGCGCTCGCCCAGTGTCGAGTGACTGATCGCCTCCGTCCGCGCCCGCAGCGCCTCGATCGGGCGCAGTGACCGGTCCACCGCGAACCAGGTCAGCAGGCCGACGACGAGGGCGAGCAGCGGCGCGGCCACCAGCAGAGAGCGCTCGACCAGATCGATGCTCTGCGAGATCTGTCCCAGCCGGGAGACCGCGACCACCGTTCGCTGGCCCTGCGGCGTCATCACGGTGCGTGATGCGGCCCGCATGTCCCGGGGCAACGACTCGCCCGGCGCCGTGCCGGCCGCGGCGGGGGGCCGCGCGGACGGAACAGGTCGCCGCGCGACCGTCGCCGTCGTCGGCGGCAGGGTCTCGATCAGGCGGCCGGAGGCATCCCGAATCTGGATCGTCGTGACATAGCCCGGCGGGATGTCCAGCCGCTCGGGGATCGGCTCGCCGCGCGCCAGCGCCTCGGCGATCCGGTCGACCTCGCCGCTCGCCACCGACTGCGCCCGGCCGAACAACGTGTTGGACATGCCGGTGATCAGAGCGAAGGAGGCTGAGGCAAGGGCCAGGCAGACGCCCAGTGTGGCCATCAGAGTCAGTCGCACCCGCAGGGAGCGCAGGAAACGCGGGAGCCAGCGGCGCCGCGCAGGCCACGCAGGCCGCGCACGGCTAGTCATCGGGATCAAGGAGACGGTAGCCAAGCCCCCGCACGGTAGCGATCCGACCCGCCCCGATCTTGCGCCGCAGGCTCGAGACGTAGACCTCGACCAGGTTCGGGTCGCCGGCTCCGTCCAGACCCCACACCGCGGCCAGCAGCCGGTCCTTCGACAGCACGCGGCCGGGATTACGCAGCATGACCTCTATCAGCGCCCGCTCACGCGGCTGCAGGGTGACCGGCCCGCCGCCGACCGTGCACTCCCCCGACTCCGGATCCAACACCAGCGCGCCGTGGCTGAGCAGCCGCGGTCGAGGGGTGGCGCCCCGCCGAGCCAGCGCCCGGAGCCGGGCGGTGAGCACCACGAAGGAGAACGGCTTGCGCAGGTAGTCGTCGGCACCGGCGTCCAGGCCGTCGGCCTCGTCGTACTCGCCGTCCTTCGCGGTCAGCATCAGCAGCGGCGTCCACACCTTTTCGGCCCGCAGCCGGGTGGCGACCGCGTAACCGGTCATCGACGGCAGAAGAATGTCCAGCACGATGACGTCGTGGGCGCCCTCCCTGGCCTGCCAGTACCCGTCGAGACCGTCATGGACGACGTCGACGTCGAAGCCCTCGGCCCGCAGGCCCGCATGGAGAACCTCGGCAAGCCGAACATCGTCCTCGACAACCAGCACCCGCATGCGCCTGCACCCTTTCCGGCAGCGACAATGACCCACAGAATTCTCACGCGGTAAAGAATTCTCGTGCGGCTGGGACGATTTCTCACTGCCCGTCGCCGGCGGGCAGCGCGCACGGGCCGCGCGGGGCGGCGCGACCCTGCCGTGCCGCCGCGGTCACGGCAGCGAGCAACCGGTCCTGCGGGGTCACCGACGAGGCTGCCACCGCGATGGCGGCCGGGTAGCCGTCCGGCGCCCCCGGCGAGATCACGGCGGCCATCCCGACGACGCCGAGCCGGTGTTCCTCGCGCTCGACGGCCACGCCCCGGGCCTGGGCCCGCTCCAGGTCCGCGACCAGCCGCCGAGCAGTCGCGAGCGTGTGGGGGGGTGAACCGGGTCAGGGCAACACCGTGCGCCATCAGATCGTCAATGTGGGGATCGACATGCGCCAGCAGCGCCTTCCCCGCGGCGCAGGCATGCAGTGGCAGCCGGTCGCCAACCCGGACGCGGGGCACCGCGCCGCACGCACCGGGCGCGTACCCGCCATGCGGATGCCCGCCGCGCGGGTGCCCGCCGCGCCCGCCGTGCGGATGCCCGCCGCCGACGTGCTCGGTGACCACCACGTCCGCTCCGTCGAGGACTGCCAGGTAGACGTCGGCACCCGTACGGGCCGCGAGCTGTTCCAGGCTGGGCCTGGTCGCCGCGCCCATCCGTCGCACGCAGGGCGCCGTGGTGCCGAGCGCCCACAGGCGACGCCCGATCCGGTAGGTGCCGTCGGTGAACCGTTCCAGGCCACCCCACTCGACCAGTTCGCGGACCAGGCGCAGGGCGGTCGGCATCGGCAGGCCGGACCACTCGGCGATGTCGGTCAGCCGCAACCGCTGTGCCGGGCCCGCGAAGGCGTCGAGAACCGCGAACACCCGGCTGGAGACCGTCCGACCGGCCTCGCCGTTGTTGCCAGCCACCCGCTACCTCCCGTCACCTGGCCTCCGTTGTCTGGCCCCCGTCACCTGGCCTCCGTCGCCCCGCCCCGGCCTCGACCCGGCGACGAGCCATCCTCGCCCGGCGCCAGCCCAGAAATTTTCACCCGGCACTTCCGCTGGACGAAATCCGATGCTTCCACCTGAGGCGCGGCGCCCACCACACTTCATTTCATGGACATCGATGCCGCCGAAACCGATGCCGCCGACCGGCATCGCGGATGCCAACGACGCGGAAGCCAACGACGGCGAAACCGACGCCACGGATATCGACCAGATACCGAATCGCGCCCCGAGCGCCGGCCGCACCGCGACCGGGCTCTTGGACCTGTCACCGGACGAGTTGTTGTCGACCACGCGCATGGTGCGGCTGCGCCTCGACCTGACCCGCCCGGTGCCCCGGACGCTGCTGGACCAGTGCGTTCAGCTCGCCGTCCAGGCACCCACCGGCCGTAACCGGATCGCGTTCACGCTCGACTCCGGTCGTCACGACCAGTGAGCCCTCTCCCCACCGCCGACTCGCTACTGCCCTCCTCGCCGCTGCGCGTGACGGCGGTTCGGCCCCGGAAAACCTCCATGTCGCTTCTACAGGGTTACGAAGCCACAAATCGGACAGATTACCCGGTAGAAGCGACACCTCCGCGCACCAGCAGCGCCGCTACCCCCGAAAACCATCACGGACAGTGAGATTCACTGGATGAACCCGGCCGCGAGCCGGAGATCCACGAGAAGCAACCTGGCGCTGCCGCGCGCAGAGCCGGCGCGCCACCAACGCACCGGAATCGTCCTTCTGGTCCGCGACCGTGTTCCGGCGGTCTCGGTGACCGGCAAAAGCTACGTTGTTGAGTGCACCGACGATCCCGCGACCCGCGAGCCCGGCGCGGCCGACGAAGGCCGGGCGCGGGTCTGGAACACATCCAGTCTCAGGAGGCACCATGAGCGAACAGCAGGTACGGCAGATCGTCCTGTCAACCGACAACCTGGACGAGTCCATCAAGTTCTACACCGAGACCCTCGGCTTCCCGCTGAAGTTCCGCGACGGCGCGCACTACGCGGCGCTTGACGGCGGCTCCGTGACGATCGCCCTGGCGACGGCGGTCGATCATCCCATCCATGGCCAGGTCGTCGTGGGCATCAAGACCGACGATGTCGACGGTGCGGCCAAGGCCATCGAGGAGAACGGCGGCGGCGTCGTGAAGGGCCCCTACGACGACGCCCACGAGCGCCGCGCCGTCGTCTACGACAACAAGGGCAACGGCCTGGTCTTCTACAAGCCACTCGCCCGCTGATCCACGGCCGGGTGGGGGACCCGGGTCGCGACGACCCCGACGTCCGACGTCGCAAGGCCCACCCGCAGGCCGCGTGGCGGTCGGTTCCCCGCCCATCAGGCCATCAGGCCATCAGGCTTATCAGCGGATCGCGGGCTCTCGGGGGAGGCCCAGGATGCGCTCGGCGATCTGGTTACGGGTGATCTCGGAGGTGCCGCCCGCGATCGTCAGCGCCCGGGTACCGAGCAGGGCGCGGCCGGCGGCGCCGCCCAGGTCGTCGCTCAGGGCGACGTCCTCGCCGGCGAACTCACCCAGCAGAGCGGACACGCGTTGGCCATGTTCGGCCAGCACGAGCTTGGTGACGTTGCCCTCCGGTCCGGGTTCGCCGCCGGCCACCGCCCGCTGCGCCCGGCGCAGGTTCAGCGCCCGCAGCGCGAGTGCCTCGGCGATGATCAGCCCGACTCTGGTCTCGGGCGCGCTCAGGCGATGGCCGTACTCGCCGTACAGTCCCAGGATCTCGTCTGGTCCGAGCCCACCGACGCCGCCACCGAGGCTCACCCGCTCGTTGCCGAGCGTCGAGCGCGCCACCGTCCAGCCGGTGCCCGGGGCGCCGACGACGTCCGCGTCCGGCACGAAGACGTCGGTGAGGAACACCTCGCTGAACCCGCTGTCCCCGGTGGTCTGGCGCAGGGGCCGGACCTCGACTCCGGGAGCGGCCATGTCGATCACCATGGCGGTGATGCCGGCGTGCTTGGCCGCCGCCGGATCGGTGCGCACGGTGGCGAGCCCCTGCCCGGCCCTGTCCGTGTCACTGGTCCACACCTTCTGGCCGTTGACCCGCCAGCCGCCCTCCACCCTCACGGCCTTCGTGCGGACCGCGGCCGCGTCCGAACCGGCCGCCGGCTCGCTGAACAGCTGACACCAGATCACGTCACCGGCGAGCGCCGGAGGAGCCCAGCGGTCGACCTGCTCCGCGGTGCTGTGCTGGATCAACGTCAGGATGACCCATCCGGTGATCATCAGGTTGGGCCGGCGGACCCCGGCGGAGGCGAACTCCTCCTCGATCAGCAGCTGCAGCCCGGCGGATGCCTCGATGCCCCACGGCCTGGGCCAGTGCGGCTGCAGGTAGCCGCGCTCGACGAGCTGTGTGCGCTGCTGGTCGGGGGGCAACCCGGCCAGCTCCGCGGCGAAGGCGCGCACCTGCGGACGCCGCGCCTCCACCTCCGCGGGAAGGTTCACGGCGGCCGACCGGCGCACCCCGGCGGCACCGAGACGGGTCACCTGCGCGGCGGCGGCGGCCGGCGGCAGCACGGCCCGCAACGTCAACGCCCGTCGTTGGAACAGGTGCGCGTCGTGCTCCCAGGTGTACCCGATGCCGCCGTGCACCTGGATCCCGCGCTCGGCCGCCTCGACGAACGCGGGCATGGCCGTCGCCGCCGCCACGGCGGCCGCGAGCTCGAACTCGCGCGCCGGGCCGCTCGCCGCGCGCGCCGCGTCCCAGACCGCCGCCGTCGCCAGCTCCGCGCCGACCAACATGTTCGCCAGATGGTGCTTGACGGCCTGGAACGAGCCGATCAGCCGGCCGAACTGCTCCCGTACCTTCGCGTAGGCCGTCGCCGTCGTCACGCACTCGTGCGCCCCGCCCACCGCCTCGGCGGCGAACAGGGTGCGTGCCACGGCCACCGCGAACGGACGCGCCCCGACCAGCACCTCCGACGCCGCCACCGCGACGTTGTCGAAGGCGAAGCGCGCGGACGCCCGGGCCGGGTCGAGACTGCCGGGCACCTCGACGCTCACCCCCGCCGCGCCGGCCGGCACGACCACCAGGTCGTCGCCCACCGCAACGAGCACATACTCCACGAGCGCGCCACCGACCACCACCCCGGACCACCCCGCCAGCACAGCACCCGCCGAGGCCCCGCCGGGCACGGCACCGCCGGTCGTTTCCCCGCCGGGCACGACACCGCCGGTCGGGTCTCCGCCGGCCACGGCACCGCCGGTCGGATCGATGCCGGACGCGGCGTCGCCGGTCAGCGTCAGGTTTCCCGTGGCGCCGAGCGCCAGCGCCGCCGCCGAGCGCCCCTCGGCCAGCGCCGGCAACAGCCTGGAGCGCAGCTCCGGCCGTCCGTACCGGTCGATCACCGCCGAGACGATCACCGTCGGCACCGCGGGGCCCGGCGCGACCGCGCGGCCGAGTTCCTCGACCACGACGGCAAGCTCCGCCAGGCCGAATCCGCCGCCACCGACGTCCTCGGGCAGGTGCACACCCAGCAGGCCAAGCTCGGCGAGGGGCGTCCAGAACTCCGGCCGTGCCGTCGCGCCGGTGTCCAGCAGGGCCCGGGTGGCCGCGCGCGCCCCGTGCTCCGCGAGCAGGGAACGGGTCGTGCGCTGCAGTTCCCGGTGCTCCTCGCTGATCGCGATCGTCATGGCTCCCTCTCGGACATCGGCGGCACGGCGGTTCCCGTGCGCGAGTATCCGCGTGTGTCGGCACCGCTCGACGCCCTCCCCCAGGACGCCGACAGCGCACTGCTCAACGCCCAGGCGCAGCTCAACGCCGCCGCCTGACGTCTGTGTCCACCGGATGCCCGGCGCCGCGTGACGACATCTGACTTGCTCGGGTGACGCCGGACGGCACCGGCGCCGGTAACGCGGAGTGGTCAGTCAGGAATGGACAGGGTACTGGCAGGCGACCTGCCCCGCATCCAGTTTGTCCTGGGCGGAGAGCGGGTTGGTCAACGCAGTGAGCGCGGCCGGGGCGGTGGCGGTGGGTGTGCGCAGGCTGGCGACGTCCGCGGCCCGGGTGGGGGCGCCGCCGCCGAGGCAGGCGACGGCAGTGACCGGAACAGTGTCGCCGTCCCGGAGTGGAAGCCGAAGCTGATCCGGACTCCAGTTCGCGGTGAAGTCAGGACTGGCTTCACCGGCAAAGCCGATCTGGTGCCAGCGGCGAGAGTCCGGGCTGTCCGGATCATCCGCATAGTAGGCGGCGAACCCGACAAGCTGTACATGCGGCCCCCGCGCCCGCAGCACGACCGGTAGCGGGGTCGCATTCTCCGCCGCGCCTGGGATCTCGAGCCAGACGGCGGTCGGGACTGGAAGGGCATCCGGGCACGTGACGGGCTCGATGCCCGACGGCGGGTTCCCGCGGATCACCGCCGAGGACACCACGCCCTCGTTGTCGGGCAGGATGAACCAGCGCGTGTCGGGGATACCGGCCTTCACATCGTTGACCTTCTCACCGACACAGAAACCAGTAAATCTGAGCGCGCAGCCGGAGTCCACCACCGGCCGCACCAATGGTCGGCTCCGCCTGGCTCCGCGACGGATGTTGGCGCCGTCTTCCTTGGCCACTCCGGGAAAGAGGCTGTTCTTTGCCACTGCCGGGCACCGCCCAGATTCTTCACCTTCCGATGAACCGGCGGTGAAGGCCGTCACCGCCAAGGCGGCGAACGCACTCACGGCAGCCACGGTCACGACCAGGAAAGGCCATCTGCGGCGGCGTGGTTTCCGCGGTTCCCCGGATTCACTCCCCGAGTCCCCCGCTGCCGGATCCGGCGGCCCGCTCTGGCCCTTCTCCACATTCACATCGATCGGTTTGCCCGGCTCGGAAACTCCCTCGGATGCATCGAGCTCTTCCGCCGGGAGCTGCAGAACACGGTCGAGCTCCCGCCACCGGAGCTGCCAGGCATCGACGTCCCCATCGCAGGCACCCACGAAGGCGAGCGTCACGGCCAGCGTCGGCATCCGGACGCCACCGGCCGCCTCCGACAACGTGGTGGCGCTGTAGCCGGCCTTCTTCTCCAGCACGCGATAGGTGGGATTCCCCACCTTCTCCCGTAGCGACCGAAGGTCGTGGGCGAAAGCCTGCAGAGGCCCGGCGGAGGGGTCGACCGGGCGTTGACGCCGACCCATTACGACCGCACGGCGGGACAGGTCACGGGCTCAGCTCTCCTCGGGGCGGCAGGGCGGGATGGTCGGGACTACCGTTGCTGCTGCAAACGTTTTCGTTGCTACTTGCAAAAGACAGGTGTCGGTCGGCTGAACCCTGGGATCGCGATGGCCCGGCCCCCTCCGGAAGGCCTGCGGGGCACCGCCTCCCCCCACCTGTACGACCCGAGGAAATTGTCCGGTATTGATTGGCCGGGTGCAAACCCGCTGGTCGGTCAACCTCCACGCTGGCTAACTCGAGCTGGACGGGCGTGCACACGGTTGACGCGGACCCACCCGGTGGCATCGCGGCGACTCCGCGACACCCACCACCGGTCAACGCGTCCGCTCACCCACGTCGTTGCCCGCGAGAGAAGGAGGCATGGGATGGATGGCCGGCAGACCGTCGGGGGGCCGACCACCGGGCCCGAGACGGACACCCGAACACAGCGGCGCATCAATCGAGGTACTCCCGGAACCAGATCCCTCGTTCGTTAGCAAGGAGTTGATGGCAAGATGCATGCGGTCAGAGTTTCCGTCACCGGGAGGATCAGAAAGGCGGCCCTCCTGGTGGTGCTGGCACTGGGACTGACAGGAGGAGCGGCGCTCGCGGTGCCCGCCGCGGCCATCGCAGCCACGTACAACAACGAGTGCGGCGCAGGGTACAAGGTGATCGATTCGGTCGCGCTGAAGGGAGGAAAGGTCTTCCTGACCTACAGCCAGTCCACCGGAGAAAACTGTGTCGCCACCATTCGTGATTCCGGGAGCGTCCCCGGAACCATTTCCGCACAAGTGAAAAGGTCGACCCGGGCCGGGTTTCCTCGGTCCGGGTCGACCGGAGCGACCGGAGGGCTAAATCCCCAGATCGCCCCCGTCGCACGGGCGCGTGTAACTGCACCCCGGTCCTGCATAGACTGGGGCGGCGGAATCGGTGATTCGCGGGTTCAGGCGTATTCCGTGCACTGTGGCTGAGTCGGCCGAGACGGCCTTGATGGCCTTGACGGCCGTCAAGGAGAAGGACGCCGACATCGGCTGATTCCACCTCAACATTTCGCCGAGTGTGCGCGCCGGTGCGTTCACTCGGCGAAACGCCGTCCGGGTCGATGGGCCGGGCTTCGGCGTGCTGACGGTCTGACCGGTTTTGTAAGGGGAAACCGTGGAGTTCGAGCGCGGTAGGGTCGGGGTGGCCTGGTCCGCCGAGCCCGACCAGAACCCACCAAAATTCATCTACGTCTAGCCAGGATCTTTCATGCCTTGACCAGGTGTGGGTCAGCAGCAGCCCCGCCCTTCAGCGGCTGAACCATCGCGTCAGTCGGGTGGTTGGGAACCGCGGGAGTAGACGCGGCGGACGACGTCTTCGATGTCGGGTTCCTCGACGGTGAAGTCGAGGATCTCGGCGCGCTGCGCGACCGCGGCGAACACCTGGGCGGCGGTGGTGGCCTCCGGGTCGAACGCCAGGCGTTGCCGCAGCCCGTTGGCCTCGCTGGCCAGATGGCGGGCGGCGGGAAAGCCGGTCAGGTCCGGTGTTGGTTCGGCCAGGACCACGGCCAGCACCCGTTCGGCGCCGGACGCTCGGGCGAGCCCGGCGAGGTCCCCGTCGTAGGCGAGCCGGCCATGGTCGATGACCAGCACCCGGTCGCACAGCCGCTCGATGTCACCCATGTCGTGGGTGGTCAGCAGCAGCGTCGTGCCGTGGGCGCGGCGCTGCTCGATGAGGAACTCGCGTAGCCGCTGCTTGGACAGCACGTCCAGTCCGATGGTGGGTTCGTCCAGGATGATCAGCCGGGGTGCGTGCAGCAACGCGGCGGCGATCTCGGCCCGCATCCGCTGGCCCAGCGACAGCTGGCGGACCGGGACGGTCAGGAACCCGGCCATGTCGAGGCGCTCGACCAGTTCGGCCGTGCGCGCCCGCTCGAGGTCGCCCCGCAGGGCGTGGATCGCGGCCAGAATCCGGAACGACTCCCGCAACGGCAGGTCCCACCACAGCTGGGAACGCTGGCCGAACACCACCCCGATCTGCCGGGCGATCCGGCGCCGGTCGGCGACCGGCCGCAGTCCGCAGGTCGACACCGTCCCGCTGGTCGGGACGAGAATGCCGGTGAGCATCTTGATCGTGGTGGACTTTCCGGCACCGTTCGCGCCGATGTAGCCCACGGCCTCCCCGGGCTCGACCTGGACGGTCAGATCGTCAACGGCGGTCAACACTCGGCGGCGAAGGCCGTCCCGCACAGTGAACCGCCTGGTCAGGCCTACGGTCTCGATGATCGCGCTCATCCGCCACCGCTGCGGTAATGCCGGACACCCCAGCGCCAGAACAACAATGCCATTCCCCACGCCCAGAGCGCGGCCAGCGGGCCGCACCAGCCCAGCCAGGTCGGAAACCAGGCCGCACCCGGCAGGCCGAGTAGTCGCAGGGTCGGGAGGAAACCAGCGAACGCCATGGGAACGGCGAATCCGAACACCGCCTTGAGCGGCCGCGACCACACCGACGCGGGCTGGGTGGCGGCGTAGCGGCCGCCGTATGTCACGGCGTTGGTCGTCTCCGCGCCGTCGACCAGAAAGAACTGGGCGCCGGCCGCCCAGACGAACACCGCGGCGAACATGGCAACACCGCTGACGAGCGCGACGGCCAGCAGAGCCAGGCTCGATGCGTTCCAGGGAATGTCGTTGAGGGCCAGGCCGGCCCCGAGCGCGCAGACGCCGACGGCCGCGCGGGCGAGCCGACGCAGACTGATGTCGCAGGTGACCAGTTGCAGCAGCAGCGGCTGCGGTCGTAGGTAGAACACGTCCAGGGTGCCGGCGCGCACATAGCCGGCCAGCTCGTCGCAGTGCCCGAACACCAGATCAGCGAGGCTGAACGCCAGATCGGCCAGCCCGAAGACCAGGAGTATCTGGTGGAATTCCAGCCCACCGAGCCGGGTCACCGCATGAAACAGCACCCAGATCTCGGCAAGCTCGACCACCCCGGCCAGCAGCGAACTGACCAGGTCCAGGGCGAAGTTCGTCCGGTACGAGGTCTGCGAACGGGCCCGGGAGGCCAGCACCACCCGGTAGGGCCATAGCCGTGCCCGCAGATCGCCGCGGGCGGGAAGGTGCACTCCGTCCCACCGCCAGATATCCGCCCCTGATCGGGCCTCGTCCGGTGGACGGGCATGGGACCGCGGCTCGGGCGGCACGGCGGAAACTGGCTGCTCGGGCAGTCGGACGTCCCGCTCGACCGGCGCCTCAGCCACCCTGAATCTCCAGGTGGCGCCTGCCCGCGCGGGTCAGGATCTGCCCCAGAACCGCGACGCCGACCAGCCAGGCGACCTGGGCCGCCAGCAGGCCGCACGCGCCGGCGACATCGACGCGCCCGCTGAGCACATCCACCGGGTACATCATCATGGCCGGGAACGGTGTCGCCTGAGCCAGGGTCCGCAACAGCGGCGGAAACAGAGCCACCGGCATGAACAGCCCGGCCAGAAAACCGGACACCACCATATAGAAGATCTGGATGCCACGTGTTTCCACCAGCCAGAATCCGGCGACCCCCACCAGGTAGGCGCTCGCCGCCGAAATGACGATTCCCAGCACCACGCTGAGTACACCCAGCGGAAGCGCTGCCGCCGACTCCGGCAGCGCCATCCCGATCGCGGCCCCGAGGGCAAGCATGGGAATTCCGCGTGGGATCAGCGCGAACAGTGCGCGCCCGACCTCGGTCGTGATCTCGGCAGCCTGCACATCGAGGGGACGCAGGAAGTCGACGACGACCGATCCGTCCTTCACCCGGGTGGCCATCTCGCTGCGCCCGCTGAGATTGAGCGAGCCGAGCAGCCCCTGGGAAATCCAGATGTAGGCGTTCATCTTCCCGACATCATATCCAGCCAGCTCTCCACCGGCCGCCCGAACAGTCGCGAACAGCATCCCCACCTTGAGCAGACCGAACGCGGTGTTGGCGGCCAACCCGCCCAGCATGGCCGCCCGGTACGCCGACTGCCGACGAAAACCCGCCCACAACAGCCGCCAGTACACCCGCGCCACCGCCCGCGGACCGAAACTGACCTCCGGTTCCTCGACGACCGGTTCCTCGACGACCACCGACAAACCATATCCGCGACGGACCGACTGACGACGCCGGTCGGGTCGCCGCAGAGCCTGGTCACTGCGCTGAAGGGCTTGCGTCCCAGGACGGCCATGCTGTGGCATGACCCTTGCTCTGGTCCGAAACGATGGTGTCGAGATGACTGACGACGGGCATCGGCGTGGCCGCGTGGCCGCGTGGCCGCGTGCCGGCTTTCCGAGGTGTCGCCGCGGTCGCCGTCCTCGTCAGGCGTGGCGGGAGACCCATTGGTTGATCGCGGTCGCGGCGACGGCGGGATCCTCCACCATCCAGAAGTGGCCCAGCCCCTCCAGACGCAGGACGTCCGCGCCAAGCGCCTGTGCCACCTGGGTGGAACGGTCGGCGTCGTCGAACGGATCCGCAGTCGCCTGAAGGATCAACCCGGGTCGGACTGATCGGCCCGATGACGCCGCTTCCCAGCCGGTGTGCACGTTCGGAACGGCCGACCGGTAGAGGTCGAGAATGGCCGATGCCATCGTCGCGTCGAAATGCGACGCCATCTTCTGGCACTCGGCCGGTGGAACGCCGACGTGGACAAGCTGGGAGAAAAAATTACCCGAGTCGTCGGCGCGCGTCGCGAGCATCTTTTCCATCCGTTGTTCGCCGCCGCCCGGGGTCTGCCATTGGCGCGCGAAGTCGTGCCACACGTAGTCGGGGTGAGAGACCGCGGCGACGTCGACAGCCCAGCTGCGCACCCGGTCCGGGTGTGCCGTGGCGATCCGCAGTGTCAGCAGCGATCCCCAGTCGTGGCCGATCAGATCGATGGGATCCGGGACCGCGTCGAGTTGCCGGAGTATCCAGTCGACCTGGGCGTCCCGTCCGCCGGCGAAGCCGGGCGGCGTGGGCGACCCGAAGCCCGCGAGCTCGACAGCCATGGACGGGCCATCGAGCCGCGCACGGACCGCGTCCCACACGCCTGCCGTCTCCGGTACACCGTGGACGAGAACGATAGTCACGGCTGCGCATCCTCCCACCAACACGACCACAGTGGCGATCGCCGAACGCGCGGCCATGCTGATCAGGTGGTGACCGCGCCATCGTGCTGTGGACCTTCTATGACGGTGTCGAGGCCGCCGGCGGCGTCGGACGAGGGGGCCGGCATGACCACGCCATGACCACGCCATGACCTCGCCACGCCCAGACGACGGCCCACCACCCCGGGCCCACCACCCCGGACGAGGGCTCACTCCTCGACCGCATTTGTCTGATAAGAACGTTACAGTCGCGAGGCAAGCTCTTGCGGGACGGCCATGTCGGCCGTCGGCCACCCGCGCGGACGGTGGGTGGAGCCGTCCGCGCCCCCTTCGCCGCGACCCGCGAGGGCGAGCAGGCACCGCCCGCACACGACAAACCCGCCACGCGAAGTGGATCTGCTGCTATCCGCGCACCCATTTGCTCCTCTGGCAGCGGCGAAGATCATGGATTGGTGACGTGCTCACCCGGTGGCAGGAGACGGCAGATGGTCGAGTTCAACCCCTATGACCTCGCGACGTATCGCGATCCGTACCCCGTGTACCGGGCGCTGCGGGACGAGGCGCCCGTGTACCACAACCCGGAGCTGAAGTTCTGGGCGCTCTCCCGGCATGCGGATGTCGCCGCCGCGCACAAGGACTGGCAGACGTACTCCAGCACGGGTGGCGTGACGATCGAGGGCGAAGAGGCCGGCGCCCCGATGATCATTCTCAAGGATCCGCCGGAGCACCGCTGGCACCGGAAGATCGTCGGCAAGGTGTTCACCCCGAATCGGATGCTCGCCCTCGAGCCCTACATCCGCCGGCGGGCCGGCGAACTGCTGGACGCGGTCGCCGACTCCGGCGAGTTCGACGTCGTGAAGAACTTCTCCGTCGCCCTGCCGCTCGACGTGATCAGCGAGCTGATCGGCATTCCGGAGGAACATCGGGCCGTCATCAACGAGTGCTCCGACCGGATGCTGGCCCGCGGCGAGAGCCGGGAAGCCGACGCGGATTCCCTCGAAAGCATCGGCACTTTGATCAATCTTTATCTGTCCCTGATCGCCGAGCGGCGCAAGAACCCGACCGATGACCCGATCAGCCTGCTCATCGAGACCGAGGTCGCCGACGACGATGACGGCACGACGACCCGGCGGATGACCGACGACGAGATCGCCTTCCGGTTCCTCGAGCTCGGCACCGCGGGCCACGAGACCGTCGCCAAGGCCATCCCGAACGCAATGATGGCGCTCACCCGCTTCCCGGAGCAGCGCCGCCGCCTGCTCGACGACCCGTCGCTCTACGACCGGGCCGCCGGCGAGACGCTGCGCTTCGACGCCCCGTCCCAGTTGCAGGGCCGGACGTCGACCCGCGAGATCGAGCTACACGGCGTTACGATCCCCGCCGGCCAACGGGTCATGCTGATCACCGGTTCGGCGCTGCGGGACGAGCGTGTCTACGCGAAGCCGGACGTCTACGACCTTGACCGCAGGGAGGAGCCGACGACGGTGTTCTTCGGCTTCGGCATCCACCGCTGCCTTGGCGCCCACCTGGCCCGCCTCGAGATCAAGGTGGCCCTCGAGGAGATCCTCAAGCGGTACCCGGACTTCGTCGCCGACCCCGCTCGCGCCGAGATGAAGGTTTCGTCGAATGTCCGCGGGGTGGCCAAGCTGCCGGTCGCCCTGAAGGGTGCCGGGATCGTCTAGTATCGCGGTCCTGGATGCCGCCTCTGCGAGAATCGGCCCATCGGCGTACGAAGGTCCGTAGTTCTGGGCGGCCGGCCACCTGGGATGCTGCCTGGGTGTCAGGTTCCGGCGGGTAGGAGCTCGCCGATGAGCTTCTCGACGCGGGCGCGGATGTCGTCGCGGATGGGGCGGACCGCGTCGATGCCCTGCCCGGCGGGGTCGTCGAGTTTCCAGTCCTCGTAGCGTCTGCCGGGAAAGATGGGGCAGGTGTCGCCGCAGCCCATGGTGATGACCACGTCGGACGCCTGGACGGCCTCGACGGTGAGGATCTTCGGTGTTTCGGCGGTGATGTCGATACCGACCTCGGTCATCGCGGTGACGGCGGTCGGGTTGATCTGGTCGGCGGGCATGGAGCCGGCGGAACGGACTTCGATCCGGCCGGCGGCGAGGTGGTTGAGCCAACCGGCGGCCATCTGGGAACGGCCGGCATTGTGGACGCAGACGAAGAGCACCGAGGGTTTCTCGGACACGGGAGCGGGTCCTTTCGCCAGATGAGGTTCGCGGCCGGGATGGGGCCACGGAGCCTGCTCCGGGGCGGTCGGGGTCGGCGGGTAGAACAGCCGCACCAGGCCGTACCCGACCAGCCCGCCGGCGGCCTGCACGGCAATGAACGCTGGGACGGAAGCGGGAGCGATTCCGGCGAAGGTGTCGGAGAACATCCGCCCGACGCTGATCGCCGGGTTCGCGAAACTGGTGGAGCTGGTGAACCAGTACGCCGCGCCGATGTACGCGCCGACCGCGGCCGGGGCCCGTTCACCCCGCTCGGAACGCACCAGCGCGAAGATCAGCAGGGCGAGGCCGGCGGTCGCGACGACCTCCGCCAGCAGATGAGGCCCCGAGGCCCGGTGATGCGTGGAGATCGACACCGCCGACCGGCCGAACATCAGATTCGCCAGCACTGCTCCCGCGACACAGCCGGCGATCTGGGCGGGCAGGTAGGCGGCGGCATCCCGCCACGGCAGTCCCCCGAACGCGGCATCGACCGCGGTGACCACCGGGTTGAAGTGCGCCCCGGACACCGGTCCGACCATCAGGATGATCGCGTACAGGCCGGCGGCGGTCGCCGCGGCGTTCTCCACCAGCTGCAGACCGATCTGACCGGGGCTGAGCTGCTGCGCGGCGATTCCCGACCCGATGACCAGCGCGGCGAGCAGCATGCTGCCGATGGTTTCGGCAGTCAGCCGCCGCACCAGCGGCGGCTGACTGCCCCCGTTGCCCGACACTTCCGGGGTCAGCGGGCCGTGCCGGCAGGTGCCGGTTCGATCGTCATCGTGGGCGCGCACACCCAGCGGCGGCACATCGACGGCGAAGTTCGCGTACCCCGCCGCCGCTTCGCGGGCTCGACCCCGAACAGCTTCGTGTAGAACTCCACCGCCGTGCCCACGTCGGACACGTTCAGCGCCACCTGCACCCTGGCCATCCCAACCACCCCGCACATCGACACCTATCTATGTCCTTGCCGGCCCGAGGATGGATGGACACATAGACGGCTGTCAATAGCTGAGGCATGCTGGCTCCATGGCGACCACCACTGCGCCAGCGGCGCTGCCCGTCATCGACCCGACGAGCGACCTGCCGTCCGGCCTCGCGGGAGCGATCTCGGCCTGCTGCACCCCGGTCACCCGCGCACCGCTGTCCGCCGAGGAAGCCGACACGCTGGTCGCCGTCTTCAAGGCCATCGCCGTCCCCACCCGGCTGCGGCTCCTGTCGATGATCTACGCGCGGGACGGTGGCGAAGCCTGCGTCTGCGAACTCACCGAACCCCTCGGCCTGACCCAGCCGACCATCAGCCACCACCTCAAGGTCCTCGTCGACGCCGGCCTGATCACCCGCGACAAGCGCGGTGTCTGGGCCTACTACCGCGCCGTACCCGAAGCCCTCGCCGCGCTCGCCGCCGTGTTCAACCCACCCCGATAGAACCGATTCACGAGAACCGATTCGGTGCTCGACCACCGTGAGCCCCGCCGGGAGCGGGCGATTTGGCGGGATGCGGCGGGAGTGGATGGAAAACAGGTCGGTGCATACATCCGTGCCAGTGGGCACTACTCTGCGGCCTGGCATGATCTGGCGGGCAGGACTCGTCGGTGGGGGCCTAGCATGAGTGGTGTGATGCCCTCCGGGCCGATCGAACTACGGGAGCTGCTGACAGCGGTCGAGCGTGCCGCGCCCGCCGATGCCGTGCGGGCGGTGGCTGGTGAGCTGGCCCGGACGATCGACGCGCTGGAGGTTTCTTTTCTGATCGCGGACTATGCGGGCGGGTACCTGGCGCGGTTCCCCGACACCCGTCGATCTGTGGACGGGGAGGCAACGGAGCGGGTGCTCGTAGACGGCACTGTCCAGGGGCGGGTGATGCGGACCCAGCTGGTGCAGGTGGACCGTGGCCCGACTGGCACACACGTGTGCGTCCCGGTCACGGCTCGGGGCGAGGCGATCGGGGTGCTGGAGGTCCTGCTGCCCGCCGGGGCCACTACCGAATCCGTCGGCGCCGTCGCAACCACCGGGCATGCGCTCGCCTACATTGTGATCACAAGCCGGCGGTACACGGATCTGTTCGAGTGGGGTCAGCGCTCCGTTCCGCTGGGCCTGGCATCGGAGATCCAGCGCCGGCTGCTGCCGGAATCGTTCACCTGTGAGGGCGCGCAGGTGACGGTGGCCGGCTGGCTGGAGCCGTCGGGGGCCGTGGCCGGGGACACCTTCGACTACAGTTTCGGGCGTTCCCGGCTGCACGTGTCGCTCACCGACGCGATGGGGCACGGGTTGGCGGCGGCACTGCTGGCGACCGTGCTGGTAAGCAGCCTGCGTAATGTCCGCCGTGGCGGTGGGGACCTCGCCAAACAGGTCATGCGGGCGAACGCGATGATGGCGACGCAGATCGGCTCCGACGAGTTCGTCACCGGCCTGCTGCTGCAGGTCGATCTGATCACCGGCGCCGTCTCGGTGGTGAACGCCGGGCATGTGCCGTTCTACCGGCTGCGGGACGGTCAGGTGGAGGTGATTTCCTTCCCGGCAGATCCGCCGTTCGGCATGTTCGAGGGGACGGTCTACAGCATCCACAGCCTTCGGCTGCATCCCGGAGACCGGCTGCTGCTGGTCACCGACGGAATGGTGGAACGCAACGCCGCGCAGGTCGATCTGCCCGCCGCGTTGGTCGGGACCCGGGATCTGCACCCACGGGAACTTGTCCAGGACCTCGCCGGCAGGGTCCTGAGGGTAACCGGGAACAACCTGGATGATGACGCGACCGTCTTCTGTCTGGACTGGTATGGCAGCGATCAGCCCATGCGCAGGGTCGCCAGCGGTGCGGATCCTTCCCTTGCTTCCCCCGCGCGCTGAGGCCCAGTGACGGCCCACACAGGGAGCGTTGGCGAGGACCATCTGGTGGTGGCGCCCGTTCGTTGTGTCCCCGGGCGGGGAAGGAGCATGCCAGGAGAATGATCGACGGGGTGAGGGGTTGGTCGCGGTGCGCGACAGGGGCTGGTCGGCCAGTGTGGATCTACCCTTTGATGCGCGTGCCGCGGGCGCTGCCCGGGAGGTGTTGCGGGGGTTGCTGCTCGCCTGGGGGCATGACCGGCAGACCGACGATGCCGTGGTGGTCGTCTCGGAGCTGGTGACCAACGCCGTGCAGCATGCCGGTGAACGGGGGCAGCTGCGGCTGGCGCTTCGAGTCACCGATGGTGTGCTACGTCTGGAACTCGTTGACGGGTCGTCGGTGCGGCCGATGGCCCGGGAGATCGTCGATTCCGATGAGCGGGGCCGTGGGATGCACATCGTCGACCAGCTCACCGCCCGGTGGGGCGTCGAGCCGCACGGCGACGGCAAACGCGTCTGGGTCGAACTCGACTGACCCACGGGGCCGGGTGCAGGGACGGGGTCGATCGACGACATCGAGGGGCCCTGGCGCCATACGGCACCAGGGCCCCGAGGGTTCAACACCATCTACCGGCCAGAACGCCGGACTCTGGAACCCGCATACCCACCCGAGACGGCGGGGTACGGGGATCGCGTATGCGTGACCGGGGACCACCTTCCAATCCGGGGCCTGCGCGGTGTCCGAGCGAGCTAGACCATCGCTCGGGCGATCCTGATGGCGTCCGCTCCCCTCTCCTCATAGGTCACCTGCCGGTACTGCCGAACTTTCTCTTGGTGATGCTCGGCGGCCTGCCCTGGCCGCCGCCCCGCTCGCGCCAGTTCGTATCTGCCGCGACCATGGACTCTCTTGGCTACGACAGGAACTCTACCCACGACAGCACGTGGATGTCTACTGCGACGGAGACAGATTTTTCGAGACCGAGGACACAGCTACTCTGCTGCGCCCGACGGGCCGAAAAACCGGACACGCCAGAAGGCCCTGGTGCCATATGGCACCAGGGCCTCGAGGGTGCAACACCATCTACTGGCTAAGTACGCCGAGTTCCCTGAGTCCGCGTGGCCGGCCCCGAAAGAGCAGGCTTGCGGAGATCGCGATGCGTGACGGGGGACCACCTTCCAATCCGGGGCCTGCGTAAACCGAGTGAGTCAGACCATCACTCGGGCGATTCTGATGGCGTCTGCTCCTCTCCCAATCGCCTGGTCGGGTACTACTGAACCTCTGTGGTGGTGCTCGGCGGCCTACCCTGACCACCGCCCTGCTCGCGCCAGTTCATGTCTGCCGCGACCATGGACTCTCTTCTCTATGACAGGAACTCTACCCACGACAGCACCCGGATGTCTACTGCGACGGGCACAGATTTTTGGGATCGAGGAGACACGATCGTGCCAGGCACCGCCGGCGACAGCCCGGGAAGGGGGGGTCCGCGTCAGCTCCGCCTGCATGCGCGCCATCGGATCAGACGATGAGAGCGAGCACAACGCGTAGGTCGCTCGGGGCTGGGTCCAGTGGGGATCTGCTGGCCGGCGCGGATCTGGATGGTGCGGTGGTGCCGGACGGTACGGACGAACCGGCAGATGGACCAGCCGGAGCAGCCCTCGATCAGGCGGGTGGACGGCCGACCTATGCGCCCGCAGTGGCTACGCGGCCGCCATCGCCGCTGGGTACGTGAAGGACCCGGCCACCACCTTCGCCGCCACCACAGCACCCCCATCGCCGCGAGCACGCCGACGAAATCCCCAACGCAACGATCATGGCAGTGGGGCTCCTTCAAGGGGATTCACAGCGATCCGTCCGGCGAGGTCCTTGTCGAGCGATGCGGCGGTGGTGCTGCCCGGTTTGCGCCTCGCCTGGTCCTCGAAGCACGCCAGGAACTCCGCGCCGAATCCCAGCCGTGGATAGCGGGCGAGCATCTGAGTCCTCGCGTCCGGCGGGAACTCCTCCGGCCGCCGTCCTACTACCTCCCAGCTTGTGGCGACCTGCAGTATGTGGGACTCGGGGTCGTCGGCCGGGGCCACGTCGTCGCGCATGTGCAGCACGATGATCTCCAAAACCCTGGCGGCCCGCTCCGCCGGCCAGCCAGCCCCCACGCCGAAGACCCAGGCCAGCTGCCCTCCCGCCGCCTCGAACGGCAGCCTGTGACTATCGAACGCCTCCGTCAGCCCGATGTCGTGGAGCAGCGCCGCGACGTAGTACAGCTCGCCGTCGAAGGCGATGCCGTGCGCTGTCCCGTACATCGCTCCCACAGATAGGAGCGGATGCAGTGGTTGAGCAGCGCGGGCGAGTAGAAACGGGTGGCCACGGACAGCGCGGCCTCGGCGGCGTGAGGTGCCTCGGCCAAATACCCGCCGCCGATCCACTGCCCGTCGCGGCGACGCTGCTACGTGACGATTACGCCAACGCCGTTCCGCACAACCTCGCGGACGGCTTCGTCGTCGCCACCTTCTCCGCCCTCGGCGAAATCGACAGAGACACTGTCGCCAGGGTCCTGCTCGGATGGCCGAACCCACCCGCGCAGACCCGCACTCCGTTTCTTACCGCCGCCGCCACGACGGAAGACGCACCATCCGACGGCAAGGCGGGACACGGCACGGTGGGGAGACTTCGATTGTCACCAAGGGTGATTTTTGCTTTAAAGCCAGACGGGACTCGAGCCAAGACGCTAGACCCCGGCACCTGCCATTTCAGGCCAAGCAAAGCTAGGCAGGACGATAGGTCAAACTTAATTATGCAGGTCAGATAGTTCGTCACGTTACGTAGTGGACCGGCCGAGCTGCTGGTGCAGGCGGTCCAGACCTACCCAGGCGGCCTCGGGCCAGTTCGGTGGTCAGCCGGTGACCA
>NZ_JALKFZ020000131.1 GCF_023243075.1 Frankia sp. AiPa1 | reverse complement strand
GGCGGAACCAGCACGTCGAAGATCAGAAGCTGCGGGACATCGTCAAGCGGGCGAACGTGGCCTGACAAGGCACTAGTCGCCGTTGAACTGGCGCAGTAGGCGACACTTCTCCGCTCCTTCGCCGAACTGCTCGGCTCAGGCCGGCCTGGGGGTGATCGTGGTGTTGTCGCCGGCTCGTCCGTCGCGCGCGATGGCCCGCGTTCTCCCGAATCGGTGCAGCAGCCCGCGTACCAGGAGGACCCAGGTGGCTACCGCGGCGAAGACGCCCCAGACGACTGCGGGCGGATGGCCTTGCGCGACCGTCACGACGGCGAACCCTCCGACGATGGTTCCGGTTGCCGCGAGCGCCAGAGCGCCAATCCGGAGGCGGTGTCCGGCGGCGGCTGGGGAGAGTCGGCCGCGCGGCCGGACGGCAGCTGCCGCTATGCCGAGCGTCCCTGCGGCGACCAGCATGCCGTAGGTGAGCAGGTCGCCGAACCCGACCATTGCGACGGCGAACAGGCCGAGGGTGGCGGTTGTCACGGCCCGAGCGGCTCGTACGATCGGAGCGCGCCGCTGGCGGTGGCTGCCTCGGGTGAGCCGGTGTGCCCGCATGGAGGACGTGACGAGTAGCAGTGCCAGCCAGCCGACGATGGCCAACAGGCACCAGGGTGAGACGACCCAGACGTTGGCCGTTACGGTGATGGATCGGGTTGTGGACGGGTCGGCGTGGTAGGACACGACTGCGGTGAGTCGGGTCTGGCCGAGGCCGAGTGGGAAGGCACCCCAGGAGATCTCCTGGTCGGCCCATTTGCCAGGCATGAACAGCTGCGGAGGTTGCCGGCGGTTGTTGTCGAGGCGCGGGGTGTGCCCGCGCAGGACGGCGTGGCCGATACCGGTCGGGCGCAGGTCCGCGGTCACCTCGTTAAATGCGAACAGGCTGGACGGGCCGTCGTTCGTGACGCGTAGCGTCACGTTCCCGTGGGTGGCGAGTTGTGCGTGGCCTAGCACCGGCAGCCTCCGGCCAAGGTCCTGAAAACGCACGCTGGCATGTTCGTGGGTGTCACCGGGGACCCGCAGCGTGACCAGGGCGCCCAGCTGGTTGAGCACCGTGACTCCGGGGCCGCCGACCAAGGGCCGAACGAGGAAGCCGAGCAGGTAGCCGCCGGGCCCCATGGCGGGAGGGACCGCGACCTTCACCTCGATCGATGTCGTCGAGCCGGGGCTGGCGACGAACCGGGACGGGGACCAGGAGACGCCGGAACCGAAGCGGGGGTCCGGTGAGTCCTCGAAGACCAACTGGCCGTTGTTGCCCGGGATCGGCGTGGCTGGGCCGATACCGACCGGGACGGCATCGTGTCCTGGGTTGGTGACCAGGAAGTGAGCGAGGGCGGTTTGGCCGGGAACCGCCGATGTTGGCATACCGGGCGGGTCGAAGGTCACCTGTAGCTGGGGACCGTGCGGTGCTGCCGTTGCGCCAGGCGGGGCGGCCTGCGCGCGGGTTGGTACGCCGATGCCGAGGACGACCGTCGCCATGGCGGCGACCGTCGCGGCGGCTCGGATCCGGCCGTGGTGGTGCCGTATGCGTGTCACGCCACATTCTCCAGTCCCCCAATCTTACCCTCCCCAATCTTGCCCGTAATTTCTCATGGCGCAAAGGAGGTAGCCGTTGAGAAGGGGGTACAGGCTCACACATCCAGACTCGAGCATTGATCGAGATTCTCCAGAATAGCATTCTTCATGCGTATGCTGCTATTTTCTTCCTGTCTGGCCATCATTTCTGACGTTCCAGTCAAGATGGCCATGACACTATGATGAGTTTTGCCGATCCGCCTACTGGACAGTTACCAAAATAGGGGTGTACCCGACTTGGCTGGTCGGGTACACCCGCTGCCATGGCCAACCGGAACTAATGCCATATGCTGGCTGTTTTCCTTAGGTGTAGGTGGGTGTCACCGTGTATGTGATGATTCCATGGAAGGCGCCGGAGGGCTGACTGAAGTCCACCTTGATCTGGTTGTTGAGGGCGAGCGTGTCGAGACCGCCGTTGGTTCCGGCGGTTGCCGTCACAATTGTTTGTGGCGTGGTCGGGTCATATCCGACGTATTTGCTTGAGGTGTATGGGGTACTGAGGGCCGCGCCGGAGCTGCTGCTCGGGGTCAGGGTGGCCTGAGCGGCGAACTTGTTAACGGTCAACGTGGCGGACCCGGCGGTACTTTCTTCCGCCACAAACGTCGGGTTTGGAGCCAGGGCCGCGGCCAGCGTGTAGCCGTTGCCGGCGTTCGTCTGTACGGTCAAGGTGACTGCCTTGGCGGCGACCGGGCCGGCTGGGGTGCCGGGGACCGGCTGCAGGGTGAATGCGGGGGTGTCGTTTGTGAAGATCAGCGAGCGGCCGAGCAGGATGGTCACCGCGGTGTTCGAGTCACCGAAGTTCACATCCTCGCTGGTGCCGGTGTCGATCGTCGCGGGTCCGGCGGCCTGCGTCGTCACCGTCGAGGTGACAGGTGGCGGGCTGGGCGTGGTCGTGTTGGTGAACCCACCGAACTGGACGAAGATGGGCGTGTTGGCGGGAACCGCAGCCGGGGTGGTCACCGTGTAGGTCACGGTGTCCGCGCCCAGGGCGACGGTTCCGGCACCGAGCCCGAAGACGTTCGTGACCGTCGGCGTGCCGGTCGTGCCGGCCGGAACGGTGAACGTCACCGACGCGACAGTTCCCGCAGTCAGGGTTGTGAAGCTCCAGGTGTAGGTCACCCCGGTCGCGCCCGTGACGTTGTTGTCGACCGACCAGGCCACGTCGGTGACGGTCGCCGCCGAAGCAGGCCCACCCGACACCATCAGAGCACCGGCCAGCACCGCCCCAATGGTCATCAACCTGGCGACGACCGGCCACCCACCCCCGCGTCTCCACGATTTATTTCTTCGTCCCAGGTCGGGATACATTGGCATCGCGTTCCATCCTTCCGTTTCGGTTACGCTGCCCGAGCACCGTCGCCCGTGTGGCGACGGCCCGCGGGCACTCCCGGAGCTCGCTGCCCGGAAAGAATTTAGGTGGTCCGGCGGCTGGGCCGACGCGGGCGCACGGGTACACAAAGGGTTCGATGACCGCAGTCATCGGTATGACCGCGAATACCGGCGAAAGGCGCGCAGCGAGCACGCCGTCCGCTGCACTCAGGACATTCACGGTCATCCAACCCTCCGGCTTTCGGAGCTCCGTCGGACGCCGGGCACGGCCACCTTCACTCACCAATCAGCGTTGCCAGGGTATCTCTGCCCAACTTTGCTGCTCCGACAGTTTCCCGGTCGGCGTTTCCCGGCTTCGGCCCCATCTCATCAGTGTCCCGACAAGAGGCGCCGTGATCGCACAGCGGGCAGCCACTCGCTCGTCGCGTGAAGAAAGCTTCCGGACGCGACCGATACACCGAATTCCATAGCATCCCGGCGAGCGATCCGTTTGTGTTTTGGCATCGTTCGGGCGCGGGCGCCATTGCGGGAGTTCCAATTTAATACTGCATTGCCAGATCCTGGAACTTTGTCGGGTGACTGATCGTCGGGCCTGGCATGGTGGGGGCGTTGTCCACATAGACCACCCGCGCGCTCGGTACGATTTTCTGTGCCACCTCGTGCAGATTTGGGCTGGTCGGGATTCCGGTACCGATATCGAGAAACTGGCGGATGCCCTGTTCGGCGGCCAGATACCGGGTCGCGCGCAGCATGAAGGCGCGGTTCTGCCGGGCGGCGCTGACCGTACTCGGAAAAGCCCGGATGACCTGCTCGGCACCTTCCCGATCGGCGGCGAAGTTGTCCTTGCCGCCGAGGAAATAGTCGTACATCCGGGGTAACTGGTCAGGTCTTGTAGATCGTTTGTTTTTGGTTCCCCGGCTGGTGGGGACGTTTCGATGGCCGGACGATCTCGGGGTGTTGGTGCGGCATGGCTGATCGGACCGTAGGGTCCGGGTGTGTCCGGTGATCCGCTCGTGCCGTCGGTGCCGTCGTATGACGAGCTCGCGGCGCTGGTGGTGGAGCAGGCGGCACTGATCGCGCAGTTGCGGGCGGGGGTGGAACAGGTCCGGGCGCGGATCGCGGAGTTGGAGGCGCAGGTCGCGAAGACGTCGCGGAACTCGTCGAAGCCACCGAGTTCGGACGGGCTGGCCAAGCCAGTGCCGACGTCACTGCGGACGAGGACGGGTCGGCGCCCTGGTGGGCAGAACGGCCATCGGGGGTCGACGCTGGGCATGGTCGCCGATCCTGATGTGCGCGTGGCGCACGAGCCGGGGCCGTGCTCGGGGTGCGGGACGTCGCTTGCGGGTCGGCCGGTGACCCGGACCGAACGCCGGCAGGTGTTCGACCTGCCCGAACTACGCCCGCACGTGAGAGAACATCAGCTCCTCGAGCGGGAATGCGGCTGCGGGACACGCACGAAAGCGACCCCACCGGCCGGGGTGGGGTACGGGCCGCGGGTGGCCGCGGCCGCGGTCTACCTGTACGCGGGCCAGTTCCTGTCGAAAGAGCGGACCGCGACCGCGCTCGCCGAGCTGGCCGGCATCCCCCTGTCCGCGGGCACGGTCGCCGCGATGACCGCCCGTGCCGCCACCGACCTGGAAGGTTTCCTCGCCGCTGTCCGCGACCTGCTCGCCGGCGCCGAGGTGGTCGGCGCCGGCGAGACCGGGCTGCGGGTCGCCGGGAAACCGCACTGGGTGCACTGCGCCCGCACGGGGAAGTACACGTTGATCGACTGCCATCCGAAGCGTGGAACCGCCGGGATCGACGCCCTCGGGGTGCTGACCGGCTTCACCGGGGTCGTGGTCCACGACGCCTGGGCGCCGTATGACACCTACACCACCGCCACCCACCAGCTGTGTGTCGCCCACGTGCTCCGCGAACTGCAGGCCGTGAGCGACGCCGCCCCGGCCGGCACCTGGTGCTGGGCCACCCAGGCCGCCGACGCCCTCGTCGCCCCGCACCGCCTGTCCGTCGACGCCGCCACCACCGGCATCACGATCAACGCCACGGACCTGGCGGCCCACACCCAGCTGCTGCGCCACGCCGCCCACATCGGGATCACCCAGACCTCACCGCGGGGCACGAAACTCATGGCCGCCCGCCACGCCCTGGCCTGCGGGCTCATCGACCGCGAAACCGACTACCCGCGGTTCACCCACGATCCGCGAGTTCCCGCGGACAACAACGGATGCGAACGCGACATCCGCATGATCAAACTTCGGCAGAAAGTATCCGGGTGCCTCCGCACCCTCACCGGCGCCCGCCAGTTCCGCGCGATCAGCGGCTACCTGGTGGTGTCGGCGACGCGGATACAGGCCGGCGACGAGGGCGACAACCACTACGAGCAGGCCGGTGGAAGCCCAGCCCGCGATCTTCTCGACCTTGGCGTAGCAGGCGCCGGCCGTGTAGGTGGTGTAGTACACCACCTACAGCCGCGACCGCGGCAGCCGTGTTCATCAGGCGCGGAAGTCCGCCGGACGGTCCGGGGAGGCGGCGGCGAGGGCCCTGACGGCGCCGGCGGCGTCGAGGTCCGCGCCGTAGACGGGGGTGCCGGGCTGCTGGCGCCAGGAGTCCGCCAGGGTGCCGCCGTCGACCGGATCGAAGCCCAGCTCGTCGACGAGGCGGAACACCAGTTCCTTGCCGGGGCCGGCCGCGCCCGCGATCGGCAGCGCGATGCGGCCCTCGGCGCCGCTCGGCCGGCCACGCTCCAGCAGGTGCTTCCAGAAGATCCCGTTGAACACCTTGACCACTGGCGCGCCGATCTGGTCGGCGACCCAGAGGCTCTCCGGTCTGCCGGCCTCGATGGCGTCGATGCGGCCGTCGCGCTGCTGGGGGTAGTAGTTGTTCGTCTCGATCACCGGCGCCCCCGGCTTCGCGCCCTTGAGCAGACCCGCCGGCAGGTTCGGCACGTTCTTCTGCGGGATGCTGATGATGACCACATCGGCGTCCTCGGCGGCGTCGCTCGCCCAGACGGCCGTGGCGCCACTGTCCGCCGCGAGCTCCGCCAGGGTCTGCGGGTCGCGTGAGTTGGCCACCCGCACGTCGTGGCCGAGCTCACGCAGCCGTCGCGTCAGCGTCCCGCCGATCTGCCCCGCCCCGATAATTCCGATCTTCATCATTGGCGCCTTTCGACGATCTGGGCGGGGCACCGGCGCCTCGCCACGCGCCGACTGCAACCGTTTCGAACGGTGACCTGTTCCAGCTCCGCTCGTGGAGTAACGGGCAATGGCCTACGAGGTTGGGTGCCGGTGCTGGTCCTGTCGAGGTGGCCGTGCACGGTGGAGCGAGGCACCCCGCTGGTGGTCGGGGCGGTGAAGTCGACCAGCGTTGTGATCGAGCGTCACGAACGTCGCTGACGGGGACCGTCAGGTGGGTGGCGACATCGGGGAGATCTTCGCGGCCGGTCAGCTCGAGTGGGTGAGGTAGACGGTGGCCAGGGCGATGGCCAGAGCGCCGAGCAACAGCCGGAGGCTGGTGTCGGGGATGCGGCGTTGCAGGCGGGCGCCGAGGTAGGCGCCGGCGAGGCCGCCGAGTCCCAGGGCCAGACCGAGGGCCCAGTGGGGGGCGATGTTGCCGGAGGTGGTGAGGGCGAGCAGGGCGTAGGTGGCGGCGCCGGCGATCGAGGTGGTGAAGGTGGAGGCGAGGGCGGCGGGGGCGACAGTGGGCACGGGCATGCCCCGGCCGACGAGGATCGGGCTGAGGATCGAGCCGCCGCCGATGCCGTAGACACCGCCGACCAGGCCGACGAGCAGGGCCAGCACGGTGATGGTCCGGGGCTGTGGTGGCGGGGTGGGGCGTGGCTGAGGGTGGCGCAGGGTACGGGCGCAGAGCCAGATGCCCAGAGGTAGCAGGAACAGGGCCAGGAACAAACGGAACAGGCGGGCATCAGGGACGAGGTGGACGCGGATGATCGCGCCGAGGATGACGCCGGGCAGAGTGCCGGCGACAAGGCGGCGCGCCAAAGGGCTGGTGAGCTGGTTCTGCCGGCGGTAGCGGGCCAGGGCGCCGGGGGTGGCGATGACGTTGAACAGCAGGTTGGTCGGGGTGACCGCCGGGTTCGGGGTGTGGAGCACGTCGAGTTGCACCGGCAGCAGGAACACCGCCCCCGACACCCCGACCGGGGTGGTCACCATGGCGATGACCAGGCCGGCGGCGAATCCGAGCAGGACCGTCGTCATCTGACCGATCCTGACCGAAACGCGCGGTGCGCGGGCCCGGGTGAGGTTCTGGTCAGCCGCCGACGGTGGCGTGGGCGTGGATCTGGGCGAGGCAGTCGCCGCGGGTCTCGATCGTGTTCCCGCCGAAGACGAGCCAGTTGACGATCTCGGCGCTCGCGACAGGCAGCGCCGCGCGCGTGCCCGGAAACCCGCCATCCGCCAGCGCTGGTTGTCGCGGCGATCATCCCGTGAACGCTGTGGACTAGCGGACGGGGTATGCCTACCGTGGCGGATCGATGCCCGAAAAGATCATCGTGCTGCCGCGAGACGCACGGTGCGGCTGATCCGTACGAAGGTCGACCGGGGGACGTTCCTCACCGGACTTCCACCACGACGTCCTCGCTGCCCTCGCCACGTCCGCCATCCTCGCGCCGGCCCCCCTGTCGTGCTCGCCCCTCGGACGAAGCCCCACGCGTTGAGAGCGGCGGCCGCCGTGGGGAGGCCGTGATCGCCGCGGCGGTCTCGTCGGCCCAGCTGTGGTCGAGCGGCCCGATGTCGAAGATCAACCGGTACCACAGCGAGCCATAGACGAAATCGACCAGCGGCGCCGCGCGATCGTCCGGGATCTCGCCGCGCGCGACGGCCCGGTCCAGGAGCGTGCCCAGCGCGGCTCGCCTGGCGGTGAGGAACCGGTCCCGGACGTCATGCGCGACCGCCCGATCCGTCGCTGCCGCCGCGGCGACGGCCCGCAGGAGAAGAACGGTGGTGCGGTCGAGCGCATCGACCGTGGATCTCAGGAAGGCGTGCGCGTCGCCTGGGAGGCTGCCGCTGTCGGGGAGCGGGATGCTCGCCTGCCCGCGCTCGACCATCGCATCGAGGATCACCTCGGTCTTGGATCGCCACCAGCGGTAGAGCGTCTCCTTGCTCACGCCGGCCCGTTTCGCGATGGCCTCCATGGAGAGCCCGGCTGGCCCCACCTCGCCGGCGAGCGCCAGGGTCGCGTCGAGGACGGCCAGGCGCGCCCGCTCGCTGCGTGGCCGCCCCGGCTGGCGGACAGGCTGTTCATCCACCCCCGCATCGTAACCGAACGCACCGTTCGGTATCTATGCTAGCTTTTACCGAACGCACCGTTCGGAAATGGAGGTTCGCGATGTCCGCGAGCAGCAGCACGTCAGACCGTCACATCGCCGTCCTCGGGGGCAGCGCCGGAATCGGGCTCGCCACCGCACAGTTGTTCGCCGACCGAGGCGCGACCGTCACCATCGGTGGCCGCAACCGCGACCGGCTCGAGGCCACGGTCAAGGAACTCGGCGGATCGGCCAGGGGCATCGAGGTGGACGCCGAGGACGCCGACGCGCTGAGGACGTTCTTCGACGAGGCGGGACCCATCAGCGACCTGGTCGTCACCGTCACCCGGCGCGGCGGAGCCGGACCAGCGACGGAACTCGCCGACGCCGACCTGGCCGGGGCGTTCCTCGGCAAGTCGGTCGCCCACCTGCGGGCCGTGGCCCTGGCGCTACCGACGCTCGCCGCCGACGGCTCGATCACACTGGTCACCGCGGCCTCAGCTCAGGCGGCGCTACCGGGAACCGCCGGACTGGCCGCGGTCAACGGCGCGCTGGAGGCCGCCGTGGCACCCCTCGCCGCCGAGCTGGCCCCCCGACGAGTGAACGCCGTCTCCCCTGGCGTCGTCGAGACCGGCTGGTGGGACGATCTGCCAGCGGACACCCGGCACGCCACACTGGCGCAGTTCGCGAGCCGAACCCCCGTCCGGCGCAACGGCCGACCCGAGGACGTCGCCGCGGCGATTGCCGCCGTCCTGGAGAACAGCTTCATCACCGGCGTGGTCCTGCCCTGCGACGGCGGGCTACGGCTGACCTGATCGGCTGACCTGACCGGCCGTCCCATCGCCGTGCCTGTCGAGGGTCGTCAGATGGTGCCGAAGATGGCGTCGAGGGTGTCGCCCAGCAGTTCGCGACCGGCGCCCGAACTGTCGAGGAGCCGATTGGTCCGGCATCGGACCTTCCACGTCGAGTCGAGGCGCTCCAGGTCCCATCGGGCGACGCTCACCCGCCACAGATAGAACCGGCCCTCCTCCCTGCGCATGATCAAGGAATAGTTGAGGGCCGTCGCGCGATCGCCTTGGACGTCAATCAGCATGGGTCCGGCGAAGTGAGCCACGCCGTGGCCGATCAGCCCCTGGTGGGCCCCGGTCTGGAGCATGCTCTCCACCGCGGCGCCGCCCTGGAGGGGATCGCCCCCGGCATCCCAGTCGTAGAGCCCGTCCTTGTGCCACAAGGAGCCGGCGCGGGTGGCCTGACCGGAGTCGGCCGCCGGTCCGTAGGACAGGACGACCCGACCGATCGCGCGCTCATCCTCAAGGAGAAGCAGACGTCGGCGCAGCTCTTCTACGGCGTCCTCGGGAGGCGTCTCGCTCATGGGGTCAACAGCTCCTGGTCTCTGATCCCGCTGCGGCGCGCGGCGACGGCCCGACAGCTGGTGCGGTAAGCCCGTCCACCCGGGGCAACGCGAGTTCTGGTGGTCGACGTCGAGGTTGACGTCAATATAACGACGCGGACCGCATTGACGACGCGGACCGCGCCGCCATCCGCCGCACGGTCGCCATCCGCCGCACGGTCGCCATCGCGTGCAGGTTCGTCAGGTTGCCGCGCCGCGCAGACGCTGGATGGCGGAGATCGTGTCCGGGTACCGCTTGGTCCGGGCGCCGCCGTCCACCCCGTAGAGGCTGGCGGAGACGAAGCTCGCCTCGTCGGAGGCGAGGAACAGCACGACGCTCGCCACTTCCTCCGGCTCGGCGAACCGGCCGAGCGGGGTGTTCTCGACGAACTCGTCGACCCCCCCGGGCCGGTTCCACAGCCGGCTGGTGGCCGAGGTGCGCACCAGCCCAGGCGCGACGGAGTTGACCCGCACGCCGGCCGGGCCGAGCTCCATCGCGGCCACCTCGGTGAGCGCGACGACCGCGGCCTTGGCCGCGCAGTAGGCGCCCATGCCACGGCCGGGCTGGACGGCGTTGAGGCTGGCGATCGTCACGATCGACCCGCCGAGCCCAGTCGTCCGCATCGCCGCCCCGGCATGCTTGACGGTGAGGAAGGCCCCGTGCAGGCACAGGTCGACGACCCGGCGCCACTCGGCGAAGTCGTGGTCGGCGAGCTCGGCGGCAGTGCCTCCGCCAGCGTTGGCGACGGCGATGTCCAACCCGCCGAACCGGCTGGTCGCCAGCTCCACCAGGGACGCCACGTCGGCCTCGACGGTGACGTCGCACCGGGCCGCGACGAACGCATCGCCCAGCTCGGCGGCGAGCGCGGCCAGCCCGACCTCGTCAATGTCGCCGCCCACCACCCGGGCACCCTCCGCGACGAATCGCCGAGCCACCGCGCGCCCGATCCCGCTCGCCGCGCCGGTGACGACAGCGACTTTTCCCACGATCCGGTCTGCCATGCAGGACAGCCTGGTGGTACGCAGAAGCCAGTTCAAGAGGTGCACTATGCGAACACTGATCACTGCCGGCGAGCTACATTCACAGCACCATGAGATGCACAGCACCATGAGCAGACCGTCACCGCAGACCGAGCGGCTCCTCAACCTGATCGACCTGCTGGCCAGCCGGCCCTCCGATGGGCTCGCCCTGGCCGAGATAGCCCGAGCGGTCGGCGTCAGCAAGGCCACCGTCCATCCGATGGTCGTTGCCCTCACCCGGCGCGGCTGGCTGCTACGCCACCCGGAGCTGCGCACCTACCGGCTCGGCCCGGCGCTGGTAGCCGCGGGCCGAGCCGCCGCGCAGGGCAACACCGCGCTCGACCTCGCCCGCCCGGTGGCCCGCGACCTCGCCGCCGACACCGGTGTGCCCTGCGTCGCCCTGGTGGCCGGCGGCATCCCGGGCGAGGACGACGACCTGCTCGTCGGTGAGATCGGCCTGCCGTCAGCCGGTGCCGCCCGGCCCGCAAGCGTCACGTTCGGCATGCACACGCTGCGTCTGGGCGACCGCATCCGGCCTCGGCCCCCGCTCGGCGCGGTGTCGGTGGCGTGGGCCGACGAGGCGGCCGCGCAGGCGTGGCTCGCCCGGCTGGGACCGGACCGTCCGGCCGACGCGCTGGCGCGGCTGACCCCAGGGCTCGCCGGTATCCGCTCCCGCGGCTGGGCCGTCGAGATCGAGGACCATCTCTACGAGCGGCTCAGCTCCCTGCTCAGCGAGCTGGACGAGGACCAGGTCAGCGACGCCGCGCACACCGCGGCGCTGCGGCGGCTCATGGCGGACGTCGGCCGGGCCTTCAACCTGGCCGGCACGTTGCCGGCGACGGTTGACCCGGCCGCCGAATACCGCCCGACGTCCATCAACGCCCCGGTCTTCGACGCAGGCGGGTCGGTCGTCGTCGTGCTGTGCCTGATCTTTGGACTCGAGCGGCGCCGGAACGGGCCGCTACCGGGCAGCACCGTCCTCGAACTCGGCGAGCGCGTCCGGGCCGCCGCCGACAGCGTCACGGTGGCCGCGCACGGCCGGCCCCCAGGCAGGCGCGAACCCCCTGGGACCGGGTTCGCATAGTGCGTCGTTCGCATAATGCAGCTCTTGATTCGTGTTGTGCATATTGAGACTCTTCCGGGGTCGAGGCCGAGCTCAGGAGGATCCCGATGTCGTTGTCCCGGACGATCTCCACCGAGGTGGCCCGCGGCGAGCGGTGGCCGCTCACCTTCGGCGTCTTTCTGGCGCCGTTCCACCGCGCCGGCCGCAACCCCACCCTGCTGCTCGAACAGGACCTCGCCCTCCTCGATCACCTGGACCGACTCGGCTTCGACGAGGCCTGGATCGGCGAGCACCACTCGGGCGGCTGGGAGATCATCGCCTCCCCTGAGCTGTTCATCGCCAGCGCCGCCGCCCGCACCCGGCAGATCCGGCTCGGCACCGGCGTGGTCTCCCTGCCCTACCACCACCCCCTGCACGTCGCGGACCGGATCGTGCTGCTCGACCATCTGACCCGCGGTCGGATCATGCTCGGCGTCGGCCCCGGCCAGCTCGCATCCGACGCACACATGCTCGGCATCGACACCAACCGGCAGCGGGCGATGATGGAGGAGTCACTCGAGGCCATCGTCGCCCTGTTCGACGGCCGGGAGCCGGTGACCCGCAAGACCGACTGGTTCACCCTGCAGGACGCGGTGCTCCAGCTGGCGCCGTATACCTGGCCCCGCCCCGAGATCGCCGTGGCGGCCACCTTCTCCCCCGCCGGGCCGCGCACCGCCGGCCGGTTCGGCGCCGGGATGCTGTCGATCGCCGCCAGCCAGGCCGGCGGCTTCGACGCGCTCGGCGCGCACTGGAAGGTCGCCAACGAGGTCGCCGAGCAGCACGGTAAGACCGTCGACCGGCGGTCCTGGCGGCTGATGGGCCAGATGCACCTGGCCGACACCGCCGAGCAGGCCGCCAAGGACGTCGAGTACGGCCTCATCGACGTGCAGACCTACCAGTCCAAGGTGCTGCCCATTCCCGGCGACCCGAGCACGCCCCTGGCGGAGCGCATCGAGCGGGGCAACGCCACCGGCTCGTTCATCTGCGGCACCCCCGACATGGCGATCGAACAGATCGAGCGCCTGTGGCAGCAGTCCGGCGGTTTCGGCACCTACCTGATCCTGGCCGCGGACCTGGCCGACCAGGCAGCGACCAGGCGCAGCTACGAGCTGTTCGCCCGCGAGGTCATGCCACACTTCACCGGCTCCTCCGCCGGCCCGCTGCGCTCCCAGGACTGGCAGGTCAGCCTCTCGCAGACCTGGAAGGACCAGACGGCCGCCGCGATCGGCAAGGCCGTCCAGGACCACGCCGCCTCGCAGGCCCGACCGTCATGACCACGGATGACCTCGGTCTCGGATGACCTGGGTGTCGGCTGACCTGGGTCTCGAATCCCGGCTCAGGTGTGCAGGAGTTCGGGCACGAAGATGTCCTCGCTCGTCCACAGCCGCAATGCCCTTCATCCACACGCCCGGGTCGTGGCCCCACAGTCCGAACTCGCCGATGGTCCTGCCGGCGAGGTCCTCCGGCCTGGTGATGCCGCTGTCGGCGTTGACGAACAGCGCCTCGTGGCGAAAGTTGCGGTTGGGAAAGATCGGCAGCGCCAGGAATGGCGACTCGTCGGTGTCGAAGGTCCGCAGGAAGTAGGCTTCACATGACTCAGCCGCCGCTGAGCCGGGCCATCCGCCAGCTTGAGGCCGACCTGGGTATCCGGCTGCTCGAGCGGACCTCCGCCGGCGTCGCCCTGACCGCCGCGGGCGAGACGCTGCTGGTCGAGGCCCGCGCGCTACTCGAACAGGCGAGCCGTCTGGAGGTTCGCGTCCGCGACGCGGCTGGCCAGCGGCGGATCACGATCGGATCGCTCGCCGATGGGACGGCATGTCAGCGCTCGCACCGCTCGACCAGCTCCTGCCGCCAGGCCTCACGGTCGTGCCGGCCGACGATCGTGAGCCCAGCCAGCTGGTCCTGGCCTGGCGGGCGGCGGACCACAATCCGCTGGTGCGCTCGTTCGTGGACATAGCCTCCAGCCGCTTTCGGCCCGCGCCTCGCTGACCCGCGAGCCCCCCCCCCCCCCGCGAGCGGCCCCGCGCCGACCCGGTCGGGCTTACGGGCGCAGCGCCTTCCACCGCTCGGCGACCTCGGCGTAGGCGTCGGCATGACCCCCGGGCCAGACGAGCCCGGCCTCGAGCGTGTTGGCGGCGATACGGGTGGCTCCCAGGTCCAGCCAGCGCTCCAGCCGCGCCTACACCTCTGCCGGGGTGGCGTCCCGCACCGCCACCTGGCCCTGAAGACCAAGGGAGTCCGGGTCGCGGCCGACGCGTTCCGCCGCCGCCCGCACCGTCTTCCAGGCGGCGGCCAGCCGCTGCCCGTCGTCCAGGGCCGGATGCGGGATGCGACGCCATGGCCCGTCCCTCGTCCCTCGCCCCTCGCCGCGTGGCCCGGTCCCGTCAGCGGTTCAGCCAGCGTGGCGGGCGCTTCTCCAGGAACGCCATCCGGCCCTCGTGCGAGTCCTCAGTGGTGAGGAGGTTGTCGATCGGCCGGGAGTAGGCCATGGCCGCCGCCACCGGATCCGGGATCGCCGCGGTGTCGGCGATCACCTCCAGCGAGACGCGGGCGGAGGTCGGTGACGCCGCGACGATCTCCGCGGCCAGCTCGCGGGCCGCGTTCAGCGCCTGTCCCGCGGAGACGACCCGGTTGACCAGCCCGCGGCTGTGCGCTTCCCGGGCGGCTCGGATGCACCCGGACGAGGTGGCCGTCATCCGCGGCGGGGCTCGGACGGCCGCCGCGTTCGCGGACCTGCCGTTCGATCACCTGATCTTCACCGGATCGCCCGAGGTCGGGGCGCTGGTGGCCGACTACACGACCGTCCCCGGCTACCGCCGCAACTTCCTGCGGATGGGCTTTGACGAGGCCGCCATCACCGATCGCAGCGATGCGTTCGTCGATGGCGTCACGGTGTGGGGTGGCCTGGAGTCCATCGTGGCGCGGGTCGCCGAGTACCACGCGGCAGGCGCCGACCAGGTGGTGCTCGCCCTGCACCTGCCCACGGACGCCGGCCCTGGCGAGGAGGCCGCCTGGCAGGCACGCCTCGCGGAGGCACTGCTGCCCTGAGCGCGGGAGCACGCGGCGCGACGAAGAGGCGCCGACCCCGGCGCGCAGGTCGGGCGTCCGTCCCGGCTACGCGCCAGCACCACTCAGGGATGGGTCAGCCACTCGGCGAGTACGGCCGCCTGGCTGCGCTCGATGTCCCTGGTGGCGGTCAGCAGCGTGACCTTGCCGTGGTCGGCGAGGTCACGCAGGTGCTCGGTGGCCTCGTGGTGCCCCGCGTCCCCTAGCTCGGCGCGGTAGCGCAGGCGGAACTCGGCGAAACGGCTCGGTTCGTGGCCGAACCAGGTACGCAGCTCGCTCGACGGCGCGACATCGCGCAGCCACTCGTCCAGCCGCGCGTCCTGCCTGCGCATGCCACGCGGCCAGATCCGGTCGACGAGTACTCGCCTGCCGTCCGAAGGGGAGATCGCCTCGTAGACCCGACGACAGTTGATCTGTGCGGCCATGACAGCTCCCTCCGGATCGCCCGGCCTGCCGGTCAGCCCGGTCAGCGGCCGGCGAAGGCGTTCGCACCCCGCAGCGGCGCTCCTGATCTTGGCCATTCTATCGGGCCGGTCCATCGCCGGCCGGCCGAGCGCCGCCGGTCCTGGCGCGAGGCCACGGTCCTCGGGCCGCGCGACAGGCCGACGTCGGCGCGCGGGCCGCCGACGTCGGCCTCATGGCCGGCGTGTCGCCCCCGACCGGAACACATAGGCCTGCCGCGTCCCCGCCGCAGTGAAGCTGGATTCGTGTGTCGGCTTCATGTCGTGGCGGTGCGGGTGGCTTGGCGCCGAAGAATGCCGGGAACCAGTTCTCCGGCGGCGCATGCGGTTTCCAGGGCTGCGGCCACCAGGCGAGGTCGTCGAGCATGACGTCCGCGGAGGCGTTCGTCATCGGGTCCGCCGGCTGCACCTGCGCGTCGAACGCCCTGGCCACCATGGGGATGACGACGTTGCTGCGGAGAGGCACCGCTTCGGTCTCGATGAAGATCTGTGCCAGGTGCTCGATCGCGCGGATACCACCGCCGGGCCCGCCGGCGTAGCCGACGCAGGCGACCGGCTTGTTCCGGAAGCCGAATGAGACGAACACACTGTCGATCGCCAGCGATCACAGGCGAGGAGCGACGCTGAGCCCGGGGTCGGCTGCGACGGTCTCCCAACTCCGACTGACCTGGCTACGGTGCACCGCGTCGACGACCGCGCAGGCGTGCCATCCATCGTCCAGGGTCGGCAGATCCGGATCGCAATCTCCTTGCACGGCGGCGATGAAACGGCCGGTCAACTCGCGCCAACGTCGCATACCCTCCAGCCGGCCGGAGGCGAGCCCGCCGTCCAGCGGCAGCGTCACCGGTTCCCGGCCTATCCGGTGCAGTTGTAGGCCCAGTGCGCCGCGCCATTCCAGGGTCCCGGTGTCGCCGTACACAATGACATGATCTTCGTAGGGGCCGGCGCGATGCCAGGCCTCCCAGAAGCGACCGTGCACCCCGTTCGCGAAAATGGCTGTGAAGTCGTAGCCGGTCTCGGCGCTGACAGGCAGATTCCTGGGCGCTTCACCGTTCGCGCCGGGGCTCCAGGCGAACGCCTCACTGATGTCATGGAAACGAGGACCGGCCGCGGTCTCCCGGATGTCGTGGGTCAGCCTGCCGTTGACCTCGTGGATCTGCGAGTCCAGCAGCCAGCAGGCCCAGTCGATGGCGTGACAGCCGTGTTGCGTCAGAGCACCGCCGCCGAGGTCGCGGTCGTACATCCAGTTCATCGGCAGCGCCGGTACCGGCAGCATGCACGCAGTGTGGATCTCCAGGCACCGCCCGATCGCGCCCATTCCCAGCAGTTCCCGTAGCCGAAGCAGAGCCGGGTCGCCACGCCAGATGAAACCGCTGGCATGCCGCACGCCGGTGGCATGGGCCGCGTCGACCATGGCCCTCGCCTCGGTGCCGTTGACGGCGAGCGGCTTGTCGCACAGCACGTGGCGCCCGGCGGCGACCGCAGCGAGTACGAGCTCGCGATGGCTGTCCGGTGGAGTGGCGATCGACACGACGTCGACGGCGTCGATGAGTTCTTCGACGCTGTCGGTTACCCGGGCCACTCCGTACCTGGCCGCGACGGCCTCGGCGCGTGCCCGGGTACGGCTCGTGAGGGCGACGAGCTCGACCCCGAGAACGGCCTGATAGCCCTGGAGATGCATGCCGGCGGCCCATCCTGCACCCACGACTCCGACCCGAATTCCACTCACCACTGCCACCTTTCTCGTCGTCCTGCGTCCCGGCCCGACCGATGATCCGCAACCGCAACTGGATTTCCCTCCCCCATCGTTTCAGATTATTGAACTTTTAAGTTCATATTTTAGGACTCGCCGAGGACATCGAGTGGCGGATATCACTTTCCGCGGAGATCTCGGCCTTCACGGCCTTCGCTCCGGCGACCCCCAACCATCCGGGTGGAGCCGAACGGGCGGACGGCGGGCGGGGCCCCGGAACCTGATCTGGCCACCAAAGGCCGGAGGCCGACTCCGCCGTCCGGTCAGGCAGGCCTGTTCAGACCCGAGCCGCCTCGCCACCACCATCACCGTGGACCCCGCCGTCCGGCCGCATCCCGCAGGCCACCGCGCAGCCCGTCAGCGGATCCGGTTAAGCCGCCGACAGGAATTCCGTAAGCGGACTTTTAGTTTTTCGGGAAAGAATTGTCCCCATCTCGAACAAAGATCCTTCAGACGCCCACAGTCATGCCGAATATCGCGTTCGAAAATTGGCCGAAGAAACGCCTCCGAGCCTGCGTGAAAGGTGCGTCAAGAACACATGAGCCACGCCTCGCCGAAATCTCGACTACCTTCCCTGACCGGAATCCGAAGTATCGCCGCGCTACTCGTCTTCACTTTCCACGCCCAGTGGGAGAACCGCCTGATTGCCGGCGGGAGTGCGGGTGACGATCTGTCCCACACCCTCGACCGCGTCGGGAACTGGGGATTGGGCCTCTTTTTCCTGCTGAGCGGATTCGTCCTCACCTGGACGGCCCGGCCGGACGATTCATCCCGGGCTTTCTGGCGCCGCCGCCTCGCAAAGGTGTACCCCAATCATCTGACGACCTTCGTGCTGGCTGTCGTCATCCTGCTGACCACGGCCCAGTCCATCCCGCTCGGCCACTGGCTGCCCAACCTGTTCCTGGTCCAGACCTGGCTGCCGGACAACCCTCGGGTGATCTCCCTGAACGGAGTCTCCTGGTCGCTGTCAGCCGAACTTCTGTTCTACCTCTCCTTCCCGTTCCTGCTGGCAGTCGTCAACCGGATCCGGGACGAGCGGCTGTGGCTCGGCGCCGGTGTCGTGGCGAGCCTGATCATTGGGGCGGCCTTCTTCTCGACGTATGTTCTGCCCGACCAGCCGCGGCTGCTCGCGGTCGGCGGCGGCCACTACTCCTACACCCAGATCTGGTTCGTCTGGTTCTTCCCCCCGGTCCGGGCGCTGGAGTTCGCCCTCGGCATCCTGCTCGCGAAAATCGTGATCGCCGGTCGCTGGGTGCCGATCGGGCTGCTACCGGCGGCCGGGCTCGCCTTCGTGGGCAACGTCGTGTCGACGTACGCAGTGCCCTACCTGTTCGGGGTCAGCGGCGTGGCGACGCTCTGGACGGTCCCGCTGATCGCCGCGCTCGCCGTTGCCGATCTGGAGGACCGACCTTCCTGGATGCGCCAGCGGATACTGATCTGGTTCGGCGACCGGTCGTTCGCCTTTTACATGATCCACTGGCTCGTCCTCGGCCGCATCAGCCACTGGGTCGGGCCCGACGACTCCCGATCAGTCGTGGACGGTCTGGGGCTGTTCGTGCTGGCGTTCGCCGTGTCCACGCTGGCAGCCTGGCTGATGTTCACCTACATCGAGATGCCCGCGGTGCGGCGCTTCGGCAACGGCCGTAGCCGCGGCCGCGCCCGAGCGGACGAACGGGAGCGCCCACCCGTCTCCATCCCCGCTCCGAGCAGCCCGGTGGAGTCGACGGTGGACACGTGATTCCCGCCGACGGCCGCCCTTGGAGACGGGTCACCCAGCGTCCACCAGTGCCCGCCGCAGCGCGCCGACCAGGTCCTGGTTGGCACGCTGGGCGACTCCCGTGTGCACCGGGCTGCGGAAGCCGTGCGACACGTCGGGGTAGGTGTGCAGTTCGACCGCCACCCCCGCCCGCATGAGCCGATGGGCGTACAGGATCCCCTCGTCCCGCAACGGGTCCAGGCCGGCGATCGTGACGTAGGCCGCAGGCAGTCCGGCAAGGTCGCCGACTCGGGCGGGAGCCGCATAGGGACTGGCCTCGAGCACGCCCTCGCCGAGATAGTGCCGCCAGCTCCGCACGGCGAGCGGACGGTTCCACACCGGGGTGTCCACGGACTCCCGCATCGAAGGGGTCTCCAGGCGATCGTCCAGCGCGGGCATGGCCAAGCCCTGCAGGAGTATCGCGGGTCCGCCCCTGTCGCGGGCGAGCAACGCAAGCCCGGCCGACAGCGTGGCGCCCGCGCTGACCCCGGCGACCGCGAGCCGGGCCGGGTCGGCTCCCAGCGCGGCGGCCTGCTCCACGGCCCAGGTCAGGGCACGGTAGCAGTCGTCCAGACCGGCCGGGAAGGGATGCTCGGGGGCAAGCCGATACCCGACCGACACGAACACCGCGCCGACGCGCCGCGCCAGACCGGCGACCTGGTCGTGGACGGCGTCGACGCTGCCGAGCACGAAGGCGCCGCCATGCATCCACACGACGATCGGGAGCGCGACCGACGGCCCGTCTGGTCGGTAGACGCGCACCCGCACCGGCGCACCCTCGCAGACACCAGGCACGAGGACGTCGGTGATGGTCAGCCCCGCGACCGGCAGTGACCCGGCGTCGGCCAGCGCAGCCCGCTGCGCACGATCCCTGACAATCATGATATCCAGGTCGTTGGTCGCCGTATCCAATGTCGGTGTCACGTCACCCTCCCCGATGTGGTTCCCGCCGTCCGCGTCATTGTGCGGGACGCGGTCCCGCCCGGGGACTGGTTCGACCAGCTCAATCTCTCACCGAATGGCTGCCGCCAGCGCGACCCGCGGGCCGAGCTGGGCAGTAGGAAAAGCCCGGCCAGCGGGGCGAAGGAAGATTGCAAGCACGAGACAAGCAGCCGTTTAGGCCCACCGGGAAGCATTGAGCTCCCAGGCGGCGTCGCGTGGATGGTCGCCGCTCGACGCGCACAAGGACTGGACGTCGACTATGAAGACACCAACGGTGGCGACTGACGCCGAGATCGTGGGCGCACCGCCCGACCACGTCGAGGAAACCTTTTCCGACCTGCTCGAGTTGCACCGTTCGGGGCGCCTGGCGGAACACTACCCGGCAGTTCCGGGTCTCCTGTACGGCCGATCCGGCGAGGATCTGATCCGCGCCGGCCGTCTGCTGGCCCGGGTCGACCCGGACGAGATCCTCGCCCGCCATCCCGGGACCACCGCGCTGACGGTCTCCGTGGTCGGGCACGGGACCCTGGCCGGGCTTGTCGCGCCGCTGACCGCAGAGCTGGCCCGGCACGGGTTGCTGGCCCGGCTGCACCTCGGCGACTTCGACAGCTATGTCACCGACCTCGCGGATCACGCCAGCGACCTGTACGCCCGGCGGCCCGACCTGGTGCTGTGCGTACTGAATCCCGACCTGATCTGGTCCGAGGTGCCCGTACCGTGGCAGCCCGACGACGTCGAACGGGTCTGGGCGGAGAAGCTCGAGTTGTTGGAAGGCCTGGTGAGGTGCTTCGAGGAGGCCAGTCACGGTGTCCTCGTAATGAACACGGCGCCACTGAGCCGCGCGCACACCGCCCAGCTGATCGATCATGCCTCCCGTGCTCGGCTCGGTGCGCTCTGGCGCGAGGCCAACGCCCGGCTGCTCCGGCTCGCGGACCGCCATCCGGACCTGGTAGTGGTGGACACCGATCCGCTGCTGGCCGACGGCGTCCCCGCCCGGGACGCCCGGATGAGCGTCTACGCAAAGGCGTACCTGTCCGCCGAGCTGCTCGCCGCCTACGCCCGCGAGATCGGTCACCTCGCCCGCGCATTCACCGGCCGCGCCCGCAAGACCCTGGTGCTCGACCTGGACGGCACTCTGTGGGGCGGAGTCCTCGGGGACGACGGAAAAGACGGCATCGAGATCGGTGAGACCTATCGGGGCGAGGCATTCCGCTCGTTCCAGCGGGTCATTCGACAGCTCGGCTCGCAGGGCGTGCTGCTGAGCGCTGTCAGCAAGAACGACGCCGAGACCGTCAGCGAGATTCTCGTGAACCACACCGACATGGTCCTGCGGGAGAGTGACTTCGTTCGGGTGGTCGCCAACTGGCGGCCGAAACATGACAATCTACGAGAACTGGCCGCCGACCTGAATCTGGGCATCGACAGTTTCGTGTTTGCCGACGACAGTCCCTACGAACGGGGGCTGGTACGCCGGGAGCTCCCAGAGGTGGCGGTGGTCGCGCTCGACGACGAACCGGCCCGTCACGTGGCGGCGCTGCTTGCCGACGGCTGGTTCGACCTGCGGGTCCTCACCGAGGAGGACCACGAGCGGCCGGCCCGCTACCGCGCGGAGGCCGACCGTCACACCTTCCTGCACAGCTTCGACTCTCTTAACGGCTACCTGCGGGAGCTCGGTGTCCGCGTGCTGTTGGCGACGGCGACGGACAGTCAGATCAACCGGATCTCCCAGATCACGTTGCGTACCAATCAGTTCAACCTCACCGGCGGGCGGCTGCAACCGACCGCGGTCGCCGCGCTGACCCGCGACCCCGAGGCCCTGGTGCTGGGAATCCGCTGCTCCGATCGTTTCGGAGACAATGGGCTCGCCGGCGCTGTGCTGGCCCATTGCGAGGACGACCTCGTGTACATCGACAACTTCCTGCTCAGCTGCCGGGTGTTCGCCCGGGGCATCGAGCAGGCCTGTCTGTCCGCGGTGTTGCATCATGCCCGCGGCACCGGGGCGACCGGCGTGATCGGCCGGTACCGGGAGACCGCCAAGAACGGTAAGGTGCGCGACTTCTACCCGCAGTCCGGGTTCGTCGCCATCGAGGCACCCACGACGGCGGAGACCGTGTTCCACCACGACCTCACGGAGATCCCGCCCGCCCCCGATCACGTCGAGCTGGTCGTGCAGCTCGCGGGAGGAGAGCTGCTGTGAACAACGTCGACGACCTCGTGACCATCATCCGCGACGAGATCGGCCTGCCGATCACGATCGCGGACACCCAGCTGCCCCTCGCCGACGTCATCGGCTGGGACTCCGTCCATCTGCTCACCCTCTGCGTGATCCTCGAGCGGGAGACCGCGCAGCCGATCTCCCTACCCGATGTTCTGGAAGCGTCCACTCTTCAGGCAATCTTCGACGTGGCCGTCGGCGCCGAGCGAGCCTGATGCCAGTGGCCTGACGCCGGGCAGCACCGAGCAGGACTCGGCAGGCCGCCCGCGCGGACAAGCACCCGGCAGTGGATCACACCTCGCCCCACCTCAGGCCGCCAACCGTCGGCTGTCGAGGTTGCGGCCGTCGGATCGCGGGCTGCTGGCGCAGACGCCGGTACGTCGGTACGTCGGGGCCGGCGGCCGCGGCGTACCGACGTACCGCCCCGTTTCAACCCCGTACGGTCTGCCGCTCGAGCTGACAGTCGGCGACGAGGATCGCGTGATGCAGCTCTCGCAGCGCTCGCCCTGGTTCCAGACCGAGTTCATCGCGCAGTACCGCTCGGGCCGACCGGTAGACCTTGAGCGCGTCACCTTGCCGTTCCGACCGGTACAGCGCAATCATGAGGTGCCGGTGGAAGGTCTCCCGCAGAGGGAACTCGGCTGTCAGCGCGTAGAGCCACCCCACCAGCTCACGGTGCCGGCCGAGCATGAGCTCGCATTCAGTCAACAGCTCGACCGTCTCTAGGCGGTGCTCCTCGAAGCGAGTCGAAAAATTTCGTACGGTGGGGCTTTCCCGCAGCTCGTCGAGAACGGGGCCGCGGTAGACCTCGAGCGCCGCACGAAGGCTGTCGGACGCCTCGTGATAATTCTCCGACCGATACAGGTATCGAGCGGAGCGGACATGTCGATCAAATTCATGGATGTCCATTTCTCCACTGCGGACGTTCATCACGTAGCCGGAGGTGCTTGTCTTCAGTGGTGACTCGGATCCGCCCCAGAGTTTACGCAGCCGTGACACATGGACGTGTACCGCTGCTACCGCACGGCTAGGTGGATTCGCGCCCCAGATCTCGTCCTGGAGCTGCTCGATTGTGGCGCCGTGCGGTGATTTGAGGAGCAGGTTCGCGAGGAGGATGGCTGGCTTGCGTGCGCTGGGGGTCAGGTTACGTTCTCCGTCGCATACCCGGAGCGGACCCAGGATCTTGTACTGCACGTGCTCCTCCGACCTTTGTCGCGGCTCGATTCAGACTCTCGGGCGCCGACCACCGCCGGACGCCATCCCCAGCGGGCGGCATGGCAGAGGGCCGGTAGCAGGCGGCAGGACAGAAGCTCCATCGACGTGGGACGCCCCCGCGGCGACGGCTGGATCTCGGATGGAGGACAGAAAGCCCTAATGGAGAACACACACTGGGCCCACGAGACAGCCTGGACCGCACCCGGAAGACAGTGGCGACCGGATCAGACGGGCCGGCTCGCTTCAGTGAACGGAACACGACGCTCACCGGCCAGAAAAACTGGGCGTGCGGGCGACAGAAAAGTGGTGCCGCTCACAACCGGGGACACGATGTTGTCACGACCAGGCCGAAATCGACGTGACGGCGACGCGACAGCACGAGAAGCGGTCTTCTCATCCGCACGACCCCTCTAGCAGACGCGATCAAGCCATACCACCAGCGCATTCATCCGACCAGGTGCACTTCCGACCATGCAGCCGACCTCGGGCACGACTGACGGACCAGCGCACTGAATCGGAGACATTCGACAGAATACGTACGGCTCTGTTCGTTGGCAAGCGCCTCCCACCCAGGATGCTGGGAGGCGACCGACGGCCGGCCCGGCTCGGAGGAGCGGCTTCATTCGCCGCCTCCGAGCATCACCTGTCTTCCGTTGCTGCGCCCGCGAGCGCTGCGGAGATCAGCTTCCCGGAGGAAGGATCGAGTAGTGCCCGTGCCAGGAAGCGCATTTTGAAAGGACACTTGTCGTATTTTCCGGCGGAAGCCTGGAACAGCACCCGAACCGTCATCGAAAAAGCGGCTTCATCGACACCCGGAGCATCTTTCGAAGCATTCGACCGAGCGGCACGGCATCGGCCCCGGTCCCCTTCGCGACGCCCGACGGCGAGGACCGGGCCAGCCCCGACGGACGAGGCCGGACAGCGCACGCGCGCTGGTCGGGAAGCCATCGGGCCGGCCACCTCGCCCCGGCACCCGACTCCACGGCAGCCACCACGACCCTTGCCGAAGCGCCGGGGCCAGGCATCCGGACGCCGCCCGTGCCACCCCCACCCCCCGACGGAAACACTACCGAAGACGTATTTAGTATTGAACCTAGTGGTTCATCTAACTATAGTGATCGATAATGTGTACTGCACACGTCCGGTGCCCCGCTCAGCCGGGAGTCGGGAGGAGAGGGAAGGAAAGACCCGTCGATCGGCCACCGGCACCGCCCGGACGGACGATCCCCGGCCTCAGCGCCGCCGGCTCGGGCAGGCGCGGCGCCCGCGTCGAAGCACGGTCGGTACCCCAGCACCCGGATCGAACCCCAGAGGTGGATGAACAGTCATGGCAGACGCGATGGGCCTGACCCATCTCGAGGTGCGGCCGATGACCGCTCACACGGGTGCGGACATCGGCGGGATCGATCTGGGTGCGGACCTTGACGACACCACGGTCGCGCAGCTACGGGCGGCTCTGCTGCGCTGGAAGGTGCTGTTCTTCCGGCAGCAGTCCATCGGCCATCGCGAGCACGTGGCTTTCGCGCGCCGGTTCGGCGCGCCCACCCGCGCCCACCCGCACGAGGACGAGACACCGCCGGGCTTTCCCGAGGTACTTGCCCTGGACAGCCGGCGCTATGAGGCCACCTTCGGCCGGAAGTGGGCCGCGTTCGACAACGGCTGGCACTCCGATGTGACAGCGCTGGTCAACCCGCCGGCCGGCGCCGTCCTGCGGGCGCAGCAGGTCCCCCGGTACGGCGGGGACACCGTGTGGACGAATCTCGTCGCGGCCTACCGGGGTATGCCCGGCCCGCTGCGGGACCTGGCCGATCAGCTGCGGGCCCGACACAGCTTCGGTCACACCCACGAGACGGGTGGTTCCTACGCGGGCCGGGACGCGCGCAGTCCGCTGGTGGCCATCCACCCAGTCGTGCGCGTCCATCCGGAGACCGGGGAACGCGCCCTGTTCGTCAGCCCCAGTTTCACGCTCGCGGACCAGCAGGTCATCGGGCTCTCGCCGCGCCAGAGCCAGGATGTCCTGGCCATGTTCCACCGTGAGATCACCCGGTTCGAGTACACGGTCCGATTCCGCTGGGAGCCGGGGAGCGTGGCGTTCTGGGACAACCGCGCTACCGCCCACCTGGTGCCGGGTGACCTCAACGACCTCGACTTCGATTTCGACCGGGTGCTCTACCGGGTAACCCTCGAAGGCGACATCCCGGTGGGCGTGGACGGCCGGCCTTCCGAACTCGTCTCCGGCCCGCGCTACGCGGGAACCGGCCCGGCCACCACACCGACCGGCCCGGCCGGGGACCCCGGACGGGCGCATCCACCGGCGGGGTGGGAACGCGAGCACCGGTGAGCACAGTACGTCGATCGGCGCCGGCCGGGCCTGGTCCTTCGTGCCTCGAGCCGGTCTGGCCGCCGCGCCACCAGGCACCGGGGGTGGCGCTCGCCTCCCGCCGCCATATCGACTACGGGCGGCTGAGTAGCACTCTCTGTCGACGCTGACCACGGTCGGCACCGACCACAGACAACACCGACCGGGACGACGCTGTCCGCGGTCGACGCCGAACACACCGATACCGGCCGGGGTCAGGCCCCAGGGACCGGTGTCCATCCCGCCGCAAGCCGCCCTGCCCCCGGCCGGGGCCAGTCCACCTGTCAACCGCCGATGGCCACTGTCGCCCTTCATGTCGTCCTTCTCGGGGAGTCCTTCCTTGTCTCGAGCACAATCCCTCCGACGTTTCGGGCGGGTCCGAACCCTTGTCATCCCCGTACTGGCGGCCGCCCTGGCCGCCAGCGCCTGTGGGTCCGACAGCGCTGGCGGGGCCGGCGGGTCACCGAAGTCCGGTGGCACCCTCACCTTCGCCTTCGGCAGCGACCCCACCTGCCTGGATCCCCAGCAGATCCAGCTCAGCGAGGGACTGACGATCGGCCGGGAGGTCGTGGACACCCTGACCGATCAGGACCCGAAGACCCTCAGGATCGTCCCCTGGCTGGCCGAGCGGTGGGATGTCAGCCCGGACGCGAAGACGTTCACCTTCCATCTGCGCAGTGGCGTCACTTTCAGTGACGGCGCTGTCTTCGACGCCACCGCGGTGCAGAAGAACTTCGACGCCGTGGTGGCCCTCGGCGCCAAGGCGACGCTGGGCTACGCCTATCTCAGCGGCTACGTGCGCACGGTGGTCGTGGACGCCCACACTGCGCGGGTCGAGTTCAAGGCGCCGAACGCCCAGTTCCTCCAGGCCACGACGACGCCCAGCCTCGGTTTCGTCTCGCCGGCCAGCCTGAGCCGCACCCCGGCCCAGCGGTGCTCACAGCCCCCGGTCGGCTCCGGGCCGTTCGTCGTCGACAGTTATGCCCCCAACCAGCGCGTCACGCTCAGCCGGCGCACGGACTACGCCTGGGCGTCTCCGCTCGCCCGCCACACCGGCGCGGCCTACCTCAACAAGATTGTCTTCACGGTGGTCGCCGAGTCCGGTGTGCGCACCGGCAGCCTGAAGTCGGGCCAGGTCGACGGCATCTCGCAGGTCTCGCCGCAGGACGCGCTCGGTCTGGAGAAACAGGACCTCGTCCTGCTCCCGACCATCCACTCCGGAATCGTGTCGAACCTGCACGCGAGCCCGAGCCCCGATCGCCCGGTCCTGCGCGACCCGAGTGTGCTGCCCGCCGTCCAGCGCGCGATCAATCGCAAACAGCTCGTCGACACCCTCCTCAACGACGACTTCAAGCCGGCGACAAGCATCCTGGGCGGCAACACGCCGGGCCACACCGATCTCAGCTCGCTGATCAGCTTCGATCCCGCCGCCGCGAAGAAGCTGCTCGACACCGGTGGATGGCAGCCGGGCCGGGACGGCATCAGGACCAAGGACGGCCGGCGACTGCACCTTGACGTGCTGTGGGTGCCGTCCGGTTTCGGCCCGGAGCAGTCGGTCCTCGAACTCATCCAGCAGCAGCTCGCCGAGGTCGGCATCGAGCTCGGCGTGAAACGGCTCTCCCTCGCCCAGTTCACGCCGCTGTACCAGTCCAACGCCTACGACCTGTTCTGGGCCCGCGGGACGACCCGCGCCGATCCGGACATCCTGCGGACCATCTTCGGGTCCAAGAAGCCGGCGGCACCCGGCTCGGCCCAGGCGGGCATCGACAAACTCCTCAACGACCAGAACGCGACCGTCGACACGACCCGCCGCAACCAGCTGGTCGAGCAGGCGCAGCGCCGGATCCTGGAGGCCGGCTACGGCATTCCCGTCTTCGAGCAGACCTCGATCATGGGCTTCTCGCCAAAGGTGAAGGGCGTGACGTTCACCGCGCACTCCTGGCTGCAGTTCTTCGACACCTGGATCGCCAGCTGACCCGCTGTGGGCCGGCCGGTCCGCGCGGGTGGGGACCGGCCGGCCCACGCACGACACCTGACGGGGACGCAACGATGAAGACATATCTGGTGCGCCGTCTGCTGCAGGCGCTGTTCGTCCTGTGGTCGGCGTACACCGTCTGTTTCGCGGTGCTGTACCTGCTGCCGAGCGACCCGGTGTCGCTCATGGTCAGCGCCGGAGCCGAGCAGGGTTCGGTCGACGATGCGCAGGTCGAGAACCTGCGGGCGCAGTATGGACTGAACCGGCCGGTCGCCGTTCAGTACGTGGACCACCTCTGGCATGCGGTACGCGGTGACTTCGGCGTCTCGGTGCAGAGCGGCCGAAGCGTCACCCAGATCTTCCTCGACGTACTGCCGGCCACCCTGGAGCTGGCGGCGGCGGCGTTCGTGCTCGCCGTGCTGCTCGGCGTCGGCCTGGCCTACTGGGGCACCTTCGCCCGATGGTCCTGGGCCCGTCAGCTGCTGTTGTCGATTCCCCCGTTCTGGGCATCGCTGCCGACCTTCTGGACTGGTCTGATGCTGATCCAGCTCGTCTCCTTCCGATGGGGACTGCTGCCGGCGACCGGGAACGACGGCAGCCGCAGCCTGCTGCTACCCGCGGTCACCCTCGCCCTGCCGACCGCGGCCGGCCTCGCCCAGGTGTTCGCCCGCAGCCTGCGCGCCACCCAGACGGAGCACTACGTCACGACCGCCGCGGCAAAGGGTGCCTCGCCGCGGCGAATACGCCTGCGGCACTGCGCACGCAACGCCGCCCTGCCGGCACTGACTCTCGCCGGCGTGTGGGCGGGCAACCTGCTCGCCGGCTCCGTGGTCGTGGAGACCGTCTTCTCCCGATCGGGGGTCGGGCGAACCACCGCGACCGCGGTGAGCACCCAGGACATTCCAGTAGTGCTCGGGCTGGTGATCCTCAGCTCGGCGCTGTTCACGGTGGTCAACCTGGCCGTGGACCTCACCTATCCGCTGCTGGACCCGCGGATCGTGCACCTCGCCGCGGAACCCCGTTGAAAGCGTGGCCACGTTGACCGAATCACCCGCAGTGACCGCCGCGGTCACGGTCGGCAGCCCGCTGTCCGAGGCCGGCCGGACCGCGCCGCCGTCCGTTCCCGAGAGGCCGCCGGCGACCGGCGTCGGTCGGCGCCTGGCGCACGCCGCCGGCTATCTGCTCCGCCGTCCCGGGCTGTCCCTGTCACTGCTGTTCCTGCTCGCCGTGCTCATCGCAGCCTTCTTCCCGGACCTGCTGACGGCGGACAACCCGCTGCGCGGCGACGTGACCGAACGGCTGCGCGGCCCGAGCAGTGAGCACTGGTTCGGCACCGACCAGCTCGGCCGCGACCTGTTCGCCCGAATGGTGCATGGTGCGGCGCGGTCCCTGCAGGCCACCGTGCTCGCGGTGGCGGTCGGCCTGGCCATCGGGGCGACGCTGGGCCTGGTGTCGGGTTTCGTCGGCGGCCGGACCGACGCCGTGATCATGAGGCTGGTCGACCTGGCCCTGGCCATCCCGGCCCTACTGCTGGCCCTCGCGCTGATCACCGCGCTCGGCTTCGGCACCGTGAACGTCGCGCTCGCGGTCGGAGCGACGAGCGTGGCTGCCTTCGCCCGAGTCACCCGCGCCGAGGTGCTGCGGGTACGCACGGCAGTGTTCGTCGAGGCGGCGGTGTCCTGCGGGGCACGCCGCGACCAGGTGCTCGTTCGCCACGTGCTGCCGCATTCGTGGGGGCCGGTCCTCGTCCTGGCCGCGTTGGAGTTCGGCACTGCCATCCTGGCCGTCTCGGCGCTGAGCTTCCTCGGGTTCGGGGCGGCGCCGCCGACACCCGAGTGGGGCTCGCTAGTGGCGGACGGTCGGGATTACCTCGGCACCTCCTGGTGGCTGACGACCATGCCGGGACTGACCGTGGTCGCGACCGTCCTGGCCGCCAACCGGGTCGCCCGCGCGGTCGAGGGAGAACGGGGGACGGGACGATGACCGACTCATCGGACGGCGTGCTGCTGGCGGTACGCGGCCTACGGGTCTCCTATCACCGTGGCCCGACGGCCACCGAGGTGGTGCACGACATCGACCTCGACGTCCGTCCCGGCCAGGTCGTCGCTCTGGTGGGCGAGTCGGGATCGGGCAAGAGCACCACCGCGCACGCCGTGATCGGTCTGCTCCCGACCGGGGGTCGGATCGAGGCCGGATCCGTCCGGTTCGCCGGGGTCGACCTGACGGCGTTGCCAGCGGCCGGGCTGCGTGCCTACCGGGGGCAGGAGATCGCACTCGTTCCGCAGGACCCGACGGTGTCGTTGAACCCGGTGCAGCGGATCGGTGTCCAGGTCGCCGAAGTGCTCCGGGTCCACGGACTGGCCACCCGGCGCAGTGCGCCGGCCGCGGCCGTCGCCGCCCTGGCCCGGGCCGGCCTGCCCGATCCGGAGTTGCGGGCCCGGCAGTACCCGCATGAGCTCTCCGGTGGCATGCGGCAGCGGGCACTGATCGCGATCGCCTTCGCCGCCGAGCCCAGGCTCCTGATCGCCGACGAGCCGACCAGCGCACTCGACGTGACGATCCAGCGTCGCATCCTGGACCAGATGGGAAAGATGATCAGCGAGCGGGGGACGGCCGTCCTGCTCATCACCCACGATCTCGCCGTGGCCGCCGACCGCGCCGACGAGATCGTGGTGATGTCCGGCGGGCACGTGGTGGAACGCGGTACGTCCCGCCAGATCCTGCGTGACCCGTCCCACCCGTACACCCGCCGACTGATCTCCGACGCACCCGGCCTCGCTCTCGCCGACGTGTCCGCCGCATCGACCAGCCCACAGACGCCCACGCGGACTCAGCACGAAAAACCGCAGACGACGCACACCGTGCAACCGCGCACCGCGGCACAGTCCGAGACAACGATCCAGGCCAGCACAGCGCAGCAGCCCGACCCACCGCCCCAGGAGCCGAAGCCACCGGAGCCGACAGCGTTGCTGGTGGTCGAGGGCCTGGTCAAGGACTTTCCACTGCCCCGGACCTCGACCGGTCGACGCTCGGTCCGCGCCGTCGACGACGTCAGCTTCGCCATCGGTCGCGGCGAGACGTTCGCCCTGGTGGGCGAGTCGGGATCTGGCAAGTCCACCACCGCCCGGCTGGCACTGCGCCTGATGGACCCCACCGCCGGTCGGATCCACCTCTGCGGCGTCGACATCACCGATCTGCGCGGCGCGGCGCTGCGCCGGCTGCGCCGACGCATGCAGGTGGTCTACCAGAACCCCTACGCCTCCCTCGATCCACGGTTCAGCGTCGCCGAGGCGATCGAGCAGCCGCTACGGCTGTTCGGCGTCGGCTCGCGGGCAACCCGCCGCTCCCGGGTCCGGGAGCTGCTGTCGCAGGTCGCGCTTCCGGAGCACCTTCTCGATCGCCGCCCCGCCGAGCTCTCCGGTGGTCAGCGGCAACGCGTCGCCATCGCCCGCGCCCTGTCGCTGCATCCCGACCTGGTCGTCTGCGACGAGCCGCTGTCCGCCCTCGACGTCACCGTGCAGGCGCAGATCCTCGATCTGCTCGCCTCACTTCAGACGGAACTCGGCCTGTCGTACCTGTTCATCACCCACGACCTCGCGGTGGTCCGCACGATCGCGGACCGGATCGGGGTCATGCGCACCGGCCGCCTCGTGGAGGTCGCCACCGGCGAGGAGCTGTTCGACAATCCCCGCCACGAGTACACCCGGGAACTGCTCGACGCCATCCCCGGCCGGCTTTCCGGATTTAGCGCCCGATAAGGCGACTGTCAGTCGCGTACGCGACGATGGCCCCAGAAAACGAACGCCGCATCAGCCACGGAAAACGCGGTGTGGACGGTAGCAAAACGTCTTTGCCGACCGTCCGCCCTCTCCGGGTTCGGCGCTTCCGACGTTCTGCTCGCGGTGAGGAGGAGCTGGGGCCGTGGCGCATCTGACGGTGGACGAATCTTGTTGTGTGGGCGCCGGACGATGCGTCTCGGTGGCCCCGGAACTGTTCGATCAGAATGAGGACGGGTTGGTCGTGGCGATCCGTGCGGTGGTACCCGCGGGAGAGTTGCCGGCTGCGCACGAGGCCGCGGACCTGTGCCCGGCCCGGGCGATAACAGTCACGGACTGACCGAACACGCGGTCGCCGTCTCCTCCCGCCGTGCTGCGGACCTGCGCCGTACGGGCGTACAGGCATGCCTGTACGCCCGTGTGCAGAGGGCTGGTTGCGGACGAACGAGGAATCCCCACTCGCCTGGAAAAGGAATACCCACAGATCAGGAAGGAGGTGGAAAGTGTCCGACCAGTCTACCGTGCCGGTTATCACCGAACCCCCCGATGTCCCCGAGTTTCCCACCGCCCGCAGCTGCCCCTTCGCGGAACCCGCCGGATATCCCGCGTTGCGCACGCGCGGCCCGCTCGCCCAGGTCACGCTGTACAACGGCCGCCGGGCGTGGATCGTCACCGGTTACGACGAGGGACGCCGGGTCCTCGCCGACCACGGATCGTTCTCCTCGGTACGCGCCGACCCCCGGTTCCCGGCCACCGCGCCACGGTTCGAGGCGGCCCGCGCGGTCCGCAACTTCATCGGCATGGACCCACCGGAGCACACCACCCAGCGGCGCATGCTGACCGCCAGCTTCACCGTTCGCCGGATCAACGCCTTCCGGCCCAGGATCCAGCAGATCGTCGACGAGTTGCTGGACGGTGTGCGGAGCCGCGGGACGAGCGCGGATCTGGTACCGGGGTTCGCGCTGCCGGTGCCTTCGACCGTGATCTGCGACCTGCTCGGTGTCCCCTATGACGACCACGCGTTCTTCGAGAGCCAGGCTCGCCGCATCGTGCACGGCGACTCCAGCCAGGAGGACAGCGCGGACGCCTTCACCCGGATCCGGATCTACCTGGAGGAACTGATCCAGGCCAAGCGCGCAAATCGCGGCGAGGGCCTGCTCGACGAGCTGATCACCCTGTACGTCGACCAGGGGGAACTGGACACCCTCACCCTCGCCGAGATCTCCCTGCTGCTCCTGGTGGCCGGGCACGAGACCACGGCCAACGCCATCGCGCTGGGCATACTCACGCTGCTGGAACGTCCCGACGTGCTCGCGCGGGTCGACACCGATCTCAGCGTGGTCGCCAACATCGTGGACGAGCTGCTGCGCCACCTCTCGATCGCGGACGGCGCCGCTCGGTTCGCGACCCGGGATGTGGAAGTCGCCGGTCAGGCCATCCGGGAGGGCGACGGCATCATCGTCGCCATCGCGGCCATGAACCGCGATGCGGCCATCTTCGGTGAACCGGACACCTTCGATCCGCACCGCTCGGCCCGCCGCCACGTCGCCTTCGGCTACGGGATCCATCAATGCCTGGGGCAGAACCTGGCCCGGGCCGAGCTGGAGATCGCGCTGACCACGCTGTTCCGGCGGATCCCCGACCTGCGTCTTGCCGTCGACCTCGGTGATGTTCAGCTGCGTCACCCGGCCGGGCTGCACGGCGTCGTCAGCCTGCCTGTCAGCTGGGGAACCCGGAGCGCGAGCTGATGGCGCCGACCGGGCAGCGCACCGACCTGCTCGCGGCGGCCTCGACGTTCCTGACCGGGCACCTGCCCGATCTGGCCGCCTCGACGACGGATCTGGATTCCCGCATCCCTGCCGGTGACTCCGCCGCGTTGGGGAAGCTGGCGACCGAACCCGACGTCGCCGGCGTCGTCCGGATCGTCAACCTGACCGAACGGGTACTCGGCGGACACGGCGAGATCACTCCGGTGCCGCGCACGGGACAGGTCCGCTACTACGAGGACGAGATCCACACGGCCGACGGCACGCTGATCGGCACGACGTCCGGACGGCTGGAGGTCGTCCACGAACGTCCGGGCGATGGGCACGGGTTCGCGGTACGGACCGAGGAGGTCCACCTGTTCGGCACGCTCTTTCACTTCTCCGGCCTCAACGACCTCACTGCCGAGTTCGCCGGTGCCTACGTGTCGGTGCCCGGTTTCGCCGTCGCCGGTGAGCTCGCCGGCTGGTCCGCGATCCGCAGCATCCACATGACGCCGACGCCGTTCGTGTCGACGGTCCAGCTGGTCCTCGCCCGGTGACCCACCGACGCGCCGGGCACCGCGCCCTTCCTGACTCCGACCGCCCACTCACCAGAGAAGGATGATGATGAGCATCCGTCGATCGACGACAGCCTCCGCGCTGATCTCGGGATCCGTACTCACCGCCGCTCTGATCGCGGCCACCCGCCTGCTGTCTGTCTCCCCATCCACCCTACGCCCAGGCGGCACCGGGGCCACCCAGCCCGCCGCCGGTACCGGGAGCGCCGAAGCCGCCGACGAGTCGGGCGGACTGTCTGTCGTGCACGAGGGGATCTGGGAACCGCAGATCAAGAACGAACAGAATGTCAACGTCGCCGACCCGCAGGTCGGCCAGATCGGCATTTACCACGACGAGCTCTACGACTCTGCCCGCGAGCTGCTGGGGATCAGCATCGGCCGGTACGAGATCCGCTACAAGAAGGTGCACGGCGCGGTCCTCACCTACTACTCGGAGGACCTGTTCCTGCGAGACGGAGTCATCCACGCCGAGGGCTGGGCCGACTTCAACGATGTCAAGAACGGCGTCTGGGTTGGCTACCCGGCGGTCGGTCTCGACGGCGTGTACCGCGGCCTGGACGGCCGCCGGGAATGGCGAGTAATCGAGCCCGACCAGCCGGTCGAGGCACGCATCGCCCTGTACGGCTGACCGACAACCACGCCGACGGCGGGCGGCGGCACGCCACACCGACCAGCGCACCGATCCGGCGTGCACCCGGTGGTCGTGCGCCGACCCGCCGACCAGCTGCGAAAGGACCGACGTGGAGGCGACTGAGATACATCTGCTGTCCGCGGGATCGGCACTGCCCGGACCAGCGGTGGACAACACTTCGCTGGCCCGGCGATTCGGGATGGACACGCTCTGGGAACAGTGGGTCGACACCTTCGTCGGTACCCGGAGCCGGCACCTCGCCGTCGATCTCGACACCGGCGAGGTCGGCGCGTCCCTGGCCGATCTCGGCGAGAGCGCGGCCCGCGCGGCGCTTAGCCGGGCCGGCCTACGGGCTGAGGACGTCGATGTGATCGTCATGGCCACCGCGACACCGGACAGCCTGATGCCGGCGACCGTGAACGTCATAGCCGACCGCCTCGGAGTCGACCAGGTCTCCAGTTACCAGCTCCAGTCCGGCTGTTCGGGCGCAGTGCAGGCGCTCGACCTGGCCAGTCAGATCCTGCGGTCGGGTCGGCACCGAACCGCGCTCGTGCTCGGCGGTGATGTGATCGCCCGGTTCTACGACCTGGACGTCGATCTGCGCTCCGTGCCTCCTGCGGAACTGGTCAACTTCGTCCTGTTCGGCGACGGGGCGGGAGCGGCCGTCCTGCGTACCGACCCCGGGCCGGGATCGGTGATGGTGCGCTCGGTGCTCACCCGGCTTGTCGGCCTGGGCCGGGCACCGGGCGCGACCCTGGAATGGTTCGGGCCGGCCAACCGCGGCGGACCGCATGAGCGCCCCGCGGCCACGGAGGACTACAAGGCGATTGAGGAACACGTCCCCGTGATGTCGCACGAGGTCCTGCACGAGCTGCTCGACGAACTCGAGTGGAAGGGCGACGACGTCGACTATCTGCTGCCACCACAGCTCTCGGGCCGGATGACGGCGCTCATCAGCAAGCGTCTCGGCGTCGGTTCGTCCCAGGTGAGCTGCGTGGACCGGACCGGCAACGTCGGCAACGCCATCGTGTTCTTCCAGCTCGAACAGCTGCTGAGGGAGATCGGCCCGGGTGAACGCGCCGTAGTCGTGTCGATCGAGTCGAGCAAGTGGATCAAATCCGGGCTGGCGCTGGAAGCGACCTGACCCATAACCGCCACACATCCCGGTGCCGCCAGCGCGAGCCCGGCGATCAGCAAGGAGACCCCGACTCCCATGTCCACCGACTCGACGTCGAACGAGGACCGACTGCGCGCCTATCTACGGCGGGTCACCAACGACCTGGTGCAGGCCCGCCAGCAGCTGGCCGAGGTCACGGCCGCCCGCGAGGAGCCGATCGCGATCGTGGGCATGGCCTGTCGCTATCCGGGCGGGGTGCGCTCTCCGGAGGACCTGTGGGACCTGGTCGACGCCGGCCGGGACGTGATCTCCGAGTTTCCCACCAACCGCGGCTGGGATCTCGATGCCCTCTACGATCCCGACCCCGACCGGACGGGGACGTCGTACACCCGCTCCGGCGGGTTCCTCCACGACGCCGATCTCTTCGACGCCGAGTTCTTCGGGATCAGCCCACGGGAGGCGCTCGCGGTCGACCCCCAGCAGCGCCTACTGCTGGAGATCAGCTGGGAGGCCTTCGAACGGGCCGGGATCGACCCACGGACGCTGCGCGGCAGCCGAACCGGCGTGTTCGCGGGAGTCATGTACGACGACTACGGGTCTCGCCTGCAACGCTATCCCGAGGGGCTGGAGGGCTTCATCGGCACGGGCAGCGCGGGCAGCGTCGCCTCCGGCCGGGTGGCCTACACCTTCGGTCTGCGCGGGCCGGCGGTGACCGTGGACACCGCCTGCTCGTCCTCGCTGGTCGCACTGCA
>NZ_JALKFZ020000130.1 GCF_023243075.1 Frankia sp. AiPa1 | reverse complement strand
GACCGCCACCGGGCACTCCAGTTCATGGTCACCTAACGCGACAGATCGTCACACCACGCGACCTTCGCGCAGCCCTGCCCCGCTACCGCTCACCCCGACGCTGCGTTTCCTGCTGCGCCGGGCGCTGACCGGCGTGCTGGTGCTGTGGGGCGCGGTCACGGTGACGTTCTTCGCCGTGGCGTGCGCGGGCGGCGACCAGCTCGACGCCATCCTCGGCCCCCAGGCGGCGAACCTGCCCGGCCTGCGGGCCCAGACCGCCGCCCAGTACGGGCTCGACCGGCCGCTCGCGGCGCAGTATCTGCACCGGCTGGCGAACCTGGCGACCGGCGATCTCGGCCGGTCCTACCAGCGCGACGAGCCGGTGTCCCGGGTGCTGTCCGGGCAGGTCTGGCCCACCCTGGAGCTCGCGCTCTGCGCTGCGGCGATCGGCCTGCTGATCGCCCTCGGGATGACGGTGGCGTTCACGGGCCGGGGCCGGATCGTGCGGACGGCGACCTCGGTGCTGGAGACGCTCGCGGTGGCGGTGCCGCCGTTCTGGCTCGGCATCCTGCTGCTGTCGCTGTTCTCCTTCAGCCTGCGCTGGTTCCCTGCCTTCGGCGACCACGGCGTGTCCAGCCTCGTCCTGCCCACGCTGGCCCTGGCCGTCCCGATCGCCGGAGTCCTCGCCCAGGTGATGCGCCAGGAGCTCGATCTCGTGCAGGCCAGGCCGTTCGTACTCAGCGCCCGGGCGCGGGGGCACGGCCGGTTGGGTCTGCTGCTGCGGCACACCCTGCGCCACGCCGTGCTACCCGCCACCACCATGTCGGCGTGGGTGCTGGGCACTCTCGTCGGCGGGGCGGTCTTGGTGGAGAAGGTCTTCTCCCGGCCGGGGTTGGGAAGCGTGCTGGTGGAGGCGGTGCGGCACCGCGACACCCCGGTCGTCTCGGCCGTGGTGATCCTCGCCGCCGCCGTGTTCGTGGCCGCGAACACCGTCGCCGACCTGCTCTATCCGGTGATCGACGCGCGGCTGCGAGAGCCGGTCACCCGATGAGCGCGGCGACCTCACAGATAGTGGAGAGTCCGGCCCTGCCGAGGCTGAGCAGAGCGGGCCGGCTCGCCGCGCTCGTGGTCGGCGTCCTCGTGGCAGCCGCGATCGTTGTTGTTCTGCTCGCGCCGGGCGTCGCCGCGCCGTATGCGTCCGACACCAACGACGTGCGGGACACCTTCGCCGGGCCGAGCTGGCATCACTACTTCGGCACCGACCAACTGGGCCGGGACGTCTTCTCCCGGGTGGTGTACGGCACGCGCTACTCGGTTCTCACCGGCCTGGTGGCAACCGCCATCGGGGCGGCGGGGGGTTCCGTGCTCGGACTTGCCGCCGCCGCGGGAAGCCGGCTGATCGACGCCGTGATCATGCGTCTGACCGATGTCTGGCTGGCGTTTCCCGAGGTGCTGCTGGCGCTGTTGGTCATCTCGTTGATCGGGACGGGATCCACCCAGGTCGCGGTGGCGATCGGGGTGGCGGCGGTGCCCTACTACGGCCGCCTGGTCCGAGGACAGGCGCTCGGCGTGCTGCGGGCGGAGTACGTCGAGGCGGCGAAGGTCCTCGGTGTGCCGCCATGGCGGTACCTGGCTCGCCATGTGCTGCCCAACGTGGGCGGGCCGGTCATCGTGCTCGCGTCGCTCGGGACCGGTACGGCAGTCGCCGCGGCGGCCGGGCTCAGTCTGCTGGGCCTGGGGCCACTGCCGCCGACCCCGGACTGGGGCGTGATGCTCGCCGAGGGCCAGTCGTACCTGGCGAACGCATGGTGGATCGCGGTGTTCCCCGGGGCCGCGATCGTCCTCGTCGTCCTGTCGACGACGCTGCTCGGACGGAGCCTGCAGGCGAGGAGTGTCCGGTGAGTCTGGTCGAGGTCGCTGGTCTCACCGTCGCGTTCGGCCACGAACCACCGGTCGTGCGCGACGTCTCCTTCAGCGTCGAGCCCGGGGAGTGCCTGGCGTTGGTCGGCGAGTCGGGCTCGGGTAAGAGCGTCACCGCCCGGTCCCTGCTGGGCCTCGCCGGCAGCACGGCCCGGGTCGGCGCCGAGACCCTGAATCTGTGCGGCCACGATGCGCGCCCGTTCGCGGAACGTGACTGGAGGGCGCTTCGTGGCCGGCACATCGGCATGGTGCTGCAGGACGCGCTGACCGCCCTGGATCCGCTGCGCCGGATCGAGGAGGAGGTGGCCGAGCCGCTGCGGCTGCACCGGCGCGGCAGCAGCGCCGAGCAGCACGACCGGGTACTGCGGGTGCTCGCGGAGGTCGGCATCCCGGACCCGGCGGCCAGGAGCCGGCAGTACCCCCATCAGCTCTCCGGCGGCCTGCGCCAACGTGCCCTCATCGCCTCCGCCCTGGTCGCCGAGCCCGATCTGGTCATCGCGGACGAACCGACCACGGCGCTGGACGTGCTCATCCAGGACCAGATCCTCACCCTGCTGGGAGAGGTCACGGCACAGGGCCGGGGGATGGTGCTGATCAGTCACGACCTCGCCGTCGTGGCGAGGCTGGCCGACCGGATCGCGGTGATGCGCCACGGGAGCATCGTCGAGATCGGCTTGCGCGACCAGGTGATCGACGATCCGCGGCACCCCTACACGAAGTACCTGCTGGACATCGCTCGCCGGCGGCGCGACGACCGCCCCGCCGTGCCCGAGAGCGAACCGGTGGTCACGGTGGACCGGGTCACCCGGTCCTTCGGTGGGCACCGCGCGGTCGCCGACGTGTCGCTGTCGCTGCGCCTGGGCCAGACGGTGGGACTGGTCGGCGAGTCCGGCTCGGGCAAGAGCACTCTGGCCCGGATGGTGATGGGGCTGACGGCGCCGGACACAGGACGTGTCCTGCTGCATGGCGGCCCGTGGTCCGAGGCCACGGAGCGGGCCAGGCGCCGGCGCAGACGTCGCATCCAGCTGATCCAGCAGGACCCCCACGCCGCGTTCGACCCCCGCCACACCGTCAGTCGGATCATCGCCGAAGCCCTGCCTGATCTGGGGCGCCGGGCACGGCGGGACAGGACGACCGATCTGCTGGCCACGGTGGGTCTTGACCCTGGCCTCGCCGCCCGTCGGCCACACCAGCTCTCCGGCGGCCAGCGACAACGGGTGGCCATCGCCCGCGCGCTCGCGGTGGAGCCCGAGGTGCTGGTCTGCGACGAGCCGGTCTCCGCGCTGGATGTGTCGGTCCAGGCGCAGATCCTCGACCTGCTGGCCGACCTGCAACGGCGACTGGGAATCGCCATGTTGTTCATCACCCACGACCTCACCGTCGTGGCACAGATCAGCGACCAGCTCGCGATCATGAGGGACGGCGAGATCGTGGAGGAGGGGGACACGAAGATGGTCTTCGACAATCCGCGGCACCCGTACACGCGGGCGCTGCTGCAGGCCGCCCCGCGCCTGCCCGGCCCCGGCGAGGCGCGGACGAACCCACGTTCCCGGGCCGCCACGGCGCCGCACCAGACGAAGCCGGCTTCCGGAGGCTCCGACGCGCAGGGCTCCGACGCCGCGGGCGCTGGCGCTGAGGCCTCCGGACCGAACGGCGAGGTGGAGCATGCCGGTTGAACTGGTCGGGGTGCTGCCCTCCGCCGGGCGGGAGGTCGACGGTTCCCCCCGGGCGTGGTCCGACGCGCTGCGGCGACTCGCCGACGCCCACGAGGCGGCTGGTTTCGACCGGGTGCTGGTACCGGCCGGCCCGGCGGCGCCGGACAGCCATCAGGTCGCCGCCCACGTGGCGGTCCACACCCGGCGCCTCGGCCTGCTGGTCGAACACCGCCCGGGCCTCGCCCAGCCAACGGTGGCCGCGCGTGCCCTGGCCAGCCTCGACCAGTTCAGCGACGGCCGCGTCGCGGTGTACCTGCCCGTCTGTGCGCCCGAGCACGAACGGCGCCGGGACGGCGACGTCGTCCCCCACCATGACGTGCGCGCCCGCGACCTCGAGTACCTGCGCCTGCTGCGGCGCACGTGGGCCGCGCGTGACCCGGTTGACGTGGTGGGCCGCTTCTTCCGGGTGGAGCACTACGTCAACCACGTCCCGCCGGTCCATGGCCACATACCCGTCTACATCGGCGGGTCGGGGGACGAAGCAGTCCGGTTCGCCCGCGAGGAGGCGGACGTATGGTTGCTGCCGGCGGATCTCGCTCCCGCCGCGGTACCGGTGACCGCCACCGGGCCGGACGACAACCGCGGCAGCGCCGAGGAGGTCCCGGACCCCGGCAGCGCCGATGCGGCTCTCGTCTCCGCGCGGCGTCCCGACCTCGGTATGACGCTCACCCTGACCTCCGACACCGAGGTACACACCCTGATCGACCACGTCGAGGCCGGTGCGACGACGCTGGTTCTCGACGGCTACGAACTCGACGGTCGGCTACGCGCCCTGCTCGCCGAGGTACGCGAGCACGCGGCCGCGAGCCAGGCCGGCGAGGCCACCCGCGCAACGTCACCCCGCGCAACGTCACGGAGCCATCATGCCCATCGAGATCATCGGTAGCCTGCTCACCAACAGGGGCTCGGAGATCAGCCCGGGCGGCCCGCTCGTCGACCGCCCCTTCCTGCGCCGGTTTGCCCAGGCCAGCGAGGCGGCCGACTTCGACCGGGTGCTCGTCACGCTGACCTCGGTCATTCCCGACCCGCTTCCGGTCACCGTCTACGCGGCCGCGCACACCGAGCGGCTCGGCTTCCTGATCGCCCACCGTCCGGGCTTCGTCCAGCCGACCGTCACCGCGCGGCAGTTCGCGACGCTGGACGAGCTCACTGGCGGACGGGTCGCGCTGCACGCCATCTCCGGCGGGATCGAGGCCGAACAGCGCCGGGACGGGGACTACCTGGACAAGTCCAGCCGCTATCAGCGCACCGGCGAGTACCTGCGGATTCTCAAGCGCGCCTGGACCGCGACCGATCCCTTCGACCACGACGGCCGCTTCTACCGGATACGGGCGGCCGCCCCCACTCGCCCGTACCAGCAGCCGCGCATCCCGATCTATTTCGCCGGGTCCTCCCCGCAGGCATACCAGGTCGGCGGCGCCGAAGCCGACGTCCACGCGTTCTTCGGCCAGCCACTCGACCAGATCGCCGAGGAGATCCGGCACGTGCGGGCGGGCGCGCAGGCCGCCGGCCGCGTCGAGGGACCGCGCGTCAGCGTGTCCTTCCGCGTCATCCTCGGGGCCACCGAGGAGGTCGCCTGGGAGCGGGCGCGGCAGATCCTGGCGGTCACCCGGCAGCGGTTGGCCCAGTTCGGAGCGCCCAAGGAGCTCGACGGCCAGCCGGCGGAGCAACCCGCGGTCGGATTCCAGCGTCAGCTGCGCGCGGCCGAGCGCGGCGAGCACCACGGCCGTGCGCTGTGGACGGCGCTGGCGACCGCGACCGGCTACGGCGGTAACAAGATCGCGCTGGTCGGGACGCCCGACACCGTCGCCGGGGAACTCGCGCGGTACGTCGACCTCGGCGTCAGCACGGTGCTGCTCAGCGGCTTCGAGCTGTACGACGACACCGTGACGTTCGGCCGGGAGCTGATCCCGCTGCTGCGCCAGGAGGTCGCTCACCGCGACCGCCGCCGCCTGGCCGGTGGGCACGCCCCACTGGGCGCCGCCACCGTGGGCGGCGCGGGCTGGCGCTCCACGACCAGTTGACGGAGTGCGAGCCCCCGGCCCGCGCCACCAACGTCGCCGCCGTGGGGGTTCGGGGGGGTTCGGGGGGGTTCGACCCCCCCGGTGAAGTCGCGGCTCCGGCGCAGCCGCCGACAGGCGGCAAGCATGCGGAGCCAACTCGTACCCCGGGGGAGGCTCGTACAGCATCCACGCAGAACCGGGCCAAAACGAGCCTGGTGGTATCCGCCCGTGTACCTGCACCTATCACGCCCAGTGACGGATCCCGGCCGGTAGCGGCGCGGGCGCTGGCCGGGGGCGGTGCCTGATGGCCGCGGATGGCGCCGCCATGACGGATGGTCCGGCTGGGGTGCGGTCGGCGGCAGGAAGTGACGTGGCGGTCACCCTCGTCACGGTGATCATGGTTGTGGTCGTCGGGCTGACGTTTGCCTTCGGGTTTGGCAACGTCTTCCAGCTCGGGTTGCGTCTGGGAGTGCCGGTCTGGGTCGCGCCGCTGGTGGCTCCGGCGGTCGACTTGTCCGTGGTGGGCCTTTTGTTGGGGACACGGCAGCTGGCGGTGCAAGGCGCGCCGCCGGAGCTGCTGCGTCCGGCGCGGCGGCTGCTGGTCTTCTCCAGCGTGGTGACGCTGGCGTTGAACATCGCCGAGCCGGTGATCGCGGGGGACTACGGGAAGGCCGCGTTCGACGCGGTCGGCCCGGCGCTGCTTATTGGCTGGTCGGAGGTTGGCCCGGGGCTCTTGCGCGCGATGCGCCACCCCATCACCCTCCACCCCCTCCTACAGGACGCCGCGATCTCTCAGTCCGGGTCCCGGCCGGCAGAGACCGATGGGGCAACGGTGTCCACCACCGTGTCGGCGCCATCTGGAGGCGAGAGTCCCCAGACCGAGGCGGCGGCGGTTCCGTCGCAGCGCGTTCCCGGCCGGTCGAGCACCATGGTGCTCGACGGTTCGCTGTTGGACCGGGCGCGGCGTGAGGATGCCCGCTACTGGGAGGAGCACCGTCGGCCGATCTCCTCGGATGAGCTGCGCAAGCGGCTGAAGGTCGGCTCGAAGCGGGCTCGGGCTCTGGTCACGCAGCTACGCACCGAGGCCCATCGAGTGTTGGAGGAACACGCCCCCAACGCCGATCTGCCCGAGGTCGGTACGGCCGCGCTCGCGTCGGATGCCGACGACGGGGCCGCGGACAGGTTGCTGGCGGCGGTCGGGCCGGATGACGACATGGTCGATCTCGGTCCGGTGGATCCGGCCGGGACGGGTGTGCTGGCCGCGGTCGGATGACGGCCCCCGCCCCGACGGGCGGGACGGGGGTTGACCTCGTGTGCTGGCGGCTGGCGTGTCCGGGCGCGGACACGCCAGCCCGCTCACCCCCCGACCGGTCACGGCTGTCTGCCAGTTCTGCCTATCTGTTCGCCTACCTCCGCCCGCATGATCAGCCGATTGGGAGACCCTCGACGTGATCACGAATCCTCCGCAGCAGACCTATCTCGGCCGCCGTACCTACACCCGACCCGCCGCCCGCGTCGCGTCCAGCAGTGAGCACCAGCTGTGGCTGGTCCGCCACCTCACCCCCCGGGACCGGTGGATCACCCGGATGATCCACGAGCACCGGGTGCTGACCACCCACCAGATCGTCGAGCTTGGCTGGGTCACCCGCCGGTCGGCGAACCTGCGCCTGCTGGAGCTGTACCGCTGGAGAGTCCTCGACCGCTTCCAGCCGCTGGCCGTCAGTGGCCTGTCGCCTATGCACTACGTCCCAGACGTCGCCGGTGCGGCCGTCCTCGCGCATGAGGACGGCCTGGACCCGAAGAAGATCGGTTACCAGCATGACCGGGCCATGGGCCTCGCCCACTCCCTGCACCTGGCGCATCGCGTCGCGGTCAACGGCATGTTCACCCGGCTGATCCACCACGCCCGCCAGCCCGAGGCCACGGGCCGGCTGGCGGCCTGGTGGTCGGAGGAACGCTGCGCCCGCTCGTTCGGGGACATCGTGCGGCCCGACGCGTACGGCCGGTGGGTGCAGGGCCGCGCCGAGGTCGAATGGTTCCTCGAACTGGACTTCGGCACCGAAGCGCTCCGCCGCCTCACCTTCAAAATTAACGCCTACGACCGGCTCGCCAAGACGACCCGTATCCACACGCCGGTCCTGATCTGGACTACCACCCTGCGCCGCGAAGCCCGCCTCCGCGAGGTCCTCACCGAAGCGCTGCGCAACCTTGATGGCCCGGCGCGGGTACCAGTCGCGACGACGGCCGCGGACCTCGCCGAACCCGACCAGCACCTGGACGCCACCCTCACCCGCTGGCTTCCCCTCACCCGGCCCGCCACCGGTCGCCTCAGCCTGGGCCAGCTGACCGGCCTCTGGCCTCCCACGGCCAAGCCCCTGACGGACAGCTCCACAGCCGACAGTGATCTCGGGCGTCCGACACGGCTCCACCCGCCCCAGCCGATGCCACCCGCGAGTCCTGATCCCCAGCAGCGCGCGGCCTGACCGCAGCCCCGCACGACCCGAAGGGGTCCTGCCACCTGGGCACCGCGCCAGGTGGCAGGACCCCTCGGCTCGAACGGGCATCGCTGCCGCGACTAAGGCCGCGTATTGGTTGTGATCAAGATGATTGCGCAAGCTCCTTGATCCAGACCGTGGAGGTGCGGAGGTGGAGGCCGGCGAGCCTGCTGCTCGGTGGAGGCAGATGTGTCTCAGGGACAGTTATGCCTTCTTGGCATGGATGGAGCCTGGTGAGACGCCGTCGCTGGGGTGGCAGGTCTCCCGCCGCAAGACCATCACGGTGGCCCGCAGGAGCACAGCTGTCCGGGCCAACGAGATGCCCGGGACTCTTACCCCTTCCCGCATGACTGCCGGCCCCCGCGGCCGGGCGGCGAGCCCGGGGTGCATAGGATGCCGGCAATATCGATATGGGCCGGGCAGCTCGGGGGACTCCTTCCTGGAGAAGAGGGCGCCGCGGCCCCGTCGGCGGGGGAATTTGTGTATTTGGCGCATCTTCGGGTCGAGAACTTCCGGGTCTTCGGAGCCGCGGCCCAGAGTGACGGCGAAACGGACGCGTCGCTGAACCTGTCGTTCACAGCCGGGACGAATGTGCTCGTCGGCGAGAACGACAGTGGGAAGACGGCGATCATCGACGCGATCCGGCTGTGCCTGCAGACTGCGGCGACGGACTACTACCGGGTCTCTCAGGACGACTTCCACCTTGGGAAAAACGGGCGGGCGGAGACCTTCACCATCGTGTGCGGGTTCACCGCTCTGTCGACCGAGGAGCAGGCGGTCTTCCTGGAACTGCTCACCCACGGCCGGGGCGGCGCCGCCTGGCTCTGTGTGACGTTCAAGGCCCAGCGTATGGACCCGGTCCGGAACCGGGTCTCGGTCACCACCCGGACCGGACCGGATGGCAACGGCCCTGCCCTGGACGGCGCCGCGCGCGAACTCCTGCGCGCCACCTACCTGCGCCCCCTGCGTGATGCTGAGGCGGAACTGCGCTCGGGTCGCGGATCACGGCTGTCCCAGATCCTCGCCGGCTATCCGGCGATGAAGGACCAAGGTGTCGATGATTACGACCCCGAGGGCGATGACCCTCCGTCCACTCTGGTGGGGATCCTGCGTCGCGCCGAGCACGACATCCGATGCAACGATGCCGTCTCTGAGGTGAGCCAGGACATCAACTCGGCTTACCTGCGGCGGTTTGCCATCGGCGCCGACGTCCTGCGCGCCGAGATCAGCGTCGCCACCGACGCGACGCTGGCCCGCGCGCTGGAACGGCTCGAACTGAATCTCTTCGCTGAGTCCGACGAGTGGACGCGCCGAGGGCTCGGCTACAACAACGCCTTGTTCATGGCCGCGGAGCTTCTCCTGCTGGGTAAGAGCGAACTGGCACCCCTCTTGCTGATCGAGGAGCCCGAGGCGCATCTCCACCCCCAGCTCCAGGCCCGGATCATGGCCTTGCTCCGCGACAAGGCCCAGTGGCCGCAGGACGATGGCAGGGCCCCGGTCCAGGTCATCCTCACTACCCACAGCCCCAACCTCGCCTCGTCGACGCCTGTCGAGTGCCTCACCCTCGTCGCCAGGGGCCGCCCCTTCCCGCTGCGGAGCGATATCACGCGTCTGACCGGCCAGGACTATGCGTTCCTGACCCGGTTCCTGGACGTCACCAAGGCCAACATGTTCTTCGCCCGGGGTCTGGCGATGGTCGAGGGCGACGCCGAGGCGATCTTCCTACCCGCGCTCGCCGACGCTCTGGGGATGCCCTTCCACGAGCACGGTGTCAGTGTGGTCAACGTCGGTCACGTCGGCCTGTTCCGGTACAGCCGCGTCTTCCAGCGCTCCGGCGAGCAGATCCCCGTTCCCGTCGCCTGTATCCGCGACCGGGATCTCGTCCCCGTCGGCACCTCGGAGGAGATGCGCGGCAAGCTGAAGTGCTGGGGCGAGATGGCGGAGCAGGAGATCGTCTCGCACGTCGCGGGCCTCGCCCGCGACGACGGCGGGCCGGTGAAGACCTTCGTGTCGAACTGGTGGACGCTGGAGTATGACCTCGCCGTCACCTCCTGGACCATGGCCAGGCTGATGCACCGTGCGGTCAGGCTCGCATCGGTCGCAAAAGAGTCCTGGCCGGACGCAGCCAAAATTGGTGAGGTTACCGCGCGGGCCGACGAGGATGTCGATGAGTGGGAAAGCCAAAAACTCACTCTTGAACAGGCTGCCCTGACGATCTACAGGCCGCTCAGGCTCAACTACGCCAGCAAGTCGATCGCCGCGCAGTTCGCCGCGCAGCTTCTCGACTCCACCCCGCTGACGGAGAGCGACGTCCCATCCTATCTGGTCGACGCCTTTAAGTACCTGTGTGGCGAGGTGACTCCGTGACCGGCACTTACCTGCCCGATAGAGATGCCTTCGCGACGCACAAAGTGGAGGCCATGCTCAAGCTCCTCGGACTCGACCCGCTCGACGACGAGCAGTGGGACTTCCTGCAGAGCAGTACCACACAGGACCTCCAGGCCGCTCCGGGATCGGGCAAGACCACCTTGATCGGGCTCAAGCTCGCGCTCATGGCCGACGCATGGAACTCCGTGACGTGCGGGGTTTGCGTGCTGTCGCACACCAACACTGCCAAGAACGAGATCGCCGATCGGGTGGCCTCCCTCGCTGCGGGGCGGAGCCTGCTGCGCTACCCGCACTTCATCGGCACCATCCAGTCCTTCGTGCACACCTTCTTCGCGCTTCCGGCCGTGCGGGCCAAGGGCGTCGAGGTCCGGGTCGTCGACGACGCGGCCTTCGAGACCGCATCGCTCCGGCTCCTGCGGCACCCCGACTACTCCACCCTGCGCAGCTACCTGGAACGCCAGCGCGACGGCACCAGCATCGTCAGCGGGGCGACGTTCACCTACAGGGGCGGCGAGCTCGTGGTCACCGGCGCGACCAAGGAACCCCCCTGCGGCCCCGAGACGGCCAGCGGAAAGCAACTGTCCGACCTCAAGCGGAGGCTGGCCTGGCAAGGCGTCTTCCGCTACCAGGACATGTACGCCATCGCCCAGCGGTACCTCACCGAGCACCCAGGCATCATCCCGGCCGTATCCGCGCGCTTCCCGTTCGTTCTCCTCGATGAGATGCAGGACACCAGCGTTACCCAGCACGAACTGCTGGACCTTGTCTTCGCCTCTTCGCCCTCAGTGGTGCAGCGGGTAGGCGATACCAACCAGGGCATCTTCAGTGACGCCGGCGCCGCGAGCGGGCCCGCGCTGGCGTTTCCGCTGGCCGGCGCCGCGGAGCTGCCGGTCAGCCGCCGCTTCGGACCGCAGATCGCGGCTCTGGCCAGCCGTCTGGCGGTCCGGCGCCCTCAGCAGATCCATGGCGCCGGTCCCGACGGCCGGGTGGCGGTACTGCTGTTCGACAAGGCCACAGCAATCGATGTCGTGTCGACCTTCGAACGCATGGCTGCCGCGATCGTCCCCGAGGACGTCCTTTCCAGGCGTCCGCCGCGTGTGTTGGGCGCGCGGCAGGGCCGGGGGTCCTCCCAGGTCTACCCACAGTCGATCTCCTGCTATGTTCCCGGCTATACTCCGCCCGCCCGCTCCTCGGCCTCCCGCGCTCTGATCGACGCGGCCCGCGCGGCAGGGGCCCAGTGGAGGTCCGGTGCGGATAGCCACGAGGCGGCCGATGAGTTGTGGAACGCTGTACGCGCGTCTTTCACGCCTCCGACCGGTGAAGGGCTGCCGACGCTGGGCCGCCTGGAAAGGTCTGCGACGACCCCCGGTGGCAAAGTGCGGATCCTGCTTCGCGAACTCCTCGCCCACACAGCCATGTTCGACGAGGTGAACTGGGGCGTGGTCACCGAGCGCCTGACAGTCCAGATGAACCTGCTCGCCGGCCAATCGCTGAAGGCCGTTGGCCTGGACTTCACCCCGGCGGCCGAGGCAGTCACAGGAGCGGGAGACGTTTCCAGGAGCTCCGCCGCAGTGCCAGCGGTGCGGGCCGTAGCCGGGACCATCCAGAGCGCGAAGGGCGAGACCCATGCGGCGACGCTGATCTTGGAGTGTCTGGAGAAGACCGGCAAGAAGTACGACGTGACCGAGGCGCTCCGCATCATCGCCGAGGGGGGCGACCCCCAGCAGGAGTCGAAGAGTGTCCAGACCGCTGTGCAGCTCGTTTTCGTCGCAGCGACGCGCCCCACCCACCTGCTGGTGCTCGCCGCCCACCGCGATCGCAGCAAGCGGTACGCGGAGACGATGATCAACGCGGGCTGGGACGTCCGAGACCTCACCGAGCAGTGACCGCGTGGGTTGAGGGCGTCCAGGTGACCGCATGGCGAGCGTCAGGACCAGTTTGGCTGCCACGTGTAGCCTTCGGCCTACTCGTCGTCGTCCTCGTTGGGTCAGCCCTGCTGAGACGGGACTCGGCTTGCGCGGTGTGCGGGACCGCCGCGGGCGCGGCATCGGTCGGTGGGGCCGGCTTCGTGTCGGCGCGCTTCAGGAGGTAGGGAAGCTCCTTGACGGCCTCTTCGGCGATGCCGTGGACCAGGTTGTTCAACTCGACTGCGGGGCGTTCGGGTCAAGCTCTACATCGAGGACATCTCCACCCGTCGACGCATTCCTGGCGAGGCCGCGTGCCGGTGCCCCCCTCCTCGTCGGGCCTGCGGGCCCGGTGTGTCGCGCCGTAGACCTTTCCGTGTTCTCTCACAATCACTCGGCCGCAATCGAGGGCTCAGTTGATCTCTATCGAGCGGTGGATGATCTCCGCCTTGCGGAGAGGTTTCGCTGCTCGGCCTCGGTGGGCTGGCATCACGCGGCGCCATGCAGGCGCTAACCGGTCTCGCATGTTCGACGCCCCGTCATATTGATCATCAGTTTGGTGGTGGTCACGTGGCTTTCCTGCCCCGGCGCCGAACACGCTGGACGCGCCGCGGCTATCCAGTTCATGATCCGTCGCCGTGACGATCGAGCGGGGGATGTCGGAAGGTGTCCCTACGCTGGCGGCATGAGCTTCACAGCGCTGCATCGTGTTGGTGGGTTCACGCCAGGTCCGTTGACCGACGAGTTCCTTCAGGCCGCGGTAGATGCCGGCGTGGTGGAGGCGGACGACCTGGACTGGAAGCAGAAGCTTCCGCCGGCGAGGGGCCTGTCGGAGACGGACTTTCCCAAGGACGTGGCGGCGATGGCGAACAGCGGCGGCGGCCTCGTCGTCTACGGGGTCACCGAGACGGAGAAGGCTGCGACGGGGCGCGTCGATGTGGGCGAGTGCACGGAGGTCCACGAACGGGCGCTGCGCAGCGCCGCGATCACCGCGATCTCTCCACCTGTGTTCGGCCTGACCGTGCATCTCCTCGGGGCTGCGGGGAAGCGGGCGGTCGTGGTTGAGGTCCCCGCCAGCGTGGACGGTCCTCATCTGATCTATCGGGGCGAGTACTTCGGCGCGCCGGTCCGTAACGGTGCTGACACGGTGTGGATGAAGGAACGGCAGATCGAGGCGATGTACCGCGCTCGGTTCGACGAGCGTCGCCACGCGACCGAGGCTCTGGACGCGCTCGTCGGCGATGCGGTTGCCGGCCGTGACACCGACAAGCGTGCATGGCTGGTCGGGGCCGCTCATCCCAGGATCCCGCGTGTCGGGGATCGTCCAAGCCGTGACGCGGCGCGCGAGGTGATCTCGACAGCGGAGAGACTGACGTTTACCTATGCGCCAAACCGGGGCTTCCGTCCTCTGGAGAGTGTGGATCGGTTGAACCCTCGTCCGGGGCTGCGGCGCTGGGTGGCCCGGGACATGGCCACGAGCGATGGCTACGGGTGGAAGGAGTCGTGGGTGAGCATCCACCACGACGGCTCGGTGACTGTGACGACCGCCGTCGGTGCACACCGGGCGGGCCGCGACACGTACCGCGACGGCTGGCAGGTGACGTCCCCAGCCATCGAGTGCGCTGTCGCTGATCTCATGGCGTTGGTCCGGGCGACCGCGCAGACGACCAGCAACGACGAGTACGACGTCCGCGTCACCATCCACTGGACCGGCACCCAGCCACTGACGATCCTCACGCAGGGCAACTTCCTCAGCGACGAGATCACCTCGATCCCGCTGCACCGCTTCACGCCCGTCGAGGTCACCGTGAACGCCGCCGGCACCGACCACGAGTACCACCGACATGTCCACGATCTTGCTCAGGACTGCGTGAACCAGGGAGGCGTCTCCCCTATGATCCTGATCCCACCGCCCGAGGACGATCAAGACCAGTGACCGGCGAGTAGGCCGGAAATGGGATCCACGCGACCAGATCCGCGGACGAACGATTCCTGATCAGTCGGTGCCGCGACCCGTCCGCGCGGAGCCGCAAGGGGACAGGAAGTCTCCCGCGGCGCGGACCGATGAGCCCCTGTCCGTTCGCGGCATGTCTACGACCCAGGTGATCGAAATGGGCTGTCAGGGCGTACGTGTTAGAGCGGCGAGTGCGGTGCGTAGCTCGCGGGTGTCGGCGATCGCGCTGCGGGTCTGGGCCTCAGCGATGGTCAGCCGCTGCCCGGACCGGCTGGGTCACCCGCCGGTCGGCGAACATCCGCCTGCTGGAGCTGTACCGCTGGCGGGTCCTTGACCGGTTCCAGCCGCTGGCCGTCAGTGGCCTGTCGCCCATGCACTATGTCCTCGACGTCGCCGGTGCCGCTGTCCTCGCGCATGAGGACGGCTTGGACCCGAAGGAGATCGGTTACCAGCATGACCGGGCTATGGGCATTGCCCACTCCCTGCGTCTGGCCCACCAGGTCGCGGTCAACGGATTGTTCACCCGTCTGATCCACCACGCCCGCCAGCACGACGCCACCGGCCGGCTGGCGGCCTGGTGGTCAGAGGAACGGTGCGCGGGACTGTACGGGGACATCGTCCGCCCGGACGGCTACGGCCGGTGGGCGCAGGGCGGCGCCGAGATCGAGTGGTTCGTCGAACTGGACTTCGGCACCGAACCGCTGCAGCGTCTCGCCCTCAAGATCGACGCCTACCATCGGCTCGCCACGGAGACTCGGATCACCACACCGATCCTGATCTGGACCACCACGACCCGCCGCGAAGCCCGGATCCGCGAGGCCTTGGTCGATACGCTGCGCCACCTCGACCAGTCCGCACGGGTACCCGTCGCGACCACGGCCGCCGATCTCGCGAACCCGACCAGCACCTGGACGTCACCCTCGTCCGCTGGCTCCCCCTGACCCGTGCCGGCGCTGGTCGCCTGGCCGCCCCTGGACTGTGCCGCCACGGGCCACGAAGGCAAGATCGGCCTCCCCGAACGCCCAACCGGCTCTACCCACCACAGTCCATGCCCCCCACCGACGGCGACCACCAGCTACGTTCGGCCTGACTGCCGACCCCTCCCGGACCGATCCGATCAGGTGAACAGGTCATTTCAGGATTCGAGTCCCTGGTCGCCCGTCGCACTCTGTAGTTAGTGGCTGGCCTTGCTCAGTGGCTGTACTTATCAATCGGCGCGATCGGCGGCCACACAAAGGTGCAGTTCGGCAGGCGTTAAGTGTCCGGTTCGTGCAATTCCGAGACTGCCGGGCTGCCGACTCCAGTGGTGACTTTTAGTGATTGGTGGCTTCGGTCGCCCCATGCAGGGCAGCCCCTCGATCGTGTCGCCGACGCTGGAATGCTCTGCGTGACCCTTCCCATAAGTGTAGGCAAACAGGACTTTTGGTCTATTTGGGGCATCGTGGGTGGGGTCGTACAACCGTTAGGAAAGACAGACGCGGGCGGTAGCCGCGCGGGACAATGCCACGGTGGCTGCCGCGAACGTGAAGGATCAGGCGAAGCGGGAACGCGAACGCGAGATCGCGCAAGGGCACGAACGCGCAGCGGCGGTTACCCGCGCCCTGGAGTCGCGCCTTGTCGGGCTCAAGACCCTGCTCAAGGGAGTTCTCGGCGAGGACCCCTACCTGCCGTTCGACAGCTTTAAAGAGCCGCTGGTGGTGACTGGGTACAGACCGCCGTCGCGGCTGTCCACCCCGGCGCCGGAGCCGCAGTGGGAGTCCTTCCTGCCAGAGCCACTGACTGGCTGGGGCGCGCTGTTGCCGGGTCGCCGCCGCGAATACGACGCCGACCTTGCGAAGAGCCGGGCTGACTATGCTCAGGCCGTCGCCGAACGCGATGAGGCCGAGCGGCTCCGCATGGAGGAACTGGCGCGGGAGCAGGCGGCGCATGAGCGGGCCGCGGATCGCGAACGGGAACGGGTCGCCCGCCAGCATCGCGCCGTCGACCAGCTTGCCGCCGACTTCGTCGCCGGAAAGCGGGCGGCGGTCGCCGCCTACTTCCGCGAGGTGCTGGCCGTGCAGCGCTACCCCAGCGACTTCCCCACGGGCGTCCAGGCTTCCTACTACCCTGCCGAACGCCAGCTCCGGGTACGTGTCGACCTGCCGCTGTTGGCAGCGATCCCCGAGTTCGCCTCCGCCGAGTACAAGCCCATCAAGAAGGAGCTCCAGCACAAGAAGCTCAGCCCGACGGACCGCAAGAAGCTCTACCAAGCGGTCGTCGCGCAGATGGCGCTGCGCACGGTGCGCAGCGTCTTCATCGCCGACCGGTCGAGGACGGTCAACGAGGTAGTCTGCGACGGCTACGTGGACACGGTCAACACCGCGACGGGCCAGGACGTGCGCTGGTGCCTGGTAAGCGTGCAGGTGCCTCGCGACGAGTTCGAGGGCCTTGTCCTCGACGCCCGGCAGTTCGACCCGGTGGAATGTCTGGGCTACCTGCACGCGAAGGTCTCCCAGACCCCCGAGAAGTACCAGCCGGTCCAGCCCATCCTCGACTACCCGTGGGACGACCTCCCCTACGCAGAGGAAACGGACGCAACCGCCGACCTCGACCAGGCGCAGAACCTCGTCGGTATGAACGGCTACGAGTTCGAACGGCTCGTGCTCCGGCTCTTCAAGGCGATCCCGGAGTTCGACGAGGTGCGGTCCACTCGGGAGCGGGGTGACGGCGGGATCGACCTTGTGGCGGTGAACAAGACCCCGTTCGTCGGCGGTAGGGTAGCCATTCAGGCTAAGTGCTATGCGCCGCACCGCAAGATTGGCGTTCCCGCGGTCCGGGAGATCATCGGTTCTGTCGCTCATAGGGAGTTCATTAAGGGGATCATCGTCACGACATCCGGTTTCACGCCGGCAGCGCGCGAGGAGGCTGAGCGCCTGGGTGTCGAGTTGTACGACGGGGAGCGGTTGCTGTGGCTGCTGCGCCACCACTTGCACCGCGAATACACCATCGTCGACACTGAACGGCGTAAGCCCCCGTTCAAGTCCCCACCTGCACGGTAGCGACCGCTAAGCATCGGCCCGCGCGAGTGCGCGGCGACCGCAGTCCCTGCAGGGCAAGCACGTTCGCGAGGTGACGGAGGAACGTCAACTGGACCAGCTTGCGGAGAAGTGCTGCTCAGGGTGCAGCGGAAGCCGCGCTGGCCCAAGCGCCGCGCGAACGCTACGAAAGTCGCCGCAGAGAGCCGCTACGCGGGCCGGGTCCGAAGCGGGTTCAGCTCGTCCGGTTTGAGGTGGCTGTGGGGCTGCCGGCCTGCTCCCGGTGTGCGATCAGCGTTGCAGATACGGCAGACTGCTTTCTGCCTTTGCTGCGCGGTCATTGGCACGGTCTCGATCTCAACGACCATCGGCCAGCCGTCACATCAATGGTTTTCGATGTTCCCCCGCACCGACGCCCCGTCTGGTCCGACGCGCGGCTCGGGTCTCGGTGTCCGTGGAGAGGAGCGAGTTTCGGATGCCCGACGGTGAGCTAAGCAGCCGCTCGGAGGTAGCGCTGGACCGTCCGACGGCTGCAGCCCAACACGGCTGCGATCTGGTTGATCGTCCAGCCGGTGACGCGGAGTCGGGCGGCTTCGACGGCTCGGTCCGGTGGCGGCTGCTGGGGGGCGTCGATTTGTAGCACCGGGGCGATGTCGTCCCGGTCGGCGGGTCCGAGTCCGCCGTACCATCCTTCGCGCGCCTCAGGGTCTTCTGCCTGCAGGGCCAGCGCGAGGCAAGCGAGGCGGGCGGCGCAACCGGCACAGCGCAGGAGGGACAGTTCGTCTGGCCCTCCCTCATCGGGGTGGTAGACGACTGGGTCGGCCCCGGCGCATGCCGCCTGGTTGAGGTTGTCGTTGATGCGGTGGTCGATCAGGCCGCGAAGCTCTCGCTCCCGACCCTTGAAGAAATACGGGTTGCGCATCGTCCGCTCCAGCTCTTGTGGATGTGCCGGCCGCTGTGGGCGCGGCTGTCCGGGTGAGCTGGGCAGATCCCGGCGCACCCGCTTGTTGCCTTCCGGGCCGAGACCCGGTGTGGCGCAAGCGGCAGCGGGGCGAAGGCTGGCTCCGAGGCGTACTGGTGCGTGAGCGTTGGCTCCGGCACCAGCGTTGCCGACCTCCACCAGAGTGGGAGGTGAGTGTCGCGGTCGGCCCGTGTCGCGTATCCCCGACAGTGCGGTCGGAGACCGGCTCCCGGGGCTTCAGCCCCGGGAGCCGGTGGGTCACACGCTATTTGCGGAGGTCACGCCGCCTTCCGCATCGAGATCACCCTCGTCGAGGTCGTCGTCGAGATCATCCTGATCATCTAGATCGTCCTCGATGTCGTCTGGGTCATCGCCCGGGCCGTGCCGTTGAAGTCCGCGCTGCTTCCAGAGGGGCAGCTTTTCGAGCGTGTCGAGCAGGATGCCGCGCCAGATCTCGCAGTCACCCTTGTCCGCGCCGAGCGACTCGATGGCGGGCGTCCCGTCCTCGGACTGCACGGCCTCGACCTTCTTGACCGCGTCCTCGACCGCCCGGATCGCGCCGCCGAGCACGTTGAGGGTGTTCCCCAGGATCTCGGCGGGGGTCGTAGGCGCCGGTACGTGTGTGGGCCCCTCTCCGGCGCGGGGGAAGGTGTTCCGGAGCAGCGCGTCCGTGGCGACGACCTCCCTCCCGGCGTCATTGCGAGTCACCTCTCCGGTCTCGTTGACGAGCCGGATCCGGCGGCCGTTCGCGCCATCCACCAACGCCTGCCGCAGCTGATAGACGCCGTGGATGGTGGTGCGCATGCGGTCGATCACCTCGCCAGGGTTCCGCCGGTCTGGCTGGTCGCTGTTGCGGGTCCCCCGGTCCGCCGTGAGCGCGCCTGTGACCACGAGCGGGTAGGCGCTGCGGGCTGCGAGTTCCCGCGTGGCCGGGCCTGGGACTTGCGCCGCGGCCTCGGTGTAGGCCGCGGCGGCCAACTCCTCGGCGCTGCGCAACGTGGCGTCCCACTCCCTTGCCAACTCGCCGCTGAGCGCCTCCTTGAGGTATTTCCGGGTCCGTTCCCGCTTGCGGGCGTCCTCCTCGGACAGAGAACGCAGAATCAGAGACGTCGCCACGTCCAGCAGGAGCTTGGTGGTGATGCGCTTGCGGGTGCTCTGGCTGGTGATCGCGACCCGGATGGCAGCGTGGACCCGCTGGTCACGGTCCGTGAAGAGTCGGGCGATGGTCGCGGCCCTGATCGCCGGGTCGCGGTTGAATCCGGCAGCCTCAGCTTCGTCCGGAGTGAGCGCTCCTGAGAGCCACTCCGCCCTGCCGGACGTGATCAGACCACGGCGTTCCAGCTCGTCGATCACGGCGTCGGCGAGGGCTTCGTTCTCGGTGGCCTCGCCCCACGGCTTGGGGTAGTCGACGTGCCGCAATGCGACGAGCGACTTCACGGCAACGCCGAAGTCGGCAGCGGCCCCGCGGTGCGACTCGAAGCCGACCAGTAGCAGCGCGGGCACCTTCTCGCAACGCACCCTGACGGCAACGTCGGGATCCACCTCGTCTAGGGGCCCGGCCTTGGCGACCTCCTCGTTCAGCCTGCGGATGGTGCTGCGCAGTTTGCGATCGTCGCGACCGTACGGGACATCCGCAGACCTGAGTTCTAGAAGATTGTGAACGCAGGTGATTCGGCTGGAACCCTCGGCGGTGACGGGGACCGTGACGCTGGGGGTGCCGTCCGCGTGCACGAACGTCGTGGCCGCAAGCCAAACCTCGGTCATGACACCCTGCTGGCGAATGGAGGCGCGCCAGTCGTTGTTCTCGATCACGTAGTCGTGGGCCTGCTTCGCGGCCCAGGCCAGATGCTCCTGGTTCTGAACACGCTGGAGAAGCTCAGGACGGTCCTCGGGTGCGGCAGTCGGCTCGGGCAACGGGCGGAGGCGGGTGCTCTCGTCGCGACCCACAAGGCTGGAGGCCGGATGGCGACGAGCCGGACCGATCCGAGGATTCCGGGGGTCCGGGATGATGCAGCGTGCCCACACCTCTGCCCGGATAGCGAGGATGGTCCCTCCAGGGACCGGAAGCCGCTCGGGAGTCTCCACCACCCGGCGAACGGTCGATGGATCGACCACGGCCAGCGCGAACGCCTGCGCCGCCTCCTCGTCCAGGTTGAACAGATCAGTCAGCCTGTCAGCGAGCTTCCGGGTCGCCGCCGCGAGTGCCGGCGCGGGGAGCTGCTCAACGGGCCGGGGCAACACGGTCTCGGCCGCTGAATCTGTAGCAGGGGGCGCAGTATGGGTAGCAGTCATTGGTTCTCTCCGATCTCAGTCCGGACGTCCGGGCGTAACCCGGACGAGGTTCGTCGTCCGGGGAGATCGGTCCCGATACTGCTCCGCTCTCCCCCTCGGTCCGCCCGGGCTACGCCCGGTGTGTCCGAGGCGGCATCTGCCGCGCTGGCCATCTCCGAGACGTACCAGCGGACGTAACCACCGGCGTTGCCGCCCGCTGGCCCTCGGCCAGCGGTGAGATGTTCAGCGATGTGCTGATGTCGCTGGATAAACCGTAGCACTGGGGGTGACACGGGCTGCCCGACGACGTCGCCTGCGGGCGCGGTCGTCCTGTGACCCGCCCTGGTCAAGGTGGCTGCGGTCCCCGTCCCGACGCCTGCCGTCGAGCCTTCAGCGGGACAGGAGGGGCGGAAGTTGCCATGTCACCGGCTCGTCGACGCGGTGAAGCCGAAGGAGTCGCTCCGCTTCACGGTGAAGGTGCTCGGCAAGGACATCCGCCGTATCTGTAACGAACCCGGCGTAGGCGGCGCGCTGCCGGTGGTCATCGTGGGGCGAGGGCTCCGAGGTAGAGACGGATGTCGCCGCCGGTGAGCAGTTCCCGGAGGCATATGGTCGCGTGCCGACGCCGTTGTGCTGGGCTGGGAGCCGGCCGGCCCGTCTGTAGGCCGCGTCGAACCGCCGCTCGTCCGGGAGGTCGATGTCGCGGAAGATCCGGCGTTAGCGCCCGTAGTCGATGGGGGGCGTGTCGAGAAGCAGGTCGAGCGCGAGCAGCGTGTTCATGATCTGACCGGCGTTGTCGATGCGGGCCCAGACCGCCCGTGCGGTAGAGACCGCGCTGGCCGAAAGATCGAGCATGGTCGCGACGCGACGCGACGCGGCGCCAGGTCAGGAACCTGCCCGTACGGACGAGGGCCATCGCGAGGGTGGCGGGAAACGCGGCGGTGTTCTTGCTGGTGGGCCGGGCGAGGTCGCGGTGATCGACGGCCAGAGGCACTGGGGACGGATGTGGCGGGCAGCGCCGATAGTCCTGGGCTGGAGTGCGGTCAGGCGCGGAGGTGCATGGCTTCGTCGCGGTCGATGGCAGGTTGGCTAGGGACCGAGCTGGCTGTTCGGCATGAGAGAGTCGAGAACTTATCCGCATCGGGGGCTCACGGCGTCGCAACAAGAGTGCGTCGAGGAGCGCGGCGTTGCCGATCTCCAGGGGCCAGCTGCGGTGCAGTCAGCTGGCTATGTCGACGAACCGGCTGTAGTGCCCCTGGAACGCTACGGTCACCGTGCTGGTAGGGCCGTTGCGGTGCTTGGCGAGGATGAAGTCAGCCTCGCCGGCGCGCACTGACTCCTTCTCGACCATGTCCTCGCGGTACAGCAGGATCACGAGGTCCCCGTCCTGCTCGATCTGACCGGAGTCGCGCAGGTCGGCCAGCGTCGGCCTCTTGTCCGCGCGCAGGTCAGAGGCGCGGTTGAGCTGGCTCACGACGACGACCGGGATCTCAAGCTCCATCGCGAGCGTCTTAAGGCCGCGGCTGATTTCGCTGATCTCCTGAACGCGGGTCTCCCGCCGGCTCGTCGAAGTCATCAGCTGCAGGTAGTCGACAGCGAGCAGACGCAGGTCGTTCCGCTCGCGCATGCGTAGCGCCGCGGCGCGCAGGTCCCGCATCGTCAGGTGCGGGAAGTCGTTGATGAACAGCGGGGCCTCGGCGACTTCCCCCATCGTCCGCGCGAGCCGCCCCCAGTCGTCGTCGGTCAGCCGGCCGGTGCGAATGTTCTGCAACGAGACCCGAGCCTCGGCGGCCAGCAGCCGGAACGTCAAGTCGACGCGAGGCATCTCCAGGCTGAACAGGGCCGTCGCCATCCCGTTCTTGACCGCCGCCGCGCGGGCGAAGTCGAGACACAGCACCGACTTCCCGAGACCCGGCCGGCCTCCGATGATGACGAGCTGTCCGGGATGCAGTCCGTTGGTCAGCTCGTCGAGGTCGGTGAACCCGGTCGGGACGCCGGTGAGTACGCCGTCGTGGCCCTGGATCTGGGTGGCCTCGATCTCCTCCAGAGCAGGGTTGAGCAGCTCGCCGAGCGCCCAGGATGGCGGCAGCTTCGGCCTGCCGGTCAGCCGGACCTTCGGCCGGGCGACAGACAAAGCGTCGAGGGCGACCTGGTCGAAGGTCGCCTCAGTGACTCGCTGGGCAGGCCGGTCGAAGTCGGCCCACGCCCGGATCGCGACCAAGATCTCCTTGCACGGGGCGTCCGGCGTGACCCGGGTGTCCAGGACGATCGCGGACTCATGGTTGGCCCGCAGGCCGGAGTAGGTCAGGTTCGCCGATCCGGCCAGTGCTGTCTCTGAGCCGTCCGCCCGGCGGATGTAGTAGCTCTTGGCGTGCATGAGCGGCTGTTCCTCGTCCCCGTCGACGAGCAGCAGCGTCGCCCGGCGGCCGTGCGGCTCGAACAGGGCAGTGACCGCGGCCAGGTCGTCGGGGGAGACCTGGTCCTCCCGGGCGCCGGTGACCAGATGGACCTCTCCACCCTCGTTGAGGATCGCCGCCAGGTGCGGCTGGATCAACCTCAGACCGTGCTCGGTCAGGTAGCCGGTCTGCGCGGCGAAAACTCGCGCCCCCTTGAGCTCGGCGACCAGCCATTGCTCGACAGTGTGGGCGGGACCGCCGACGGCGGTGTCGAGATAGCGCACAGGAAATGGGCCTTCGTCCGAAAGGGGTGGGGATCGCCCAGCGTAGACGGCAGGTCCCCTACAGCCACAGCCAAGGCCCATACAGGTCCCGCGAATCGCCCTACGACTCGCCACCAGACCGACGGTCAGCCTGCCACGCAGCCACGAGGCCAGGGATGAGCTGTGGGAACAGGCACATGGCTCGCCCGCTACGACCGCCCTATCAAGACGAGGACGAGAGGCCGATCTGCGGCACGCGACAGAGGAAACCTGCGTGCTTCGGACGGTCGGGGCCGACGCTACGGCGCATCAGAAGCAGAGGGACGTCATCGGCTCTGCGATGGCATCCGCCGGACAGGTCAACGATCATGGAAGGAAGGGATGGGCTATGAACAGCAAAACCGGGGCCCTGGTCGAGGACATCACCGCCCGTGTGCAGCGCGCGGTCCGCGCGGGCGACTATCCGGCCATCGTGGGGTTGTACGGCGACCGGACCTTGATCCTCAGCGACTACGACTACCTGGCCAGCTGGGCGACCAGCCTCGTGTTCGAGGTCCGCGCGGCGGCCCAGGCGCAGACCATCCACGTCCATCGATGGGTCTTCGCCGTCCCGCACGTCTGGTACGACGACGGCGACACCATCCAGGCCCGGCCCTTGTTCACCGCACCTCGCCAGCCCGGCGAGACCGAGACGATCAGCTGGATGAGCTACGACGACGGCGACGGCATCGACTACGGCTGGGTCGAGTTCGCCCGCCGTCCCAGCGGCGAGCCCGTCTTCGACGAACCCGAGTACTTCGCCGTCCCCATGCACCCGCTGCCCCGCCACCCTGGCGCCGCCCTGCACCGCCTCCTCACCTCCGGCATCCCTGACCTCGCCTCGGCGCTTCCGCAGCGACCCTGAATGTCACCCGGCCAAGATCTGTCGGCCCGCGTGGTTAGACGGCCCGGCTGGCGAACTTTCCGACCCGCATCCGGGGCCGATGCGCCGAATCGGAGAGGGCATCGATCATCGTTTCCGCAGCTCAGGTGCCCACGGGTAGCCGAGGGCAAATCTTCCCCGCCCGGGGAATGAGTCGCGCCTCGGCATGGGTCATCGTTACAACGCACCCCACCGGAGCCCAGGCGATCTTCCGCCTGTGGCGCCGCGGAGCTGGGGGCGAGACGGCCCGGAAGGATCTTTGTTGACTCAGATGATTGGCACGTCCAGCGCCCCGGACCGGGCGGCTGAGGTCCGTAACGCGCTGGTGGACAAGCTCTGCGTGACCGGCATGATCACATCCCTGGAGGTGGAGCGGGCGTTTCGTGCCGTGCCGCGGCACCTGTTCGTTCCCGCGGGCACCTCCTTGGAGGTTGCCTACAACGCCGACGACTCGGTGGCGGTCAAGCGGGCCGCGGACAACGTGATCATCTCGTCGATCAGTGCTCCGTTCATCCAGGCTCGGATGATCGAACAGGCCGGGCTCGGCCCCGGGATGAGCGTGATCGAGATCGGGTCCAGTGGCTACAACGCGGCGCTCCTGGCCGAGGTCGTCGGCCCTTCGGGCCGGGTGATCAGCGTGGACATCGATCCCGAGGTGACCGACCGGGCCCGCGAGCTTCTGGAGACGACCGGGTACGCGGACCGGGTCACGGTCATCTGCGCGGACGCCGAGGACGGCGTGGATGAGCTCGGCGACCGGGTCGACGCGATCCTGGTGACGGCCGGTGCGTGGGACCTCGCGCCGGCGTGGCTCGCGCAGCTGGGCGAGGGCGGCCGGATCGTCGTCCCGCTGCGGATGAACGGGATCACCCGGTCGATCGGGTTCCGTCGCGATGGCGATCATCTGGTGAGCACCTCGGTGGAGGTGTGCGGGTTCGTCCCCATGCAGGGCGCCGGCGCCCACGACGAGCGGGTCTTCCTCCTGCCTGACGGGCACGGCCGTCACGTCCGGCTGCGGTTCGACGTCGACCCGCCCCAGGATCTGGATCTTCTGGACGGTGTCCTCGCGACACCGCGGACCGAGGTGTGGTCCGGGGTCACGATCCGGCACGGAGTGTCGTTCGCCGACCTGCATCTGTGGTTCGCCTGCTTCCTGCCGGGCTTCTGCCGGCTGGCAGCGGACGAGGGAACCGACCTGGCTGCCGACCGCAAGAGCTGGTTCCCCTTCGGGGCCGTGCAGGGTGACTCGCTCGTGTATCTGGCGGTGCGCCCGGCGCTGGACGGCGCCGGGGTCGAGTTCGGCGGACGAGCGTACGGCCCGCACGGCGAGGCCGCCGCCACCGCGCTCGTCGAGCAGATCCAGGCCTGGGACCGCCAGGCACGGGGCGGACCGGCCCCGACCTTCGCCTACTGGCCGACGGGCACCGACCGTCCGCCGGCCGGCGAGGGCACGGCCGTGCTGGCGAAGACCCACGGCCTGGTCACGATCTCCTGGCCGGTCGCGGGCTGACCCGGCCGGTCCAGGACGCACCACCCACCCGAGAAATCCCCCACCAGAACAAGGAGTGATCTCGATGTCGCCGGTGCTGATGGCCGAACAGGCGGAGTCCGTGGACTTCGCGCTCGACGACGCGGAACTGGAACTGGACATGCGGGTGGTGGAGTCCACCACCCGCATCGCGATCATGATGTGCGACACGAGTGACGGCTGCGGCCAGAGCTGCAGCACCAGCGCGTGCAGCACCTCCTCCAACGACCCGTCCTGATCCAGCCGTCCGCCGCCGGCACCTGCCCGATCCGGGTGCCGGCGGCGGATGCCGCACCGGCGAGGAGAGGGGATCGCCATGGCTGTGCCCCCGCGCTACCAGCACACCGGCTTCCTCCAGGTCCGCGCTTCGACGGACCCGGGCGGCCTCGAACTGCCTACTGATCTCGATCTGTCCGACTCCGCCGCGGTCGAGCAGGAAGGCCGGGCATGGCTGGCCAAGACCTGGGCGCACCCGGAGGTGCGGGAGGCGCTGCTGCTGGCGAGTACCAATCTCTGTACCCGGGTCGAGCAGATTCTTGACGACGGCGCCGGGCAGCGGTCCGGGACGGAGGTCCGGCGGGCCCTCACCGCCGTGGCGTCCTACCTGCTGCGGTGGCAGCGGCGCGCGACGCCGTTCGGGATGTTCGCCGGCATCAGCACCGCGACCGTCGGGCCGGCTACCGCCGAGGTGGGACGCGCACATCAAGCCGTGGCACGCGCGGACGCCGAGTGGGCCACGACGCTTGTCGATCAGCTCGAAGGGCAACCGGAGCTACGCGGGCGGCTGACGGTGGTGGCCGACAGCGCGCGGATCGTGCGCGACGGTCGGGTCATCGTGCACCGGCGGGCCGAGGCAGGTGCTGCGAGCCCGGGGCCGCTGCGGGAGTCGTCGGTACGGCTGACACGGCCGGTCCGCTTCGCCTTGGCGGAGGCCGACAACCCGATCCAGCTGGACACGCTCGTCGCACGGACGGCAACCAGGTTCCCCACCGCCTCCCCAGACAAGATCCGCGCGCTGGTGCACGGTCTGGTCGACGGCGGCCTCTTGGTCACGAGCCTGCGACCACCGATGACAGCCGTCGATGCCCTCACCCATTTGGCCGACGCGCTACGCGCAGCTGGCCTGGAGGACCTGGCCGACGTGAGCGACCTGCTGCGGGAACTCGACAGCCTCCGCGCCCTGCTGGCCGGTCACAACCGCACCACTGATCCGCAGCAGGCGGCACAGACGCGCCGGACGGTCGCCACGCGGATGACCTCGCTTGCACCGGGCGCCGGTCAGGCGCTGGCGGTCGACACGCGCCTCGACGCGAGGATCGCCGTGCCGGAGCGGGTGCTGGACGCGGCGGCGCTTGCGGCCAGCGTGCTGCTGCGGCTGTCTCGCCAGCCGTTCGGCTCGGTAGCCTGGTTGGACTATCACGCCCGGTTCCGGGCCCGCTACGGCCCCGGTGCTCTGGTGCCGGTGCGGGAGCTGGTCGCCGAGTCGGGGCTGGGTTATCCCGGCGGGTACCTCGGTGCACCGCGAGCGAGGCCTGCCTGGCGGATGCTGACCGACCGCGACACCGCGCTCCTGACCCTGATCCAGCAGGCCGCCGTGGACGGGGCCGAGGAGATCGCGCTGACCGACGCGGACGTCGAGGCACTGGCTGTCGGGGAGCACCAGGACATCGTGCCGCCGCAGCGGGTCGAGCTCGGCGTTGAGGTGTGGGCGGTCTCGGCCCGCGCGCTCGACCGCGGGGACTTCCGTCTGCGGGTCACCGCCGCCCCGCGGACCTGCACCAGCATGGCCGGACGGTTCGCCCACCTGCTCGATCCGGCCGACCGCGACCGGCTGGCCGCGACATACACAGCCAGGGCGGAGACGGGGGAGCGGGACCAGCCGCTGGCGGCACAGCTGTCCTTCCCGCCGCGCCGCCCGCACAACGAGAACGTGGTGCGCGTCGAACCGCTGCTGCCGGACGTCGTCTCCCTCTCGGAGCATCCCGACCCCGGCCGCCCCGAGGTCAGGCTGATCGGACTTGACGATCTGGCGGTCACCGCCGACGCCGCACAGATATACCTGGTGCAGCGCTCCACCGGCCGGCGGGTGATCCCCCGAATTCCGCACGCGCTGGACACCAGCGTGCAGAGCCCACCGCTGGCCCGCTTCCTCGCCGAGGTCGCCGACGCCCGCAGCGCCGTGTTCGGCGGGTTCGACCTCGGCGCGGCCCGTGTCCTGCCCTACGTGCCGCGCATCCGCTACGGCCGCATGGTGCTGGCCGTCGCCCGCTGGATGCTCACCTCCACCGATCTGACCCGGGGCCAGTCCGGCGACGAAAGACAGGAAGCACTGCGCGCCTGGCGGCAGCGGTGGCGCGTGCCCGCACGGGTCGTGCTCTGCCACGGCGAGCTTCGTCTACCCCTCGACCTGGATCGCCACCTGGACCGGGCGCTGCTGCTGACCCACCTGGAGCGGGCCGGCCGCATCGAGGTACAGGAAGACGGTCCGCCCGACGCGCAGGGCTGGATAGGCCGGCCGGCCGAGCTGCTGATCCCGTTGACCGCGATCAGTCCACCGGCACGGCCACTGCCCATGACCGCAGCGCCGGGAGCGGTCCTTCGCCCGGGTAACTCGGCGCTGCTGCAGGTGCAGCTCGTCGGAAACCCAGCCCGGTTCGACGACATCCTCACCGGCCACCTGCCGAGGCTGGTCGCCAGCCTGGAAGGGCTTGTCGGGCTGTGGTGGGTCCGGCGACACCGCGACATGATCCTTCCTGAGAGTGATCAGTACCTTGCGGTGTTCCTGCGCCTGCACAGCCCAGACCACTATGGGCCGGTCTCCGCCGCCGTGGCCGCCTTCGCGGCCGACCTGGAGGGCCGTGGCCTTCCCAACCAGCTCACCCTGGCCACCTCTCCGCTGCACCTCGCCCGCTACGGCGACGGTGACGCGCTGGCCGCCGCCGAGTCGGTGTTCGCCGCCGACACCCTCTGCGCCATCGCCCAGATCACGGCAGCCCAGACGTCCGGGATCTCCGCCCAAGCCCTGGCCGCAGCATCGATGGTGGACCTGGCCGCCTCCTTCGCCCCCGACCCGCTGGCCGGGCACCAGGCCCTCGTCAGATGCCTTCGGCAGGAGCACGGCGCCCTGGATCGCACCCTGCGGGACCGCACTCTCGACCTGGCCGATCCCGGCGGTGACCACCAGGCGGTTCGCGCGCTCGCCGGCGGTGAGGCGGTCGTGGGAGCCTGGAACGCCCGAACCACCGCACTGGCTCTGTACTACCAGGCACTCGCGCGGCAGCGTGATCCACGGACAGTGCTGCGGACCCTCCTGCACGAGCACCATGTGCGCGCGGTCGGTGTCGATCCAACCCTGGAGAAGGAGACCGGGCGCCTCGCCCGCGCCGCCGCGCTGCGCCACCTGGCCCTGGCCGGTGCCCGGTGATCCCCGCCGCTGCCGCCGCGGTGGAGACGTTCTCCGCCGACGACGCGATCAGGCAGTCCCTGGCCCGGGGCCCAGCCGGAACGGCGCTGCTGAACATCGAGCGGGCCCGGACCGGCTCGGGTAGCTGGAACACCGCGCAGGCCCACCTCCGGCGGGCCGTCGCCGGGCCGATCGATGCCGCCGAACACACCGGCCTGTACTACGGGGCGCCTGCCCTGGCCTTCCTCCTGCAGGCCGCCGCCGACGGCAATCCCCGCTACCGCAGCGCCCGCGACACGCTGGACACCCACGTGCTGCGCCTGACCCGCCGCCGGCTGACCCTCACCGCCCGCAGAGCCGAACGCGGCGACCCCACCACCTTCGCCGAATACGACCTCTTCTACGGCCTGACTGGCATCGGTGCCCTCCTGCTCCGCAGCCACCCCGACAGCGAAATCCTCGCCGACGTCCTGCGGTACACGGTCAGCCTGACCCGGCCGCGCCGTGAGAACGGTGTCGACCTGCCGGGCTGGTGGGTCGCACATGACCCGGACGACACTCTGCCGACCCCGGGCGGGCACGCGAACCTCGGCATGGCACACGGCGCGGCCGGCCTGCTTGCCCTCCTCGCTCTCGCCACTGCCAGAGGATGCCTGGTCGACGGCCAGGACGAAGCGATCGCCACCCTGACCGGCTGGTTCGACCAGTGGCGCCAGAACGGTGCGGACAGCCCATGGTGGCCACAGTGGATCACCCGCGAGGACCTGCGTACCGGCCGCCCCACCCAGACCAGTCCCGGCCGCGTCTCCTGGTGCTACGGCACGATCGGCATCGCCCGCGCCCAGCAGCTCGCCGCCCTGGCCACCCACGATCAGCGACGGGCACAGGACGCCGAGGCCACCCTCGCCGCCGCCCTGACCGACACCCAGCTCGACCGGATCAGCGATCTAGGCCTGTGCCACGGCCTGGCAGGGATCTACCAAACCGCCTACCGAGCCGCCCGCGACGCACGAAGCTCCGCCATCGGCCGCCGACTTCCCGCGATCGCCACCCGGCTCGCGCAGTCCACCGCCTCCTCCACCTCCAGCGAGCAGGACAGCGGGCTGCTGACCGGCGCCGCGGGCATTGCCCTGGCGCTGGAATCCACCCGACACGTCGGACCGCCACGCACGGGATGGGACACATGCCTGCTCATAGCCTGAGCGTCACCGCCCCCCAAGACCTCGCTGCCGGCGTCCTCGCGGTGCTCGCCGGCGCCGACCTGCACACCACCGCCACCAGCAACGCGCTCAATCCCTCCGACCTGGACGACGCGGTACGGGTCTACCAGGCGGCTGGACTCGCGGCGCTCGAACAGCGCGCCGACCAGAACTGCTACCAGGTACGGGTCCAGTTCCCCGTCTGGTCCACCGCCGAAGCCACCGCCGCCACACAGCTCGGTCCACGCCTGGATCGGCTCCAGACCGGCGGCGCGGTCGGCGACTGGTGGTTCCTGCGCAAGCACCCCTGCTGGCGGCTCCGCCTGCACCGCGCGGACACCACGGCCGTCGACCAGGTGCTTGACGAACTGACCGCCACCGGAGCCCTCACTCGCTGGTGGTCGACGGTCTACGAACCGGAAACCTTCGCCTTCGGCGGCCCAACCGGGATGAACGCCGTCCATGAACTGTTCTGCGCCGACAGCCGCGGCGTCCTCGACTACCTGCGCCACGACACCCCGGGCCTCGGCCGCCGCGAGCTCTCGATCCTTCTGATCAACGGCCTGCTGCAGGCAGCCGGGCTCGACACCTTCGAACGCGGCGACGTCTTCGCCCGGGTCGCCGGGCTACGTCCCGTCTCACCGGCCGCCGACCACCCGAAGATCGCTCAGCTCACCGCGAACGTGCGGCTGCTTCTGTCCATCCCCGACCTGCCCAGCAGCGACCTGTTCGCCTCCGGCGGGCCGGTCGCGCATGCCGCCCCCTGGCTCACCGCCTTCCACACCGCCGGCCGTCAACTCGGCGACGCCGTCGCACAGACACAGCTCGGCCGCGGGCTTCGGGCGATCCTCACCCATGTGCTGATCTTCCACTGGAACCGGTTCGGCCTCTCCGCCACCAGTCAGGCCGTTCTCGCCCGCGCGGCTGCCACAGCCCTCCTGCCCGGGGACTAACGGATCATGAATCCCGCAGCATTGGCCGTAGCCTGCTTCTTCCCCTTGATCGGCCGTCCCCGCCTTGCCTGTCCGCCTCTGCCTGATCGAGTTGCGGAGATCGCAGAGATCGCCCAAGCAGCGGCCCGGGACGGCGCGGACGGACTGGCCGAAGGGGCGCATGCTCTGAACAAGGCGGCGCTGCTCGCCAGCGACTGTGGCCTGACGCCCCTCGCTCGTGATCTGTGCTGGCAGCACATCAACATCTACCGCGCCGCCCCGCGCCCGCTCACCATCCACCAGGCCAGATACATGCTCGAACCGGCCCTCAACCTCGCCCGGCTCCAGATCCGCGCCAGCGACGGGGAGCAGGCGCTCGGGCTTCTCACCTCGATGTTCCAGGCCGTCTCGTCGAACACTGACCTGATCATCGACGGCCAGGTCCTCCCGCTGGCCGACCTCACCGGCACCCGCGACGAGCGCCACAAGCTGCGCGAATGGGTGTGGCTGCACCTCGTCGGGGACGGCGTCCGCGCCCTGGCACTCGCCGGCCGCTGGGACGACGCGGTCACCCATGCGGGAACGCACCGAGGGATCGGACTGCATCTCCTGGAGGGACGCCAGGCGAAGATCCTCGCTCACTGCTTGAACGGGATGTCAGCCAAGGCCCGCACGACCTTGGCGGAGGGCACGCCGACGTACCCGTGGGAGCTCCAGGTCGCCTCCTGCCTGGAAGTGATCTGCGCCGAGGGCGCACCCACAGTACGCAGCGTCACCACCATGATCGGGCACTTCCTGGGACAACGCCCGACTCCTGGCTACGCGGTCTTCCGCGTCCACCTCGGCATGGCCGTGGCCGCTCTCGCCGCCGCCACCGACCCGGACACTGCCGCCCGCGTCCTCGCCCAGGCCGTTAACGAGGTGATCGAAACCAAGGACGGATACGCGGCACGGGACGTGCTCCGACTTCGCCCCACCCAGGTGATCGAACTGACCGCCGCGCAGGACGAGGCGCTCGCCGACCTTCTCAACGTCTCCGGCCTGAGAGCGGGAACCCTGCCTGAACCGCTGCTGGAGTCCGTTCTCAGCTCCGCCCGCACCGCCGAAGCTGCGATCGTTGCGTCGATACACCCTCAGTGACGGTGATCTCGGTCAGTACCCGCGGGCGCTCGGCCGGCCTTGAGCGCCATCGACGGCGATGTCGGCTCCGTTCACCCAGCTGGCCCGGTCGGACAGCAGGAAGGCCACCACGTCCGCGACTTCCTCGGCGGTGCCCAGCCGGTGCGCGGGGAAGTCCCGCTGCACGAAGGTCTCGAAGTCCTCCGGATGCTGGCGGGCGTAGTTCTCCCAGCCGCCCCCGGGGAAGAGGATGGACCCTGGGCTCACCGCGTTGACCCGCACGTTGAACGGCCCCAGCTCCCGGGCGAAGGCTGAGGCCAGGTAGATCTCCGCGACCTTGGCCGCCCCGTACTGCGCCCGGGGCGACGGCTTCGAGGCCGAGATCGACGAGACGATGACGACCGATCCGCCGCCGTGCTTCGTCATGTGCGGGACGGCCGTGCGGATGGCTCGGACGGCGTGGCCGGCGTTGAGGTCGAACGTCTGCGCCCAGTCCTCGGGGGTGGAGTCGAGAAGGTCCCCTCCGACGGTGCCACCGACGTTCGCGACCAACAGGTCGACGCCTCCGAAGCGATCGGCCGCCTCCTCGACGAACCGCTCGACGTCGCCAGGCCTGGTCACGTCGGCCGTCAGGCTGAACACGTCCGAGTCGGCCAGGTCGAGGCTCGCTGTGGCCTGGGCCAGGGCATCGGAGTCGCGTCCGCAGATCCCGACCCGGCAGCCCTCGGCCGCAAGGCGGGACGCGATCGCCCGGCCGATGCCGCGGGAACCACCGGTGACGAGCGCGATCTTACCGTTCAGATGAAGATCCACTAGAGGATGTCCGCCTGTCGATCATGTGCCGCTGAACCGGCGCCGGGGTTGGAAGGGGTCCGCTGCATGCCTCGGACCGTGCGGGACAGGTTCGTCTGGCGCTCGTATAGGTCGCGGACGGCCGACAGCTCCTGGTAGGGACGCAGCTCCCGCACGACCTCACCGGTGCGGCGAACGATCAGATCCACCGGGCGCTCGGTCGCGCAGATCTCCAGCGCCTCGACGGTCACGGCGCACGCCCTGTCCGGTTCCTTCTGCCGCACCGCGGCGAGCGCGAGGTCGACCCGGGCCAGGGCCCGCGCGACCGGCCAGTTCGCCGCCGCCGCGTCGCACAACGTCACCGCCTGCTGGGCGAAGGTCCGCGCCTTCTCGGGCCTGGAGAGCGCTGTGTAGGCCGTGCCGGCGTAGAACGGCAGGTAGGGGTAGTCGAAGGAGAAGATGCTGTGCGACGCCTTCTCCGTCACCGACTCGAAGGAGTCCTCCGCACGGGCGAACGCGACGCTGACACCGTCGGCATCGCCCAGGCGCGCATGGGCTCGTCCCTGCTGCGCGAGAAGCCGAGTCTGGAGGAAGGAGTTCCGCGGGGCGACGTCCAGGCCAGCCAGGGCGTAACGCAACGCGTCCGCTGCGTCGCCGGTGTAGAAGGCGATCATCGCCTGGGTTCCTCGGACCCACCCGCCCAGCCGAGCGTCGCCGGACTCCATGGCGAGCTGCCACGCCGTCAGGCAGTGCGCGTGAGCCACGGCGCTGTCACCGAGATCGAGCGCCAGATGTCCCATCAGCCCCGACAGCCATCCACCGACGACGCACAGGCGCTGCCGCTGGCTCAGCGTCTGGCGTCCCGCCACCATCGCGGAGACCCGCTGCCGGCACTCCCGCACCTGCATGAACAGCTGCTCGGGCGGCGTATGCAAGTAGGACAGGCCGAACCGCTGCACCTCCAGATCAAGGTGCTCCAGCGTCGTCGAGCCGAGATCGGACTCCTCCCAGCGCTGCCCGAACATCGCCGACTCCACCGCCGACTGGGCGAGCAGGGCCGCGACGGCAGACGCGCCCGCCGCGGCGAGAACCTCGCGACGCTTCGTCGGTGACCCCTCTCCCTCGACCCCGACAGGCACCGGCGTCCGCGAACGCAGGGCAGGAGGCCTGGATATTGGCTCATTGTCCACGACTACCGGCAGAAGCGCAGGCTGCGGCAGCCCGCCCGCGGCCCCGGGCCATCGAGGAGTGTCGCGACCACGAACGGCGCCGGCTGACATGGCCGGCGGCCGGCCGCGCGCCGCGCTGACCTCGCGCACGCAGCTGTCGAGGAGAAGAAGGTCCGCGGGTGCCAGGTGCTCGCGGTCTTCAAGGTCGAGAAGATGATGGATGCCCGTGCCATACACGTGCGCGAGCAGAGCGAGGATCTGCGGGGTGGGTCGCCGCGCGCCCGAGGCCGGCCAGGACTCAAGCTCCGACAGCCGCGGCCCTGTCATGCTCGCCCGGCCGTCCGGATCGAGCCCGAGGCTCGCCGCCTGAGCATTGATCGCGTCGGCAGCCTCCTGGAGCGTCCACCCGAACGCGTGCCGGAACGCGGCCCGGGGCCGGAAGCGAAACCGCCGTCCGAACTCGCCGGCGATCTCGTCATGGCTCATACCGAACTCGCGCATCCGACCACGAAGCTGCCGCTGCTCAGCACGTTGACTGACACGGGCCACTGCCGGCTCACCCAACCCTCTGGACTGGGAAAATGAGGCCGTCGCCCGCCGCGATCAGCCACCGGAAGCGATCCTACGGTATGGATCTGTCACGTTAGCGCACGCCGTGCTCCGGAGCGTGCTTGCTGCAGCATTCCTTGGTGAAGAGCAAAAGAGCGTTCCGCGGGCTGACTGCCGGTTGACGTTGTGTGACGACTACGTTGGGTCGTCGAGCAGCTCGTCGAAGAACGCATCCAGCGTTAGGTGGGCAGCAGTGTTGTCGACGAACTCCCAGCCACCGAACCGGTGCACCTCGTATCCCCGCAGTCGCAGACGCCGGTCCTCGGCCATCATGGCCGCGTACGCTGCGGGATCGGCCGTCCCGTCAGGGCGGGCATAGTGGTGCTTGCCGTCGATCTCGATGACCACCCGTCGCCGACCTGGCAGCAGCAGCAAGAAGTCCATCCGCTGCCGCACGAGCGCCGAGCGTCGGCCACCTGTGCTGCTGTACGGGTCGTAGTGCAGATACACCTGCGGGATCAGGGCGGGCTGGTCGAAGCCGGCCTGGTACCGCTTCGTGTAGCTGCGAAACAGCGTCTTCTCGGGATCGCTGTCGAGGGATGTGTGAAGACGGGTCCACAGATGCCGGGCGGCAACGTCGGTGTTAGCCGTCTTCAAGGCCGCTGACCACCAGTCCACGAGCTCCGACCACATGAGCCCGCCTTCGCTGACGGGTCGATCGTAGTAAAGGCAGAACTGCCCGTTCTCGACGACTTCGACCACGTTGTCGATGGCGTCTCGGAGCACGATCTTGGGTTTGGGTCCTGTTGAGGCGAAGATGAGATTGCGAACCTCGCCGCGGACGCCGCGTGCAGCAAGGCCATCGACCATCGTCTGCAGGGACGGGTCGTCCCACTCCTCCAGGAGGCGGCCGGCGATCCGCCGCAGCTCCGCCATTGGCTTGCCCATGAGCTTGCTTTGGACGTAGATCCGCTTGCTGCGGAAAGGGTCCTCGCCCTCCACCACAGGAGCGAGGCCGAGACCCTCGCAGAACTCTGCGACGTCGTAAGCCTTCACGTGCTCGGCGACGGAGTCGGCGATCGCGGCACGAAGGTCGTACGGCTTGGATGATCCTGACATTGTTGGCGCCGGTTGCTTCCCTAGCTACATACAAGGAGTGTGCGGATCTCTAGTAGACTGTCGCTGCTAATGTGTGGGGTATAGGTGGCGGAGTTTGGTGCGGGCGTCGTCGGTGGTGAACTGCCA
>NZ_JALKFZ020000129.1 GCF_023243075.1 Frankia sp. AiPa1 | reverse complement strand
GACCTGCGCACGGACGGGCACCATGTCGTCGTGGGGGCCCCCGCCCCCCCGCCGCCGGGGGGGTTGTTTGTTATGGAAATCGCGGCGGGCGGCCCCCGGCCCCGGCCGGCGAGACGGCCGGCGGCCGCGTGCAACGCCGCCGGGGTGCGCCCGGCGAGGACCACCGGCTGCGGCGTGCCGCGGCGGGCCGCGATCCGCTCGGCGTCACGCTCCGGGGCACCGTCCGCCGGGGCACTGCCGTCCGCCGGGGCACTGCCATCCGCCGGGGAGTTGCCGTCCCGCGCGGCGCGCTGCGCCGGAATGATCTCGGCGAGGCCCGGGGCGGGCTGTGCCGCGGGTGCCTCCTCCAGGATGACGTGGGCGTTCGTCCCGCTGATGCCGAACGCCGAGACGCCGATGCGCCGGGCGCGGGCCGCCTGGGCCGGCCAGTCCACCGGCTCGGTGAGCAGCGCGAGGCGGTCCTGCGACCAGTCGACGTGCGGCGTGGGCTCGTCCACGTGCAGGGTGGCGGGCAGCCGCTCGTGGCGCAGCGACTCCACCGCCTTGATCACTCCGGCGACGCCCGCGGCGGCCATCGCGTGGCCGATGTTGGACTTCAGCGTGCCGAGGTAGAGCGGTCGGCCCGAGGGACGGGAACGTCCGTAGGTGGCCAGCAGCGCCTGCGCCTCGATCGGGTCGCCGAGCACCGTGCCCGTGCCGTGGGCCTCGACGGCGTCGACGTCCTCGGCCCGCAGGCCCGCGTTGGCCAACGCCTGGGAGATCAGCCGCTGCTGCGAGCCCCGGTTCGGCGCGGTCATCCCGTTGCTCGCGCCGTCCGCGTTCACCGCGCTGCCGCGCAGCACCGCGAGGATCGGATGGTGATGGCGCTGGGCGTCGTCGAGCCGCTCCAGCAGCAGGACGGTCGCGCCGTCCGCCCAGCCGGTGCCGTCGGCGGCGGCGGAGAACGCCTTGCACCGCCCGTCCGGCGCGAGGCCCCGTTTGCGGCTGAACTCCACCAGCATGCTCGGCGTTGACATGATCGTCACCCCGCCGGCCAGCGCCATGTCGCACTCCCCGGCGCGCAGCGCCTGCCCGGCCAGGTGCAGGGCGACCAGCGAGGATGAGCACTGCGTGTCCACGCACAACGCCGGGCCCTCGAAGCCGAAGGTGTAGGCGACCCGCCCGGCGATGATCCCCGAGGCGTTGCCGGTCAGCATCTGACCCTGGGTCTCACCCGGTGCCCGGTGCCAGGCCGCGCCGTAGTCCTGCAACGAGACGCCGGTGAACACCCCGGTGCGGCTGCCGCGCAGCGCCCGCGGGTCGAGCCCGGCGCGTTCCAGTGCCTCCCAGCTGACCTCGAGCATGAGCCGCTGCTGCGGGTCGACGGCGGCGGCCTCCCGCGGACCGATCCCGAAGAAGGGCGCGTCGAAGTGGTCGATGCCGGCCAGGAACCCGCCGTGGCGGGTGTATGAGGTACCGAGCTGGTCGGGATCCGGATGGTAGAGATCGTCGAGGTTCCAGCCGCGGTCGTCCGGCAGTTCGCCGAGGGCGTCCCGACCCTCGGCCACCAGCGCCCACAGCGCCTCGGGGGAGTCCACCCCGCCCGGCAGCCGGCAGGCCATCCCGACGATCGCCAGCGGCTGCGCGCCCAGCGCGGTCGACAGCCCGTGGGCGTGGGCGGTGTAGGCCTGCTCGTCCAGGCCCAGCAGCTCCTGGCGCAGGAGCGCCGCCAGGCCCGCCGGGGTCGGTTGATCAAAGAACACCGTGGCCGGCAGGGGCACCCCGGTCGTCTCGCTGATGCCCTCGCGCAGGCGCGTCGCGGCCTCGCGGTAGACCCCCAGCCGGCGCCACGGGGCGTGGCGATGGCCGCGCACGCTGCCCTCGCGCGGCCCGACCACCCGGTCCAGCTCGGTTTCGAACAGGTCGAGCAGAACGCCTGTCTGGGCATGATCGGTCAGGCCGGTCAACCGGCTGCGCCATGCCCGCGCATTCTCGCCCGACCGCCCGACCACCCGCTTCGGAGGCGAATCGAGGAATCCTGCTGTGTTGCCCATATGAAGCTTCTCCCGACGGTATGTCTGCGGCGGCGATTGGCCGGAACTACTCGTCTCCGGTCGCGCAAACCGATGTCTACCACGGGTGTTCCTTTCCATGAAAGCCGAAACCGAAGTGCGTTTCTCCGGCGATGTCGGCTATTCTCCGCATGCCGGACCGTGCGGTCTCCGGCTCGTTCCGGTCTCGGTGTCAGGTCTCTGACCTGCGTCGATGGGTGGGATGGGCGAGCTATGCCGGTGACATGGCGGGCGTTGTCGGCAAGGGTGCTCGCAACTGTGCTCAGCGCACAGAAAACGTCGCTGGCGGGTCCGGAAGGCGAGGGTCGCGATTTCTCGCAGGTCGGCTCAGGGGAACCAGCGGCCTGCGTTCGGCGTGCTCTTCGGAAAACCGGTGCGCGGCTTTCGGTCGGGGCGACGGTTCGCGGTGGCGGGCTTTTCGTGGGATGGCCGCACGGGTGCTCCGCGCGCACCCAGCCCGATACCCAACCCGGCGGCAATCAGGATGATGCCGACCCAGACCGGCCAGCCGACGAGGACTGCTCGCCGGGCGTCGCGGCGCCGGCACCACCGTCCCCGAACCATGGCTGGCGGCGCCGGCCGTGGACGCGCGGGCGTTCGGTGGTCGTTCCGAGCCGGCTGTGCCGGCCGTGCCTGGGGAGGGCTCGCCGGCGCGGGCCGCACGGGGTCGGTCGGGCAGGTCGCGGTCGATCGAACGGATCGGCCGGCGGCCTGCCCGACCGCGAGGCGTCCGGGCCGTGAGCCGCAGCGGCGGCGGGCCGGGCGTCGTGCGGTCGGTGTCCCGGGACGGTCAGCTCGGGCTGTGTACAGGAACAGCAGGTGTGCTGGGTACGGCCGGTACGCCGCGAACGGCGGGCGCGCTGGGGCCTTCAGGGCGGCCAGCGGCGCCGGGCCCGGCCGGTGCGGTGCGGACACCCGGTGCGCCCGGAACGGCGGACGCGCCCGACAGGACGGCGGCCGCGGCCGCGGGCAGTTCGGCGAGGCCACGGGGGACGGCGCCGGCCAGGCGGTCGTACCAGGCCGCGCGGCCGGTGGCGTAGACGGCATGCTGTTCGCCGTGCAGGTGCTGCAGGCGGGCGCAGGTCATGCCGAGCCGTTCGGCCACCCGGACCGACGCGGTGTTCTCGGGCAGGATCACCGAGATCACCTCGGCGAGCTCGGGGCGCTCGGCGAACACCCAGCTGATCGCGGCGGTGCCGGCCTCGCGGGCGTAGCCGCGGCCCCACCGGTCGCGGCGGATGAACCAGACCGCCTCGATGCCGGGCCAGCCCGGTTCCGTCCACAGGCCCGCACGACCGACGAGGTCACCGCTCGCCCGTTCCACCACGGCCCAGGGGCCGACACCGGACAGCGCCCAACATCCGATGTTGCCGGCCATCGCATGCCACACGCTGTCCGGATCACAACGACCGCCGATGTAGCGGGTGAACTCGGGGTCCGACCAGATCGCGACGAATCCCGGGACATCGCTGGATCGCAACGGACGCATAACCAGACGTTCCGTGGTCAGCGTCGGAATGGTCACCAGGGTCGCTTTTGCCGTGGTCATCCAGTGCCGCCTGCCGGGAGGGTGCGGCACGCTTCCAGGAACGACGCGACCGCGGGAAGACGATGGTGTGACGGTGCGAACGAGGAGGCGCACTGGCGCAGTCTCGCCCGGACAGTATGCGTTAGATCGTCCGGCGCCGTCCGGATGACATCCATCGCGATGCGGGCCGCCTCCTCGGGTTCCGGGCTGTGCCCGATAAGGAATTTCGACGCATACGACATGTAGGCGTGCTGTGATTCCTCTACCGTGTAGTCACCCCCCTTCCGCTGATATCCGGCGATCGCGATCGGTGCCCATTCCTGCGCCATGTCGACATCGCCCATGTTGATAGCGACTCCGGACCGGAACATGGCGACGGCGGCTGGGCCGACCGGCGTCTCACCCGGCATCGGGGCCATCGTGCAGGCAGCTGCCTCCATCCGGTTCAGGGAGATTCGGGCCGAATCCTCGTCGCCCATCTTCGCATACGCACGGGCCTCATAGGCGGCGATTCTCCCATCCATGTACGGATGATGGACATGCTGCACGACGTTCAGTGCCGCGATCGCCTGCCGGTAGCGCTGCGTGTGATAGGCGATCGAGCTCTGCAGCGCCGCGACCGACAGAATGAGCACCGGCTCGCCGATCTCATGCGCGTAGGTGCCGGCCAGCCCGGCGAAGCGGCGCGCCGAGCGGAAGTCGTTCGTGTTGAACGCCAGCCGGCCGAGGAAGTACGTGAGCTGCCCACCGAGCAGGGTCACCCGGGTCCGGGTGCCGGCCGACATCCGGCCGTCGAGGATCGACTCGATCTGCTTCCAGCGCTCCGCGACCTCGCCCAACAGGGCCAGATGCGGGGCGGAGCCGTAGACCTGTGCGATCTCGTCGACGTCGGACTCCAGCTCGTCGAGGGTGCGGTCCGACGCGCTGCCCGTCTCGATCCGCTGGCGGGTGGACGCCGCGATCGCTGAGAGGGCCGGCAGGGCCGGGAGTGCAGCGAACTCTCGCCGGTTCGTGGAAATCACCTCATGGTCAATGGTCCGTGCACCATGGGCTATCAGCATCCCCTCCGGTGCAGGGACGTATTCATCGGTTGGTCGTCTCATCGGCGGGACGACGCCGAGGCGGCGTGCCCGCTTCTCCCGATCGGCGGCGTCGCGGAGCCGGCGAATCGCCCCCCCGCACGGGAGGACGACATCCAGGGCGTCGGAGAGGTCTGGCGAAGGCACCTCCCTCCCATTGACCGCCCTGGACACCTGCTGCCGCTTGAAGCCAGTCCTTTCGGCCAGTCTGCTGATATTTGTCTCGTTGTCTCCGATCAATGACTGGAGCATGGCCGCCAGCTCGTCAAGCGAGTCATTGCGCTGCCGTTCAGCCTCCACCGTGAACCTCCCAGCCGCATCCATGTCGGAGGGTGCAACGAGCCGTTGCGGGTCAGGCACCCATCTGTTGCACTCTGTCGTCGAGCAACGGCGAACTGTGTCACCACCCGAAACCACGGCCTCCCCGGAGCCGCCGGAGGCGATTGCCGCCGGGGTGGCGCCGGGATCCACGATGATCCGATTGCCGTTGTTTCGGATATGTTGCGTGACGCCGCAGCGCTCTTCGGCAGGAATACCGAGCACTCTCTCGGTGCCCCTCGCGGACGAGAAGGTTGCCCACACCACACACCCAACTGCGGGCGGCCAGGATCAGACCCCCGTGGCGATGCGGACTACCCGGGATGGGGGGGACATTCCGGCGCATCCTGCTCACAGCGCCCGTTATCCGGGACCTTGGTCCCGCGATCGACGGCTACCCGACGGTCGACCAACGCCGTGACCATCCACCGGAGGTGCCCCCTGGGTCATGCCCGTTCGGGTGCCCCCGCCGGGCCGAGCGAGGTGCCATCGGGGCTGTCCCGGGACCATGCCGCGTTACGCGGCGACGCTGCGATACACCGTATCGGTGCCCGTGGGGCCCGCCCGGCGTGTTGAGGTGCCGGTGGGCTGGGTGCGCCTCGCCGTGTTCGAGGAGCATGTGCAATCACCGTGTGAGGTTCATTGCTCTCGGAGCGTGTCAGGGCACCTGGTGGGTGGTCCCGCGATGTCGCCGGGGCGGCCCGGGTGGGAGTGGGGGCCGGTGCCCGGCGGGCCCTGGGGCCGTTCTGGCCGTTGCACCAGCCAGAAAGTGCCGTCCCACCAGGGCCCGTCCGGGCCCCACGGGGGGTCCGGAGGCCGCGTCATCCATGGCCCGAACTGACCACGAGGGCCCCCGAACGTGGCCACCACGCCCGCCTCGCGGCCCTGTGGCCGCCTCTGGGCAGGTGTCCGACGTGGTCCCGGTGCCCCTGGCTCGGCGCCACGGAGTCCCCTCGCGGCACGTGTTTTCGACCTATTCATGTCGGTATGGGCGATATGAGCGACGCCTCCTCGGCCCACCGGGTGCCCACTCGTGCGCCCGCGCCTCATGATCACCATGTGGTCGCTGGCCGCGCGGGCGGGCGATCGCCCCACCGCTGGTCGCCCCGGCCGGGGGTTGGGTCTGCATCGAGAGAAGAGATTGATCGTGTTGGGTCGATGGTTGTGCGCCCTTCGTCCGCCGGCCCCGGCCTAATGAGGACGCATTGATGCCGTTTCGGCCCGGCGGCGGGGGAGGGCGGCGCAGTGTCGCACCCGATCCCGGTCAAGTCCAGTGCTGGAAGTCATTCCCGCTGGAATCGCCGTGGGCGCGGGCATCCGCTGTTGATATGCCGGTGAGAATGTGTGCTGTCGAACTCGCCACACCGATAGGAAGCACGACAACGATCCGGTGGCCTGGAGCGTCGCCGGCGGCGTTCCGGTGCCCTCCGGGGCAGCCCCGCCCAATCCGTCGTTGTCCGACGACCGTGAACAGGATCGCGATCAGCGCGATCGCGCCGAGGTCGTCGACGACGGCCAGTCCCAGCAGGAACGCCCGCACCGACGTCGGCACATGCACCCCGCCCGCCCAGACGGCTGCCGTACTAGGTCGCGGCGGTGTCCGAGCTGGACGGCACCGGGTCGGCCTCGTGGACGGGAGCGGGAAGGGTGGGCTCCACATGGATGTAACGCTTGCCGCGCAGCAGCGAGGCGAGCGCGCCGATCACCGACATGATTGTGGCGAGGCCGAACACGATGATCAGCCCGTGATGGAAGGGCGAGGCGATCAGGTGCGGGAAGAACTCACGTCCGGTGATGTCGTGGGCCTGCGCCGCGGGAAGCTGGTTCAGCGTGTCGGCGCCGAGCAGGTTGCGCATCGGGTTGTAGCCGAGGAACGCGGCGAACAGGCTGCCGACCGGCGGCAGCTCGGCCACCCGATTGATCACATCCGCCGGTACGCCGCGGGACGCCAGGCCGTCGTGCAGAGAGGCGGGCAGGGAGGACGCCAGGCCCGCGATCATCAGTGAGAAGAACAGGCCGATGGAGAGCACCTGCCCGGAGTTCATGAACGTTCCGCGCATCCCGGAGGCGCCCCCGCGGGCGTTCGGCGGGACCGAGTTCATCACCGCCGTCGTGTTCGGCGCGGAGAACAGCCCCCCGCCGATCCCGTTGAGCACCAGCAGGAGGGCGAAGGCCGGATAGCTGAAGTTCGTGGGCAACATCAGCATGCCGAGATAGCTGAGCGCGACGATCAGCAGGCCGCCGGTGGCGAACAGGCGGGCGCCGAACCGGTCCGACAGATATCCCGACACCGGTCCCGCGATAAGGAACCCGCAGGTCAGCGGCAACAGGTAGATGCCGGCCCACAGCGGGGTGTCCTCGAAGTCGTAGCCGTGCAGGGGAAGCCAGATCCCCTGCAGCCAGATGATGAGCATGAACTGCATGCCGCCGCGGGCGACCGCGAACAGCAGGATCGCGACGTTGCCGGCGGCGAACGGCCGAATGCGGAACAGCGCCAGGTTGAACATCGGCTGGGTGACCCGCCGCTCGATCAGGATGAACAGCGCCAGGCAGACCGCGCCGCCGATGAGCTCACCGAGCACCGTGGGATTCGTCCAGCCCATGACATGCCCGCCGTAGGGCTGAATACCGTAGGTGACGCCGACGAGGATCACCGACAACCCGATCGCGAACGTGATGTTGCCCCACCAGTCGATCCGCGCGGCCACCCGCCGTCCGGTGTCGCGCAGGCTGCGGTACGACCAGATCGTGCCGACGATGCTGATCGGCACGCTCACCCAGAACACCGCGCGCCAGTCCCATTCGGAGAGCAGCCCACCGGCCACCAGCCCGATGAACGACCCGGCGAGCGACGCGACCTGGTTGATGCCCAGCGCCATGCCCCGCTGGCGAGCCGGGAAGGCGTCGGTGAGGATCGCGGTGGAGTTCGCCAGCAGCATCGCGCCGCCGATCCCCTCCACGATCCGAAAGCCGATCAGCCACAGTGCGCCCGACGGCCCCTCGAACGGGGTGAGCGTGAGCCCGACCGCGGACACGGTGAACAGCGCGAAGCCCGCGTTGTAGATGCGGACCCGGCCGAACATGTCGCCGAGCCGGCCCAGCGTCACGACCAGCACGGCGGTGACCAGCATGTAGCCGATGAGGATCCACAGCAGGTAACTGACGTTGCCCGGGGTGAGCGGGTCCAGATGGATGCCACGGAAGATCGCGGGCAGTGAGATGATGACGATGGAGCTGTTCACCGTCGACAGCAGCACGCCGATCGTCGTGTTCGACAACACCACCCAGCGGTAGGACGAGCTGACCTCGTCGCTGTCCGTACCCTTGCCCGCGCCCGCCGCTGGCCCCGTTGTCGCCATGGACATCCTGGTCCGATCCCTCCTCGTTCTGCCGTGACCGGCTCACCGTTCGTGACCAGCTCGGGTCCGTGGTCGGCCGGGACCCGCGGGGGCACCAGCCGCCGGCGCACGAGAGGACGGGGCGGGCGATGGCGGTTGTGCCGCGGCGTGTCGCATCGCAGGGTCGAGGCGCCACCGGTGGACGCCGATCCCGCGCCATGCCCCCGTCGGATACTTACTTGCTTCATAGTAATAACAGGTCCCAGGGGCTCCGTCTCCCGCATTGCCGAGCGCCGCCGATCCGACTCCCACGGTGAGGGAACAGCGCCAGGCCCGAGCGCGTCGGCGAGGAAGGCGCAAGAGTGGAACCGGAATCCGGACGGCACGGGAGAGGGGCGACGTGGCTACCGATGTCGAGAGCACGCTGGGCGCCGACGACTACGACGAGTTCGGCCTGTTGCATGAGAACGCCGAGGAACTGGGCCTGCCGTTCGCGGGCCGGCCGGACGCCAGCCGGCGGTTCGCGGACCTGCCGGAGGGCGGGCGGCTGAGCTACCTGCGGTGGGGGAGCGCCGAACCCGAGGTCGTCTTCCTGCACGGCGGCGGCCAGAACGCCCATACCTGGGACTCGGTGGTGCTGGGCCTGGGCCGCCCGGCGGTCGCGATCGACCTGCCCGGCCACGGGCATTCCTCCTGGCGCGACGACCGCGACTACGGCCCGTGGCGCAACGCCGACGCGCTGGCCGCGGTGCTGCCCACCGTCGCGCCGCGGGCCGCCGCCATCGTCGGGATGTCACTCGGCGGCGCGACGACGATCCGGCTGGCGGCGACCCGCCCCGACCTGTGCCGCCGAGCGGTGATCATCGACGTGACCCCGCAGGTCACCGACCCGGCCCGGATGCCGCAAGGCGCCGACCGGGGCGCGGTGGCGCTGATCAGCGGCCCGCCGACGTTCGACACGTTCGAACAGATGGCTGCCAGCACCGTGGCGCTGAGCCCGAACCGTCCCGCCGCGGCGGTGCGCCGTGGGGTGCGGCACAACGCCCGCCGCCTGCCGGATGGCCGGTGGAGCTGGCGTTACGACCTGTTCGGCCCGCGCCCCGAGGGCAACCGGGACATCGCCGACCTGCTGCCGCTGTGGAACGACGTCGACGCGATCACCGTCCCGACGCTACTCGTCCGTGGCGGCAGTTCGGTGTTCGTGCACGACTCCGACGTCACGGAGTTCCGCCGCCGGCTGCCGTCGCTGCGGGACGCGACGGTCCCCGGCGCCGGCCACTCCGTGCAGAGCGACCAGCCCGCCGAGCTGACCCGCCTCCTGCGCGCGTTCGTCTTCCCCGACTGACGACGGCCACGGCGTCTGATCCGCCGCCGCCGCCGCGCGCCGCCACAGCACGCGATCACGGTGTGACGATCAGCATGAGGACTGCGATGCTCCTGTGCACTCCCGGTGGGAATGCGGTCTGCGCTGGGCGGCCTGTTAGTACTGATGGGGCCCGGTTGCCACCGGAAGCCTGGTCGTCGCTGAGAGTAGGGTGATTCGGTGCGGTATGTGAAGCTGGGCTCGACCGGACTCGATGTGTCGAGGTTGTGCCTCGGCTGCATGAGCTATGGCGATCCCACCCGGGGCCCCCACGAGTGGTCGCTGGGCGAGGAGGCGGCGCAGCCGTTCTTCCGCCGGGCGATCGAGGCCGGGGTGAACTTCTTCGACACCGCCAACGTCTACTCCGACGGCAGCAGCGAGGAGATCACCGGGCGGGCGCTGGCCAGGTACGCCAACCGCGACGAGATCGTCCTGGCCACGAAGGTGCACGGGCGGATGCGGCCCGGCCCCAACGGAGGTGGCCTCTCCCGCAAGGCCATCCTGGCCGAGATTGACGCGAGCCTGCGCAGGCTCGGTACCGACTACGTCGATCTCTACCAGATTCACCGGTTCGACCCGGACACCCCGCTCGAGGAGACCCTCGAGGCCCTGCACGACGTGGTGCGGGCCGGTAAGGCCCGCTACCTCGGCGCCTCGTCGATGTGGGCGTGGCAGTTCGCCAAGGCCCTGTTCCTCGCCGACGCCCACGGCTGGACCCGCTTCGCCGTCATGCAGAATCACTACAACTTGATCTATCGAGAGGAAGAGCGGGAGATGCTCCCGCTGTGCGCCGACCAGGGGATCGGCGTGATTCCGTGGAGCCCTCTGGCCCGCGGCCGGCTCACCCGCCCCTGGGACGAGACGACGGCGCGCAGCGAGACCGACCGGTTCGGCCGCACCCTCTACGCCGAGGGCGATCGCCAGATCGTCGAGGAGGTCGCCCGCACCGCTGCCTCCCGCGCCGTCCCTCCCGCCCAGGTCGCCCTGGCGTGGATACTCGCCAAGCCCGGCGTCTGTGCTCCGATCATCGGTGCGACGAAGCTCTCCCACCTCGACGACGCGCTGGCGGCCCTCGACCTCGCTCTGACCGATGACGAGATCGCCCAGCTGGAGAAGCCCTACGCCCCGCACCCGACCGCCGGCTTCCGCTGACCGGCCGGCCCCGTCCCGGCGGGGGCCGGCTCAGGGCAGGGAATAGTGCAGCACGCCATCCACCTCGCCGTCGCGCAGGCGGCCCTGGGCGACGAGCAGGTCGAGGTGCGCCGCGGTCTCGGTGACGGCCATCATCCGGTTGAACAGGTCGAGGTCGTCGAAGGCACGCAGCCGGCGCGTCCATGACATCGCCCGGGCCACCTCGAAGGCGGTGTCGGCGCCGGCACGCACGCAGTCCTCGGCCACGTCGAGGCGGGTCGCGTGGTGGGCGAGCAGCTCGTCGATCCGAGCATGCACGCTGTCGGTGACCGATCCGTGGGCGGGCAGCAGCCGGGCATCCGGCATCCGGCGGACCAGTCGCAACGAGTCGAGGAACGCGCCCAGCGGCAGCGGTCCCGGATCGGGGCTCAGCCCGATCGACGGGGTGATCGTCGGCAGCACGTGGTCGCCGGCGAACAGCAGCCGCTGCTCGGCGTTGTGGAACACCACATGCCCACGGGTGTGGCCGGGGGTGGGCACCGCCCGCAGTGTGATGCCGGACAGCGGCACGTCGACCGGGGCCTCGATCCACTCGTCGGGCAGCTCCCAGTCGTCCGCGGCGTCCTCCTGCTCGGCGGCACGGCTGCTGAACACACGCGCGATCTCCGCGCCGAGCAGGGTGGCGCCGAGGCGCAGCATGCCTGTGTGCTGCTCCTCCCGGACCCGCCCGCGGTCGATGTTCAGGGTCCGTTCGAGCGCCGGCCGCTCGCCGATGCCCAGCGCCACCGTCATCCCGAACCGCCGCCGCAACGCCACGGCCAGGGTGTAATGGTCACGGTGGATATGGGTGACGAGGAACCGTCGGACGTCCCCAAGGCCCGCCCCGAGCTGGCCGAGTGCCGTCTCGAGCCGCTTCTCCGACTCGGGCACCGACCAGCCCGCGTCGATGAGCACAAGTCCGTCCGGCTGCTCCAGGGCGTACACGTTGACCGCCCGCAGCCCGTCGTTCGGCAGCGGCAACGGTATCCGGTACACCCCTGGTTCGACCTGCTCGACGTTCGGCTCGGCCCACTCGTAGGGCGACGGTGTCCCGCTGATGGCGCATCCCTCCGACCACTTGCCCGATCCCGGCCGCACCGGTTCCGATCGGTTACCGTCGGGTACCGCCCGGTGATCTCGGATTCGTCCGATCGTCCCGGTGCGGTCCCGGCTTCGCGTCTCGCTGACCCGCTAGCAGGCTAATCATGGCACCTGCGTCTGACCGGGGCATCCGACCGCACCTGAGAGTGCCGTGACGCTGTGTGCCGCGTCACGGGAATGCCCGTTATGTCCAGCCGGCCGGGAGGCCGGCCGAAAGCGGGGTCAGGCGGGACTCGCGGTGAGCAGCGCGGGCTGCGCGGTGGAGAAGTAGTTGGCGACGTAGGGGCGTTGGGTCTCGGTGGCGAGGCGGCGCTGCTCGGCGTCGAGGTCGATCGGGCCGACGAGGGTGTCGGTGGGCTCGTCATGGCGGAAGGTGCGGTAGCCGTGGACGTCGAGGGCGGCGAACACCTCGGCGGGAGTACCGCCCTCGCCGACCAGCGCGTCCTCGCTGATCTCGAAACAGAGCACGCCGATCCGGTGTTCGGCGAGCAGGCCGCTGGCGCCGGCGAACACGTGACGCTCGAAACCCTCGACGTCGATCTTGCACAGGGCGACCCGGTCGAGGTGCCGCTCGTCGGCGAAACCGTCGAGGGTGATCGCGGGCACCTCGACCGTGGAGCTCGGCCGCACGGCGCCGCGGTCGTAGCCGTACATCGGATGGTCGCCGAGCGAGTTCCAGCCACAGGCCGGGTCGTCGAAGACGTGCATCGTGGCGGTGCCGGCGGTCTCGGCGACGGCGGCCCGCACGACCTGGACGTCGGTGGCCCCGTTGAGCGCGAGGGTCTGGGCGAGCCGGTCGGCGGTGGCGGGCACCGCCTCGAAGGCGAACACCCGACCGGACGGGCCGACGTTGCGCTGCGCGTGCACGCTGTAGACGCCGAGGTTGGCGCCCACGTCGAACACGACGTCACCGGCGCCGAGCAGGCGGTCCATCAGGGCGAACGCGGGCCGGTCTCCGGGCCGGCGCATCAGCGAGCGCAGCCGGTCGCGTTCCCCCGGGGGAAGGTAAAGCGCGATGCCGTACTCGTCCTCGACGACGATCCCGCCGCCCCGCAGGGCGCCGAGCGCCACCCGGGCCTGCCAGGCGGCGTCCTTGGCCGCGACGACCCCGCCGCGCAGCCGCTCGTTGCGCCGTAAAGTCGTCCTGGCCTGCCCGACAACGCGTGCGGCCAGACTCGCCACCGGCATGTGCACCCCCGACAGTCGACGGCGGCGAAACAACGCGCCCGCCCCGAAACGTGTGTTGACTGCTGCCTGAAAACAAGGAGCCCGCCGGAAACAGGCGGCGGCTCGATTCCCGGACTCGATTCCTGGACCTGCGCATTGTCTGGAAGCTAGCTGTCGTCTGAATGCCAGGAGTCGCGTCCGCCGGCTCCGGCTATACGGCAGTCACCGTAAAACCACAGGTTCGCGCTGTCAACAGGTTCAGCGCCCGAGCGGGGCCGCAGGAAAAGAAATACCTACCCTGACGGAAGGGTTTGGTGGGAGTGCGGTACCGACGGCCGAGGCCCGGCCGCGTGCGGGCTCAGTGCCAGTCGACGATCTCCTCGATGAGGCCGTTTCCGGCGGCCAGGACACGGGAGTAGACGACCTCCATGTGCGCGGTCATCCGCGCCTCGGCCGTGGCGGCACTGCCGGCGAGGACGGCCGAGGCGATCGCCGCGTGGTCGTCGAACGTCGCCCGCCGATCGGCCGGCCCGGAATGCAGCCCGCCATGGGCGGAGATGTGGGCCCGGGAGATGTCGCACAGGGACTGGCAGATCAGCGCGAGCGCCGGATTTCCGGATGCGGCGATCAGTGCCGTGTGGAAGGCGCTGGCGCAGTCCGGGTAGGTGAACGGGTTGATCTCGTCGGTCCCGATCGCGGTGAACTGCTCCAGGCTGCGGACCGCGTCCCGGTCGGGGTTGGCGGCGGCGAGCCGGGCCATCAGCGGTTCGAGCGCGGCCTGGGCCCGCAGCAGGTGGGTGTAGCGGGCCTGCAGCAGGTGGAAGAACAGTGCCTCGGTACGGCCGAGGGAGGAACTCTGCGGGCCGACGAGCACCGGGCCGCCGCCCGGCCCCGGGCGGATCGTGATCAGTCCCTGGACCTCGAGAATCCGCAGTGCCTCGCGGACCGAGCCGCGGCTGGCGCCGAAACTGGAGATCATCTCGGCTTCACTGGGCAGACTGGCGCCGCGCGGCAGCACCGCCAACTGACGCACGATCGCGCGCGCGAGCCGGAGTGAAACCTTTTCCGCGCGCGATACCGGCGGGTGTACGGAGGTCTGGTCCCGGTGTCCGTCCGGCTGACCTTTCTGTGTCACTGCGGCATCGTATCGAGCGGTACTGGCCGAGCTACCGCATCCCTGGCCATGATCATAAAAGGAAACATTATCGAAAAACGATCGTAATCAGCCGAACATGATTTCGGCCCATCCGCCTCCGCTATTTCCTGTTTCCCGTCCGACCTTGTCCGACCTTGTCTGATGTTGTCCGGTGGACCGTGCGCGACCGCGGCGCGTGTGACGGCCGTCGGTGGACGCCCCGGCCGTAGGCCGACGGTGGCGGACCGCAGGGGGATCCGACATCGGAGGACGATGGTGGGTAACGGACAGTGGTGGGCGGCGGGGGGTTCGTCCGCGGCCGGCCTCGGACGCCCGGCTCAGCCAGGGTGTTTACGCAATCTTCGGCGCACGTCCACCCGTTTGTGGGTGTTGATGAGCGGACGTGGCCCTACGTTCGGCGTCATGCCTGTGAGTCCTTCCGACGAAGTGGTGGCGTCCGGAGTTCCCGCGCGCCTTGCCCGGGACATGACCGTGGCGGAGCAGCATGACTGGCTGCAGACCTTCCTGCGCCGCCGGCCGGTGAGCCGGCGCGGCATGCTGCTCGGCAGCCTTGCGGGGGCGGGCGCGGCGACGCTGGGCACGACCCCGTTCGGCCGGGCCGCCTACGCGACGACGGCCGCCGACGCGCCGCTGGTCATCGGCGGCCGGCACACCGGATTCGGCGCCGACCCCGCCCGTCAGCTCCGCCTGGCCGGCCAGCTCTCCCGTAACCCGGGCCGTTCCCGGATCCTCGTCGACATCGGCCCGACCCGGGCCCTCGGTGGCACCGTCGAGGCCGAGGTCCGCCCGCTGCTCTCGCAGGTCCCGCAGGTGGACGGCACGATCCTGTCCGTCGAGCAGTTCTACGTGCACGCGGCGTTCGACCGCCTCGCCCCCGGCCGCGAGTACTACTACCGCTTCCGCGTCCCCGGTGGCGCCTCGACACCGTTGCAGGCCGTGCGCACCGGTCATGCGAAGGGCCGCGGTGGCGGGCCGTTCCGCTTCACGATGATGGGCGACCACGGCTCGAACCACACCCCGCCCGGCGACCCCAAGGGCGTCTTCGACGACAACTACTACAAGGACGACAACGCCCCGACGGTCGCCCACGCCTCGGCCATCACCGCGGCGATCGCCCGGCTGGATCCCGCGTTCCACCTGCTCGCCGGCGACATCTGCTATGCCGACCCGTCCGGCGCCGGCAAGCCGCCCAAGCGCACCACCACCGGAACCCCGCCCACCGGCTTCGACAACTATGACCCGACGGTGTGGGACGTCTACCTGTCGGACATCGAGCTCTCCGCCGCGCGCAGCCCATGGATGTTCGCCACCGGCAACCACGACATGGAGGCGCTCTACTCGCCGCACGGCTACGGCGGCCACGCGGCTCGCCTGGACTTCCCGACCGGCGGGCCCAAGGGCTGCCCAAGCGTCTACTCGTTCGTCTACGGCAACGTCGCGGTGCTCTCGCTGGACGCCAACGACGTCTCGTTCGAGATCAAGGCGAACACCGGCTACTCCGGTGGCGCGCAGACGTCCTGGGTGCAGCGGACCCTCAAGGGCCACCGCGACGACCCTGACATCGACTTCATCATCGCCTACTTCCACCACTGCGCCTACTCCACGACCTCCCAGCACGCCAGCGACGGCGGCGTGCGCGGCGCGTGGACGAAGCTGTTCGACGCCTACCAGGTCGACCTCGTGCTCCAGGGGCACAACCATCTGTTCGAGCGCACCGACCCGATCCGGAACAACGCCCCCGGCCGGGCGGCGCCCGACGGCTCGACGATCGAGCCGGCCAAGGACGGCACCATCTACATCACCGCGGGCTCCGCCGGCCGCCCGCGCTACCAGTTCCAGACGGGCGAGGCCGAGTCCTACCGCGGCAAGGTCGCCGCCGGCGCCAACGTCGTCCCGAACAGCTACGTCTGGGCCGCCGACGGCACGAAGACGCCCGAGGCGATCAGCTGGTCGCGCACCCGCTTCGACAACTACGCCTTCGTCGCGGTCGAGTCCCACCCCGGCCACCCCGGCGGCACCTCCACCCTGACCGTGCGCGGCGTCGACGAGCACGGCACCGAGTTCGACCGCGTCACCCTGGCCCGCCCCGTCCCCCACCGGCACTGATCCGGGCCGCCCGGGCGACGCTGCCGCCGCCGCCCGGGTTGGCCAGCGCCGCTCGGGCGGCCACCTTGAGCGGCGCCTGAACGGCCTGGTCGAGGTCGTGCCCGGCGGGGTGCTGGTGCGCACCGGACGGGCGGATGGGGCGGTGGGCGTGCAGCTGAGTGTCCTGGCGGAGCCGCCATCCGCCGAGGTCGTCGATCGGCAGGAGCGTGCCTACGACGAGATCGTCGAGGTCAGCTGGCATACCGAGGCCGGGTTCGCCTCGGTGGTCGGCGCGCCCGGCGTGGCCGTGCCCGGGCAGCTGCGCGAGCAGACCCCGCCCTGGCCGGGCGACTACCGGATGCGGGTCGCCGCCCGCGGCCGCGACGATCCCGCACCGGACGGGCCGTACCCGGCCAACGAGAGCTACGAACTGCTCGTCTGGCCCGCGCCCCACGCCGAGCCTCTCGTCGTGCGCCAGACCGATCGGCTCGGGCACCGGTTGCGCGGGCAGGACGAGCCGGCGCCGCCGCCGCACGAGAAGTACCGCTGGGTACGCGGACGCACCTCGGTGATCCGCGAGGCCGCGACCCTCACCGTCGTCGTCGGCACCGGATGGGAGGAGGTCCTCAGGCTGTTCGGAGCGGCCCCGGGCGGCGCACGGTCGCTGCACTCGCTCATGGATGCCCCCGACCGCGACAGCTGGCTGGCCCTTCTCCCGGTTCCCGGCGCGGACGTCGTGATCGTTATGGAGGAGAACGGCTTCGCGGGCGCCGACGGCGAGCGCGTCGCCGCGCTGTCCCGCGGCGGCCTGGCGGGCAGCGTGTTCTGGAACATCAACGCCGTCACCCGGCTGAGCCTCGCCCGCGCCGGCCGCCTCCTGGCGGCGGAGGAGATCAACGAGAGCCTGGTGTTCGAGGCGGGGGAGCGGGCGCTGCTCGACGGCATCGACCTGACCCGGTGGGAGGACCGGGTGCCCAAGGGGCTGCTCATCCTCGAACGCTTCACGGGGCACAGCCTGCATCCGGGTGACATCGACCGCCTGTGGAACGACTCGCTCGCTCACCGGGTGCGCACATGACCGCGTGATCTCGGGGGAGGGACCGCGCGATGCCCTTCCCACGGGCACGCGTCGCGTGATCGTCAGCCACGCAGGGTCGCCGAGGGTGGCTGGGTGCGGGGGATCGCCTGATGATGGCGCGGGTTAGGAGGTGATGATGAGCACGCCGACGATCCATCCGATGATCGTGGCGGCGATGGCCACCAGGGTCGCGGTCCTGCCGTGGCGGCTGCCCCGGCGCCAGGCCACGGCGCCGCAGCCGATGGCGCCGAAGCCGACGAACGGCACGAGCAGCCCGATCACCGCCAGCACGTAGGCGATGATCCACAGCGTGCGCGTGCCGGACGGCTCCCCCTGTGGCACGTCGGGGCCGCCCGGCCGCGCCTGCTGCGGCCCCCGGCCGCCGTACTCGGCCTGATCACGGCCGGTGTCCGGGTAGGGCAGGTAGCCGCCGGTTTCGGGCGCGGGGCCCGGATGGGCCTGCTGCGTGGGGAAGGGGCTGGGCTGGCCGCCCTGCGGGCCTGGCCCCCACGGGGGTTGGCCGTCGTGGGGAGGGTGGCCGCCCGAGGGCGCGGCCTCGGGCGGACCTGCCGGTGGTGTGACGACCGGGGGCGTGGCGACCGGGGGTGGGGTGTAGCGGGTTTCGCTGGCGTCATCCGCCTCGTGCGGCCTGGTCATGGGGGTTTCTTCTCTCCCTGCGTCGCGGTGTGGCGATCACTTTGTGATCCTTCCCTACCCCGCGGCGGCGCGCTGTCACCCACGCGACGCGACGAGCTACCCCACGCGATGACGCCAAGTGCCCGCCGACCCCCGGCTGGCCGCCCGCCGACCCCGGCGAACGCTAGCCGCGCGCTCACTACCAGGTGACGGGGAGTGTCTCGGGGCGTCCGATGGGTGCCTTGACCTCATACCGCAGGTCGCCCGTGGGGACGGCCAGGCGCAGCCCGGGGAGCTTCTCGAACAGCGCGGTGAGCATCTCGGTCAGTTCGACCCGGGCCAGATGCGCGCCGATGCAGTGATGCGGTCCATGGCCGAAGGTCAGGTTGGGCACGGGCTCGCGGGTGAGGTCGAGGCGGTCCGGGTCGGGGAACAGCGCGGGGTCGCGGCTGACGGCCGCGAGCGGCACGACGACGACCTCCCCGGCGCGGACGACGAAACCACCGAGGTCGACATCCTCGGTGGCCACCCGGGGAAAAGTCATCGACAGCGGGTGGTAGCGCAACAGTTCCTCGACGGCGTTCGGCAGGGCCTCCGGACGCGTGCGCAGCCATTCCCACCGGGAGCGGTCGTCGAGCAGTGTGGTCAGTGCATTGGTCATCACACCGGCGGTCGTCTCGAACCCGCCCACCAGCAGCGTCATGGTCAGCGAGTGCAGCTCGGCCTCGGTCAGGGGTGCCTCGTCCGGCTCGGACGAGCCGTGACCCACCTTGGCGGCGCCCTCGTCATAGGCGTCGAGAATGACGTCGAGAAGGCCCGGCGACTTCGGTGCCCCCGCGCCGGTGACGTCCTGGCCGGCGTCGGGCGCGGATGTCCGGGCCGCACGGCGGGATCGGACGAGCTCGCCCAGGTAGCCGTACAGCGCACCGAGACCCGCGGCGGCACCCTGCGGGTCGAGATGGAAACGGAACAGGGACTCGCTCCAGGTACGGACCTTCTCCCGGTCGAGGTCCGGAACCCCGAGTAGATGGCAGATGACCTCGATGGGCAGCTGGAAGGCCAGAGGCCGCAGATCGCCCGGGGCGCCCTGCGCGACCATCGCGTCAATGCGCTCTCGGGCCGTCGCGGCGATGAACGGTCGCATCCGTTCGATCCGGCGGTGGGCGAAACCGGCGTTGACCAGGCGACGGATGCGGGTGTGCGCCGGCGGGTCGAGCCAGAGCAGCGAGTTGGGGTCGGGAATCTGCCCCGCGGTCAGGGGCGGGTTGAACGCGAGGGTGCGGGTGCGGGAGAAACGGGGGTCGGCGAGCATCGTGCGAGCCGGCGCGGCCCGCACGATCAGCCAGATCGGCAGTTGGGCGGGGCCGAAGCGCACCCGGGTGGCCGGTCCCTGCCGGGCGAGTTCGGCGATGCGTGTGGACGTGTGCGGCAGGAAGGTGTCGGCAAACGGGAATGACGGAATGTCCTGGTCATTGGGCACGACTTCGGTGACCGACATCGGGATCGGACTCCTTTCGGGGCCGAGGGGCAGCAGAGCACCGAGCTGGGGGCGTGTGAAGAACCGGCCTCGGTGAAGGCTGAACGTCGGCGACAGCGGAAATCTGGCAACCGTTGAAAGCCGGCGACCGTCGAACATCGACGGCAGCGGAAAATCCGCCGCTGTCGAAAACTGACGACAGTGGAAGACGGACGACTGTCGGAAACCGAGGCCGGTTGGAAACTGACGACAGTCGGAAGCCGAGCCGTGGGAACAGGTGACGACAGCGGATCGCGTTGCTGGTCGCGTCGAGGGTGGCCGAGAGAGTCACGGGACTGTTCTGACTTGCTCCGGAGTGCGGCTCATCCTCGCATGGCTCATTGGTGGCCCGTTGTGCGAATCCGGCGGATAGTCGCTTTCTGGCATGAATGCGCAAGGATCAGGCTTGATGGTGGAGTCTGTCCCGCGGATTGGCATGTGGTTGCCAGGGAGTGGCGCCGCGTTCGAGGTCAACCCTGGACCCTTGGCGCGGACCTGGCCCGGGCGGCAGTCAGGTCCGGCGGCCGTCTGCCCTGCGCTTCCCGTGGCCAACCCTCCGCGAGGGCGATGCGGGCCCGCCGGTGCTCGGCGTGCGGCACCGATCCACCGTCGATGGCGCACCTCGGTTGATGGCGGTCCCGGCCCATGGCCTCTCCGGCCCATGGCGCACCGGCCCAGGGCGATCCCGGCCCAGGGCGATCCCGGCTGACGGCGATCCCGCGTCGACGCCGCCGAAGGGAGGCAGCCGTTTCGTCGTAGCACCGACGGGCTGGGATGATCGACGGGCGGCGGTGGCCTGGCGTGCGACTACCCGCTGGTGGTGACCAGGGGGCAGGCTCCGGCGGCGGAGCGAGGTGGCTGTGGTCCGTCGTCCGGCCGCCGCCGCGGGGCCCGCCCAGTCCGCGACAGAGATGTGGGCGACGAGCGTCTGGGCCGGTCGAAGCGGGCGTGGGCACGCAGGCCACGGCGGCGGGGTGCGGCGTGGCGGTGGCGTCGGAGGCGGAGCCGGCGATGGTGTGTGGTCCCCGGGACCCGGCGTTCCAGGGTCATTTCGCCGATGTTGCCGCCGGCTCTCGGTGGTGCTGCCCACTGCCGCCACCGGAGTGCCCATCTTGGCGGACTGGTCGCGGATCGTGTTGACGCGCTGCGCGTCGGTGGGACAGATTTGCCGCAGGAAATTCCGACAATTTTCCCAAAGGGCCATATAGCCGGCCCGTTGTGTGCCGGAGGGTGAGGCCTGTGGTGCTGCTGGTGCGCTGGTGTCAGCGATACCGCTGGCTCGTCATCGCGATGTGGTTGACGTCCCTGGTGGCCACCCTCGCGCTCGCGCTGCATGTCGGGGCGAAATACTCCCTGGAACTCGCCGGCCCCGACGCCGAGTCAGAGCAGGCCAACAAAGTCGCCGGGGCACTTCTGCCCTCCGGATCGCTGCCCGACCTGGAGACGGTGGTCGTACGGGCGCGTACCGGCACCGTGCAGTCGCCGACGGTGCGGGCGCGCATCGCCGCGATGCTCTCGCAGATCAGCACGGTGCCGGGCGTCGCGGCCCCGTTCGACCCGTACAGCCCGGCGGCGGAGGTCCCACTCGGCCAGTCGCCCCTGAGCGCGGACGGACGGACCGCGATCGTCTCCGTACTGATGAAGGGGAAGGCGATCGAGCCGGATCACGCCGCGATCAACGGGCTGATCGACGCCGCTCGGGCCTACGACGGACCTGACATCCAGGTCGAGGTGGCCGGTCCCGGCACCACCATCGTCACGCAGGCGGGGATCTCCACGTGGCCGATCCTGCTTGCCGTCGGCGTCGCCCTGCTGGTGTTGGCGATGACGCTGCGGGCGCCGGCGGCGGTCGCCGTGTGCATGGTCGTCGCGGTCGCGGCGGCCGGGGTGTCGCTGGCGCTGGCGATGCTGCTGTCGCGGCACGCCAGCGTCAACAGCCTGGCACCGCTGCTTACGCTCGTGCTTGCCTTCGGCATGACGCTGGGCAGCGGCGTCGTCGTCGTGCATCGCACCCAGACCGAGCTGCGCGCCGGCCTGGACCCGCCGCAGGCGGCCCGTTCGGCGCTGCGTCACCCCGGTCGGGCCACGGTCGTCGGGAGCCTGGGACTCGCCGCGGTGATGCTCGCGACGAGTGCGCTGAGGCTGAGCGTGCTCGACGGCCTGGCCCTGGCCGGGTTCGTATCGGCGATGGTGAGCGTGCTGGCCGTGGTAACGCTCGTGCCCGCGGCGCTGCGTCTGACCGGGCGTGGCCTGCTGGTCTGGACGGAACGGACCCATCTGCGCCAGAGCGGCATCGGACTGCCCGTCCGGCGCGGCCTGCACTTTTGGTGGGCGAAGGCGGTCGCCCGCTATCCACAGGTCCTCGCGGGCCTTGCCGTGCTGGTGCTCGTCGTGCTGGCCCTGCCCGCGGCCGGGCTGAAACTCGGCGGCGGAGACAACGGCACCGACCGCACGACCACCACCACCCGCCGGGCCTACGACGTGATCAGCCAGGAGTACTACCCCGGGTTGAACGGCCCCATGCTCGCGGTGGTGACCGGTCTGCGCGCTGGCCAGCCCGACCCGATCCCGGGCGTGATCAAGGCGATCGAGCGGACTCCGGGCGTTCGCCATGCCTTCCCGTCCCTACGTAACGACAAGGCTGGCGGAGCGGTCATCCAGGTGCTGCCCGCGGACGGGCCGCGTGCCAGCGGCGCGACCGCACTGGTGCACCGGCTGCGCGAACAGACCGTGCCGGCGCTGGCCGCAGGGTCGGGCCTGACGATCCGCATCGGCGGACAGGCCGCCATCTACGACGACATGGCGAGTGGGTTCTCGCACGCGGTGCCGGCCTTCCTCGCCCTGGAACTGCTCGTGCTGGGGCTGACCGCGGTGTTCGCCCTACGTTCGGTGCGCCACGGCCTCGCCGTGATGGCGGCGAGCCTGCTCGCCCTCGCGGCCACCCTCGGCGTGATCACCGCGGTGTTCACCGACGGGCGATTCGCGACCCGCCTCGGCATCCGATCAAGTCCGGTCGAGCCGTTCCTGCTCGGCATCATCCTGATCGTCGTGTTCGGCCTGGCCATCGGGATGCACCTGACGATGCTCAGCAGCCTGCGTTCCGCCAGCGCCGCTGTCGACCAGCGTCGGGCGATCAGCACCAGACAAGCCGACGTCGGCCACGCCACCATGACCACCAGCATGGTCATGGTGGCGGTCTTCTCCGCGCTCACCGCGCAGGATCTGCGGATCATGAAGCTGCTCGGTATCGGGCTGTCCGTCGGCGTCGTCCTTGACGCACTGGTCGTGCGGGTCCTGCTGCTGCCCGCGTTGCTGCACCTCATCCGGCCGGGCCGAAGCTCCAGGCAGGCCGGACACGGCGGCCGTTCCAACCGGATGGCCGGCGTCAGAACCGCCGCGGCCCAGGGCATGGGCGCGGCTGTCGGCCTCGGCGCGTCCATGACCGCCGGCGGGGCGCAGGCCGACAACGATGCCACCGCGGCCGCACGGACGGTGGGCATCCGGCGCCGGAACGGGGCCGCGCGACGTCGCGGCGCCCCGGCGCGAGACTCGGCGCGCCTCGTCGTCCACATGGGTGCCCGGGGGGACGGCGTGTCGGCACCCGCCACGTCGACCATGACGATGCCGGTCGCGCGCCGCACCGGGTCCCGAGGCGCCGGCACGGCCGGCACAGCCCCGGCCTCTGCGGGAGTCGCCGGCGGCGCCGGGTCCGCGCAGCCGGCGCGGGTCGTCGGGCTCAGGCGCGTGCCGGCAAGCGGGCTGGCGACGACGGAGGTCACGCGCCGCGGCGGGCGCAACGGCCCGGGTGCGCCGGGCGTGGGGCCCTCGGACTCCGGCCGGGGTCGCCGCAGCGGCCGGTAGAGCCGCCGCGGCGGCGCCGAGCGGCAGGCGGGGTGGCGGACGCCGATCGGCCGCAATGCGGTGCTTTATCGGTAGTCGATGCGGGAAGGGACGATCCAACGGCAGAAATCGTCACCTAGAGAAGGACGAAGGGGACCCAGGTGAGCATGTTCGACAGCTTGTTGAGCGGACTGGACGACAAGGAGCAGAACCGGACCCGGGAACTGATTGCCGACAGCGTGGCTACCGACCGGGCGGACGCGATCGCCGGCCGTCAGCCCGAGCGGCTGGTCGACTCGGGCAACCGCCGGCGCCGCTCCCGTGCCGGCGGCCCTCACCGCTGAGCCGCTGGCCGTGCGGCGCTGACGTCACCGGCCGTGCCGCGCCGGCTCCCGTGCCGCGCCGGCTCCCGTGCCGCGCCGACGCACCGGCCGTGCCGCGTCGGCCCACCGGCTGCCCGTGCCGCGCTGGCGATAAGCCGAAGGCGGAATGGCCACAGAGCACATCCCCCCGGCCCACGGTCACCGCAGGTGGCGATCGTACGGAAACGTGCCGAAGGAAATGTGCGGATCCGGGCCCCGAATCCTTCCCTGGCCTTCGGCGGGATCGGATCATGGGGGTGGGTCAGCGGCCCAGGCGGGCCTGGACCTCGGGGCGGCGCAGTGGCGGCACGGTGGCGGGGGGCTGCCGGCGGGCGGGCAGGGTCCCGAGCAGGCGATGTACCGACGCCGCCACCTCGGCCACGGCCATCTCGACGGCGTCGTCCGCGGCCGGCGACGGGCGGCGCACGCCGCTGACCTTCCGGACGAACTGGCGGGCGGCGGCCTCGATCTCGTCGTCGGTCGCCGGCGGCTCGAGCCCCCGCAGTTCGGTGATGTTGCGGCACATGGCGCTACGGTAGCTCCCGATAGCGGTCGTCGCGACCCTCGGCGCCTCAGGTCGACCGGTGCCCGCTGGCCGTCTGGAGTGGGCTGGTTCGTGCCCGAGGGTGGACCCGCGGGACGCGTTCTGTGCCCGCGTCCCGCGAGAAGGGGGACAATAGGACGGGCCGCGTCCTGCTCCGCGCAGGGCGATCCGGTCGGCGCCGGCTGGTCGAGCCAGAACCATCCCGGTGCAGGTCCGGTCGGCACTCGGTCCGAAGGGAGTCAGGCGGTCATGGCGGACGGCTACTATGGCGAATCGGCTGATCCTGGCCGGGGCGGCCGAGGGCGGCGTGCTACCCGCTTCGCCCAGGCACGCCGGCTGGTCAGCCAGGCCGGGCAGGACCGCACGACGGGCTGGTACCAGCCGCTCGTGGTGACCGTGGTCGCGGCGGGCGCGTCGTTCGAGGCGTTCGGGCACGCCTTCGGCCTCATCTACGCGATCCTGCTCACGTTGGCGTTCGTGGCGCTGACCTGGAGCACGATCCGGCTGATGCCGTCGGTGTCGGACCAGATGAACCTCTCCCGGGTCACCGCGGCGCAGCGCATCGCCGCCATCGCCAACACGCCGGTGCGCACCCGCGGGCCCTACCTGCTGCTGGCCGCGCTGCCCGTCGTCGTCGCCCTGGTCAAGACGGTCGGCTTCTTCGTGCTTGGCGGCATCCTGATCGTCGGCGTCATCGTCGGCGCCGCCCTGGCCGCTGCGTGGGTCTTCGAACGCCGCTGACGGACACCGCCCGGTTGGCCACGCCAGGTCGAACGTTCGGTTGGGGTCCCGGTGAGTTCGGCTGACTCCGGCGGCGAAGAACGCGCGATGTGCCGTACGCGGCGCATGATGGGGGCATGGTGGACAGTACGGTCTTCCTCGATCGGGCGGAGGGGCTGCGGGTCTGGCTGGGCAGTCAGGTGGTCAGCCGGGTCGCGGGGACCGAGGGCCCGGCGCGCCGGGCCCGGATCTTCGCCGCCCCGGGAGAGCGCTGGTTCACCGACGACCGGCCGATCCGGCAGGTGCACGCGGACGCGGCGATGTTCGTCGGCGGGCTGCGGGCGCTGCTCTACCAGTCACTGCATCCGCTGGCGATGGCCGGCGTCGCCCAGCACTCCGACTACCGCCACGACCCGTGGGGGCGCCTCGCGCGCACCAGCTACTTTCTGGCGGCGACGACCTTCGGCCCGACCCGCGAGGCGGAACGCGCCGTCGCCCGGGTCCACGCCGTGCACCAGCGCGTACGTGGCATCGCGCCCGACGGCCGTCCCTACGCCGCGTCCGACCCGCATCTCATGCGCTGGGTCCACTGCGCGGAGACGGACAGTTTCCTCGCGGCCTATCGGCGATATGGCCACGCCCGGCTCACCCTCGAGCAGTGCGACGGCTACATCACCGACTCGGCGTTCATCGCCGAGCGGCTCGGCATCGACGATCCGCCCCGCACCCGCGCCCAACTCGCCGCGGCGCTGCGGGAGTACCGCCCGGAACTCGCCGGGACGCCGCAGGCCCGTTCGGCCGCGCGCTACCTGCTCCTGCAGGCCCCGCTGCCCCTGCCGGCCCGGGCTGCCTACAGCGCCCTGGCCGCCGCCGCCGTCGGCCTCATGCCCGCCTGGACCCGCTGGCCGCTGCGGCTGCCCTACCTGCCCGCCGCCGACGCCACGGTCGGCCGTCTCGCCGGGCAGTCCATCGTCACCACCATTCGCTGGGCCACCCGTCCCCCGGCCGCCTGACACGGCTACCGTCCGCGGCGGGCGGCGGCGCGAGATCGGGCTACGCAGGTCGCCGTAGGGGGCAAATCGGACACGAAGACGCCCACGGCGACCTGGTTGGATCTTGGACCGGTCTGGCTTCGGGAAATCCGTCGCGGAACGTGACGCTGGCCGTGTGGTGGAGCGGACCGACCAGGTATGGCCGCGGAAACCACCCTCGCGGGTCAGCGGGTCAGCGGGTCAGCAGGTCAGCGGGGTGGTGGGGTGAGGCGGACGGCGAGCAGGGCGGTGTCGTCCTCGTGGCCGCTGGCGCGGCTCACGGCGGCCAGAGCCCGGTCGCACACCTCGTCGGGGCCGCCGTCGGGTGACATCCGCGAGCGCAGCAGTTCCATCCCCACGTCGACCGGTCGGCCGCGGTCCTCGACCAGACCGTCGGTGTAGAAGAGCAGGGTGCTGCCGGGCGCCAGAGTCAGTTCCGTCTCGGGGTAGTCGGCGAGACCCGCGGTCAGCGGCGGGCCGGGGTCGATCGGCAGGTAGCGGGCCGGCGCGTGCGGCGGGATCAGCAGCGGCGGGAGATGCCCGGCCGAGGCGACGACGAGGCGCCCGCTGACGGGATCAAGCACCGCGAGCGCCGTTGTCGCCGTGCGGCCGTGTTCCAGCCGGCAGGCGGCGGCGTCGAGCTGGGTGAGTACGGCGGACGGGCTCGCCGGGGCGACTGTGTGCACACGTACCGCCGCGCGCATCTGGCCCATCGTCGCCGCGGCGTGGATGCCGTGCCCCATCACGTCCCCGATGACGAGCGCGACCCGTCCGTCGTCGAGGGGCAGCACGTCGTACCAGTCGCCGCCGACGAGGGCCCCGGCACTGCCGGGCAGGTAGCGCCACGCGAACGTCAGCAGGGGATGCGCCGGCAGCTGCTGGGGCAGCAGGCTGCGCTGCAGGGTGACCGCGGTGCGCCGTTCCTGCTCGTACTGGCGGGCGTTGCCGATCGCCACCGTCGCCCGGTCGACGAGCTCGGCCACGACCCGCTGGTCGTCCTCGGCGTAGGTGCGCCCCTCGGGCGCGACCAGCCCGACCGCGGCCACCGGCTGGCCGCCGAGCACCAGCGGCAGCGCGAGCCGGGCGCCATCCGGTGACCGCGCGGGCCTGCCGGTGCGCAGCGCCTGGGTCATGCCGACCGAGTCCCCGAGGGCATCCGGCGACCGCGCCGGGCGGGCGCCACCGCGATCGGTGGGGGAGGCGTCGTCCGGGCCGAGGAAGGTCCGACCCGGCCCGTCCCGCTCGAGGCTCCACGCGGGCGCCGTCCCGCCGGAATGCGCGCTGGTGGGCCTGCCGCCATGGACGCTGCCGGCCGCGGTGGTGTCGCCCCGAAGGAACGCCTCGTCCTCGACGGGCAGGGTTTCGCCGCCGAGGCGGGGATGGGCGACCGTCGGGCGGATCGCCGACTCCCGCCGGGCGCCCGTGCGGCCGGCGACGACCGGAGTGAGGTCGGCGCGGTCGGCGACCGCCACGACGTGGACGCCGCCGTCCTCGTCGACCCGGCAGGCGGCCGCCCGCGTCGCGTGCCACGGCACCAGCAGGCCCACGAGATGTTCCAGGATCCGGGACGTCTCCAGGGTGGAGGTGAACAGGTCGGTCGCGGCGGCGAACAGCGTGGTGCGTTCGCGGGCGGCCCGCTCGACGGCGAACAGCCGGGCCCGCTCGAGCGCGAGGCCCGTCTGCGCGGCCAGGGCCTCGACGAACGTCCGTTCGCCGTCGTCGAACAACCGAGGATGATCGAAGGAGAACCGCAGCGCGCCGAGCGTGCGCTCGCCGGCGAACAGAGGCAGCACGCACATCGCCACCGCCGTCGGCTCGAGCTCGGCGAGGGCGGGAAAGCGCAGGTCGCGTTCCCGGCGTGACTCCAGCCAGACCGGCTCGCCGCTGCGCAGCGCCTCCATCGCCGGAAGCTGGTCGGTGAGCCGTTCGGCCCGCAGCGCCGCGATCATGCTCGCGCCGTAGCCGACGGAGCCCTGCACCGTCATCCGGCCGCTGGTCAGCGGAACCAGCAGAACGCCGCCGGAGGCACCGAGTACCCGGGCGCTCTGCGCCACCACCGAGGCCGCCACCTGCTCCGCCGTGGTCGCCTGCGCCAGTGCGGCGGTGACCTGCTGCAGCCGGGCCGAGCGTTCCGCGGTGCGCTGGGCGGCGACGACCACGTCCAGGGCGTCGAGCAGATACTGCTCGAAGCTGCGGGCCGCGGGCCGCCGGTCACCGCTGTTGGCACGGGTACGAGCGTCCGCGGCACGTACCCGGTGGTCCCGCGGCGTGCGGGGGTCCTCGCGCGCGGCGCGGGGGGCGGACGCCGAGCCGGCGGGGTTCGCCTCGTCCCGGGCGGCGGCACGCAGCTGCTCCACCAGCGAGCCGATGTACCAGCGTCGGAACGCGACGTGCTGCGGCGGGGACTCGACGGTCAGCAGCCGGGCGGCGCGGGCGTACCCTTCGATCTCTTCCAGGGCGGCCAGGTACTGCTCGGCGTCGGCCGCCGCGCTCAGTGGCAGGACGAGTTCCAGCGGGGTGCGCGGGCGCCCGTCGGCGGCGGCCGCGAGCGCCTGGCGTTTGATCGCCTGGCGCGGCCCGGCGAACCGGTTGGTGACGGTCGCCAGCAGCTCCGCCAGCCGTTCGGGCAGGGCCGTGCTCGCGCCCGACGCCGCGCCGTCCGCGGCCAGCGTGAACTCCCGGACCAGCCCGTCGATGTGGTTCTTGGCGGCCAGCAGCAGCTCGGTGGGAACATCGCCGAGCCGGACGAGATGCCCCGGCGAGGACGTCGGTGGTCCGTTCAGGGGCAGCGTCTCATTGCCGACCCCGCGGATGCCGATCAGCCCGCGGATCTCGGGCAGCCCGCGGATCTCGGGCAGCCCACTGTCGCCCACCAGGGCGCGACCGCGCCGCGGCCCGCCCGTGCTCGCCAGCCGGCCCTCCTCGCCCCCCGGTCCGTGTTCGCCCCCTGGTCGGTGATGGCCGCTCGGCCCGTGCTCGTCCCTCGGCCCATGGTCGTCTCTCGGCCCATGGTCGAACACTGGTCCGTGCCGGCCGAGGGGGTGGCTGCCGAGGGGATGTCCGCCCTCGATGTCGTGGCCGCGGGACGGCGCTTCGTCCGCCGGATGGAACTCCGCCCAGACGATTTTTCCGGTGGGCGTCGGCTCGACTCCCCAGCGGCTGCAGGCGGCGGCGACCAGCGCCATTCCCCGGCCGGTCAGCGCATCCCCGCCGACGGGCGGGCGCACCGGCAGCACCCGGCTCGCGTCGCGGACCTCGACCCGCAGCGCTGGCCCCGCCGTGCGCATCCGCACCTCGACCGGTGCCGCGCCGTGCAGCAGCGCGTTCGTCGTCAGCTCACTGAGGACGAGACTGATGTCGTCGCCGGACGGTTCCCACCGGCTGCCGGCAAGCAGTCGCATCGCCGCCCGGCGCACCGAGTGCACTCCGCTTGACGGCTCGCCGAGCCGGATGACCGCGGCGCCGTCCGCATCGCCGACGCCGAATCCCCGTTCGCTGGCCAGGTCGCCGAGGTTGGTGTCGCCAGGAGTGGTACTGCGGCCTGCTGGCGGACCCGCATCCAGGCGGGGCCGCCCGACCTCGGCCGATCCGGTGTTTCCTGTCACGCTGACCGGCCTCCCGCCTCGGCCGGCCACCTCAGGGGTGCCGGCGCCGCTGACGGCCCGACGAGACGCGGCTTCCCGCTCAGTGCCTCCACGATGGCCTTGGCGATGGCCGTCACGATGGCCTCGCGACGTCCAGCATGCCAGAGAGGTCGGCGATTCCCGCTACGGATCGCCCGACCGGGGGTGTCCCGTGTCCGACCGCCCGGGTTCACCCCGCGGCGGCCCGGCCCGGATCGCCCGGTGGAGCTGATCCGGTGCTGTCCGCGGCGTGGACGGCGCTGTCCGCGGCCTGCGTGAACAGGACGCCGATGGCGCGGACCCGCTCGACCAGGCCGGACGGCTCGAGGATCTCGAAGGGGGCGCCGAGCACACCCAGAAGCATGGCGGCCCACTCCAGGGTGGCGTCGTCCAAGCGCAGCAGGCAGGTGTCCGCGTCGATCGGTTCGCCGCGCCCGCGGCCGCCCACCACCCGCGCGACCCGGGAGGCCGGCGCCGCGACGCGCACGACGACCTGGTGCCGGGGCTGGTCTCCGGCGACGCCGCGGGACACATAGGCCGCCACGTCCGCGCTCGGCAGGTCACGCGGGCGGAAACGGCGCTCGGAGCCGGCCGCCTCCTCGACGCGGTCGACGCGGAAGGTGCGCCAGTCGGCGCGATCGACGTCGTACCCCAACAGGTACCAGCGGGCGTCAAGGGCGACCAGCCGGTAGGGCTCGACCCGCCGACGGCTGATCGCACCGGCGCGGTCGGTGTAGGCGAACCGGACCTCCTCCTCGGCGCGACAGGCGGAGGCGAGGACGGTGAGGATCGACACGTCGACGGCGGGCCCGGACAGCGGGGCCGGCACCGTGTAGGCGGCGACCGCGTCGACCCGCTCGCGCAGCCGGGGCGGCAGGAGCGCCACGACCTTCGCGAGCGCCCGCACGGAGGTCTCCGCGACCCCGGCCACCGCGCCGGCCGTCGCGGTCCGCAGCCCCATGGCGACGGCGACGGCCTCCTCGTCGTCGAGCAGCAGGGGCGGCATCGCCGTACCGGCCCGCAGCTGGTAGCCGCCGGCCACCCCGCGGCTGGCCTCGACGGGATAGCCGAGCTCGCGCAGCCGGTCCACGTCGCGACGCAGCGTGCGTCGACTGATGTTGAGCCGCTCGGCGAGGACATCACCCGGCCAGTGCCGCTGCGCCTGCAGCAGGGCGAGCAGCCGCAGCATCCGCGCACGTGGATCCGTCATCGCCGGGCCCCTCCTCTCCCCGGCAGCCGGTGCTGCCGGGCGCGATGTCCGCCATTCGGCGCCGATGGACATGATGCTCTCGGTAATGTTGAGCGCTGCCCGGCCGACCCATGCGCCCCGTCGGTCCGAGTGGTACGGCGAACATCGAGTCGGCGGACATCGAGTGGTAGGAGCAGCACGGATGAGTATCAGCAGGCGGGCCCGGCAGTTTCAGGAACTGCTCGACGAGCGTGGTCTTGGCCTCCAGGTGCTGGAGCTACCGGATTCCACCCACACCGCCGACGATGCCGCCCGTGCGCTGGGATGCGCCAAGGAACAGATCGTCAAGTCCCTGGTCTTCCGGAACGCGGAGACCGGTGCTCCGGTGATGGTGCTGGCCAGCGGGTCGAACCGGGTCAACGAGCAGCGGATCGCGGCCGTGCTCGGTCATGCGGTCGGCAAGGCGGACGCGGCCTTCGTCAAGCAGGCCACCGGCTTCTCGATCGGAGGTGTTCCGCCGCTGGGTCACCGCCAGCCGGTCGTCCTGCTCGTCGACGAGGATCTGCTCCAGTACGACGAGGTCTGGGCCGCCGCCGGCACGCCCAACGCCGTGTTCCGGATCCCCGGGAAGATCACGGACATCCTCGCCGAACACACGGTCCTGACCGTCACCTGATCGCCAGTCGCCAGTCGCCAGTCGCCAGGTCGAGGGGCTGCCGGGTCCGGCCTCCGATCACGCGTCACCGACCCGCCGGCCGCGCGGGCCGGCGGGTGAGCATCACCGCGGGTCGTCGGCCGGCAGGTCGATGACCACCACGGTGATGTTGTCGCCTCCTCCGGCGGCGAGCGCCGCGGAGGTCAGATGCCGGGCGACGGCGAGTGCCGACGCGCTCGCGGGCAGCTCGTCCACCCGTGCGGCGAGCCGGTTCGGCGCCGAGAGGTAGTTCCACAGCCCGTCACTGCACAGCACCAGGCGACCGGGTCGCGACGGTGTGCATCCGACGATGTGGGGCAGTGCCCCGGGGCTGGAGGTACCGATCCAGCGGGTGATGGTGTGCGATCCGGGGCCCGTCTCGGCCCACTCCTGCGGGCGCAGTCCGGCCCGCACCGCCTCGGCGGCCACGGTGTCGTCGGCGGTGAGCAGGTGTGCCCCGGAGCGGTCGAGCAGGTAGGCGCGACTGTCCCCGAGCCAGCCGACGGCGATCTGCTCCCCGGTGACGATCGCCGCGACGAAGGTGCACGCCGGAGTGTCGTCCCGGTCGACCACGGAGGCGAGCGCGCCACGCTCCGCCGCGGCCGCCGCGGCGCGCAGCGCGCCGGGCTGCCAGGTGCCCCCCGGCCCCGCGGCCGGATGACGGCGCGGCCCCAACGGCTTCGTGTCCCCACCCAGCAGATCCCGCTCGCCGGGGGCCGAGCCGGTGTGATCGTCGTCGCCGTTGTCCGGGTGAGTGCCGCCGCCGTCCTGGTCCTGACAGGCGTTCACACAGCCGTCCACGACAGCGGAGGCGGCGGACGCCGCGGCTCCCCGCGAGGCGCAGGGCCCCGGGGACGCCGGTGCGGAGGCGGGCGGCGCGGACATCGTCGAAGCGGAGGGTGCTGACGCAGCGGACGCCGAAGCGGACGACGCCGACGTCGAGGACATCGTCCCGGCGATGTGGGCGAGCAGCTCGACCGCTTCCCAGGCCGCGCGGACGGCGGCCGGGCCGGAACCGGGGGCGGTGGACACACCGTCACAGACCGCGGCGATCGTGATCGTCCCACCGCCGGACCGGTCGTGGTCGACGGAATCGTGATCGTCAGGAGGGTGGGCGGCGGGCTGGACGGTGCGCAGCGCGAAACCATCCTCGTTGGTGCGGTGCACGAGGCCGACGTGGCTGACGGCGGCGGATCGGCCGAGGTCGACCTCCGATCCGCCATCACTGCCGTCGACGGACGCGATGATCTCGACGGTCGGCGTGTCGTCGGTGACCGGCGGATCGGAGGGTAGGGCGGTGTCCCGCGTCCCGGTGACGGCCGAGGCGTCGTCAGCGCTGGCCGCGGTGGCGCTGGCCGCGGTGTGGCCGGGCGGGGGCACGGGGGTGGGAGATATCGGTGAGGTCATGGGTGGCGTCACAGGAGGGTTCGAGGGCGGATACGGTTGGCGAGATCCACCAGGCGGTGGCGTTCGTGGCTGGTCGAGGCGTGGCTGGCCAGTGTGCGATAGGCGTGTTCGAGGCCGAGCCGGACGGGGACGGGGGAAAGCGGCGTCCCGGCGATCTCGGTGCCGGGATCGGGCGCCTGGGCACCGGAACGTAGCAGGGCGAGCGCACCCGTGAGCAGTTCCCGGGTGAGGGCCGCCCGGGTGGTGGGGGGCAGGTCCAGCTCGGCGAGGACGGTCGAGGCACTGCGCAGCCCGGCAAGGTCCGGGGCGCCCGTCCGGTCGCCGACGGTGCCCAGCGCCCGCACGAAGTGGATGCGTGCCCAGGCGTGGTCGACCACGTCCGGCGGCACCCGGCGGTAGGCCTCGAGCGCACCGGTCCGGTCCCCGGCGGCCAGGCGCAGCCGGGCCAGGCCGAACGCCGCCGCGCTCAGCGTGTTGTCGGTGCGGGAGACCAGGTCGTACAGCATCCGGGCGCGACCGTGATCGCCCGCGGACTCGGCGGCCACCGCCAGGGCGAGCTTCGGTGCGAGCTCGCCGGGCACTTCGCTGTACACCCGGTCGAAGGCGGTGCTCGCCGAGGTGGCGTCGCCCTCGGCGAGCAGCAGCAGACCTCGCTGCCAGCGCACGCGCCAGTCGTGCGGACTGGCGGCCTCGGCGGCGGCGAGCAGCGCCCGCGCCGCGTCCCGGTCGCCCCGGCGGGTGTGCAGGTCGGCCAGGTGCAGCCGGGCCGCCGGGCTGCTCGTGGCGAGGGCCGCCAGCAGGGCGGTGACGCGGGCGGGCTCGATCTCGGGCAGCGCGCGCAGCGCGTCGCAGGCCGGGTCGGCCGGGTCGGGCAACAACCGGGGCAGTGCCGACCAGGGGAACACCGGCCATCCTCCCGCCGGCCACCCCCCTGTCGGTGGCCCCGACCCAGGCGGCCCTGAGCGCGGGGCCGGCGCCGGTGCGGCGGTGGTCGTGCCGGTGGTCGTGCCGGTGGACTCGGGGGAGAAGCGGGTGCTGCGGGCGGGCGCGGGCCGGCCGTGTTCGGCGGCGACGACCTCGTGCAGGACGCCGAGCAGCTCGTCGTGCAGATCCTTCGCGTCGCGGAATCGTCGGGAGGGGTCGCGCGCCGTGGCCTTCGTGAGCAGCCGGGACAGCGACTCGTGGCGGGCGAGGACACCGTGGCCGGCGGCCGGCGGCAGGCTGAACCGGTACGTCGAGGTGAGACCGCGCACATCCAGGGCGAGGGCCGCCAGTGTCCGCGCGGCCGCGTACAGGTCGCCGGCGGCGGACGGACCCTCGGTTGCCGCTTCCGGCGCCTGGAACCCGACCGTGCCCTGCGCGAGGGCCGGCACCACCGAGGGCTCACCGGGCCCGCCGCGGGCGCGGTGGACGCCGCGAAGCTCGACGAGCCGAATCTGATCGCCGCCGGCCATGATGGTGTCCGGCCGCAGATCCCCGTAGACCAGGCCGCGTCGGTGCAGATAGCCGAGCGCGGGCAGGATGGCCAGCACGAAGGCGATCGCCTCGGTCACCGGCAGGGGATCCGGACGTCCGGCGTCACTGTGTCGTTGACGCTGCATCTCACGCAGCGTAATACCAGCGACGTGCTCGGTGACGAGATAGCAGGTGTCGCCATGCTCGAGACACGTGTGGGCACGCGCGATCCCGGGATGGTCAAGCTCGGTCAGGAAGCGCCGTTCGGCCATGGCCGCGGCCCGCACCGCGCGGTCAGCCGAGGCGGTCAGCGCCCGCATGGCCACCCAGGTGTCGGTGCCGCCGGTGTGGACCCGGGCCAGGTAGGTCCAGCCGTGGGCGCCGTGGGCGAGCACGCCCTCGATCTCGTACGGTCCGATCTGGTCCCCGGGACGCAGACCCGGGCGCAACGAGTACGGCTGCCCGCAGCCGGCGCAGAAGCCCTCCGCGAGGGCCGGCTGACCGGCGCGCGGGCGCCCCACCGGCTCGCCGCAGCGCCGGCACATCCGCAGCCGCAGCGGCAGTCTGGGGTCGGCGAGCAGCAGGTTCGCCGGATCCGGCTGCACGACCGGGGGCACCCGCACCAGCCCGGCCCCCAGCGGTCCGTCCGTCCGGGGCCAGGACTCGGCCAGCGCTGCGTGCGCTCGGGCGGCTCCCGCCATAGCGCCGGCGGCGGCAGCGGTACCCGGGTGCCCGCGGTCGCCGGAACCGATGCCCGTCGCCGTGCCGATGCCCGCCCGGCTGCCTGTCGATCGCCCCCGTGGCGACGCGGGCGCCGGATAGCGGACCGACGCCACCGAGGCAGGACGCGCCGAGCCCGCGCCAGGCACGTCCGGTCTCGCCCATGCGGTCCGCTGCGGCCCTGCCAGGCGGGCACCCGGTGGGGAGCCGGCGGGCGGATCCGCCCGCCGCGGCGGCAACGTCACCGCCTCGGGATCCGGGCGGGACGCAACAGTGGGACGAGCGCGGGGCGAGGCGGCAGCGACAGCGGCGCCAGGGGCAGCGGTGCCAGAGGAAGTAGCGCCAGGCGAAGTAGCGCCAGGCGAAACAGCGGCAGGGGAAGGAGCAGTGGGGGAGAGGACGGCAGGGGAGAAGGTGGCGGGCCGGGTCGTGCCCGCCGCGGGCGTGCCGGGCGTGGGCGTCGCCGGCGCGAAGGTGACCGGTGGCGGAGGCGTGACCGGCGAGCTCACCACCGGCGGGATCGTCGTGGGATGCGGCATCGCCGTCGGGCTTGGCGTCGCTGTCGGGCTTGGCGTCGCCGTCGTGGCCCCGGACATCGCCGTCGCGGGCGGGGTGCCCTCACGCACCGGCGCCGCGGGTGCGCGATGCGCACGTCCCGCGACCGAGCAGCGGCCATCCTCGACCACGCCGCCGCACCCGGGCTCGGGGCAGCGCTGGGGATGGGTCACGGGCACTCCTCGTGGCTTGCTCTGCTGACGCCGCCGACCTCATGCGCAGAACGGCGGCGCCGGCACCCCGGCCCCGGCCGCCGCCCGCGTCGATGCGAGACCGGATCCGGGCCGCTGGCCGTGTGGCGCCCGCACGATGACCGATGCTAGATCGCCGGATCACCCGGTGCGGGCCGCTGTCGCGTTCTCGTCATCCGACCCGGTATGTCCGCGCCGGATCAATGCTGCATCCGGGCTGGACGCGCCGATGCGCGTGCGCGGATCGGCGCGGTGCGCGTGGTCGGTATCACCACCCACCGGTGGCGTGCCGGGGCACCCCCGCACGCCACCGGACAAGGCGCACCCGCACCCGCGACCGTCGCTGGCGGGCTAGCGGTAGTCGTTGATCCGGACCTGGAAGCCGGCAAGGGTGAGGACCGCGGCGAGGGCGAGCAGGACCGACAGGGCGACCGGCAGGCGGTCGAGAACCTCCGCGGCGCTGGTGAGACTGTCCTCGAACCGGGCCGCGCTGGCCGCGTCAACGGCCGTGGCGCGCACGTCGAAACGCTCGAAGGCCGCCGTCGCGTCGTCCTGGGCGAGCCCGGCCGCCGTCCACAGGCCACCGGGACCCATGACGAGCTGCCGGACCCGGGCGGCAACCCCCTGGTAGTCGGCCCACAGGGGGCTGAGCGAGACGCGTGGGCCCGGGCCGGGAACGGATGGGGTGCCGATCTCGGCCAGCAGTCCGCCGTGCGCGCCACCGCGCAGGCGGGCGTCCGCGGCGGTGGAGTCGGCGTTCAGACGGGACGCGCTGGGCCGGTCGAGCAGGGCGCGCTGGTCGTCCGTCCAGACCCGCGCGGTCAGGACCCGCGCCTGCGACGACGCGATCAGCGGCCGGTAGCCGTGATCACGTCCGTCGGCGAGGCGGTCGTGCTGCAGGCCGAAGGCAACCAGCGCCCAGCCGGTGGCCACGGCCGCCAGGATGCTGGCCGCGGCCAGCGCCGGGTTGAGGATGCGGTTGGTACGGCGCAGCAACCACACCTGGCTGGCGGCGAGCGCGCCCACCGCGACGAGGCCGACGATGATCATCGTTGCGGTGCCCTGGTCGGCCCGGCCCGAGTCCCGGTCCACCTCGGCCTGCTCGGCCGCGACGATCCGGTCGGCCGCGGGCAGGATCGTGCCCCACATCAGCTCCGAGCGGGCGACCCCCGCCCGCGCCACCTCGGCGCCGTAGCGGGCCAGCTGCCCGGCGACGACGGTGAGCGCGGACGCGACCGCGGCCCGATGCTCGCCGGAATCCCGACCCTCCGGGACGCGGGCAAGCACGATGATCCGCCCGCCGGCGTCGACCAGCAGGCGCTGGTAGGCCGCGCGCTGGCGGGCCATCTCGTCGCCGTCGCCACCGAGTCGGGCGCGGGTCGCGGCGGCATCGGCGCCGGCCAGGTCCGCCCGCAGGCCCTGCGCGGCTACCAGCGCGCCCGCTGTCCCGCCGCCGGGCCCGTGGGTCAGCCTGCGCAGGGCCGTCTGCCGCTCCCACGCCGGGACGTACGCCGCGGCCCACAGCACGATCAGCAGCCCCGTCACCACCAGCGAGACCACCCGCAGCCGACCGGGCGGGCTCCCGGTCCACCGCCGCAGCCGCCGCGGTGCGGTCTCGCCCGCGGCTGTGCTGCCTGGGCCCGCGGCTGTGCTCCCTGCGGCTGCGCCGGGTCCACCGACGGCGGAGGGGCGCGCCGGCGTACCCACCCCGGTCATACCGGACGATGCTAGGGGAGATCGGACGTGATCCGGCCGTTCTGTCTGCTCGTCGTCATCCACCTGGGCCACCCCGCCAGGCGCCGCTCGGGCACCCGGCGGCCGATGTTCGACGCCCGCTGTCGGGTACCGCGGCGGGAGCACCGCGGGGGAGCTCAGGCGGGACTGACTGTGGAAGCGGCCGCCCGGAACAGGCGGGCCGCGTCGGCGCAGGGCTTCGGGCGGCCCAGCAGGAAGCCCTGGCCATAGGGGATGCCGACGGCCCGCACCGTGGCGAGCTCCCGCGGGGTCTCGATGCCCTCGGCGACCACCCGTCCCCCGATCGCGGCGGCGACCTCGACGAGGCCCGCGGCGATCGCCCGGCGGGCGGCGTCACAGTCGATGCCACGGGTGATCACGCCATCCAGTTTGATGATCTCCGGGCGCAGGCGCAGCAGCTGCGCGAGGCCGGCGTACCCGGTGCCGAGGTCGTCGATCGCGATGCGGATGCCCCGGTGGCGCAGCATATCGACGGCGAGCAGCAGCCGCCCGTCGTCGCTGATGTGCTCATGCTCGGTGATCTCCATGACCAGTCGGCCGGAGGCCTGCGTGGGCAGCAGGTCGAGCAGACCCGAGACAAGGGTGGACGGCGAGACGTTGACTGTCAGGGTGAGCTGTTCCGGCAGCATCGGCAGCAGCGCGACGGCGCTGCGGATCACGATGCGTTCCAGCTCGCTGGCCAGGCCCACGGTCGCCGCGTTGGCATACCAGTGCTGCGGTGGCGCGCTCAGGTCGGGGAAGCGCGAGAGCGCCTCCAGGCCGACCACGCGGTCGTCCTCCAGCCGCATGATCGGCTGGAGGACCAGCCGCGGCCCGCCGTTGTCGATCAGATCGCTGACCTCCTGCCACACCCGGCGCCGCCTGGTCCACATCTCCTGCGGGTCGAGGACCGAGTCGGTGAGGAACGCGGCCATCAGCCGCAGGAACCGACCGTCGCGCGTGGCACTGATCGAGAGCCGGGTCCGACGGGCGAGGCAGACGAGCAGGCCGTAGACCTCACCGTCGCTGTCCAGCACGGGGGAGCAGGCGTAGGCCCGCACCAGCCGGACGTCCAGCCCGCCGGGCTCATCGCCACCCGCGGACTGCGGACGGTCCCCTCCGGCGGGGGCGGTACGCAACGCGGCGCACCTCGGGTCGGTGCTGGTGTCGGCCACGATGCCGGGCAGGTGCCCGCCGAGGATCTGTCCGAGCAGACCGGTCCGCCGGGCGAGCAGATCGCCCTCGGCCAGCGGAAAGTGGGCGGGGGAGCCGCGCATGACCTGAACGACCAGATGCTCGCGTTCGGCCCGCACCAGCAGGGCGAGATCCATGTCCAGCTGGCGGCGGAGGATGTCAAGCAGGTCCGCGATGATCGACGTGGCCTGCGGCAGCTCGATCGGGACCCCCGGATCGGCTGTGACCGCTGTCCCGCCCACCACACCGACCACCTCCACGGGCAGGCATTCCCCGCGGCGCGCGCCTCCATGCGGTCGGCACGTCCGGTTGGGTCCGCCCGGTCAGGTCAGAGCCGCGATGACCGTGTCGCGGATGATGTCGCCGAGGTGGGGGGGGGGGGGGGGGGGGGGGGGGCGGGGGGGGGGCGGCGGGGGGGGGGGGGGGCGGCCGGGGGGGGCGCTCCGCCGTGCCCGTACCTGCTCGTCGCCGCTCGCCCCC
>NZ_JALKFZ020000128.1 GCF_023243075.1 Frankia sp. AiPa1 | reverse complement strand
CGCCGGCCCACGGCGAGAACTCCACCACGACTGCTGTTCCACGGCCAGGTTCCACACATAGCGTGCATGCCCGCAATGCCCGCCCATCACGGCCGCCTGATCGGCGGTCGGATAAAGCCGGTAGCGGGACATGGCATCATTCTACCGAAAGGATCCGAGTATGTGTTCCAGCGTGGGGCGCCGTCTCCTCCCCGACCTGAAGGCCGGGGCATCCACGGCGCGAATCCGGTGACATCACGCACAACCAGCCGAGCGCGGCCGGCATCACTGGCGTTCCGGGAGCGGGAAGCAGAACGTAGAGCCGTCTGACCCAACCCTCCGACCAGCGCCGGGCCACACTGGTCGCCCCGGGCCCCGGGCCCCGGGACCCGGGACCCGGGGGCCGGCGCCGGGCGCCAGGTCCTGCGGCGCAGCGCCCGGTCCCGCGATGCCTTTCGTACCAGCCTTCGATTTCGTACCGCATCTGCCGTCCTGCGCGCCCGAGGAGAACGTGGTGGCCTACCAGACCGAGAACCGGCGCAATCTGATGCTGTTCGCGGGACGCTCACATCCGGCCCTGGCCGCGGAGGTCGCTGCTGAACTGGACGTCGAACCGGTACCGACGAACGCCTACGAGTTCGCCAGTGGAGAGATCTTCGTCCGGTTCTCCGAATCGGTGCGCGGCTGCGACGCGTTCGTCCTGCAGTGCCACTCCGCCCCGGTCAACACCTGGCTGATGGAGCAATTGATCATGGTGGACGCGCTGAAGCGGGCCAGCGCCAAGCGGATCACCGTGGTCGCGCCCTTCTACCCGTACGCCCGCCAGGACAAGAAGCATCGCGGCCGGGAACCGATCTCCGCCCGGCTCGTCGCCGACCTGTTCAAGACCGCCGGCGCCCACCGGCTGATGTCCGTGGACCTGCACACCGCGCAGATCCAGGGTTTCTTCGACGGCCCCGTGGACCATCTGTTCGCGCTCCCGCTGCTGGCCGACTACATCGAGAACAAACTCGACACCTCGGAGGTCACCGTCGTCGCGCCCGACTCCGGGAGAGTCCGGGTCGCCGAGCGGTGGACCGACCGGCTCGGCTGTCCGCTGGCAATCATCCACAAGCGACGCGACCCGGATGTCCCGAACCAGGTCAAGATGTTCGATGTGGTCGGCGAGGTCCGCGGCCGGACCTGCGTCATCGTCGACGACATGATCGACACGGCCGGCACGATCACCAAGGCCGCCGAGTCGCTGCGGGCGCATGGCGCCGCGAACGTCATCGCCGCGGCCACCCACGGGGTCCTGTCCGGCCCAGCGGCCGACCGGCTGAAGAACTCCGAGATCAGCGAGGTCGTGCTCACCAACACGCTGCCGCTGTCGAGCGAGGCCCGCATCGACAAGATCACCGAACTGTCGATCGCGCCGCTGCTCGCCGCCGCGATCAAGGCCGTCTTCGAGGACGGCTCGGTCACCGGCCTGTTCGGCGGCGATGCCTGACGCCGGTGATGCCTGACGCCGGTGATGCCCACGGCGGGTCGAGGCCGGTGGCTCCGTAGACTGCCCTGCCATGGCAGTGGAACAGCCGAAGGTGTCACTCACCGGCATCAAACCGACGGGCGAGCCGCATCTTGGGAACTACATCGGGGCGATCCGGCCGTCGCTGGAACTCACCGAGACCTACGAGTCGATCTACTTCATCGCCGACTATCACGCCCTGACCTCAGTTCGTGACCACGAGGAGTTGGCTCGTTACACCCGCTCGGTGGCGGCGGCCTGGATCACACTCGGCCTCGACCCCGCGAAGACGATCTTCTATCGGCAGTCCGACGTCCCCGAGACCTTCGAACTCAGCTGGGTGCTGTCCTGCGTGACCGCGAAGGGCCTGATGAACCGGGCCCACGCCTACAAGGCCGCCCGCGACCGCAATGCCGAGAGCGGATCGAAGGATCTCGACGCCGGCATCAGCATGGGTCTGTTCAACTACCCCATCCTGATGGCGGTCGACATCCTCATCATGAACACGGATGTCGTGCCGGTCGGTCTGGACCAGTCCCAGCACGTGGAATACGCCGCCGACATCGCCGGATCATACAATCATCTGTATGGGGACGGTTTCGCCCTGAAAATCCCGGCGGGCCGCTATCCCGAAGGCGCATCCGCGAAGACGCTACCCGGCACGGACGGCCGCAAGATGAGCAAGTCCTACCGCAACACGATTCCGCTGTTCGCACCGGAAAAGCAGTTGCGCAAGCTTGTCCGCGGCATCGTGAGCGACAGCACCCCGGTCGAGGAACCCAAGAACCCGGACGCCTGCGCCGCCTTCGCCCTGTACGAGAACTTCGCCAGCCCCGAAGAGATCAAGGACATGCGAGCCCGCCTCGAGGCAGGCGGCACCGGATGGGGCGAGCTGAAGAACGCGCTCTACGAGACGCTGAACACCTGGTTGTCCCCACTGCGCGATCGTCACGACGACCTGATCGCTCCGGGCAGCGATCTTGACGCCATTCTCGCCGACGGTGCCGAACGCGCCCGCGACCGCGCCCGACCGGTGCTTGCCGGCGTCCGTCACGCCATCGGCATCTCCGCCGGCTGACCGTCAACTCTCTCTCCGGCGACGAGCGAGGGCGAGGCGGCAGTAGGCGTCGACGTCCAGCGTCTCACCGCGGGCTCCCGGGTCGACGCCGGCGGCCTGGGCGACGGACGTCGCAGCGGCCGCGGAGCCGGCCCATCCGGCCAGGGCGGTCCGCAAGGTCTTGCGGCGCTGGGCGAACGCGGCGTCGACCGCGGCGAACACCTCCGCCCGCAGGTCGGGCGGTCCTGGCGGTGACTCGCGGCGGGTGAACGCGACCAGCCCGGAGTCGACGTTCGGCTGCGGCCAGAAAACCGGCCGTGGCACCCCACCAGCCGGGCGGCTGTGCGCGTACCAGGCCAGTTTCACGCTCGGCGCGCCGTACACCCGCCCGCCAGGGGACGCGGTGAGCCGATCGGCGACCTCCGCCTGCACCATGACCAGGCCGCGCCGCAACGACGGGAACCGTTCGAGCAGCCCGAGCAGCAGCGGCACGGCGATGTTGTAAGGGAGGTTCGCGGCGAGCACCGTCGGCGGGCCCGCCGGGAGATCGCCGGGCAGGTCCACCGGGGCGATCCGCAGACCATCGGCATGCACCACCCGCAGGCCGCCGGCGATGTGCGGTGGCAGCCGGGCAGCCACCGTCGCCGGCAGCGCGGCGGCGAGCGCCGGATCCACCTCGACGGCGACGACGGTTCCCAGCGGTCCCGCGGGACCGGGCGCGGGGCCGACGGCGCCGATCAGCCCGAGGGTCAGCGAGCCCAGGCCGGGGCCGATCTCAAGGACCGAATCGCCGGGGCGGATGGCGGCCAGGCGGACGAGGCGACGCACGGTGTTCGCATCGACGAGGAAGTTCTGCCCACGGCGTTTCGTCGGACGCAGGTCGAGTGCGTGCGCCAACGCCCGCAGGTCCGCCGGGGCGAGCAGCCCGTCGGCCGGAAACCCGCCGGCCGCCTGGGCACCGGGAGCCACGAGGTCTACCAGGGCCCGAACACCCGCTCGGCGTTGGCGGCGATGGCCGCCCCGAGCTCGGCGACACCCACCCCGCGCGTCGCGGCGAGCACCCGCAGCGTCAACGGAAGGAGGTATGGGCCACCGGGACGGCCCCGCCACGGCACGGGGGTGAGGAACGGGGCGTCGGTCTCGACCAGCAGCAGCTCGGGCGGAGCGACCATGGCCGCCTCGCGCAGGTTCGCCGCGTTCTTGAACGTCACGTTCCCGGCGAAGGACATCACGTACCCGGCGTCCGCGCAGACCTTGGCCATGGCCGCGTCGCCGGAGAAGGCGTGGAAGACGACGGTCCGCGGGGCCCCCTCCTCGGCGAGGATGCGCAGCGTGTCCTCGTGCGCCTCCCGGTCGTGGATCATCAGAGCACGGCCGGTCTCCTTGGCGATCGCGATGTGCCGGCGGAAGCTCTCCTGCTGGTGGGCGTGGCCTTCGGGCGGGGTGCGGAAGTAGTCCAGACCGGTTTCCCCCACCGCCCGGACCTTGTCCCTACGGGCTAGCTCGGTGACAGCCCGAAACGTTTCCTCGCTCACGCCCCGGGCTGCCTCGTTGGGGTGGATGGCCACAGCGGCGTAGAGCTGAGGATGAGCCTGCGCGATTTCCACCTGCCAGCGACTGGTCAGCAGGTCGACACCGACGGTCACCGCCCGGGTGACGCCGACGGCGGTCGCCGCGGCGAGGGCAGCTTCGACCTCGGTGTCCATAAGGTCCAGATGGCAGTGGCTGTCTGCGACCGCAACCGGAAGGGGGTCGGGTGACGGTGGTGGATCACCGGTCCGGCCGGAGTTTCGCGCCACCTTGCGCACCACCCTTCCGCACCGGGACCGTCCCCGCGGTATCAGGAAATTCTACGGGGAGCATCCGCCGTCCCGCGCAATTCCCCAAACGGACATGGGACGCTTATCGGGTGAACGACTGCAGGGATTCCCGCCGATGACGACGCCACTGACCGTTGCCCTCGTCACCCCCCTGACCGGGCCGGATGCCGCCCAGGGGCTCGCCGGGCTGCGCGGTGTCACGCTCTGGGCACGCGACGAGCGCCTGCCCGCGCCCTGGGACGAGGTGAATCTCGCCGCGTACGACGCCTATCCCGACCCCGCCGCGGCGATGCGCGCGGCCACCGCCGCCCAGCCAGACGCCCTGCTCGGACCCTACGGGCACCGGGCAGCCCTGGCGGCATGCGCGGCGACGCACCGGGTGGTGTTCAACACCGGCGCGCCGTCCACCCGGTTCGTCCGCCAGGCCTTCCCCAACGTCGTCAACATCGCCGCGGCCACGTCCACCTGGCCGCGCGGCGTCCTGTCCCTGGTCCGGGCAACCGACCGGAGGGCGCGCAAGGTCGTGCTGCTGGCGTCCGGGGACACCGCGGTCGAGATCACCTCGCTGACCCGGGCGGCGGCCGCCGGCCAGGCATTCGAGGTCACCTCACACGTCTTCCCCCCCGGCCGGGCCACGCAGGCGGCGAGCCGGCTGCCTCCCGGCGACATCCTGATCGTCCATGCGGCTCCGGACGACGAGCTGGCCGCGGCGAACATCCTGCTGCGCCGGCCCTGGCGAGCGGCGGCGTTCTCCACCGCGGTCAGCGCACAGGCCACCGCGAGCCTCGGTGACCTGCGGGAACGGCTACTCGCGCCCGGCAGCTGGCTGCCGGAGAGCACGCGCCCTACCTCGACCGGCCCGACGGCGCGGGAGTTCACCGCCGACTACACCGCCCTGCACGGTGCCGCGCCGACGGAGACCGCCGCCTGGGCGTACGTCACCGGCCTGATCCTGGGCCGGGCGATCCGGTTCTGCGGCGGCATCCAGGACACCTCGGTGCTCGCCGCCGCCCGTGGCATCGACACCACCACCCTGCTCGGGCGGTTCCGATTGGACGAGGCGACGGGTCTGCAGGTCGGCCATCAGATCCCGATCGTGCAGTGGCAGGACGGGTCGTCCTTCACGGTCTGGCCACGGGACGTCGCCCGCGCCACGTTCACCCATCCGCGACTGATCACTCGCGCCCCCACCGCGTTCCCGCGGGCCGTGCCCGGCTGAACCGCGCGGGACGTGCCGTGATTGGCTCGGTGTCGGTGGTGGGGTCCCTCATGGTGGGGCCCTGACGGTGGACGATCGACCGAGGCGACGCCAGGCTGGGACGGCCCGCCGTGATCACTCTCGGAGCTGTCCGGGACACACGCGCGGGAGGAGCCATGACGACGGCGGGACCTTCCGACGGCGCGACACCGTCGTCTTCGGGGCCGTCTTCGGGGCCGTCGTCTTCGGGGCCGTCGTCTTCGGGGCCGGAGTTGTCAGGTGTGTCGCAGCGGCACCCCGGAACAGGGGAATTCCCCCGCCCTAGACCCGGGGCTGACCCCGGTCCCGTGGAGCAGGGGGTGGGCCAGCAGCCGGGGCTGGCCTCGCGAGCAGGGCGACCGCGGCGTGCTGGGCGCTGGCGGCGGCCTGCCTTGGTGGGCGCCGTGGGCGCCATGGCGATCGCCGTTGCGGTGGCGACGGTGCGGCTGTTCGTCCTGCCGCACCAGGATCGGCCCGCACCGGCTGACGCGATCGTGATGTTCGCCGGAAGTCCGGGGCGGATCGAACGCGCCGTCGCCTTGGCGCGCGCGGGCTACGCACCGGTCCTGGCCGTCTCCACGCCGACCGCCGACGATCCCTGCCCCAGCGGGCTCATGGGCGTGGAGGTGATCTGTTTCGCGCCCGACCCGCTCACCACCCGCGGCGAGTCACGCTGGCTGGCCGCGGCTGCCGCCCAGCGAGGCTGGCACTCCGTGATCGTGATCACCGCCACGACCCAGACCACTCGAGCTCGACTCCGGCTGAGCCGCTGCTACGACGGCCAGGCCCGGATGATCGGCGTCCATCCGCCCCGCGCCATGTGGCCGTACATGATCGCCTACGAGTGGGCGGCGATGGGCAAGGCCCTCCTCCTCCAACGCGGCTGCTGAGCCGCGGGCCCGCGCCGGACGACCCCGGGCGCTGGGGACACGCTCAGGGCTGTGGCCGACCGGAACGCCCCGGGCGGGCGGCGAGCTCGGCGGCGTAGACGTCGTTGCGAGACAGCCCGTACCGGGCCGCGACCGCACGGCGGGCCTCCTTGCGGGACATCCCCGCCGCGGCCCGCCGCTCGACGTCCGCGGCCAGTTCCTCGGCCCGGACCGTCCCGGCTGTGCCCTCGACGCCCTCCACTCCGACGCTCTCCACCCCGACGCCTTCCACCCCGACGTCGGCTCCGCCGGGCGTGGTGATGACCGTGGGCGGCGGACGGCGGACGGCGCCGGCAAGGACCAGGGTGAACTCGCCGCGGATGACCCGGCCGTCGGTGGCCCAGCTCAGCAGGGCGGCCAGGTCCCCACGGACGATCTCCTGGTGCGTCTTCGTCAGCTCCCGGCACAGGACCGCCGCCCGGTCGGGGCCGAACGCGGCGACCAGGTCACGCAGGCCCGCCTCAAGCCGGTGCGGACTGTCCAGGAACACCATGGTGCGGAGTTCGTCACGCAACTCCCGCAGCCGGGCGCGCCGGTCCGCGCCGCGGCGCGGCAGGAAACCCTCGAAGGTCCAGCGGTCGGACGGCAGGCCGCTGACTGCGAGCGCGGCGGTCACCGCGGACGGTCCCGGCACGACGGTGACGGTCATCCCCGCGGCGACCGCGGCGGCGACCACCCGGAAGCCCGGATCGGAGACGGCCGGCATTCCGGCATCGGTCACCAGCGCGACCGTGGCGCCGTGGCGTAGATGTTCGGTGATCTGGGCCGCTCGGGCGCCCTCCACCGCGTCATAACAGGACACGATCCGACCCGAGATGGTGACGCCCAGCCCAGCCGCCAGGCGCAGCACCCGGCGCGTGTCCTCCGCCGCGACCACATCCGCTGTGGCGAGAATCTCACTCAGACGTGGGCTCGCATCGCGCACGTCACCGATGGGCGCACCGCACAGCACCAGGGTCCCGGACACCCGACCAGTGTCGCAGGCAACAGGACCTACCCTGAGCGGTGTGACGGCGACTACGGCCCCCGTGCCCCGGAGTGTGAGCGGACGCGTGGAGCGCACGTCCTCGTCCGCCGTGGGCGATTCTGGCGCTGTGCGAGAGCCAGGATCCAGCCTGCGCGACCGGCTGTGCCCGCCGATGCCGGGTAACCCGCTCTCGGGGTGGATTGCCTGCCTGTCGGTGGCGGTGCTCGCCGGAGTCCTGCGGTTCTGGCACCTCACGGGGCCCCGCGGGGTGTACTTCGACGAGGTCTACTACACCAAGGACGCCCTCGGCCTGCTCAAGGCCGGCTACGAGATCGACTCGACGACGTGCACCGGCCCGGCGTACGTCGTCCATCCGCCGTTCGGGAAGTGGCTGATGGCGGCGTCCGAGGGGCTGTTCGGCTACACGAGCTGCAACGGGGTGCCGCACGGCGATCCGGAGCTCGGCTGGCGCTTCGCTTCGGCGTTGTTCGGCACCCTGGCGGTGCTGGTGCTCGCCCGCGCGGCCCGCCGGATGTTCCGGTCCACCCTGCTCGGGTGCTTCGCCGGCCTTCTGCTGGCCATGGATGGCCTGGAGTTCGTCCAGAGCCGCATCGGCATCCTCGACATCTTCCTCATGACGGGGATCGTCGTGGCGGTCGCCTGTCTGCTGCTCGACCGAGATCATGGGCGGGCCGGGCTCGCCGACCGCGTCACCCCCGGTTCCGGTCCGCGGGCGGAGTCTCCACCAGCGACATCCGAGCACCGCGGGCAGTGGCTGGCCGAGCTCTACGGTCCCCGGCTGGGGATCCGGCCGTGGCGGCTGGCCTGCGGGGTGGCGCTGGGCCTGTCGATGGGCGTCAAGTGGAGCGCGGCCTACTCGATCATCGGGCTGTCGGCGCTGGCCCTCGCCTGGGACATCGGCGCCCGGCGCACCGGTGGCGCCCGCCGGCCGGTGCTCGGGGCGCTGCGGCGCGACCTGCCCGGCTGGCTCGTCGCCTTCATCGTCGTCCCGGTCATCGTCTTCCTCGCCACCTGGACCGGCTGGTTCGTCACCGACGGCGGGTGGGACCGGACCAGGTACGGCCACGGCTTCGTCGCGACCTGGCACGGCTGGTGGACGTACCAGATGGAGGTCCTGAAGTTCCACGAGGGCCTGCACCAGGGGCACGCCTTCGCGTCGCACCCGATGAGCTGGCTGGTCATGGCCCGGCCGGTCGCGTACTACTACTCCTCCCCCGCCTATGGGACGTCCGGCTGCCACGATCCGTCCGGCTGTTCCCGTGAGGTGCTGGCGCTCGGCAACCCGGCGGTGTGGTGGGTCGGTACCGCGAGCCTCATCGGCGTGTTCGCCTGGTGGGTGGTCCGGCGGGACTGGCGCGCCGCGCTGGTGCTCGTCGGGTTCGGATCGGCTTTCCTGCCCTGGCTGCTCTTCCCGGCCCGCACGATGTTCTTCTTCTACGCCCTGCCGTGCCTGCCCTTCATGATCCTGGGCATCACCGGTCTCGCCGGTCTCGCGCTCGGCCACCGGGAGGCCTCGGACACCCGGCGGCTCGTCGGCGCGCTCTCCGTCGGCCTGTACACGATCACCGTGGTGTTGCTGTTCGCGTACTTCTATCCGATCCTGGCGGCCCAGGTGATCCCGTACTCCTCCTGGCGGGCGCGGATGTGGTTCCCCGGGTGGATCTGATCCGGACCGGCGCACTCCCACCAGTGTGCGCTGTCTCACAGAATTCGGACACCTCGCCCGCTTAACACTTCGCGCCACCAATTGACACCAATCCGTCACCGTGGGGGCCGGACGGCTCGTTCTATGCGATCATGTGGTCACATCTCTGCTACAGAGGGCCAGTGCGTGGTGGCCCTTCGGCGGCGGGTGCCGCCCCGGACAGGGGGGGTGTCGCGCACCCCGTGGGCGCCATCGGGGATGGTGAGTCGGTCACCACGACCAAGGCCGTGCGACGGACCGTGTCCGCGTACGGAGCTCCCTGCGACCTCCGATCACCGGAGCCGGATGCCGGGAGGGACCACACCGGGAGGAAAAACCATGGCGGATGTGTCGGTACGCTTTGCGATGACCGACGACAGCGAGATCGTCCTGAACCTGTCGCTGACCCAGGCGATCCGGCTCACCGAGGCGATCGCGTCGAAGGTCAGCCAGGCGATGACCGAGCAGCCGCGGGCCGGCATGAACGGCAACGCCTACGGCCCCGGCGTGCGCCCCGGGCCGTACTCCACCTCCTGAGCAGGGTTTCTCGCACCACTGTCTCTCTCGCACCACTGTCTCTCGCACTGCCGTCCCTCGCGCCCGGCGGCCGCTTCGCCGTCGGGCGTGTGGCCGTCGGGCGCGAGGGTGAACGCTGCCGGGCGGGATCGGATCAGCCGCGGTTCGCGGAGCCGCCGGTGAGTTGGGCGATCAGGGCATTGAGCAGGTCAAGGTCGCGGCGACGGCGCTCGGCGGCGCTGGACTCGTCCGGCCGCCCGGGGGTCAGGGCGGCGCGGACCCGGCGGAGCTTGTCCCGCAGCGAGTCGACGACCGCGGGGGCCAGCAGGCCGTCGCGCAGGATGAGCACGACATGCCCACCGTGCTGGACGACGTCCACCGGCTCGGCCATCGGCAAGGTGACGACCCGGACGCCGACGGGAGCCTCCTGGTCGTAGACGAGGCAGAGCTGGGCCTCGTCGAGCACCTCGGCACTGCCGTCGTCCCACAGCACGGTCGCCCGCGCGCTGATCGGCAACGCCGCGGCGGCGAACGCCTCGACCCGCACCGGACCGGTCTGGTCAGTAGGCGCCCGCCGGCCGGCGGGATGGACCGCGAGCACGGTGCCACGCCGTGACCAGACGCCGCCACCGAGATCGTCGATCGGGAAGACCCGATCCCCTCGGGCGAACATCACCAACGCGGCGAGACCGTCCTCGGCGGTCTGGAGGTGGGCACCCATGGCGTGATCGTAGGTGCCCCACCTGAGGGGCCGCGCGGCCAGACCCCCACGGGAGTGGGAAGGGTGATCCCGGCAATGCCGGCAGCCACCTGCGGGCGTGTCTGGCATCACAGCGTCACGCGGGCCGGTGACCACTGCCGACGGGCCATGAACCGACGTCCACCCGACTGTCGTAACCGTGGGTTCACATCGCGGTTTGGCCCGGTCGTACGGTTTACCGCCAGGCATGGGCGACGGTGCTGTGCGCGAGTTACCGTCGCGTGGTCGTCCCGCAAACCGCCCTGACGCCGCCTTCGGCGTCCGCCCTGCCCTGCCTGCCCTACCTGCTCTGCCTGCCCTACCTGCTCTGCCTCTCGCCTGTTTGCCCCCTCACGCCTCGCGGAGCCCTTGAATGCCCCACACCGACTACCCGCCCATCGAGGAGCACGCGGTCATCGGCGACCTGCGTACCGTGGCGCTGGTCGCCACGGACGGCACGATCGACTGGTACTGCCCGCAGCGCTTCGATGCGCCGTCGGTCTTCGCGAGCCTGCTCGACGCCGACCGCGGTGGGTCGTTCCGCATCCACTGTCCGCAGTCACGGGCCAAGCAGCTGTACCTGCCTGACTCGAACGTGCTGATGACCCGGTTCCTCGCGCCCCGCGCGGTGGGCGAGGTCGTCGACTTCATGGTGCCGATGGACAGCGATGTCACCGAGACGCCGCACGTCATCGTCCGGCAGGCCCGCGCCGTGCGGGGAACGGCATCGTTCCGGCTGCGTTGCGACCCCCGGTTCGACTACGGCCGGGCGGCGCACACGGTCACCCTGGTGCCAGGTTCGGGGGCGGTGTTCGAGTCGTCCAAGGGGACGCTGGTGCTGCGCACGTCGCTGCCGCTGCGCGTCGATGGAACGGCCGTGCACACCGAGTTCGACCTGGCCATGGGCGAGACGGCGGACATCGTCCTGGAGTGGAACGCCGCCATCCGGCCGCTGGTCGCCGGCGAGGCGGACGCGCTGTTCAACCGGACGCTGAAGTACTGGCAGTCGTGGATCCGCCGCGGTCGCTACCACGGCCGCTGGCGGGAGATGGTGCTGCGCAGCGCGCTGGTCCTCAAGCTGCTCGTCTACCGGCCGACCGGGGCGCTCGTGGCCGCGCCGACCACCTCGCTGCCCGAGGAGCTCGGCGGGGTGCGCAACTGGGACTACCGCTACACCTGGATCCGTGACGCCGCGTTCACCACGTACGCCCTGATGGCGCTCGGCTTCACCGACGAGTCGGCGGCGTTCATGGACTGGCTGGAGCAGCGCTGCCACGAGGCGCCGAAGGAGTCCGGGCTGTACGTCCTGTACAGCGTGGACGGCAATGCCCACCTGGACGAGATCGTCCTCGATCATCTTTCCGGCTACCGCGGCTCGAAGCCGGTGCGGATCGGCAACGCCGCCGCCGAACAGCTCCAGCTCGACATCTACGGCGAGCTGATGGACTCGGTGTACCTGTACAACAAGCGGGTCCCGATCTCGTTCGGGCTGTGGGAGGCGCTCGGCCGCCAGCTCGACTGGCTCGCCAAACACTGGGATTCCCCCGACGAGGGCATCTGGGAGACCCGCGGTGGACGGCAGCGGTTCACCTACTCGGCGCTGATGACCTGGGTGGCCTTCGAGCGGGCCTGCCGGATCTCCCGTCAGCGCGGGCTGCCCGGCCCGACGAACGACTGGAAGGACCTCGCCGGGCAGGCGTACCGGTTCGTGCAGAACGAGGCGTGGAATCCGACCCGCGGCGCCTACATGGAGTTCCCCGGCTCGCCGCGCCTCGATGCGTCGCTGCTGTGCATGCCGCTGGTGAAGTTCTCCGGCCCGACCGATCCGAGGTTCCTCTCGACGCTGGACCGCTTCGGCGAGGACCTGGTCAGCGACAGTCTGGTCCGCCGCTACGCCGCCGATGGCAGCGACGGCCTGACCGGCGACGAGGGCACGTTCAACCTGTGCTCGTTCTGGTACGTGGAGGCGCTGACCCGCGCCGGCCGGGTCGACGACGCCCGGCTGGTCTTTGAGAAAATGCTCACCTACGCCAACCACGTCGGCCTGTACGCCGAGGAGATCGGCCCGTCCGGGGAGGCCCTCGGCAACTTCCCGCAGGCTTTCACCCATCTCGCGCTGATCAGCGCCGCGATCAACCTCGACCGGGCACTGGCCTGAGCACGAACGCGCACGGACTGGTCCGGCCATCCCCGTACCGCCCGGTCATGCGGCACGGCAGGATAGAAGTCTGACCCGACCGGAGCCGGATCGGTCGCCAGCACGACAGGACCACATCGGCACATCCGCAGGCCTCGTCGGCCCGAGTGCGGCGAGGATAGGCGATGGCCGGCTGGTGACCGCAATCGGCGCCGGGGCAGGTCGGCTGGCCGGTGGCGATGATCGCCGCGTGGCGTGGAACGTGGGGACGAGGGGCGAGTCATGGCGGGTCTGGACCATTTCCGGGTGGTCGTCGAGTCCGGGCGCACCGACCGGACCGGGGTGGTCGTACGCCTGCCCGGCGCGCTGGTCGTCGCCCGGGTCGGCCAGCCCGAGACCGCGGAGATCACCGGTCGGCTACTCGCGCTGTGCGCCGAGGTGGCCGCCGAGGTGGGCGCGTCGGCCGCGACCATGGGCCGGCGCCTCGTGCGCCGGGTCGCCGGCGTCCTGGCCGACACCGACCCCGAACGGGTACCCGACTTCAGCCTGCTGACCACCGTCAACGAACGTGTCGCCGCCCTCATTCACGGTGCGATGGACGTGATCGCGAGCGGTCCGTCCGCCGTGACCCTGTCCGGTGTCGACTCGGCCACCTGGGTTGATCGCCTGCTACCCACCGAATGCAGCCGGATCGACGTCGGCCCGAGCGGGCTGGTGGGCCCCGGTGGCTTCGCCGGCGGCGTCGGCGACCTCGGGTTCCCGCTGGACCTTCGTCTGGGCACCGTTGCGGGGCTCGGCGTGAGCCTGGTGCTCAGCGACGCCCCGGCGATGCCGATCTCGAAGACGTCCGCGGATCGCATGCTCGCCGCCTTCGACCCGATGCGCGAGCCGATGACCGGCGCGGCGCCCATCCCCAGTCCCGGCGTCCGGGTCCCGGATCCCGCGCACACCACGCCGCCGGCGCTCACGCCCCTGCTCAGCGAGGAGGAGGAAGCCCACCGTCGCCGCGCCGCCGCGGAGCCGACCCAGGCGGCCGACCTCGACGAGCTCGACGAGGACCCAGCCGCCGAACGTGCCGGCCGGGATGTCTTCGGCGGCGAGGCGCACGGCCACATCGGCGTCGAGTCCGGCCCGAACGGCCACGCCGGCGGCGGCCCGGGACATCCCGGCAGGGACCATGCCGGCCAAGGGCACGGTGGGCACGGAGTCGGCGGGCACGGAGTCGGCGGGCACGGAGTCGGCGGGCACGGGCACGGTGCCGGCGTTCTCGGCGGGCGAACCGACGACGAACTCAGCGAGGGCCTCGGCGACGACCTCACCGACGACGAGCACGATGCGCTGACCCAGCTACCCGGGCAGACCTTCACCGTCTCGGACCTCATCGAGGACGACGAGGCGCCGACGATGCTGCCGAACGCCTCCCAGCCCCAGGTCGAGGGCGTGCTGTGCTCGAACGGCCACTTCAACCACCCGCAGGCCCCCTACTGCGCCGAGTGCGGGCAGTCCCTCGCGCAACAGGCCGGACGCACGGTGTGGGGCCCACGGCCCCCGGTGGGCATTCTCGTCTTCGACGACGGGATGACCCTCACCGTCGACATGGACCTGGTCATCGGCCGTCAGCCGGACCGCGACGACTCGGTCCGGGCCGGCACGGCCCGCGCTCTGCCGGTCGAGGACGGGGAGAGTGCGATCTCCCGGGTCCATGCCATCGTCACGCTCAATGGCTGGGACGCTGTGATCACTGATCAGGGGTCGGCGAACGGCACCTACATCGCGCCGCCGGAGGCGACCGTCTGGACACCGCTCAATCCACACCAGCCGGCTCCCCTGGTTCCCGGCACCCGCGTCCAGGTCGGCAAGCGCACCTTCGTGTTCAACTCGCATCTGTACGGCTGATCGGCGGCCGTGCGGCCGCCCCGCGCGACGCGGATCCGAGACGTGGGGCGGGGGTGGCGCGCACAAAGCCCGCACCTACGTCAGACTTGACGAACGATGAGCGACACAGACTCGCGCGCCGAGGTCGATCTGCCCGCCTCGGCCGCCACCTCAGAGGCAGGCGTCGACGAGCGCCCCATGGGTGAACACGACGCCGACGCACCCGGCCCGAGCTCGCCTGGTGAGACGAGACGCCGACGAAAGTGGTCGGCGCTGTTGTGGACGCCGGTCGTCCTCGTGCTGGTCGTGGCACTGCTCGCGGCGGGCGCCGCGATCGGCGACCTGTTCGACCGTGCGCCGGGGGAGAACTCGGTCGACGTCGGATTCGCGCGGGACATGTCCGAACATCACGCACAGGCCGTCCAGATGGCGATGCTCGAGTTCGATCGCGGCTCGGACGCGACGACCCGCAGCATCGCGCAGGACGTCGCGCTCACGCAGCAGCGGGAGATCGGCGTCATGTCGGACTGGCTGTCGGGCTGGGGACGCGCCCAGACCGCCACCGGCGCTCCCATGCGCTGGATGGGCGGGACCGGCTCCGGCACCGCGGCCTCGCACGACATGCCCGGCATGGACATGACTGGCACGTCGTCCGGCGGCACAGGGTCCTCCAGCGGCACAGCGTCCTCCAGCGGCACAGCGGCCGAGAACACCGCGCGGATGCCCGGGATGGCGACGCCCGCGCAGCTGCGGCAGCTTGCCACGCTGCGGGGCCACAGCCTGGACGTCCTGTTCCTCGACCTGATGATCAACCATCACCGGGGCGGGCTGGCGATGGCCCAGTACGCGGCCCAGCACGCCCAGCGGGACCGCACCCGCGACCTGGCTCGGGCCATGGTGCTGAACCAGTCGATCGAGATCGACCAGATGCAGGAAATCCTCGTCCGGCTCGGCGCCCCCCGGGCATAAAGGCGCCCGAGTTGCCGCCTTTGTATCGTCAAGTCTGATATTTCGGGCTCCGACCTGCGAGTTCGGGCGCGCCGGATGTCGGGAGCCCGACACCGAGGCCGTTGCCGATCCTGAGTCACGAGGTTCACAGCCGATGACGTTCGCCGCATGACCGACGTTTCCGACCATGCCGGCGCCGAGGCCGGCGCCGGCACCAGCGCTCCTGGCACCCGCTGGCATGCCCTCCTGCGGGGACGAGAGGGCCTGGCCGCTGATGGCGGACCCGCCTCGCGCCGGCGGCAGCTACGTCACCTCCGGGTGGAGCTGCTCGCGGGCCTGGTGACCGCGCTCGCGTTGATCCCGGAGACGATCTCGTTCTCGGTCGTGGCGGGCGTCGATCCGCGGGTCGGGCTGTTCGCGTCCTTCACCCTCTCCGTGGTGATCGCCTTCACCGGCGGGCGGCCGGCGATGATCTCGGCGGCGGCGGGTTCGATGGCGCTGGTCGCCGCGCCCCTCGTCCGGGAGCACGGCGTGAACTACCTGCTCGCGACCACGGTCGGCGTCGGGCTGCTGATGTTCGTGCTGGGGCTCGCCGGGGTGGCGCGGCTGATGCGGTTCATCCCGCGCACCGTGATGCTCGGCTTCGTCAACGCCTTGGCCATCCTGATCTTCACCGCGCAGCTCCCGCATGTCGTCGGTCGCTCCTGGCAGGTGTATGTGCTGGTCGCCGCAGGTCTGGCGATCCTGCTCACGGTGCCGCGCCTGACCCGCGCGGTCCCGGCGCCGTTGGTCGCGGTGGCGATTCTCACGTTCGTGACGGTCTGCTTCCACATCTCGGTGCCGACGGTGGGAGACGAGGGTCGGCTCCCGTCGTCCCTGCCCCGCCCGGGCCTGCCGGACGTGCCCATGGACTGGCAGACGCTGCGGATCATCGCCCCGTACGTGCTGGCGCTCACGGCCGTCGGGCTGCTCGAGACGCTGCTGACCGCGCAGATCGTCGACCGGATGACCGCCACCACGCACAACCCGAACCGGGAGACCTGGGGGCTGGGCGTCGCGAACGTCGTCAACGGGTTCTTCGGCGGGATGGGCGGCTGCGCGATGATCGGCCAGACCATCGTCAACGTCAACGCGGGCGGACGCGGACGGCTCTCCACGTTCGCCGCGGGCGGGTTCCTGCTGCTGCTGGTCGTGCCGCTTCGCGACCTCGTCCGGCACATCCCGATGTCCGCCCTGGCCACGGTGATGATGCTGGTCGCCGTGATGACCTTCGAGTGGCGCAGTATCGCACCGGCCACCCTGCGACGGATGCCGCGCGCGGAGACCCTGGTCATGATCGCGACGGTGGCGGTTGTCGTCCCGACGCACAACCTCGCGTATGGCGTGGTGGTCGGCGTCGTGCTCTCGTCGCTGCTGTTCGCCCAGCGCGCCTCGCGGCTCACGGTGGTCACCAGTGTGCTCGACCCGGAGGGCAGCGAACGGATCTACGCGGTCCGCGGTTCGCTGTTCTTCGCCTCGACGAACGATCTGGTGGGCGCGTTCGACCCCGCGCGTGACCCGCGCCGTGTGGTGGTGGACCTCTCCCAGGCGGAGGTGCTCGACTCGGCCGCGGTCGCCGCGCTCGACGACGTTCGGGAGAAGTACCGCGAGCGAGGCATCGAGGTGAGCCTGGTCGGGTTGACTCCGTCCAGCGCCGCGTTGCTCCGCGGGCTGTCCGCCAGGCCGAGCGAGCTCCCCCCGGCGTAGGCTCCTCGCCGCCGACAGTCGATTGTCGGCCAGCGCGGCCCATTATGAATACACTCCGCCATCAGATGCTCACATAGAGAATGGTGGCGGCATGGGTGAGAAGGGGCTCACCGGTGGACTGGTCGACTTCGCGCGCCGCCAGCCGGCCGTGGTCGTCCTTGTCCTCGTGATCGTCGGCCTCTACGTGTCGCGTTCGGTGTCCGCTCAGACGACCAAGGCCGTGATCGTGCCGAATGTGGACTTCCCGGCACCGGCGCTCGTCACGTACAACCGGACGACGTTCGCCGTCGGCGTGGACCCGCGCTCGCCCGACACGATCCAACTGCTGTCCAGCCGCGACCGACGCTCCTGGACTGCGCGGGCCAGCGCGTTGGCGTCGCCGCCCGCGTGGGCGGATCCGAGCCGCGGGCTTGGGCCGGCCGCGATCGGCGTGTTCGACGGCTCGTTCGTCCTGTACTACACGGCCACCGTGCGCGGGCTCGGGCTGCGCTGCGTGTCGGCGGCGACCTCGAAGGATCTCGACGAACAGTTCGAGGACACGTCGCTTGCGCCGTTCGTCTGCCAGACCGCCGAAGGCGGCAGCACCGACCCGAGTCCGTTCGTCGACACCGCCGGACGGCCCTACCTGGCCTGGAGCAGTCCCGGCCGGCCCGGTGGATCGGGGTCGACGTTGTGGGCGCAGCCGCTGCGCTCCGACGGTCTGGTGCTCACCGGCGAGCCCGCCGTGCTGCTGAGGCCCAGCCTGCCGTGGCAGGCCGGGCGGGTAGCGAGCCCCTCCGTGCTCGGCGACCATAGGCACTATCACCTGGTGTATACAGCCGCGCCGGAGCTCAACGCCCGCCAGGTGGTCGCGGACGCCTCCTGCCAGAGCCCCCTCGGGCCGTGCCGGGCCGCCGAGTCGCCCCTGCTGACCGGCACCACCGTGGGTTCCGGACCGGGCGGCGCGCACGCCTTCGCCGACGCCCGGGACCGCTGGTGGCTGGGTCTGCACAGTTGGGACTCGGCGCCGACCGGCGCCTACACCCCCGCGGGACAGTTCGTCGTGGCACCGCTGAAGGTGCACGACGGCAAGGTCACGGTCCCGGTGACGTCGACCGTGCGGGGCCGGCTGCGCCCCGCCGAACGACACGACGACAACGACAACAACAACAACGACCGGGACCGGGACCGGGACCGGGACCGGGACGGCGACAAGGCCCGGCCGGACGACGAGACCGGCGACGGCGGCCGGGAGGACGGCAGCGGATGACCCGCCGACCGGCCGTGGCGATCCGACCCCCAGGTCCGGACCGCCACGGCGGTTGTGCGGAAGCGAGGGCCGGGCGACCGCAGCGCCCGCCCGGCCCTCAATTCCCCGTCAGCCGGTGGTCGCTCCGGCCGCGGTTGCGGTTGTGGCGCCGTCCTCGGCGGCACCACTGGGCACAGCGGCCTCAGCGGGCCCAGCGGGCACAGGCACAGCGGGCCCAGCGGGCCCCGTGGCCTCGGCGGTGCGGGGGGTCTGGGCGGGGATGCCGTGCTCACGCTCGAGTGCGAGCTCCTCGGCATCCAGCACCCGCGGCTCGGGGCGGGTCAGCGCCCAGGCCGCGCAGACCACCGCGAGGAACAGATAGCCGAGGGCGACCCCGCCACCGCCGGCGTCCCACTCGACCTTCTCCGCGTGGATGAGGCCGATGAAGGACAGCACCGCGCCGGCCGCGGCGGCGACCGTCGCGGAGATGAACTTCTTGTCGATGATGAACGCGACGATCGAGCCGAGCACCAGACCAGCCAGGACCGCGCCGTCCCCGAGCAGGTGCAGCCCGTGCAGCAGCACGCTGTTGCCCTCGAGGTCGGCCTCGGTGATGTTCAGGGGCACCGCCGGGTTGGCCTTCGCCGCCACGCTGACCGCGGTGGTCACCGTGTTGTCGATCTGGCCGGCCGCCCAGGAGGCGATGTTGGGGATGATCGCCGCGATCACCGCCGCGCCGTGCGCCTTCGGCGAGACCTGGAAGGCCTGGGCCCCGATGAGCAGACCGATGTAGAGCAGGATCGGCACGATCGCCGGCAGCGGCAGCACCGCGTTGAGCAGGCCGAACAGCCCACCGAAGCAGAGGAGCGCGATCACCACGCCGGTGGCCAGCGAGTAGCCGGTACGTCCGCCGGCCGACTTCCAGCCGGGGTGCCCGATGTAGACGGCGGGCGGGAACGGCGAGCCCAGCGCCGAACCGATGATCGCGCCGAAGCCGTCGGCGAGCAGGATCGGCCGCAGGTTGTAGCTGTCCCCCGCGGACGCGGCGCTCTCGACGTTCGTCATACCTTCGGTGAAGTTGTAGACGCCGAGCGGGATGGCGGTGGCCAGCAGCGGAGAGATGTCCGACAGCCCCTGGCCGAGCTGATGGAAGTGGAGCGTCGGCAGCGAGAGCGCGATGTCCTTGGCCGCGGAGGAGACGTCCGGGGTGCTCATGAAGCCACCGATCCAGCCGATCGCGGTACCCACGGCCAAGGCGACCGCGCCGATCGGCAGGTTCCAGGGCAGTCGCAGGTCGGTGAGCAGACCGACGAGCAGCAGGCCGAAGACGGGCAGCGCGATCCAGGCGGCGTCCCACATCTGGGCGGCGGGACGCAGCGAGATGAACGCGATCGAGATGCCGGCCAGCGTGCCGAGCATCGCGGCGCGCGGGGCGTACCTGCGGATCGTCGGCCCGATGAACGCGCCGACCACGACGATCAGACCGATGATGAACGCCCAGGCGAGGCCCGCTTCCCAGGCCTTTATCGGATTCTTCGTCTTCAGGTAGATCGGCAGCATGATCACGAAGGTGACGATGAACATGTGCGGCACACTCGGCCCGTACGGCATGGCCGTGACGTCGTCCCGGCCCTCCTTCGCCGCCAGCCGCCGCCCGAGGTAGGCGTAGAACAGGTTGCCGATCAGCATCGCGATCCCGAGTGCCGGCAGGATCGCGCCGAACACGTCGTTCTTCGGAATGTTGACCACGAACAGGCAGAGCGAGGTCAGGACGATGACGTTGACGAGCACGTTGATGCCCAGGCCGAAGAAGGCGTTGGTGTCGCCCTTCGCCCAGTAGGGCAGGCTCAGCGCGGGAGCTGAGGAAGGCGGTGAGTCCGCCGACCGGTTTCCGATTTTGATCATTGCAGGGACCCGTCCTGTCTCAGGAAGCCGTGACGGCGGCGGTCGGCAGAAACTCGGCGGCGGTCTCGGAAGCGGTCTCGAGGGCGGTGAGGAACGCGGCCGACGGTGCGACCCAGCCGAAGATCCCGCCCTGGGCGGCGACCATCTCGAGGGCGACCCGCTGGAACTCGGGGAAATAGGAGCCGACGCAGTCGCTGAGCACCAGGCACTCGTAGCCGCGGTCGTTGGCCTCGCGGACGGTCGTGTGCACGCAGACCTCGGTCGTCACGCCGGTGACGAGGAGACTGGTGATTCCCTTCTCGACCAGTACGTCGCCGAAGGCGGTGGCGTAGAAGGCGCCCTTGCCGGGCTTGTCGATGACGGTCTCGCCATCGATCGGAGCCAGTTCGTCGATGATGTCCTGGCCGTACTCGCCGCGGATGAGGATGCGGCCCTTGGGACCGAGATCGCCGATGCGCAGCGTGGCGTCACCGCGGTGCAGCTTCGCCGCCGGCAGGTCGGACAGATCGGGCAGGTGGCCCTCGCGGGTGTGGATGATGGTCAGCCCCGCGGACCGCGCGGCCGCCAGCACCGCCCGCAGCGGCTCGATCGTGCCGCGCAGCTGGCTGACGTCGTTGCCAAGACTCTCGCCGAAGCCGCCCGGTTCGAGGAAGTCACGCTGCATGTCGATGAGCACGAGGGCGGTGGTCGCGGGATCGAAGGTGAAGTCGTACGGTCGGGCGCCCACGGTCAACGGCGTGTTCGCCAGGCTCTCGTCGGTCGGGTTCTCGTCGGTCGGGGTCGATGCGGTGTCGGTCATGCCAGCTCTCGCCATCCCGGTTCCACTGGTGCGGGTCCCGCGTCATGCACGCGGGCCAGTCGGAGGGAGATCGCCAGCTGCTGCCGTCCGCGGTAGCCGGGCACGGCGGTCCGCCTGCCTCCCCCGTCGTGTCTGGACCCGAGGGTCGAGCGAGGTCGTTTCCGCACCCCGTCCGCCGCGTAACACGCCCATAAACTCTGTATCCACTTTCGTATCCATCACCGTATACAGGGTCGGATACGACCCATCCTGGTCGCCTTTGTCACTCTTTGTATAGGCGACGGCTCTTCCGATCACGTGGCCTACGACACTCGCCACCCGCCAGTCGGGGCGCAGGGGTCGATATTTGCCCACGGGGCCACGACACCGCGGTCCTGGTTCACGCAGGGCGGCCCGGGCTGCGCTCGGCGGTCCGGCCGGGTCTCGACGGTCACCGACGAGAGGTGCGATGTGGTTCCTCAGACAGCCGCGACGAGCCGTTCCCGGGCGGATGTTCCCGCGGCAACGCCGGTCGGGGCCGAAGCGCTGATCAACGCGGCGACACCGGGCCGGTTCACCATCGACCAGTTGCTGACGGTGCTGGACGTGCGGGGGGATGTTCCGCCGGTCCCGGCCCGGACGCTGGCGAGCCAGCACGGCGGCGTGCTCGGGGCGCAGCAGCTCGGTCAGCAGATCGTGCTGGCCGAGCGGCTGACACCCGGCAAGATCGTGCACTCGCTGCACACGCTGTTCTCCCGGCCCGGCGACTGCCGGTCACCGGTGTGGATCGACGTGGAGCACCTGGCGCACGGCCGCTCGGTGGGGGCGCTGGCCCTCTCGGTCCGGCAGGACTCCGAGGCGCTGTCCCGGACGAACATGATGCTGCGCGCCCCCGAGCCGGATCTTGGCCGGCACGCGACGACCACAGTGCTGCCGTCCGGCCCTGAGACGGCCGAGTCCGAGGACCATCTGCGGACAGGCCCGTGGGAGGTGCGGCTGGTTTCGCCGGGCGCCGGCCTCCAGCGCGAGCACTGGGTGCGGGTCCCCGCCGCGGGGGACGACCCGACGATCTGGCGAGCGTTGATCGCCCAGGCCTGCGAGTTCCTGCCGCTTCCCGACATTCTCCTCGCGAACGGCATCCCGCTGTCCGCCGGCACGGTTCCCGCCAACGTCACGGCGCTCGTCCTGTCGATGACGGTTACCTTCTTCGACGAGGCCGACATCCGGGACTGGATGCTCTACCGGGTGAGCGGCCTGCATGTCGCCGGTGGACGGACAGCGAGCCGGATCGAGATCTTCTCCGGCGATGGCGAGCTGCGCGCGGAAGCCTCAGTCATCGGCGTCCTGCGTCAGCGCAGCTAGCTCGAGGCCACCGGCCGCGGGGGAACGGACGTCCCCGGACCTGACGGGCGCCAGGACCAGAAACGACCGTACGGCCGGGTCCGGCGCCTCCTGGAAGGAGAGGACGCCAGCTCCGGCCGCACGTGGATCGAGGCTGCCGACCTGAACCGGCGGCGGCCCCGGGCAGGGCCCCGGTGAGTCGGGCCCGAGCGGTCAGGCCTGCGTGCTTTCGGTCGCGACCACCGATTCGCCGTCGAGTGGTGCCGCGGGTGCCGAGACCGACACCACTGGCTCCGGCCGGCGCAGTCGCGGCAGCAGCAGGGCGATCGGCAGGCCGACGGCGAACACGCACGCCGCGATGAGCAGCCCGAACGAGTAGCCGGACGTCAGCGCGCGCGGCAGAGCCACCCCCTGGTGGGTCTGGTGCTCGGTGCGGTTCTCCGCGAGGGCCGTCACCACGGCGAGGCCGACGGCCGCGCCGATCTGCCGGCCGGTGTTGACCAGCCCGGACGCGAGCCCGGCCATGTGCAGGGGCACTCCGGTGGTGGCCGCGGTGACCATCGCGACCATCACGGTGCCGACTCCCAGCGCCATCAGCGCGATGGGACCGAACACCTCCGCCCAGTAGGAGCCGCCCGCGGAGATGCCCGTCATCCAGAACTGGCCGGCGGCACCGATCACCACACCGGTGATGATGATCGGGCGCGGACCCAGCCGGCCGATCAACCGCGTCACGGCCTGCGACGCGATGATGATCGAGATCGGCATCGGCAGGATCGCGAGCCCCGCCCGCAGCGGGCTGTAGCCCTGGACCCGCTGCAGGTAGAGCGTGAGGAAGAACAGCACGGCGAACATGCCGGCACCCAGCACCGCCGCGATCGAGTTGGCCGCCGCGAGGCCCGGGTAGCGGAAGATCCTCAGTGGCACCAACGGGTTGGCAGTGGTCGCCTCGATGGCCAGGAACACTCCGATCAGCACGACCCCACCGGCGAGCATCCCGAGCGTGGTCGCGGACGTCCACGACGAGTTCTCGGTTCGCACGATCGCGTAGACCAGCAGCACCAGGCCGCCGGTGACGGTCAGGGTCCCGGGCACGTCGAGATCGCGCAGCCGGCTGATCTGACCTCGCGACTCCACCAGCGCCGCCCGGGCCGCGACGATCAGCAGGATGCCGATCGGCACGTTGACGAACAGCACCCAGCGCCAGTTGGCCACGTCGGTGAGCACCCCGCCGAGCACCGTGCCGAACGCACCGCCGCTGGCCGCCGTCGCGCCCCAGGCGCCCAGGGCCCGCGTGCGCGCCCTCCCCTCGGCGAACGACGTCATCAGTAGGCTGAGCGTCGCCGGCGCCAGCACCGCACCGCCAAGCCCCTGCACGGCCCGCGCGATAACGAGTTGCACCTCGTTCTGCGCGAAGCCGCCGCCAAGGCTGGCGAGCGTGAACAGTGTCAGGCCGAAGATGAACACCCGCCGCCGGCCGAACAGGTCGGCCGCCCGGCCGCCGAACAGCAGCAGCCCGGCAAAGGCCAGGGTGTACGCGTTGACCACCCATTGCAGGCCCCCGGCCGACATCCCGAGATCGTCCTGCATCGACGGCAGCGCGACATTCACGATCGAGATGTCGAGCACCACCATGAACTGGGCCAGGCAGCAGACCGCGAGCACCGCCCACGAAGGCCGCGGCCCGGCGGTCGAACGTGACCCCAACACCCGTGACTCCATCTATATCCCTCCCGTCCGTCGTCGTACGCCGTACGAACGACGTGGGTCCACCCTACGCCGTACGATGTACGAACGGCAAAATGCTCTACTGAGCTCGGCGTGTAGGGCCCTACTTGGGATCAGGTGCGGGATCAGAGGGCATGGGATCGGCGTGTGGCCTTACGGGTGGACCCTCCGCGCGCGGGCCCGGCGTGGCGGGTTCGGTATGCGAGTGTGGGTCTGAGGGCCTGGGATCCGGCTCTGGGGGATCCGGGTTCGGGATGTGGTCGGAGGTGACCAGGTGATGGCTGCGCCGGCGGGACCGTTCACCGCGTCGGACGCTGGGCAGACAGGCCCGCGGAGCACGGGTGGGGTGAGTAGACGAAGCGGGCCGGTCGAGGTGGCGATCATCCCGGCGGCATCGCCAGCGGCCGCCAGCCAGGCCACACCGGCACCAGAGGGGCGGCGCGGTGCCGGCCCTGGCTGCCGCTCGAAGCTGAACCCCGAGCGGCTGGCCCGCGCCGCCATCGAGATCGCGGACGCGGACGGGCTCTCCGCCGTGTCGATGCGCCGGCTCGCCAGCCACCTCGGCGTCGGAACGATGACGCTCTACTACCACGTCCGGGACAAGGACGACCTGCTCGACCTGATGTGGGACGAGTTCATGGGCGAGAGCCTGCTCGCCGAGGTCCCGGCCGGATGGCGGGCGGGCCTCACCGCGATCGCGCGGCGTAACCGTGAGACCTACCAGCGACACCCCTGGACGCTGCACGTGGTGGCCCGGCCCGCCCGCGGGCCGAACAAGCTGCGTTTCCTGGAGCAGTACCTGGGCGTCGTCTCGCAGATCACCGACGATCCGCTGGAGCAGCAGCGCATTCTGCACTCGGTGAACGACCTGATCATCGGCTGCACGCTGCGGGAGGTCAGCACCGCGTACTTCCCGCGGCGGGCCGCGCCAGCCGAGAACGATCCCACCGCCCTCGCGCAGATGATCGAACCGGATTTCGGCGCCCTGCCCGACGGTGAGGAGCTCCCCCGACTGCGGCATCTGTGGAGCATCGGCTGCCTGCTGTCCGCGCCGCGGTTCGAGCGAGCCCTCGGCTGGCTGCTGGACGGCATCGAGGCCAGTCATCCGAAAGCCGGGTGGCATGGCACCACGGCCGCGGACAGTGACCCACCGGCGGCGCAACCTGAAGAAGCGGGCGTAGCGGCCTTCACGGACACGACCTGAGTAGCTACCGTCAGAAAAGTCCGTCGCCGCCGTCGGCGAGTGAGTCGTGAGTCGCACCCGGGGCAGCCCACATGACCGTTCGACTACCGCGCCACGTGGCCCCGCTCGCCACCGGCGAGCCGACCATGCTCGGGGCGTACCAGCTCCTCGGGCGCATCGATGTGGGCATCACCGGCGTCGTCCACCTGGGCCGGGCCCCCGGCGGGGCGCAGGTCGCCATCCGTTCTCTGCATCCGGGCGACGCGCTGCGCGACGACATGCGGGCCCGGTTCGCCGCAGCGGTCGAGCGGGCCTGCGTGATTGCCGGCCCGCACACCTGCGGCGTGCTCGACGCAGCGCCCGAGGCCGAGCGGCCCTACATCGTCAGCGAGTTCGTCGGCGGCCCCACCCTGGCCCGCGAGCTCGCCGAACGCGGCCCGCTCTCACCCGACGAGATCGACCGGCTGGCACGCAGCCTGCTGACGACAATCGACGCGGCCCATCGCAGCGTTGGCCCGCTCGGGGACCTCACGGCCACCGACATCGTGCTGTCGGTCGTCGGACCCCGGCTGGTCGACCTGGGGGTCGCCGCCGCACTGCGGCCCCTGCTGGTGACGGCCGCGGCCGGCCGTGGGGCGCTACCGGCAGGCGCCGCCTACGTTCCCGGCTACGGCTTCGGGCCCGCCGCGGGCGGCTGGGACGGGCCCGCCGCGGACATCGTGGCCTGGGCCGGCATCGTCGACCTCGCCGCGTCCGGGCAACCCGCCGGCGCGGCACGGCCGGCGGCCGAGCGCGGCGGCTGGCGCCGGGCCGAACGCGGGGACGACCTGTCTGACCCGACCGGCCCAGGCGTGCGCCGTGCCCTCGCCCGGGTCCGGCTTGCCGACGGCGCCTCCCTGCCCGACACGGCCGAGTTGCTGGCCCTGCTCGCCGGCTCCCGCCCACGCACCGGGCGCGCCGCCCGCGGTACCGGGCGTCGCCGCGACCAGCCGACACCGGCCGCGTTCCCGGTTGCCGTTGCGGCCGGCCGGTCAGCGGGGGCTCCCGCCTCCGCTGTGGACAGCGCGCAGACCGAGGCTCCGTGGTCGCTCACATCCGCGCCGCCGACCGGAGCCGGGGTGCCGACTGACTTCCAGGTGCCGAGCGGGCCCGGCGCCTCCGGGGTTCCGGGCCCGCCGCCGGATCTCGCCGCTGCCAGCCGGGGTCTGCCGCCGCTGGACGACCTGCCCCCGCCGCCCGGCGATGCCAGCGGCACAGTCGGCCTGCGCCCGGCCCTCGCGCGCCCTGGCCGCCCACCGGGACGGGAACGGTCAAGACGCTCGCCCGCCCCGGACATCGCCGCCGCCGGCAGCACCGACCCTCAGGTCACAGACCCGCACTTCTGGGATCCGCATCGCCCGGACCTGTCGCCCACAGGCCCGGAGGCCACCGACCTCGACACCGGCGACCTGCCCGCGCCCCCCGGCCACCCGGCCGGCGGACACCCCCGCCGGACGCCGGCCGAGGGCCCGCCGCACGGCAACGAACCGCGCCGTTCATGGGCCCGACCGCTCGCCGCACTGGCCGTGGCGACGGCCGCCGCCGTGGCTGCGACCGCCACCGCCGTCGGGCTCGGCGCGGCCTCGGACGACGTCACCTCCGGCGCCCAGGCGCCACAGCACGACTCCCTCCCCGGCGATGTGCCAGCCGCCTCCCGCAGCACTGACCGGACGTCGCCGCGTGTCGGTGCCGACCCGGGCGGCACGGTCGACCTGACGCCGTCCAAGCCTTCCGCCTCGTCGTCCACCGCGCCCGAGGATCCGGCCGGGGCCGCCATCGCCGCGCCGGTCGCCCCCGGTGCCCCCGGCGCCCCACGCGCCTCGGTCCCCCAGGGCAGCGACGATCGGCTGGCTCCGAGCGCACAGCATCAGCGGAACCAGCTCACCGCGGCCGACCTGGCGCTGGACACCCTGCGACAGGCCACTGCCGGCCAGTCGGCCCGTCCCGCACCAGGAACCGGGCAGTCGGGCGCGGTCGCCGATCCCGGTGACTCCGACTCCGACGCCGACACCGATCTCCTCGCAGGAGGTCTGGCCGGCGTGCCGATCACCCCACTCACTCCGATCTCGCCCGACGACCCGCAGGCCCAGGCGCCCGCAGCAGCGGCAGCAGCCGCACCGGCAGCGGCAGCACCGGCAGCACCGGCAGCGGCCGACACCGATCTCCTCGCAGGAGGTCTGGCCGGCGTGCCGATCACCCCACTCACTCCGATCTCGCCTGCCGCGGCGACGGCTGCATCAACGCCGCCGGCGGCGCCAACACCGGTGGCACCAGCAGCACCAGCGGCAGCAGCGGTGGCAGCAGCGGCGCCAGTTCCGGCAGTTGCGGCCGCGCCTGTTCCGGCACCGGCCGCAGCGGCAGCCGCGCCCGTTCCGGCGCCTGGTCAGGCGGCGTCAGACCCAGCTCAGCCCGCCGCCGCACCGGCCCGGCCGATGGGCCGGATCCCGGCAGTGCCACGCGCGAGCCGTCAGGCCAGCACGGTCGCGGGGCCCGCAAGCACGGACAGCCCGGCGACGCAGCCCCCGACCACCACACAGCCGTCGACCACCGTGCCGGACACCACCGGACTCGCCCCGGTCCAGATCACCGTCGTTGCGCTGACACCCCGGTAGGCGTCGTCCTATCCGCGCCCGCCCTCGTCCTGCCGAACTCGAGCGGAGAAGGCGGGGCAAAGTACGCCGATCGGACGCGACCCGGCCGGGATGAGGCCCGCCGGATGAGGCCCGATCAGGCCGGTGGACGGATGGCTCCGGCCGGCCAGACGATCCGGACGGGGCGACCGCGGCGCCGCGCGTAGGCGACCACGTCCGCCGTCCCGCCGTAGCCACGGGAGGGTTGTCCATCCCAGACGGCGATGAGGCGGTCAGAGGCATCGACCAGCAGCCGGCTCGCGTCCATCAGGCTCTCGAGGTCGGGATGGGGACGATCCTGCCAGCGCACCTCGGCGGAGCTGCGTACCAGCCGATCGAAGTCGCCGCGATGCCCGGGTGGCTGCAGATCCCGGTACCCGCGGGCGGGAATCACCGAGATCAGGCGGCCGCCCAGGTCGAGCACCACATCGGCGAAGACGGTGTCGGCGCCGTCCGCGAGGCAGGTGATACCGACGAACCCGCCCGCCGTCAGCGGCGTGAGCAGGCGACGTAGCTCCTCGCCCACATAGTGGCGGTGTTCGTCGGTGAGCCCCCGGTGACCCGTCACGCCGACGACGGGACCGGCCAACGGCGAGCCTTCACTACACCCGGACATCCGGCGAATGTAGCCGGTCGGCCCGGTGTGGCGGGCCTGCTCGCGAGCAGAGCATCGAGGCTCACGGTTACCCGGACCCGTCCCATCCACGGACCGGACATGGTCCAGAGAGTCAGCGGCAAGCCCCGCTCGCATCGGAGGCGCGGACCGCCGCCACGCGCCCATCGTCGCGCTCAGCGGCCGGAGCCGGCTCCGTACCAGGCGGGGCGGGAGTGGACCAGCCAGTCGGGAATGAGGGTGCGCAGTGCCTGCGGCCGCAGCTGCAGGTCCCCCAGGCTGGACAGGGGAGTCGAGACGACGTCCAGGTTGTCGAGCCGGCTGCCGAACTCGGCCGCCCACGAGCGGTCGACGGAGAAGATGACGTCCACCTCGCCGATCGGGCGACCGTGTTCGGTCCCGCGACCCTCCACACAGCCGACGAACGTCACATGGCTCGCCTCGATGTCCGCCTGCTCGTCAAGCTGGCGGCGCAGCGCGGCCTGGATCGTCTCCCCCGCCGCGACCGGGCCGCCGGGCAGGTGATAGGTGCTCTGCCCGCGCGGGTTGGTGAGCATGATCCGATCGCCTTCCACGAGCAGCGCGCGGACGTTGACCCGGGTCGGCGACGCCGTGTGCCGCCGCGGGTCGGGGGACGCGTCACGGATGGTCGGTGCGGTGGCGAATGGGAGGTCGGAATCGGTCACGAAAGCTCCAGGGCCAGGCGGCGAGGACAGGGACGGACGACAGAGACAGAGACAGGGACAGGGACGGACATCGTGGATGGGCGTGCCGCATGGTCGATGACCTACCCTCTGCGTCCATCGTGCCCCGGCCATGCGGGGGAAGCTGGCCACATCAGCATCCAGCAACACTGTGTACTTTGCCGGGTCGAAATCGCAGAGGTGCGGACGAGGGTCACCGAGCGGACACCGACAGCCGACACAGCATCGAGAACGATCCACCGACGATCCACATACAGTCCGCGCACCCTCGCGCACCATCGCGCATCGCCGGAAGGCGGCCAGAAGGCGTCGTCCGACGAACTCCGCAGAAGCGGAGGAAACAACGTCGAAATTACCGCAAAATCGGGGGTAAGGGGGCGGAAGTCACCGAACCTGCGGGGTTACTATCGCAGGTATGCCGAGATTCCGGATCAGCGAGGCAGCAGCGCTGCTCGGTGTCAGTGACGACACCGTCCGCCGTTGGGCCGACAGCGGCCGCCTGCCCACCATCCTGGACGACGCCGGCCGCCGGGCGGTCGAGGGCGCCAACCTGGCCGAGTTCGCCAAGGAAATGGCTGGAGAGCAGCCTAACACGTCCATTCCCGTCGTCGCGGAGTCGGCCCGTAACCGCTTCCCGGGGATCATCACCCGCGTCACGCGGGACACGGTCATGGCCCAGGTCGAGATCCAGGCCGGCCCGCACCGACTGGTGTCCCTGATGAGCCGAGAGGCCGCGGACGAACTCGGTCTCGAGCCCGGGGTCCTCGCCGTCGGCGCGGTGAAATCGACCAACGTGGTCATCGAGATGCCCGACCGCCGCTGACCACCCGCCCCTTCGGGCCACCCCGTGCGGGAGTTGTCGCCGGCAGTTCCGTCCCCACCCCGAGAAAGGCACCACGCCGGCGATGACCAGCGACGCCTCCCTGTCATGGTCCGGGACATCGGCACAGCCCGCCCGGCTCACCCAGTCCGGCCAGCCGTCCGGGTCCGGCCGACCGTCCCGGTCCGGCCAGCGGCGCGAGGCTCGTCGACGGGTCCCGTGGTTGCTGTGGCTGCCCGGATCGATCGCGGTGTTGTTCCTGCTCCTGCCGCTGGTCGGTCTGCTGGTGCGGGCGCCGTGGTCGGGGCTTGGCCACCTGCTCAGCGAGAAGAGTGTCCGCCAGGCGCTGCTGCTGTCCCTGCGCACGTCCACCGAGTCGACGGTGCTGTCCGTGGTGTTCGGGGTCCCGTTGTCCTGGTTGCTGGCCCGTACCCGGTTTCCCGGCCGCACCCTGCTGCGCGCGCTGGTCACCCTGCCCCTGGTGCTGCCGCCGGTCGTCGGTGGCGTGTCGCTGCTGCTGGCTCTGGGCCGTCGCGGCCTGCTCGGCGAACGTCTGTCCGACTGGTTCGGGTTCACCCTGCCCTTCACCACCAACGGCGTGGTGATCGCGCAGACCTTCGTGGCGATGCCGTTTCTCATCGTCTCGGTCGAGGGCGCGTTGAACAGCGCCGATCGTCGCTTCGAGGACGCGGCCGCCACCCTCGGCGCGGATCCGTGGACGACGTTTCGCCGGGTGACCGTCCCCCTCATCGCTCCCGCGGTCGCCGCGGGCACCGCCCTGTGCTGGGCACGGGCTCTCGGTGAATTCGGGGCGACGATCACCTTCGCCGGCAACTTCCCCGGCACGACGCAGACGATGCCGCTGGCCGTCTACCTGGCCCTGGAGACCGACCCGGACGCGGCGATCGCCCTGTCCCTGGTGCTGCTGGCCGTCTGCGTGACGGTCCTGGTCGCGCTACGCGCCCGCTGGCTGCCGGGAGCTCGGTGGATCAGGCGGGCCCGCGCGGGCCGCGAGAGCACAACCACGGACGCGGCGGCCGGGCCGGACGGCACGACTGGCGCAGGGGGGTCACGGTGAGCTCCTCTCCACCGGTGGGCGAGGCCCGCGTCGATCCGCCCACCGGCGCCCCCGGCGGCATGTCCGGGAGCGGCGGCGAGGGCCTGCGGGCACGCATCGTCGTCCGGCGCGGCCAGTTCGTGCTGGATGTCGAGGTGCAGGCGGCCCAGGGTGAGGTGGTCGCCGTCCTCGGCCGCAGCGGCGCCGGCAAAAGCACCCTGCTGCGGACACTCGCCGGCTTGCTACCCCTCGATGACGGCCGTATCACCCTCGCCGGTGAGGTCCTGGACGATCCACACGAACGCCGTTTCGTCCCGAGCGAAAAGCGTCCCGTCGGGGTGGTGTTCCAGGACTATCTGCTGTTCCCGCACCTGCGGGCACGCGACAACGTGGCATTCGGCCTGCGTGCCCGGCTGGGCCACGGGCGTCGGCAGTCCCGCTCGCAGGCCGAGTCGTGGCTGGCCCGCTTCGGCGTCGGCGACCTCGCCGACCGCCGCCCCGCCGCGCTCTCCGGTGGGCAGGCGCAGCGGGTGGCGTTGGCCCGGGCGCTGGCCACCCAGCCACGGCTGCTGCTGCTCGACGAGCCCCTCTCGGCACTCGACACCTCCACCCGCGCCGAGGTCCGGGCCTTCCTACGCGACGTCCTGCCCGCCCTGCCGGCCCCAGTCCTGATCGTCACCCACGACCCGGTCGACGCCGAGGTCCTCGCCGACCGCACCATCGCCCTCGCGAGCGGCCACAAGGTCCAGGCCGCCGTCGTCACCCCAGCCGGCCGCTCCACCGACGCCCTCAGTGCTCCTGACACCACCGGCTCTTGCGGCGTCGCCAGCACCGATGTCGGAGAAGCAGCCGCCGCGAAGGGAAACTGACGCACGGACCGGTCCGCCGGAACCCGTCGGCTGAACGCAGCCAGCCAGCGCCGGACCCCCTGCGGATGCAGCGTTGACCGAGGGCGGCCGGCCGGGACTGGGCATTCAGGGTCAGATAACTACGCGACCGTCCCGCCGGGACCGCTCAGTGATGAGCAGCATAGGTGTCCGCCGGCTCGGGCGAACACTCGCCGCTCTGATGACGCACTTCGGCGTCAGGACCGGGGAAGACGAAGCTCACGCTCCCGGTGTCGGCCCAGCGCACGGCGAACGGCGGGTCGCCGCTGTCCGAGTGGGCCCCGCAGATCTCCCCCGCGCGATCCGCCGTCAGCGGCACGTGACTATGAATGATCAGCACATCCCCCGGATGCGCGCGCAGCACACCGGTGCGCCGCGGAAACACCGCCGACCGGGAGACCCTGATCATCGACGCCATCCCCATCGACTCCGCATCACCGGACCCCCCGTCCGCGCCAAGCGCCCCCCACCCCACCCTCGCCGATCCCCCGCGCGCGCCATACGCCTTCGACTCCGCGGCTTCCGACGCGCCGTTCGCCGAGGTGGCCATGCCGATGCCTCGACCACCCGGGAGGGTGGACACCACAGGCGGTGATGGTTCACGGCGGGGCGCGAACGTCTCGTCGTGGACCGGATGGACCAGATCTGCCATCTCCCGCTCGCTGCGGATCAGCAGGTCGTCCACGGTGACGATGCCGACGATGCGTCGTCCGTCCAGGACCGGCAGGCGTCGCAGCGCATGGTTGCGGAAGATCTCGTAGGCACGCTCGACCCCCATCCCGGCCGGAATAGTGATCACATCCGTGGTCATCAACGCGTCGATCCGCCCATCTGGACCAATACCGCGCGCCACTCCACGGACAACAATGTCACGATCGGTGACGATGCCGACGAGTCGGTCGTCGTCCACCACCAGCAGCGCCCCGACGCCCCGACGGGCCATGTCCCGTGCCGCCCGCCCGATCGTGGTGGTCCGTGACACGGTCACCGGCGGCCTGCTGATCATCGAGCCGACGTAGACCATCTGTTTCCCCCTCCGATCGGGCCAGGCACACCGCGCGAACCGGCCGCACGGCACCTCTACGTCCTTCCCCGATCCCTGGAGGTAGTCACCTGATGGCGTACAGGCACCCGGATCGGGTGAACCCGCCCGCCTGGCCGTCCTGCCAAATGATCAGACCGTCAGACGATCAGGAATTCGGATGGTCGGACAGACGGCAACTCACTGGCTGGCGTGGGCGCTGGGGACCAGGGCGTCGAGGAACCAGTCCCGGGCCAGGGCTGCCGCCTGGGCGAGCGTGCCCGGCTCGCCGAACAGGTGCGTGGCCCCGGGCACGATCTCCAGCCGGTGGACACAGCCGGTGAGCCGCTGTTGCGCCCAGCGGTTGAACTCAAGGACCTGCTCGTCACGGGCCCCGACGATCAACAGGGTCGGGGAGTGCACAGCGGGTAGCCGTGACCAGGCGAGATCAGGCCGACCCCCGCGGGAGACGATGGCACGGGCCCGGCTGCCGGGTTCACCGGCGGCCATCAGCACGACCGCGGCACCGGTGCTGGCGCCGAGATAGCCGAGCGGGAGTGAGGCCGTCGACGGCTCGTCGGCCAGCCAGGCATCCGCGACCGCCAGCCGCCCGGCGAGCAGGTCGAGGTCGGACCCCGCGGCGGTCGCCACGGTGGGGGCGGCGTCGGCAGGAACGCTGGCGGACGGCGGCGCGCTGGTGGCTGTGGCGCTGGCGGACCTGGTGCCGGCGGCCGGGGCGTCGGGCTCGGCGGTGCCGGTGACGAGATCCAGCAGGAGCGTGGCGAGACCAGCGGCGGTCAGCGTCTCGGCGACGAACCGCCCACGCGGGCTATGCCGGCCCGAACCACTGCCATGAGCGAACGCCACCACACCTCGGGGCCGGGCCGGCACGACAAGCCGGCCCGGCAGGCGAACGCCGTCACGCCCCGCGATCTCCACGTCCGTAGCCAGCCCGACCGTGCCGGATGCCTGTCTCAGGAGGTCGACAACCTCTTCGTCCGATGTCTGGGTGAAGTCCGCGTAGAACTCCCCGACCCCGGCGAAGGTCTCCGGTGCCCGTACCCAGATCACCTCATCGGCGTCGAGGCGCAACTGGTCGATGCGGTCGCGAGCGACGACCGGCGTGGCAAGGACGACCTGTCCCGCGCCGGGCACCCGCAACGCCTGGCAGGCCGCCCGGGCGGTGGCACCGGTGGCGATGCCGTCGTCGACCACGATGACCGTGCGACCGTGCAGCGGGATCCGCGGCCGGCCGGCGCGGAACCGGTGACCGCGACGGGTCAGCTCCGCGAGTTCCTGGGCCTCCACCCGGGCGAACTGCGCCTGGTCCACCTGGGCCAGGCGGATCGTGTCTTCGTTGACCACCCGAATGCCGCCCTCGGCGATCGCCCCCATCGCCAGTTCGGGCTGCTGCGGCACCCCGATCTTGCGGACGAGCAGGACATCCAACGGCGCTCCGAGCGCCCGCGCCACCTCGAATCCGACCGGTATGCCGCCCCTGGGCAGCCCCACGACGACAACGTCCTGCCCGCGCAGGTGCTCAAGCCGAGCGGCGAGCCGCCGCCCGGCGTCGGCCCGGTTCTCGAAACCCTGGTTCGTATAGATCATGACCATCTCACCCCCTCGCCGGCGGGCACATGACACCTCTCCCACCGTCCGGGATTCCCCCAGCGACTATCCCCGACCCACCGCCCCGGCGAGCCACCCATGCCCGTTCGGGCCGTCCCGTGGCTACGTGGCAGCAGGCGGCCGGATGCCCGGTTGGGCTGGACAGTCCGGCATACGGGTGGCGAGCAGCACCGTTACAGTCACGTGACAGCGGCCACGCCGCTCGGCGTGCATAATCAGCAGGGTGACGCTCCGCTTCCAGCACGGCCCCGCCCCTCACTGGGCGTGTCGAATGGTCTGGTGCTCGGAAGCGTGTCCGTGTTGTCCGCGCCCTCGCGCCCACTGAGGCTCGTCTCCACCACGACGAGCCCGGCGGCCCGCTAGCCGCGGAGACCGCCCTGGACGCGAGGGATCTTCCGGCTCACCGCGCCGCGGCGGGGCTGTCGAGCGACCGGTGCGGCGATCCAACCAGCACTGCGCCCTGACCAGTTCGTCAATCCAGCGAGCACGCCGATCCGGCGGGCAGATCTGCGTTGACGGAGACATCAGTCCGACGCGGGCAGCGGCTGCCCAGCGCATCGCCCCGGCCAAGGCCGCTGCCGACGAAGGCTCGGGGCACCGGGTTCGCGACCGGAACATACGACGTGGCGGCAGTGCGGCAAGTGCGGCAGGCGGGTCAGCACGGCCGCATGGCCTGTGCCGTTGCCTCTGTCGCCGTAACTGTCGTCGCCAGTACCGCCCCGTGCCGTGGGTGCTCATCGACATCGCCGAGTCCGAATCGCCCAGCCCGATCAGGAAGGCAGCGCCAGCTGTGTCCGTCAAGGCCGCGTCCTTCAACGCGTGGACGAACCGGTTGCGAGCCGAGGGATACCTCGTCTGCCCAGGAAGCTCCGCCGTGCCGGTTGACCTCCGTGGCGTCCGCCGCGATGGCCTCGGCCTGCACTTTCGCTGCCGCGGCACCACCGTCCGCCTGGGCGTGTACCGGCCCGGTCGGGCGGCGTGGCAGGTGGCCGTGCGCGACGCGGCGTGGTGCCCGGAGGAGGCACTGCAGCTGTGGGTCCACCGCCCGCTCGACGACGCACCACCCCCCGACGGGGCCATGCTGGCCTTCCCCGGCAGCGACGGCCCCGACAACGAGATCCTTCTCGACGGCGCCCGGCTGTGGGGCTGGACGGGCCATGACGCGGGCCTACTGCCTCCGGACGATGCCTCCACGATCTTCGACCAGTTGGTCGCCACCCTGCCGAACACGCCGGAGGCACACCGTCTACCCGCCCAGCCCGATCGCGGCGCAGACCGCCAGGGTCGGTCGTCACCCGCCCCCCGTCATCCTGTAAGCTTCAGTTGCTTCCAGGGGGTGTAGCTCAGCCTGGTAGAGCGCCTCCCTCGCACGGAGGAGGCCAGGGGTTCGAGTCCCCTCACCTCCACAGCCCTGAAAACCCTGCGCCAGCAGGGTTTTTGGTTTTCCGGGCATCACGCCATGATCCGCATAGAGATCATATGCCCATGCCGTGCCCAGTAAGCGCAGCGATCACCCGATGCGGCGGAACGGGATGATGGCAGCGTCCGGTGTCGCGCTCTGCCGCTGGGACGCGGCCAGCGTGGCACTCAGCCCGGTCAGGAGGGCGTCGTCGGCTTCCTCGTAGAGGTGGCCGTACCTGTCGAGCGTGAAGCTGACCGAGCCGTGCCCGGCCCTTCGGCTGACTTGCAGCACCGGAGCACCGGTAGCGATCCACAAGGCAACAGCCGTATGCCGCATGTCATGGATGCGCAGCGGGGCGAGCCCCGCATCCTTGATCGCCTTTGCCCAGTGCCGCTTACGGAAGTGGTTCACCCGAAGGCGAGTCCCGGAGACACTGAACACCGGCGCATCGGGCCGCAGGTCTACGTACTTGCGAAGGTGCCTCCGCAGAGCTTCGGCCACCGGCTCGGGAACCGCGACCGTTCGGCGCGAGTGCCTGGTCTTCAACGGCCCGACAAGCAGACCCTGCCCGCTGACCTCGGTCACCCCCTGGACGACCTGGATCTTGCTGCCCTGGATGTGCTGCCGTTCGAGCCCGGCGGCCTCGCCGATGCGGAGCCCGCCGTAGCAGCAGACGAGCACCAGGGCGTAGAAGCGGTCGGGCATGATCTGCGCGAGCCGCATGACGTCCGCTGGGGTCAGGAACCGCATTTCCTGGTGGTCGACTTTGGGCAGGTCGATGTTGTAGCAGAGCGACCGGCGGATGAGGCGGGCGTCAACCGCTGCGTTCATCATCGACTTGAGGATCTGGTATGCCTTCTGCACTGTTGCGGGTGACAGCGTCCGTTCGCGGTTCGAGCCCGAGCCGACACGCCGGTTGACGAGAGTGACGATCCAGTCCCGGACATCCGCCTGATCGATCGAATCGATCTCCCGGTGCCCGAAGAACGGCTTGACGTGAAGCTCAATGAGACTGGCATCACGTTCCCGCGCCTTGGGCCGGATGATCACTCGGGTGGTCATCCACCGGTCTGCCCATGGCCCGACGAGCGTCTTGCCGGCGACGGGGCTCACCCAGTCGCCATCATCGGACGAGACCTGCTGCGCCTTCACCCACGCGGACGCCTCGGCGTCCGTGCCGAATGTCTTCACGTGACGCCTGCCGTCCGGGCCGGTGTACCGACCCTGCCAGCGTCCCGACGGGAGCTGACGCGTGTTACTCCGCTTCGGCAACGTTCGCCTTCCCTGCATCGCCCTGCAACGCATCGATGAGGTTCTGCAGCAACTGCTGTGCCGTGGCTGTGGGCACCCCGCCCGTCTGTCCCCTCTCGGGACTGGTGAGCAGGCCCCGCGACCGGGCCTCCTTCAACCAGCGGTTGACCGTGTTCGGCGGAGTGTCGACCTTCGCGGCGAGTTCCTGCGTCGCACGTCGCGTCCCGGTGGCCGAGAGGTCAGCGAAGGCAGCCGCAACCACGGCGTAGAACTCGTCACCACGGCCCGCGGCCTGACGACGCTGGGCAAGAAGTGCCTTGACCGTCGGGACCCACTGCTCCCCGCTGACGATGTCCTGCAGCTCCCCCGCAACCCGCTTCGCCTCAGCGATCCACCAACCCCACTGAATCGACCGGACGACACCGGTCGTGAAGCCATCGCCAGGTAGCCCGTCGGGGTTCGTGGGCCTGACCGTCACCTCGCGCACCGCAAGGCGACCGGCATCCGTCCGGCCGACCGAAAGACGGAGTGTCCACCCCTCACCTAGATCTGCCTCCAACTCCGCCGCACCCCCTGAGCCCGACGCGGTGTCGAACGGGCCGTAGACCTGTCCGTCTGCCATACACCGGAATCTACAGCATCGTACGACCCCAGCTGAAAGACCACAGTCGTACGTCCATGGGACGGTTGCTATGGACGGCTTGCCACCAGGCTGGCCGACGGGCAGAGCGGAGCACACGTGCGGGAGCCCTACGTTTTGATCGGCGAGGGTCCAGATGGGTCGCCCCGATCGTGTGTGACCGACTGGTTCGGAGCGCTCATACGTACAGTGGCGGATCAACCACACCAGCGCCACGGCAGTGATGATGCAAGATTGATGCATCCGTGAGCACGAAGGGGAGTCGGACTATGGCTCGGACCTATGGCCGCCTGGCCCTGCGGCGCCGCGCCATGGGCTACACACAGGAGTCCTTCGCGGCCCGACTGGGCGTGGACCGGACGACGGTTGGACGCTGGGAGCGTGACGAGGCCGAGCCCCAACCTGACATCCGCTCGACGATTGCCGATGTCCTCGACGTCAGCCTGACCAACCTGCCCGCGCTACTTGAGGCGCGCAGTACAGAACCGTCCGATATTCCGTCGACGATTACTCGTGAGCCGATCGGAGAGGATCAGCTAGAGCAGGCGAGAATCAAGATAGGAAGTCTTCTCGCCGCCGAACGCGCCTTTGGAGGGCGCCGATCGCCAGCCTTGCGGAGAGCACCGCGGCAGCATTCGATAGGCGGATAGCTTCCTCTGGGGTGCGCAGAGGCGTTGAGAAAGATGTCTACGCAGTGGCCGCAGAGCTATACGAAGTGGCAGGGTGGCTTCTGGTTGACACCGGGCGACCCGAATCCGTACGCGAAGCTAACCGAAAAGCGCTCCACTACTGCGGGGTTGCGGGTGATCGCAGTATGGAAATCTTCGTCACACAGAATATTTCCATGCACGCAGTAGAAGCTGGTAGTCCCGTCGAAGGACTCACCCTCGCGCGTTCGATGCAAGATCGCCCCCTATCCCCACGGCTGTCCACCATGTTCCACATGCGGGAGGCACGTGCCCTGGGCGCGCTGGGGGACGCTGAGGCGATCCGCGTCTTCTCCCACGCGCTCAGCCTCCACCAAGACGGGGCCCGTGACAGTGATCCCCGATGGGCGTGGTGGCTAGACGACGATGAGATGTGCATACAGGAAGCACGTCTGTATTCTGACCTGCGATCCTGGCACGAATCGATCCGCCTACATAGCGATCACCTAGAATGGGTGGCGCGGCAGGCAGGCGGCGCCCTTATGTAGCGATGCATGCCCTGTGTATGGCTGATATGGCATACGCCATGCTCAATATCGGCGCATGGGGAGACGTGGAAAGAGTCGCACTCGAACTGATCGAGCATGCTGCCGACATCACCCCCCGGGCGTATGCCTCAATCCGCCGTCTAGCTATCGCCGTCGCCCACGCGACCGACGCTCCGACCACCGTCCGGGACATCCTGCACACACTGGTGCTGGCAATCCATCGAGCGACCTAGCGCCCGCCTTGGAGGGATGTTGGCCGGCGTAACTGGTCTCGCTTCGACCGGCCCGCTCAGCATGAACACATGGTGTGCAGCCTGTGCTGGATTGTGCAGGGTAACTGGTCAGGTCTCGTAGATCGTTTGTTTTTCGTTTCCCGGCTGGTTGGGACGTTGTGATGGCCAGGCTG
>NZ_JALKFZ020000198.1 GCF_023243075.1 Frankia sp. AiPa1 | reverse complement strand
ACCTACCGGATCATCTACCGTATTGACGACAAGGCCATGGTCGTGACCGTCGTCGATATCGATCACCGTCGGGACGTGTACCACCGCTGAGCGACAATGAGTTCTCGGTCCCGAAATCACCGTCCGGCCGGTCGCCGCACGCACCCTGACCAGGGGCGATGGTCGATGACCAGCCCGCAGGAACATCATCTAAAGAATCAATCGAATATTCCGCACATCTGGCGGTTCCGAGCACCTCAGTAATGGGCTCGCCGAGGGTCACAAATGTGATCAGCAGCCGGCGGCCGATCAGACGGGTAGCCACGGGCCCGCTGAGCCTGCGCTTGTGGCTCAGGAAGACGACGTCAGTGTCCAGGACGAGGGAACGTTCACCCGCCCACTCCGCCAGCGACCGCCCGTTTTATCGCAGATCCCTCCCCGAGCGCCACGGAAAGCCCGTTCAGGTGGAGTCCCGTGCCGCCCCGCAGATGCGCGACATCGTCAGCACCGTCCCCGGCCATCATCAGCAGGACGTACTGCTCGGTCCACGTCAGCATCGTGCCAGCCGACTGCTCCTGGCTCTCCCGCAGCCCAACACTGACCAACGACACCCAGCGCAACTGGTCGTCGACGACCGCCTCGTAGGTGAAGACAACCAGCCGCCCGGGGACCAACTGGAGGGTGTGCGTACGGCGCTCGATCCGCTCGACCGAATCCCCGATCCGCATGGTGCTGCGCAGAATCTCGGTACCCCCGAGGCTCACGTCATACCGGTTGCCCGGATCGGCCTTTCCCGGCATGCGGACCCACCGGGCACGCCGATCGGCTTCCGCGAAAGCGGCATAAACCTCCATCGGCGGCGAACTCAGCTCGCGATCGAGGACAAATGTGCCGTGGAGGGGCTCACCTGCCGTCATGGCCGAAATCCTACTCCCGCAGCCGCGACCCACCGTCACCCTGACCGCAACCACGCGACGCGGTAATGGTACATCTCGAGCTATAGTAGTCGACCTCGGCCTGGTTCACCCACAGCCGCAGCGTCGCCGGATGAACATCCAACCGCTTCGCAACCGTCGAGATCGCCCGATACACCTCCGCCGGCTGCTCACGACGCATCTGCAACACGGAACGTTCACGGAGCTCATCGGGATATTTCCTGGCAGCAGGCACGACTCGATCCCCTCAAACGGTCGAGTCTCCGCCGAAACCGGGGCAGTTCAAGACATGCTCTTACGTCACTCCTGCCTGGGGGGGAGCCCCGTCGAAATTTGGTACCAGCGGCAGCAACTACGAGCTCGCCATCGGCACAGACCCAAGGCTGTACGACCGGCCGGGATGCCAGCCGATCGGGAACGTGCGCCAGATCAACCGGAGGTACGGACGGAGACTCGTCGACCAACCAGCCACACCTACACTACTTTAAGCAACAACGTCGCTACTATGAGATATCTAGCGGTCGAGCCATTCGACCACGCATTAACCCCGAGGGAATCTCATGATCGCGACGAACCTTCCCGCTGGCTCCATTGACAGAAGCCGGGCCACATCCCAGCTGATCCGGGCGTTCTCCGTTGTCGGTACGACCACCGTCCTGATCGGGGCGATCGGGCTGGTCGGAGCCTCGGCCGCCAGCGCGGCCACCCCGACCGTCTCACTCGGCGCCGCCGCGAGCTACGCGGTTCTCGCCGGGTCGACAATCACCAACACCGGAATCACCAAGGTGGATGGCGATCTCGGACTCAGCCCAGGCACTGCCGTCACCGGGTTTCCGCCCGGGCAGGTGACCGGGGCAACCCACAAAGCCGACAGCGCCGCGCTGCAGGCCAAAAACGACCTCGGCACCGCCTTCGACGCCGCCGCCACGATCCCGACCACCGCCACCATCCCGGTGGAACTTGGCGGAACCACCGAAACTTCCGGTGTGTACGACTCCCCGGCGGGCACATTCGGGATCACCGGAACGCTGACCCTTGACGCTCAGGGCGACCCAAACGCCGTCTTCATCTTCAAGGCGGCCTCCACCCTCATCACAGCGTCCGCAAGCAACGTGAAGCTGGTCAACGGCGCCCAGGCCTCCAACGTCTTCTGGATCGTCGGTAGCTCCGCCACCCTCGGCACCTACTCGATTCTCAGCGGCAACGTCCTCGCCCTGACCTCCATCACCGTCACCACTGGCGTCGCGGTTGACGGCAGGATCCTGGCCCGCAACGGTGCCGTCACCCTCGACACCGACACGATCACCCGCCCGATCGGCGTCCAGGGACCCGTCAGCACCACCATCAACCTGACATCCTCGCTGAACCCCGCGCCGACGGGGCACTCCACGACCTTCACCGCCGTCGTGTCAGCGGGCACCGGAACGACCGTCCCCGCCGGCCTGGTCGCATTCACTGACGGGCACGCGCTCATCGACGTCGTTGCCCTCGACAACAAGGGCCAGGCGGAGTTCGCCACCTCCACCCTGACCGCCGGCCTCCACCAGATCAAGGCGATCTACATCGGCACCACCGGATTCACCGGAAGCGTCTCACCCCTCACCTACCAACTCGTGGGCTACTAAACCCGGCGCCGTCCGCGCCGACGAATACCGGCGCGGGCCGCGACATCCGATTCAGGAGTCACCGGAAGGGGCGGCTGATGGCGCCTGGTAGCGACCGTTGAACGCCTGACCACCGAGCGCACGCAGGGGATACCGGCCGCGCCGCCGCAGCAGCAGCGGCGGCCTCCCCCCGGGTGCGGCAAGATCGCCATCACCGCATAGCGAGCGACACCGCGCGCCATCGAACAGGGGCGCGGCCGGCGAGCGGCGTCCAGGTCTCCGCGATGCCGCGGGCTGACCGGACAGCAGGCCGGCCGCCCCTACTGCGCCTCGCTGAGATGGACCATGGCGTCGTACAGCTGCTCGTACGTCATCGGCGGCTCGGGGATCGGATGTGCCCGCTCAGCCCGGTAGGCGTCGAGCATGAGGTAGAGGTAACGCCGCCAGGCGTTGGGCGCCGTGGCGCTGGTGGCCTCGATGATCCTGCCGTTCGACCAGATGAGGTTGACGATGTCGGCCAGGGTGATATCGCGGCGAGCCTCGCCGGCTTCTTGGGCCCGGGTGAGCATGTCCAGAATCTGCTGGCACATCTCGTCGTGGATGCGCTCGGTCTCGGCGCTGTCGGTGAAGCGGCGGGAGAGGAAGTCGTTGAAACCCCGGTCTCCCGCCTGCATGCCGAACAGGTGCTCCAGGTAGTAGACGAACCCTTCCCACGGGTCGTTCATCTCCAGGGCCTTGTTGGCCCCGTCGAGGAACTCCTGAAGCCGGGGCTGGAAGGCGGCCATGAGCAGGTCCAGGCGGGTTGGGAAGTGGCGGTACAGGGTGCCGATGGCAACGCCGGCGTCGCGTGCGATCTTCTCCAGGGAGGCATCCACGCCGCGTGCGGCGAATTCGCGCTGCGCCGCGGCGAGGAGCTTGTCTCGGCGCTCCCGGGCGTCGCGGCGCAGGGGCCTGCGCGTCTGCTCGACGTCGCTACGGCTCACCTCGTCAGCTTACCGGCGATGCTGAGGGCGGCCTCCCTTTCTGCGCCGCTCAGGAGCCCGGCAGAGCGCGGTTGGCCTCGGGGAGCTCGTCGGCATGGTCGTGCGCGACGCGGCTGACGGCGCGCGGCAGCACCGTGGCGCCCGTGACGATCCCGAGGGCCCTCCCGAGAGCATGACGTTCGGTTCGGTGCCCTGGGCACGGTGGCAGGGCGGAGAACAGGCCAGGTGGCTGCCGGGACCCGGGCGGTACCCGGCCTGGATGTCGCCGCCTTCGCGGGCAGCGTTCGCGACCAGGCGGCGAGGGGCACCTCATCTCCCTTCGTCTCCTTGGTGCCGCCAGAGGTCGAGGCCCGAAACTTCTGCCAACGTGAGGCGCCCCTCCGGAATATAGTGAGGCACCCCTCCGTTTATGTAGGCAGCAACGACCGGAGGGGTGCCTCATCTTGGTGCTCTGACCTGACCGCACGAGGAGCGAAGCAGATGAGCACTATGGAGCCCTCCGGGGCGCAGGCGCCTCAGCGCCCCGCGGAGGCCGTCCGAGCGCACCTGGCCGCTTCGCCCGATCCCCATGACGAGCGGCGCTGGATGGCTCTGGGTGTCCTCGTCATCGCCCAGATCATGATCCTGCTGGATGCGACCGTCGTGAACGTTGCCCTGCCCTCGGCGCAGGCCGACCTCGGCTTCTCCGATGCCAGCCGCCAGTGGGTGATCACCGCCTACGTGCTGGCCTTCGGCAGCCTGCTTCCGCTGGGAGGCCGGCTGGGCGACGTGCTCGGCCGCAAGACCATGTTCATCGTGGGACTGCTGGGGTTCGCGATTGCCTCCGCTGCCGGCGGCGCGGCCCCGAACATCGGCACGCTGATTGCCGCCAGGGCCGTCCAGGGCGGGTTCGCCGCAGTTCTCGCGCCGGCGGCGTTGTCGCTGATCACGGTGATTTTCACCGACCTCAAGGAGCTGAACAAGGCGTTCGGGATCTTCGGTGCGGTGTCCGGCAGCGCCGGCGCCGTCGGCCTGCTGCTGGGCGGGCTGCTGACCGACTACGTGGACTGGCGCTGGTGCATGTACGTCAACATCGTCCTCGCGGTCGCCGGGATCATCGGTGGCCTGACGCTGCTGCACAACTCCGCCGAGCCCGACAAGCCCAGGCTTTCCGTGCCGAGCACGGTCGTCGGCTCGGCGGCGATCTTCGGGTTGGTCTTCGGGTCGGCCAAGGCCCAGGCCGACGGCTGGGGCTCGGCGGTCACCCTGACCCCGCTCATCGCCGGCGGTCTCCTACTGGCCGGCTTCGTCGTGCTCCAGAAGGTCGCCCGCCACCCGCTCATCCCGCTGCGGGTGGTCGCCGACCGCAACCGTGGTGCCGCCTACCTGACGCTCTTCCTGGCGAACGCGGCGGTGTTCGCGCTGTTCCTGTTCCTGACCTATTACTTCCAGGGTGTGCTGGGCTACTCGCCGATCATGACCGGCGTCGCGTTCCTGCCGATGATGGCGGCGATCGCCGTGGTCGCCACGCTGACCCAGGGCGTGCTGCTGCGGCGCCTGACCATGCGGGTCATCGTCGCCGCCGGCTTGATCGCCTCCGGTGCCGGAGCTGCACTGCTGACCCAGGCCGGTGCGGGCAGCCCGTACGCGGCCTGGGTGCTGCCCGGGCTGGTCCTGGTCGGGACCGGCATCGGGTCGGCCGCCGTCGTGGCAGTCGCGGTCGGGCAGCAGGGTGTCGATCCGCGCGACGCGGGTACGGCGGGGGCGCTCAACAACGTCTCCCAGCAGCTCGGCTCGGCGCTCGGCGTCGCCTTGATCAGCACCTTCGTCGCCACCGCCACCAGCCACTACCTGACCCGCCACGGCAGCACTGCCGTCGTCGACGCAACCGTGCACGGGTTCACCGTCGGCTACTGGTGGGCCGCTGGCGTCTTCTGGGCCGCTGCCGTCCTCTGCATGCCCTGATCCGCGGCGGCACCCGGCTCCATCACGAGGCCGGCCAGCCCGAGCCCCTCGACGAGATCGCCGGCGGACTGATCTGACAACCCGTGGCGGGCGGCGCCCCGGTGGCAGGACGGATCGCGGCGCCAACCACCAAAACACGAACCACAACCGACAGAAAGGCCAGTTCACCATGCCCAAGCTCGATGGCAAGGTCGCAGTGATCACCGGAGCGACGTCTGGGATGGCGCTGGCAACGGCCAAGCTGTTCGTGGCCGAAGGCGCCCACGTGTTCATCACCGGACGGCGCAAAGACAAAGTGGACGAGGCGGTCACCGCCATCGGCCACAACGTAACGGGCGTGCAGGCGGACTCAGGAAACCTGAACGACCTCGCCCGCTTGGCCGAGACCGTGCGGGAGCATCACGGACGAGTCGACGTCCTGTTCGCCAGCGCCGGCATCGGCTCGGTATCCGACCCGCTGGGCAGCATCACCCCGGACTCGTTCGACACGCTCGTGGCCGTCAACTTCCGGGGCACCGTGTTCACCGTTCAATACCTGCTGCCGTTGATGAGCGACGGCGCGTCGGTCATCCTGAACGGCACGACCAGCGCGACCAAGGGCATCCCCGGCGCCGGGGTGTACTCGGCCAGCAAGGCAGCCGTTCGCTCACTCGCGCGCACCTGGGCTGCGGAGCTGAAGGACCGCGGCATCCGGGTAAACGTCATCAGTCCCGGCTCGATCGACACCGCGCTCTTCAGCACCGTCACCCCGGAATTCCGGGAGCAGATCACCTCCGCCATCCCCCTGGGACGGCTGGGGACCAGTGAAGAGATCGCGGCCACCGCGCTGTTCCTCGCCTCTGCGGACGCCAGCTTCATCACCGGCGCAAACCTGGTCGTCGATGGCGGGTTCAGTCAAGTCTGACGCCATCCGGCCGGGCCGCCGGCCCCCGATCCCTTCAAAGCAAAAGTTCATCCCAGACTACAGAAAGTGAGCACCCGTCCATGAGCAGCATCAGCTTCGTCGGCCTGGGCGGCATGGCCCGCGCCATAGCCGCCCGCGCGGTCGAGGGCGGCAACGCCGTCGAGGTCATCGGCCGCGACCAGGCCAAGGCCAAGGACCTGGCCTCCGCCCTCGGCGGCGGCGCGACGGCCGGGACTTTCGGCACCGCCCCGGCCGGCGACATCGTCATCCTCGCCGTGCCCTACGCCAGCGCCGCGCAGGTCCTCGCCCAGTACGGGGACGCGCTGGCCGGCAAGGTCGTCATCGATATCTCGAACACCTTCAACGCCGACGCCACCGCGCTGGTCACCCCGGACGGCACGTCCGGCGCGCAGGAGATCGCCAAGGCCGCCCCGGCCAGCGCGCACGTCGTGAAGGCGTTCAACACCGTCTTCGGCCACGTCCTGGCCCAGGGCGGCCCGCTGGACGTGCTCATCGCCGGCGACGACGCGGACGCCAAGGCGAGCGTGTCGGCGTTCATCGAGAGCCTCGGGCTGCGCCCGCTGGATGCCGGCGACCTGGCGGCGGCGCACTGGCTGGAGGCGGCGGGCCCGCTCTTGATGGGCCTGGCCAGCCATGGCGCAGGGTTCAACATCAGCCTCGGCGTCAACGTCCCGGGCTGAAGCCCGCCCGCAGTTCCAGCGCCGCGCACTGGCACCCGGCGGCCATCCCGGGCAGGCAGGGTTCCGCCTGCCCGGGATGTCGGCGGCCCCTGGGCCCTCCGACCTGCAGGCAATCGACTCTGACCACCCGGGACTGCCCGCGTCCGGCACCGGCGAAGACGCCATGAAGCAGGTCGGCGACAACATCTCATCGTGGCTGGCCACACCCGAAAGACTGAAGGAGACACCCGTGCCTGACTACGGCCATCCTCTGCGTTTCGCAACGTTCATCTCTCCCGCCAACTCCCCGGCGGACCGTCCGGTCGAGCTGGCGCAGCACAGTGAGCGGCTCGGTTTCGACTTCGTCACCTTCCAGGATCATCCCTACCAGTCGAGTTTCCTCGATACCTGGACCCTGCTGAGCTGGGTGGCAGCGCGGACCGAGCGCATCGGCGTGTCCGCCAACGTGCTGAACCTGCCGCTGCGCCAGCCCCCCGCCGTGCTCGCCCGCGCGGCTGCCAGCCTCGACCTGCTCTCCGGTGGACGGACGAGCCTCGGGATCGGGGCCGGCTTCTACTGGGACGCCGTGCAGGCGGCCGGCGGACGGCGGCTGACCCCGCTGCAGGGCGTGGCGGCGCTCGGCGAGGCCATCGACGTGATCCGCGGGATCTGGGACGCCGACGCGCCCGGCACCCTCAATGCCGACGGCGAGTTCTACAAGGTCCACGGCGCCGAGCGCGGACCCGCGCCCGCACACGAGATCCCGATCTGGCTCGGCGCCCACAAGCCGAGGATGCAGAACCTGGTGGGACGCAAGGCCGACGGCTGGCTGCCGTCGCTGCCGGTCATGGAGCCCGGCGGCCTGCCCAAGGGAAACGCGATCATCGACGACGCCGCACGGGCCGCGGGCCGCGACCCCCGCGAGATCACCCGTCTGCTCAACATCTTCCCGGACCAGCAGACCCCGGAAGCACTGGCCCAGATGACCCTCCAGGACGGCGTCAGCATCTTCATCCTGGCCAGCGACGACCCGGACGTGCTCGAACGCTTCGCCGCCGAATCGATACCCACCGTACGCGAACACGTCGCCCGGGGACGCAGATAGCACGCGTGCCCGCTTCGGCATCGCTGACGCGCTGGATCCGCCAGTTGGCGACCAGTTCCACCCGGTGGACCACATCAGGCTGGCCCGGGTCGGCCACGTGGAGCCGCGTGATCAGCTCAGTCCGGAGCTCCGTCTCGACCTCGAGACCGTCCGCCCGGTATGCCGCGATCACCGCATCGACAGCGGCCGGGAAATCCGCGCGCCGGTCCCAGTCGGCGAACAGGTCGACATCCTCGCTCGGCCGCTGAAGAATCCCGTGGGTCGCGACCGCGTGGCCGCCCCGGAATGCATCTGTTCGCCCGGATCAAGGAGGAGGAGTTGGCCGTGCTGGCCGTGCTGGCCGTGCTGGCCGTGCTGGCCGTGCTGGCCGGGATGGCATCGGACTGCTCCGAAGGCGAGATCGCGGTCGCGGTCAAAGTCCTGCGCTCGCTCGACGACGACATCCGCGACCGCGCGCGGCGCGCCGGCCGGTCAGGTCGGCTGGAAGGAGGTCCCCATGCCCTCTGACGACGACATCTACAGGTTCACCCGCGACAACCGCCGCTTGATCGCCGACCTCCTCGACACCCTCGACGATGGTCAGTGGAACGCACCCACGCTGTGTGACGGCTGGACGGTCGGCCACGTCGCCGCGCACCTGCTGCAGCCGATGCTCGTCGGCTTCGGACGCTTCTTCCTCACCGCGCTTCGCTACGGCGGTGATACCGACAGGACGATCGACCATCTCACCCGCAGGCTCCGCGCGATGCCCCGTCAAACGACGACCGACCTACTACGCCGTCACGCCTCCGACCGTGTCAATCCCCCGCGCGTCGGCCCGATGGGCCCCTTCGCCGAGACCTGCGTTCACCTTCGAGACATCACCCGACCCCTCGGCCAGGACGTCGACGTTCCCACCACGCACTGGCACCTGCTCCTCGACTACCTTGCCGGCCCACGACCGGCAAGAGCGCTCATCCAGCCCGGACGCGCTGACAACCTGCGCCTGGCCGCCACCGATATCGACTGGACACACGGCTTCGGGCTGTCTGTCACCGGGCCGGCCGAGGCCCTCGCTATGGTCCTCACTGGGCGCTCGGCAGCCCTCGCCGACCTCGCCGGACCGGGAACCGACATCCTCAGACAGCGACTCGAAACTGGGCGGACTACGGCCAGTTAGTTCGTTCGCATCGCGAATCTTCTGTCATAGGCTGACGCGGAAATCGGGACTGGCGCCGGGCACGCCGAGGTGACGGCAATGATCTCCGCCACTCGTGCAAACGACGCCCTCCTTGTGCCGGAGGCGCGGATGGGCGAGAGACCTGAGCGCGCCGATGCGGCTACGTGTTTGGATCGAGGAGCGCGCTTGCCCGCGTCACCCGGCGGCGTGTTCGGAATCCTCGCGACCGTTGAGCCGGAGCAGATGCGCGACCTCCGGGTCGGGTTCGGCGCCGGCCCACCGCTGGTAGTCGGCGTCACCGGCCCGTTCGCCGCGCGCGATCGCGGCCAGCAACGCCGCGTCCACCGGGGGCGGCGGGCCGAGGGGATACCCGTCGTCCATGTTCGCGGAAGGCTCGTACGGGGACCCGAGCTTGATGGTGAGGGCTTGTCGCATCCGGTCGGCATGGCCCAACTCCCCGCCGCCGTTGCGTCGAAGCAGTGTGGCGCCCTCTTCATTTTCGATGCCCTCCCGGGCAAAGCGAGGCCGAAGCGGAGCGTTACGGCGAGCGGATGTACCGCCAGCTCGTCCGCCACCAGGCTTAGCCAGGCCACGAGGACGTCGTCGGTGACGAAGCCTGGTGGCCGCCCTCGGTTCTCCGCATCGGTAGGCTGCCGCCCATGGTGGAGATGAGCGACGTCGAGCTGGATGATCTGGTCGAGCGTGCCGTCGTCGACGCCTACGGGGAGGACGAACAGCTCACCGCCTTCCATGCCGTGATCGGGGACAATCTCGCCGTTCCCTTTTGGACCACCGTCCTGGGGGTGGAGGTGACCGTCACGGGGATCGATCTGCTGTCCGGGAGCGGTATCGTCGCCGTCTGTACTCGTGGGCGGTACCGCCAGGCGGTCGGCATCCTGGACCTGCCGCTGCCCACCCCGCCTCCGGCCGGGGCGGAATGGATCGACGCCTATCGGCACTGGGCGTCCTGACGACGCGACGGCGAGGGCGGGCTGGACGCGAGTGTCAGTACTACGAGTTCCTGGCCGTCGATCGGCCGCTGGACGAACGGCAGCAGGCCGAGGTTCGGGCGTTGTCCACCCGGGCTCGTATCACCGCCACCCGTTTCGTCAACGAGTGCCACTGGGGCGATTTCCGCGGTGATCCCCGCAGGATGATCGAGGGTTACTACGACGCTCATCTCTATCTCGCCAGCTGGGGTTCCCACCGCCTGATGCTCCGTCTGCCCCGCGCTTTTCTCGACCTCGCGACCGCCCAGGAGTACTGCGTCGACCCGCATTTCACCGCCTGGACCACTGGGCAGCATCTCGTCGTCGACCTGAGTAGTGAGGACGACGAGGACTGGGTGGAAGGCGCCGAGGACTCGCTGTCGGCGCTGGTCGGCTCAGCGCAACAGTGCCCAGATGGTGATCGGTTGTCTACGTGCCGCTACCACCGTGTCCGGGTGGGCTCAGGCGGGTTGCCAGGTGCCGTCGCGCCAGAGGTGGTGGGTTGTCTCACCACGGAGGACCGGGTCAGCCAGGGCGCAGCAGGTGTTGACGAGGTCGTCGAACTGTTCGGGGGTTGTGGCTTCGAGTCGTTGGCGGCGTCGCCAGGCTCGCCATTTCGGTTGGGCGTAGGTGCCGAAGCCAGTGAGCGCCGGGCTCAGCGGGGTGAGAGCGAGGTCTCGGTGGCGAGCGACGACCTGCAGTGCCTGGTCGAGGTCAGCGCCGATGATCGTGGTGCGGGCGGCGATGCTGGCGATGTCGACGAAGTCGCGCCAGCGGGTGTTGACGATGCCGCGTTCGAGGGCGGTGGCGATCTTTTCGGCGAGGACCATGTGGGCCGGGTAGCCAAGGAGGCTCGTCTGGCCGCCGAGCAGGAGTGGCAGGGCGACAGGGACGGGGCTGGGCCAGATCGGGTCGCCGACGTTGACGTCCAGGTGGAACGGGACGGTAGCGGTCGCCAGGCGCGCGGTGATGGAAACGCGGACGCCTGCGTACTTGTCCTCGTCGCGGATGTCACGCCCGATGATCGTGGTGAGGTCGTAGGTAAGGCCGTCGTCGCGGGGCTGCGCGGCGACGGCGCGGGCGACCGTTACGATCTCTTCGACGTCGTTGGACAGCCTGGTGGCCTGCAGGTCGATGTCGCGAGTGGGTCGGCGGGCAGCGTAGGCGGCGAGCAGGACGCCGCCTTTGAGGACGAGGTCCTGCGCGTAGCGCGATGCGCCGAGCCGGGCGAGGAAACCTTCCAGCGCATACAGGGCGAGGTACTCGGCGGTATCTCGGCCCGCGCGGCGGGCGGCGCTCCGCAGGTCCAGATAGGCGCGGCCGTCGGCGGTGGCGCGGGTGGGGCTGCCCTGCGTCATACGAGGATCTCCAGGGTGCGACGCAGCCGGCGCAGCGTGGCCGGGAAGTATGCGGCGACGGTCAGCATGCCGGCGGGGTGGTTGCCCGGCTGGCGGAGCCAGCGTTTGAGGGCCTCGACCGCGGTGTCCTCGCCTTCCAGGTAGCTGAGTCGAAAAACATCGACGATCGTCCGCTCCGGTGAGTAGACCGCCGCGTCGACCCCGCCGACCGGCAGCGCGACCCGGCCGACCTCGAAGGTCTCCAGGGCGAAATGATGCCAGGTCACGTGGGGGAAGCCCGCTGGCGGCCGGACGCCGCGGGGCAACGCGATGTCGTGGGAGGCGGAGATGTCGTCGCTGAGCCCGTGCCTGGCCAGCGCGCTGGCCAGGCAGAGCGTGGCGCGCGGCTGGCGGGTGGCAGCCCCCGCGAGCGGGGCCAGCGCGGGATCGACCATCCCTGGCTTCGCATAGACACCACGGCCGACGCGGCCGATCGCACCGGCCGCGTGCAGGCGGCTGAGGGTCATCCTGGGAAGGCCCGCCGCGACGGCCTGATCCAGACGAAACACCGCGGGCAGAGCCTCAAGACCCACGACCCCTCCCAACTGTTGACAGCCCCATAGTAGCTATACACAGTTAGTCCCAGAGCCCAACCTGCGCCGAGTGCACCCGTCCGGGACCGTGATCGGATGGCTCGCGCAGACCTGCAACGCGACCGACTGGCCGGCTTGGCACCAGACCCAAGGCTCGACCACGGCACATCCCCATTGCCGGCTGGATCGTCGCGAGCTTCAACCTCTTTACTCTTGACTCTTCACTCCGAGTCTTGCAGCCTTAGAGCTATATCACCAGGCTGCCCGGCGGGCCTGGCTCACGCCGTCAGCCATCGGAGTTCCATGACTACCCGTACCGACCCAGGGCTGCGGGGAGATCACCTAGGGTTGCGATCGGCTAAATTATGTAGCCGCCTTTGGTGACACCCGGAGGCGTCCTGGATCGAAGAGTACGCGCCAGCGCCGCCCCCGCACCAGTCGACCGAGGTTCGCCTCGACAAAACGGCCCGGCCCGCCGCCTGGCGAGGCCAGAAAATCCTCCGGAGCGATCCCAATAGCCCCTTGCCGCCGAATTATCTGAAACTCGGCCTGCCATTGTGAAAAAATTGGCCTCCTGCTCGGGATAATGAAAGTACCACCAAACAAAACCCCGAAACAGAAGGCCACCGCGTGCCATCACGCCAGACTGGTGCCGCCCTGTCGAGCGACCATGACCAGGGCGGCGAGGGCAAGGTCAGCAGACTTCTCGAGATGCTGCGCCAGGTGAAAGATTTCCGCGCAGCCCGCGGGAAGACATACAATCTCCATTTCGTACTTGCTGTCGCGGTCGTCGCCACACTCGCGGGCGCCGCGAACTACCGTCAGATCAGAGCCTGACAACGACCAGGGCGATGTCGTCGTCGCTGCCGCTGGTGACATCGAGGCGGGTGATCAGCATGTCGGCCAGGACCTCTACGTCCAGCTCGCGGGACTCGGTGACGGCGTCGGCCAGGCGACGCAGACCGACGTCGATGTCCTCTCCCCGGCGTTCGATCAGTCCATCGGTGTAGAGCACGAGGACGTCGCCCGGTGCGTAGGTCACACTGGCCTGGGGTTGGGGAACGGGCAGCGGGCGCACGCACAGCGGCGGGTCGGTGGCCTGGTCCAGGAGCTGGTAGGAGCCGCGTCTGGTGTGGGCGAGCACGGGTGGCGGATGTCCGGCGTTGCTGTAGATGATCAGATGGCTGCGTCTGTCGATCAGTACCGTCACCACGGTCGTGCCGAGCGCGCCTTCAATGGACCGGGCGTAGAGCCCGAGGATTTCCAAGGCCGGCGCGGGGCTGGGGATAGCGCGGATGGCGGTGCTTAGAGCACTACGGAGCATGCCCATGACCGCGGCGGCCCCCAGGCCGTGGCCGACGACGTCGCCGACGGCCAGGGCGGTGTTGTCGTGAGGGAGGTCGACGATCTCATACCAGTCGCCGCAGACATTGAGTGAGGTCGAAGCTGGCAGGTAGCGCACAGCGATGTCGCGGTGGGCGGGCAGGTCCGGGGTACGGAGCATGACCTCCTGGAGAGTGAGCGCGACCTCGCGGGCGTGGGCGTGGGCCTCGCGGAGTTCTTCGTTGAGCCGCTGTGACTCCACCGCCCGCGCGTACAGTTCCGCCTGGAAGGCCGGTATCTGGTCGAGGTCGTCCTGGTCACTCGTCGGGCGCTGGGCGCGGTAGGCCTCGACGAACGCGGTCACGTCCTCGGCGCGGTGAATGATCCACCGTACTGAGCCGTCCGGCGCGAGCACCGGAGTGTTGACCGGCGCCCACCATCGCTCCTCGAACACACCCGGATGGCCTCGGACTGGGATGTCGTACTTAAGCAACGTCATCGTGTCCCGCCGCCCGGAATCCAGCACCCAGCGCAGGGAAGCGGTCAACTTCCGCACTCCATCGGCGTTCGGGTCACCTGGATTATCAGGAAAAGCATCGAAAATATGCGTTCCGACGAGGTCTTGTCGATTCCGCCCGGTCAGGGACAGGTACGCTTGGTTGACGTCCACAATCATCAGATCTGGGTCCAGTACCAGATAGGGGCTCGCCGTGGCGGCGAACAACGCTGTGTAGTCAAGGTCCGAATCCATCAAACCAATCCGCCCGCCGGTCTAGTAGCCGGACTCTATCCCGGCAATCTAGCGACGGCTCGGTTCCCCGTGTCGATCATCCCCGCAACGTCAAACGGATCGACTCTGTGACGAAAACGGGAATCATCTGCCGCAGAAAGTCGACACATCGATTTTCAGTAGTGCCGATCATCTCGAACAGTGCGGGGCCCTGCGGCGGGACGGAGGTCTGCTGCTGACGTGCCACCCGCAGCAGCCTGCAAAACCGGCCGCCACTGCGGCATGCGGGGCCCGGGCCGCGCCCGGCGCCCCGGCTGTACTTATGGCAACGGGTGTGGCAACGGAGTCACGTGATCTCGGTGGCAGTCCGTCTGTGACCCCGGGTGACCTGCGTAAACGGCAAAGTTGACCATCCTGAAAGATCCGCTGGACGTGCCGGTGGGGGGCCGCTCGTCGGGTGTCGGTGGCGCAGGTCGGCGGCGGTCCGTGGTTATGCTGGAGCCGGCCGCCGCCGGGCTGGGGCGGGCGGTGCGGCGCCGGGACGTCGGCTTACCGTGGGGGGATGCCGCCGAGTTGCCGGGCGATTCCCTGGGCGGCGACCTGGAGCACGGCGGTGAGGCGGCCCCGGTCACGCCGAATGGTCGCCGCGACGATACCGATCGCCGCGACCACCTCGTCCTCGCGGCGGACCGGCACGGCGACGGAGCAGGCGCCGAGAGACATCTCCTCGACCGTGGTGGCCCAGCCCTCGTGGCGGACCCGCTCCAGCTGTTTGAGTAGCAGGCCCGGCTGCGTGATCGTGTAAGGGGTGACCCGGGTCAGGGAGGAGAGGACACGGTGGCGGACGTCCTCGGGCGCGTGCGCGAGCAGCACCTTGCCGACACCGGTCGCATGCATCGGCAGCGTCGAGCCGACGCTGCTGACGACCGGGACCGAGGCAAGGCCGGACATCCGTTCGACGTACAGCACCTGATGGCCGTCACGGACAGCGAGATGGACCGTGGCGCGGGTGGCGGCGTGGATGTCGTGCAGGAACGGCGAGGCAGTCTCGCGCAGGGTTGACTGGATGGGGGCCAGCAGGCCGAGGTCCCACAACCGGCGGCCGATGACGTAGTCGCCGTCGGCGCGGGCGAGGGCGCCGTGGCGCACGAGTTCGGCGACGAGCCGATGGACCGTGGCGGGCGGGAGGTCGGCGCGGCGGGCGATCTCCGTCAGCGACAGGCGCGGGTGGTGTTCGTCGAAGCCGGAGAGGATGGACATGATCCGTCCCGTGACCGTCGCTCCTGGGGTGCCGGTGTTTCCCGCCATGGACGAATTCTTCCACTGAGCGGAAAAGGTATGTGTGCTTCCGTACGCGCCGGTCCTACGCTGCCGACTCATGAGCAGCTCTCCCGCGTCGGCCCCGGGCTGGAGCCGCAGTCCGTGATCAGCGCCGAGATCGCGGGCATCAGGGCCGACAGTCAGCACTCGGGTGCGGAGGAGACCCAGCCGCCTCACCGATCGGCCCTGCCGGGGAGCCGATCGGTGAGCGCATCGTCGTGACCGGCCGGATCACCGACGGCGGGGGACGGCCGGTCCGCGGGCAGCTCGTGGAGATCTGGCAGGCCAAGCGCGACGGCTAAGCACGATGAAATCAGGGAGGTCATCCTGCGGAGCGCGATCTACTGTGGCGTCCCGGACGCCCAACACCGCCTTCCGCGTCACCGCGGAGATTCCGGCCGAGGAGACGACGTCTTGATTGTCGACCAGGTGGCCTCCGACCGGGAGCCCAGGGCAAGGGTGCCCCGTGACCAGGCCAGGAGTTCGCAGCGGTGACCTTCGTCTACGCGGCAGTCCGCACGCCCTTCGGCCGCTTCAACGGCGGGCTCGCCGGGGTGCGCGCCGACGACCTGGCAGCCGGGGCCATGCGGGCGGTACTGGCGCAGGCTCCGGGCCTCGATCCCGAGGCGATCGACGAGGTCGTCTGGGGCAACGCGAACGGCGCCGGTGAGGAGAACCGCAACGTCGGCCGGATGGCCGCTCTGCTTGCCGGGCTACCCGTCGGCGTGCCGGGCACCACCGTCAACAGGCTCTGCGGCTCTTCGCTTGACGCCGCGATGATCGGTTCCCGTGAGATCGACACCGGTGACGCCGCCGTCGTACTTGTTGGCGGTGTGGAGTCGATGACCCGTGCCCCGTGGGTTCTGCCGAAGCCGACGCGCGCCTTCCCGGCAGCCGACGTCACCGCGGTCTCCACGACACTCGGGTGGCGGCTGGTCAACCCACGGATGCCACAGGAGTGGACGGTCTCGTTGGGCGAGGCCAACGAGCAGCTTGGCGACCGGCACGGCGTCAGCCGGGAGCGCCAGGACGGTTTCGCGCTCAGGTCGCACCGGCTCGCGGCTGCCGCCTGGGCGGACGGTTTCTACGACGATCTGGTCGTCCCTGTCGAGGGCGTGGACCTGGTCCGGGACGAGGGCATCCGGGCGGACTCCACGGCGGAGAAGCTCGCCGGTCTCCGGCCTTCGTTCCGTCCCGACGGGACAATCACGGCTGGCAACGCCTCGCCTCTCAGCGACGGCGCGTCGGCCGTTCTGCTCGGGTCGGAGCAGGCCGCGGCGACGATCGGACGCGGGCCGTTGGCCCGGATCGCCGGCCGTGGCACATACGCGCTGGAGCCTCAGTCGTTCGGCTATGCGCCCGTCGAGGCAGCCTCGATCGCGCTGCGGCGGGCCGGGATCGGCTGGGAGCGGGTGGGCGCGGTGGAGCTCAACGAGGCGTTCGCGGTGCAGTCGCTGATCTGCGTTGACGCCTGGGGGATCGACCCTGAGATCGTCAACACTCGGGGCGGCGCGATCGCGATCGGTCATCCGCTGGGCGCCTCCGGCGGGCGCGTGCTGGGCACCTTGGCCAAGGTGCTGCGTGAGCGCCGTGAGCGCTGGGGGGTCGCCGCGATCTGCATCGGTGTTGGCCAGGGTCTCGCGGTCGTCCTGGAGAACACCGCGACGGCGTGAGACCGGCACAAGTGGCTTCGTAGGGACACTCCCACCTTCACAGCCACACAAGAGCCCCTCGGTCCCGGCGACCCCGTCCTTCGGTCCTCCGGTGACGTGGCCTCGGTCCCGGCGACGGGGCCGAGGCCACGTCACCGGGCCACCCCCACGGTCAGTAGCCGTAGTCGATCTAATCCTCCAAGTGCGGGGCCCCGGACTTCACCGTGGTGAAGTCACCGGGGCCCGCACGAGAACGACCTGGTCAGGGTCCGCGGCCCGCTCAAGGCCGCATTCGGCGTCACGTTGACCATCTCCACTGGGCGGCAGAGAGGGATGTGTCAACGGCCGGGCCAGCCGGTGTATCCCTCGGCGAGGTAGGTGGATCCGGCCGTCGAGGCGACGAGGGTGGTGAGCTCGCCGAGCTGGCGCTGCTCGTCGAACTCGCTGGAGTCTTCGGCGCGGTGGAGCATGGTCGTCATCCAGTACGAGAAGTGCTGCGCCTTCCATACCCGGTCGAGGGCCCGGGCTGTGTAATGCTCCAGCACGGTGTAGTCATTCTTGGCCAATGCCTGTTGGATGGTGTCCGCGAGCAGCCGAACGTCGGCGAGCGCGAGGTTCAGGCCCTTCGCGCCGGTCGGGGGCACGGTGTGCGCGGCGTCGCCAGCGAGGACCAGTCTGCCGTGCCGCATCGGGGTCTGGACGAAACTGCGGAACGGCAGCAAGGTCCGTTCGATGACCGGCCCTTCCTTGAGACGGAAGCCGTCCTCGCCGGCGAGCCGGGTCTGCAACTCGTTCCAGATCCGGTCATCGGACCAGTCGTCTGGATTCTCGGATGGGTCGCACTGGAAGTACATCCGCTGCACGGACTCGGTGCGCTGACTGATCAGCGCAAATCCGTCGCGGGACCGGGTGTAGATCAGCTCGGGGGCGCTCGGGGGTGCCTGGACGAGGACGCCGAACCAGGCGTAGGGGTATCCGCGGAAGTACTGCGTCGCCCCGGTAATCAGACTTCGGCAGATGCTGCGGGAGCCGTCCGCGCCGACGACCAGGTCGGCGGCGATCTCGTGTCGGTGACCGGTGGCGTCGGTGTAGCGCACCCGGGGAGCGTTCAGGATGTCGACGACCTCGGTGTCGGTGATGCCGAATCGCAGATCGGCGCCGTCGGCGGTGCGGGCGCGATGGAGGTCGATGAAGATGTCGGTCTGGGGGTAGAGCCAGCATGAGGCACCCGCGAGGTTCTCGAAGTCGATCCGGTGGCTGAGCCCACGGAAGCGCAGCGAGATGCCCTCGTGCCGGTGGCCGTCGCGCAGGACGCGGTCCAGTCCCGAGTCGACCAGAAGACGTACGCTGTCGCGTTCCAGAATTCCGGCGCGGTGTGTCGTCTCGATGGTGCGCACGGCCCGGTTGTCGATCACGATGCTGTCGATCCCGGCGAGGTGGAGCAGGTGGGAGACCATCAGGCCGGCGGGGCCGCCGCCGACTATGGCGACCTGGGTGCGGGTGGTGCTGGCGATCGTGGTCATGGCGTGTCCATCGTGATGTTGAGGCGGGCCTGCAGCTCGGCGATGGAGGCGCCGAAGGTCTCTCGCGCGACGAGGCCGTGAGGTGTGACGTCGAGGACGGCGAGGTCGGTGTAGATGCGGGTGACGCAGCGGACGCCGGTGAGGGGGTACGTGCAGGCTGGGACGACTTTCGGGGCGCCGTCCTTGGTGAACAGCGTCATCATCACGTAGACGTCCTTGGCGCCGATGGCCAGATCCATCGCGCCGCCGACGGCGGGGATGGCGTCCCGCTCGCCGGTGTGCCAGTTGGCCAGGTCGCCGGTGACGGATACCTGGAACGCGCCGAGCACGCAGACGTCGAGGTGGCCGCCGCGCATCATCGCGAACGAGTCGGCGTGGTGGAAGTAGGCGGCGCCGGGCAGTTCGGTGACGGGCAGCTTGCCGGCGTTGATGAGGTCCGGGTCGACCTGCCCGCCGGCGGCGGCAGGACCCATCCCGAGCATGCCGTTCTCGGTGTGCAGGACGATGCCGCTGGAGGGGTGAAGATGGTCGGCGACCCTGGTGGGCTGGCCGATGCCGAGGTTCACGTAGGACCCCGCGGGAATGTTCCTGGCGATCAGTGCGGCCAGCTCATCGGCGGTGAGCGGGCCTCGGCCGGTGTGCTCGATCGTCGCAGAGTGGTCTTTCGGGCTGCTGTTGTTCACTGCCATCAAGCTCCCTCGACGATGTACCGGCGGGCCGGGACGGCGACGAGCCGGTCGACGTAGATGCCCGGGGTGATCACGGCTTCGGGGTCGAGCGATCCAGTGGGCACGACCTCGTTGACCTGGACGACGACGGTGCGTGCCGCGGTGGCCATGACTGGTCCGAAGTTGCGGGCGGTCTTGCGGTAGACGAGGTTGCCGAGGGTGTCGCCCTTGAAGGCGCCGATCAGCGCGACGTCGCCCGCGATGGGGTACTCGAGCACGTAGGTGCGGTCACCCAGGACGCGGGTCTCCTTGCCCTCGGCCAGCGGAGTGCCCACCCCGGTTGGGCAGAAGAACGCCCCGATCCCGGCGCCGGCGGCGCGGAGCCGTTCGGCGAGGGTTCCCTGCGGCACGACCTCCAGGGCGAGCTTGCCCGCACGGTAGAGACCGTCGAACACATAGGAGTCGGCCTGGCGAGGGAACGAACAGATCACCTTGCGCACCCGGCCGGCCTTAAGCAGCGCCGCGAGCCCGATCTCGCCGTTGCCGGCGTTGTTCGACACGATGGTGAGGTCCTTCGCGCCCTGCCGGATCAGCGCGTCGATGAGGTCGAATGGCATGCCGGCCAGACCGAATCCGCTGATCAGAACCGTGGACCCGTCCTCGATCCCGGCGACCGCCTCGTCGGCGGTGTCCAGCACGAGCGTGCGGCTCATCGGCCGTCCTCGGTGTCGTCCTGCTCGGCGAGCACCCGCGCGGCGATCCGGAACGCGGTGTTGGCCTCGGGCACGCCGCAGTAGATCGCGCTCTGCAGGATGACCTCCTTGATCTCGTCGGTCGTGAGCCCGTTGCGTAGCGCCGCGCGCAGGTGCATCGCGAGCTCGTCATGGTGGCCGCGGGCGATGAGCGCCGTGAGGGTGATCATCGAGCGGCCGCGGCGGTCTAGGCCCGGTCGGGTCCAGATCGTGCCCCAGGCGTACTGGGTGATGAGCTCCTGGAACTCGGCCGTGAAGCTCGTCGCCGCCGCGGTCGCCCGGTCGACGTGGGCGTCGCCGAGCACCTGGCGGCGCACGGCCATGCCGGCGTTGTAAACGTCCGTGATGGTGGGCGCCTCCGTGGGCGGCGGCGTGGACAGCGCGCCGCGAAGGAGGTCGGCGACCTGGTGGGGAGCTTCCGCGGGGGCGAGGTGCGCGACGTCGTCGAGGACCGCCAGCCGCCCGTCCGGCACCTTCGAGACGATCTGTTCGAGCGTTGCCGGTGGTGTCACGACATCGTGGGCTCCCGCGATCGCGAGGACGGGCGTCTCGATGGCGGCGAGCCGTTCCCGGACGTCGAACCCGGCCAGCGCCTCGCACGCCTGCGCGTAGCCCTCCGGGTCGACCTCGACCAGGCCTCCCAGCAGCCGCGCGGCGACGTCCGGTTCTCTGTCGGTGAACCCGGGGGCGAACCAGCGCCGCGCCGAGCCGGTGACCATCGCCGCGCAGCCGGACGCACGGACGGTCGCGGCCCGTTCCCGCCACGCCGCCGCCTCGCCGATCTTCGCGCCGGTGCACAGCAGCGCCGCGTGACGCACCCGGTCCGGCGCGTCCAGCGCAAGAGCGAGGCCGACTGTGCCGCCAAGCGAGACTCCGGCGTAGGCGAACCGTGCCTCACCGTCGCCGCGAGCCGCCGTCACGTCTTCCGCGTAGTGAAGTACACCCCTGGCCAGCTCGGCGATCGTGAAGGGCTCGTCGACGGCTGCGCCGTCGTGGCCGGGCAGCTCCCAGCCGACGACGTGGAAACTGTCGCCGAGTGCACCGGCGACCTTGGACCACAGCGCGGTCGACGAGGTGCCCAGCGACGGACCTACGACCAGCAGGGGCAGGTCGGGGCGGCCGGCGAGCTCGACACCAGTGATCTGGGGGACGGTCATTGTCTGGCCTCCAGGTAGGCGTTCGCTCGCGCGAGCACGGCGGTGATCACCGTGTCGGCGGCACCGAGGTAGTCGTCGTCGGGCGGCGCCTTCCCGACGAACGCGGCGATCGAGCGGCGTTCCGCGGTGAGGTCCGGCCAGCCGGCTCGGGCGGTGGCCCGCATCCGGGTGTCGTCGACCCGCAGTCCGCGTAGCAGCTCGCTGGTGTGACTCGCCGCGACAACGGTGCGGCGTGCGAGGTCGCGCAGGGTCTGCCACTCCGCGTGCCAGGCGCCATCCGGGCGCTCGTCGCCGGCGAGAGCCGCAGCCAGGTGCAGCGTCGAGGCCAGCGCCGGCGCCGTGAGCGCCGCGCGTCGGATGAGCACCGACAGCACCGGGTTGCGCTTGTGCGGCATGGTCGACGACCCCCCACGACCGTCGACCGCTGGCTCCGCCAGTTCGCCGATCTCCGGACGGGACAGGGTGGCGACGTCCGTGGCAATGCGCCCCCAGGCGTCGGTGCCAGTGACCAGCGCATCGGCGATTGCTGTGAACGTCGTCCGGGTGGTGTGCCACGGAGGTGCGGCTCGCAGGGCGAGCGCGGACGCCGCATCCGCCACGACCGCGGTGGTCACCGCGACCGGGTCCGCGACGCCGCGCAGTCTGGCCAGCTCGACCGCGGCCGACAGTGTCCCGGCCGCGCCCCCGAACTGCGCCGGCCATGGCAGCCGATCGAGGGCCCCAGCCACGTCCAGCACTCCGGTCAGCCAGCCGGCCGCTTTGGCGCCGAAGGTGGTCGGGACGGCGTGCTGGGTCAGCGTCCGCCCGGCGATCAGCGTGCCGCGATGGGCCTGGGCCAGGACCACGAGCGAGGTGACTTGGTTATGCAGCTCCCGGCGCACCCGTTCGAGGACGTCGCGCAGCAGCAGGACGAGGCTCGTGTCGATCACGTCCTGGCTGGTCAGGCCACGATGCACCCAGCTGGCGGCCGGTCCGGCGGACCGGCCGCGCCACAGCGCCACGAGGGTCGGCACCGGGTTGCCGGCGCCCTCGGCCGCGCGGGCCACCTCGGCCAGGTCATCAGGCCCGACGAGCCCGGTCAGGTCGACGGTGCCCGGAGCTATCCCCGCCCGTGCGAGCGCGTCGAGCCACGCCTGCTCGACCCGCACCATCGCCGCCAGCCACGCCACCTCACTGGCGAGGTCGCCGGCCCGCTCGTCACCCGGCCAGAAGAGATCACCCACAGGTCAATGACCCGGGAACCGAAGAAAGACGGTCTCCCGTGCTCCCTGCAGGTGGATGTCGAACACGAAGCCCCGCTCACCGCGCGCCGCGATCAGAGTTTGCCGGCGCTCCGCCGGCAACGAGGACAGCAGCGGGTCGGCAGCCAGCTCGGCGCCATCGCCGGGCACGTAGGCGCGGGTGAACAGCCGGTGCAGCAGACCCCGCGCGAAGACCGTGACGGCGAAGAACGCCGCCTTGCCAGGTTCGGACGGTCCAGGCACGAGGGTGCTGAACGCGTACTGGCCGTCCCGCCCGGTGGACGCCCGCCCGAAACCGGTGAACGCCCACCCGTCGCGGCGCAACGAGCCGGGGCTGTGCGCGACGGTGCCGTCCGGACGGGTCTGCCAGATCTCCACGAGCGCGTCCTGTACCCCGCCGCCCGCCCCGTCGAACACCTGCCCGCGCAGCGCGACCGAACCCGGGCTGCCCGGCGGCACCAGATCGCGGTCTCCCTCATAGGGGAGGCCGTAATGGAAGAACGGGCCGACGGTCTGGCCCGGGGTCGCGAGCAGCGTCATCTCGCGTCCTCGGACTCGGGAAGGGTCCGCCGGCTGCCGGTGAGAACGATATCCCACCGGTAGCCGATGGCCCACTCATGGCTGGTCAGGTCGTGGTCGTAGGTCGCGACCAGCCGGTCGCGAGCCCGCTGGTCCACGACCGACTGGTAGATCGGATCGAACGCGAAGAGCGGATCCCCCGGAAAGTACATCTGCGTGACCAGGCGCTGGGTGAAGCAGGTGCCGAACACCGAGAAGTGAATGTGCGCCGGGCGCCAGGCGTTGTGGTGATTGCGCCAGGGGTACGGGCCCGGCTTGATCGTCTGGAACCTGTACCCGCCCTCCTGGTCGGTCAGGCACCGTCCGGCGCCCGTGAAATTCGGGTCGAGGGGCGCCGGATGCTGGTCACGCCGGTGTACGTACCGCCCGGCGGCATTCGCCTGCCAGATCTCGACCAGCTGCCCCCGGACCGGCCGGCCGTCGCCGTCGACCACCCGGCCAGTAACGAGGATCCGCTCGCCGATCGGCTCACCCGGATGACCGATCGTCAGGTCGGCGTCCAGCGGGTCGACATCGCGGTCGCCGAAGCAGGGGGCCGAGCGCTCGATCGCCTCCGGGTCGACCTCGATCGGGACATGGGTGGGATGCCGCAGCACAGTGCTTCGATACGGCGGGTAGTCAAGACGCGGCTGGTTCTCCTCCCCCTCCGTCTCCTGGTAGCCGGCGGCGATGGCTGCGATCTCCGAGCTGATCACGGTCTGCGATCCGAGCGTCGGTGCGGCGGGACCACTCATGGGACGCAGCGTAGAAGCGAGTCGGCCGACCACCAACCTGTTTGCTTCCGCTCAGCGGAAGACTGGTCCTCGTGGCAGGAAACACGAGCAGCCCGGGGGCGACCGTCGTGGAGCGGATCATGGCGATCTTCGCGGCGTTCGACGAGCACCACACCCGGCTGTCGCTGTCGGACGTCGCGCGGCGGGCGGAGCTGCCGCCACCCGCGCCACGGTCCATCTGGCCGCGACGGCCAGGAGGTGCTCTACCTGGAACGGATGGCGGGCCGGGCCTCGGTACCTGTCGTGAGCTCGGTGGGATCGACCCTGCCGATGCACACCACCGGCGTCGGGAAACCGCGCTCCAGGTAGCTGCCGCAGGGATCTCACGCCAGCTCGGCACCGAGACGGCGCGACAGCCCTGTCACCGCCAGGCACAAGGACGGCGCGCAGAGAACCGCCGCCTTGATCCGTGCGACCGGGTGAACGCCGGTCATGGCTGATAGTCGCTGTGGACCGCGGTGCGGAAGCCGATCGGTGTGCTGCCGGTGCGCTGGTGGAAATACTTGTTGAAGTTCGTCGCGCTGGTGAACCCGAGCCGGGCGGCGATCTGCGCTGCGCTGTTGTCGCTGTGCGCGAGAAGCCGGCGGGCTTCGAGGATGGTTCGGCGGTCGATGTAGTCCTTGGCGTTGATGCCGGCCGCAGCCTGGGTCGCGCGGGACAACGTACGGGTGGAGTAGCCGAGTGCGCGGGCGTAGTCCTCGAGCCGGCGGGTGCGGGTGAAGTCGCGTTCCACCGCGTCGCGGAATCGCGCGAAGGTGTGGTTCGGTTCGGGAGCGGGTTGGCCGGGTACGGCGTCGAGGTGGGTGAGGCGTAGCAGGAGCACCGCGAGCAGGTGCCGCAGCACGGCTTGCCGTACGTCGAGGGGTAGCCGTCCAGGCGCGGTGAACGCGTGGGCGAGGTGTCCGATGGATTCGGTCAGCCGATCTCGGTCATCGCCGACCGGTTCGTAGACGACGGGCGCGTGCGGGTCATCCGGGCGGGCTGTCGCGACGGTGTCGGGATCGAGGAACTCGGGCTGGAAGAGGATCAGTGTGCCGTCCAGGTCGGCGAGCTGGCCCCATTGCTGGACCTGGCCGGGCCGGACCCACATCCACATGCCCGGTTCGAGGGTGTAGCTGGTGAAGTCGACGGTGTGCCGCAAAATCCCGCGGCTGAGCGTGAGCAGGTGGTGGAACGCCGGGCGTTGCGGGACGGCGAGAAGTCTGTGGCTGGCGCGGGAGCGGAGCCGGCCGAGATCCAGTACCTCGGCGCCGACCGGGGTGCCGGCCGGCGGAACGAAGCCGAGATCGCGGATGTCCCCGCTCGCTGCGTGTCGGATTTTCACCATCGCGAGTCACGAGCCTACTGGGGTGTTCCGGCCGCGCACTCTTAAGGTTTGACCTAAGGAGCACAGGGCGGGGGTTCTGTTACGGCAGGTGTTGGCTGCCGCGGCGCGCCTCCCATCATCGTCATGCTGAGGAGCACACCATGACCGCTAAGGACGTCGTTCTGACGGCCGCCGGGCAGTTGTTCGGCGACCGTGATCCGTCTGCCGTCGACCGGTGGGTCGCCTCGACCTACCGCCAGCACAGCGCGCTGGTGCCCGATGGTCCAGAGGGGCTGCGGGCGCTGGTCACAGGCCTGCCCGCGGGATTCCGCTACGAGCTGCACCGGGTTCTCGCCGACGGTGACCTCGTCGCGCTACACGGCACATACCACGGCTTCGGCCCGGAGCCGCTGGTCGCCTTCGACATCTTCCGGGTCGAGGGCGACCAGCTGGCCGAGCACTGGGACGCGTTGGCGCCGGTCGTCGAGAAGACGGTCTCCGGCCGGTCACAGACCGACGGCCCGACCGAGGTGGCAGACCTCGACGCGACGGAGGCCAACCGGGCTCTTGTCGTCGGGTTCGTCGAGTCCGTGCTCAAGGGCGGCAAGGTCGACACAGTCACCGACTACCTCAGCACCGAGCAGTACTGGCAGCACAACACCGGGATCGGCGACAACCTCGACGGCCTCGCCACGGCTCTGGGCGCTCTCGCCGAGCAGGGCATCACCATGGTCTACGACACCGTGCACCGCGTTGTGGCCGAGGGTAGTTTCGTGCTGACCGTCTCCGAGGGACGCTTCGGGGCGACCCCGACTGCGTTCTACGACCTGTTCCGGGTCGACGGCGGCAAGATCGTGGAGCATTGGGACGTCACGCCGGAGATCCCGGCCGAGCTGCCACATGGCAACGGCCTGTTCTGACTACCGTGCGCCGGGGTCGGTCTCGGACGAGCCACTGTCGTCCGCGGAGTGCGTGATGCCCACCAGTCGTCTGCTCGCGCTCAGTGCCTACCGCGAGGCGCTGAACCTTGACCGGCGCTTCCAACCGGCAGCCGCTCCGGCCTCGTCGCAGGCCTGGGACGATCTGGTCCGCGAGCTGCTCAGCCTGCTCACCACGGACAGCTCCGTGGCCCGGCTCGGCGTCAGCGCAGAGCAGGTGAGGGCTGCCGTCGAGACCGGCCGCGGCCGGGCGCTGCTGCGGGCGCTGCTGACCCTCAGGGAACCTGGCCCGCTGCCGGCAGCGGCCGTGCCCTTACTCGACGCGCTGCTCAGCGGCGAGCGCGCCCAGAGACCGACCGTCGAGATCAATTCCCTCCCGACCGTCGCCGAGCAGCATCCCGAGACCGGGTATCCCGCTGCGGCGACAACGGCGGTATGGCGCGGCGACATCACCGCGCTGCATGCCGACGCGATCGTCAACCCGGCCAACAGCGGCCTGCTCGGCTGCTTCCAGCCGGCGCACCGCTGCGTCGACAACGTGATCCACGCCGCCGCGGGCCCACGTCTGCGCGAAGACTGCCACACGCTCCTCAGCGCGCAGAGCGGCCCGGAACCAACCGGTACCGCCAAGATCACCCGTGGCTATCATCTGCCCGCCGGCTACGTGCTGCACACCGTCGGGCCGATCGTCAACGGGACGGTGCGGCCCGCGCACGCCGCGGCGCTGGCCTCGTCCTACCGGTCCTGCCTCGATCTGGCTGCCGAGATCGCCGGAATCCGGACGGTCGCGTTCTGCTCGATCAGCACCGGCCTGTTCGGCTACCCCAAGCCGCTCGCCGCCCGTGTCGCACTTGCCACCGTCGCCGACTGGCTCAACGCACACCCCGGCCGCCTACATCGCGTCGTCTTCGACGTCTACGACCACGACGACCTGCACATCTACCAACAGGCACTCAGCGCAGGGGAACGTCCGTCATGACTTCTCGACCCCCATCCGTCCCCACCCGCACGGACCTGGCCGCTGCCGTCGAGGTAGTCCAGGAGTGGCTGACCGAGGCCGATCGCGTCCTCATCGGCGCCGGCGCCGGCCTGTCCGCCGCCGCCGGCTACGACTACACCGACACCGCACGCTTCGCGGAACTGTTTCCCGCGCTGCACCGCCTCGGCCTGCGCGCCCGCTACCAGCTCATCGGCATGCCCCTGCCGCCGGCGCTGCTGTGGGGCTACTGGGCCACCCACGTCGCCGACATCCGGTTCAGCGCCGGCCCCCACAAGGTCTACGAGCGGCTACGGCAGCTGATCGGCGACCGGGATCACTTCGTCATCACCAGCAACGTCGACGCGCTCTTTCCCCGCAACGGCTTCGACGCCGACCGTGTCTTCACCCCGCAAGGCGACTATGGCCTCTACCAGTGCGAGACACCCTGCACCCGGGAGACCTGGCCCAGCGAGGCCATGATCCGCGCCGCGTGCGCCGTCTACGACCCGGCCACCGGGCAGGTCGTCGACCCGAACGCGATCCCCGCCTGTCCGCACTGCGGCGGCGAGGTGTTCCTCAACGTGCGTAAGGGGCCCGAATACATCGGCGACCCCCACCTGCCCACCGGGCGCCGCCTCCAGCAGTGGATCAACGCGGGCCCGGTCGACGAGCGGCTCCTCGTCCTCGACATCGGAAGCGGCTACAACACTCCCAGCGTGATTCGCTGGCCCATGGAACGCCTGACCGCCGCCAGGCCGCACGGCCGTCTCGTCCGGATCAACCCCGAGCACCCCCAGCTGCCCGCCGAGCTCGACGACCGCGCCATCGGGATCGCCCACGGGGCCGAAGACCTTCTCGACGCCCTGGCCGGCCCGTAGCAGCCGTATTCGTATGCCTCAGCGGCCGTCGGAGCAGTCGGCGCCGTTGGCACAGCGGATACTAAAAAGGGAACTGGCGAGCCTTGTGGCGAACAGTAATCCACTGCGGCTCGGTGAACTCCTCGATCGCGAACCCCACACCGAAACGACCCCAGCCGCTGTCCTTGACGCCCCCGAACGGCATCCGAGGTTCGTCGTTCACTGGTTGATCGTTGACGTGGATGATCCCGGCCTGGAGCTGGCGCGCTACTTCGAGACCTTCCTGGGGACCAGCGGCCAGGACGCCCGCGGCGAGCCCGAACGCGGAGGAGTTGGCGCGTGCGACGGCCTCATCGCGATCTCCGACGACGTCGAGGACAACGACAGGTCCGAACGTCTCGTCGAACGCCAGCTCGACGTCGTCGGGTACGCCCGTGAGGACGGTCGCCGGGTAGCACGGCGGTGCGGGGACCCCGCCGGCCAGGACCCGTGCTCCTCGTTCGACCGCCTCCTCGACGCGGCGGGTCAGCAGCGACAGCGCCCAGTGGTTGATGACGGGGCCGATGACCGTGTGGGGATCTTCAGGGTCGCCCATCGGTAGGCCCGCCACCTTCGCCGCGAAGCGTTCGGAGAACTCCGCCGCTATCGCCTCCTCCACGAAAATCCGTCGTGCACACATGCACACCTGCCCTTGGTGCACGAATGCGCCATAGGCCGCGGCGTTGACCGCGTAGTCGAGGTCGACGCCGGCGAGCACCAGCAGTGGATTCTGCCCACCAAGCTGGAGGACGAGCCGTTTGAGGTGGCGGCCGGCTGCCTCGGCGAGCCGGCGACCGGTCGCGGTTGATCCCGTGAAGTTGATCCGCCGCACGAGCGGGTTGGCCAACAGTTCGTCGCCGATGAAGCTCGCCTCGCCCGGTGCGTGTGTGATGACGTTGAGCACGCCGGGCGGCAGGCCTGCCTGCTCGAATACCTCCGCCCACAGGGCGCCGCCCGTGTGGGGAGCCTCCTCCGAAGGTTTGAGGACGACGGTGTTGCCGACCGCCAGCGGCCCGACGATCGCCCGGGCAGAAAGGATCAGCGACGCGTTCCACGGCGCGATCGCACCGACCACGCCGACCGGCCGGCGGACCGCCACCGAGCTCACTCCTGGCTGGTCGGACGGCAACATCTGGCCCGTGGCGGCGTACGGCAACGCCGCGCTCTGCCGGAGGAGGGACACCGCGAAACGAATCTGCACCTCCGCGAAATGACGGCCACATCCGGTCTCGCGGGCCAGCAGGACCATGACCTCGTCGCGCCGCCGCTCGACTGTGTCTGCCGCACGCAGGAGGATTCCTTGGCGCTCGTGTGGTGGCGTATCGGACCAGTGCGCGAACGCCCGGTGCGCCGCGTCGATCGCCGCATGGGTGTCGTCCGCGTCACCGGCGGCCACGGTCGCGATGGCCGCCGCGGTCCACGGGTTGTGGCTGTCGTAGGTGCGGCCGTTGGCGGCGTCGATCCACTGGCCGTCGATGTAGTGACGTATGGCCCCGGGTCCGCCGCTCGCGCTGTCGTGCTGCGTGTCATCTCGGGCCGCGGACCGGGTCATCAGCCGTGTTGCTCCTTCATACTCGGATGGGACGTCGACAGACGATAGCCAAGCGGCAGTTGGACCGGCAGACGGTCGCTGACGACTGTCCACAGGCCGCGGGGCAGGAAGAGCGCGAACAGGACCGCGACGGCTCCCAGGCCGATGAGATACCAGGCTCCCTGGTCGGCGAACTGCTGCTGGGCGACGAAGAAGATGATCGCGCCGAGGATCGGCCCCTCGAAGGTTCCGAGGCCGCCCACCAGGACCATGAAGATCATGTACGCGGAGTACTGCACTCCGAAGATCGACTGTGGCTGGATGAACAGTGTGTTCGCGAGGATGAGCGCCCCGGCGGCGCCGCAGCCGAACCCGGCGAGAACGAAGATGCCGAACTTCAGCGGCCGGACCCGGACGCCAAGGGAGGCCGCCGCCTCCTCGTCGTCCCGGATTGCCTGGAGCGCGGCGCCGGTCTTCAGTCGGAGCAGGAGAAAAAGCGCGCCCAGTATAGCGAGTAGGAAGGTCAGCGTCAGCCAGTAGATGTAGGCGTGCCGCAATTCCGGGGTGTACGAATTCAACCCCTGCAGCGAGATGCCGGTGCCTCCGCCGAGACCTGTGTCGAGCACTATCAGAAGTCCCAGCGCTTCGGCGATCACCCAGGTGCCGACCGCCAGCTGTCCACCCTTGAGCTGCAACACGAGGAGTGCGACGAGCGCCGCGAGAACCGCGGCGGACACGGCGGCGAGCACCATCGCCGGGAACGGGGAGACGCCGTGCTGAGTCAGCCAGATCGTCGCGTAGGCGCCGAAACCGATGAAGGCCTGCTGACCGACCGAAACCATGCCGCCGTATCCAGCCAGGGCATTCCACATGACCGCCAGGATCATGTAGATGAACAGGCTGGTCAACTGCACGACAGCGTTGGTCCCAAACAGGGTGGGAACGGCGAACAAGCCGACCCCGACCGCCAGGAGGACTCCCGAGGTGATTCGCGACGCCGATGTCGAACGGGTAATACGAAGTTGGGTCGGGTTCCCGGCTGGCCGGGTCGCGGCAGGTGCGGTGGTCATGCGAATGCCTTCCGGGGCGCTGTGGCCTTGACGCGCGGAACCACGAGTGCCAGCAGGAATACCAGGTGGCCGGTAAGGATCGAGTATTGCGGATCGATGGTCGCTCCGATGGTCTGCGCCACGCCGAGGACGATGCCGCCGACGAGCGTCCCCCAGAGTGAGCCGAGGCCGCCGATGATGACCGCTTCGAACGCGAAGATCAACTGTGCGGGGCCGCTGGCTGGGCCGAAGGAGGACCGGATGGCGAGGAAGGCGCCCGCGATGCCCGCGGTCGCGACGGCGATCGCGACCGCTCGGGCGTATATCGCGGAGGCTGGGATGCCGACCAGGCCCGCGGTGTCCGGGTCCTGCGCGGTGGCCCGCATCTCCCTGCCGAACGCGGTGGCGCGCAGCGTGTAGTGCAGTCCACCCAGGACCGCGACCGACACGACGAGCAGTACGACGCCCAGATAGGGGATCGACAGGTCGGAGGTCAGCTTCCAGCTTCCGGTCGACAGGGTCCCGACATTGGACCCGAGTGAGTGGACGTCCGGGGAGAAGACCTGGAGGAACCCGTTCTGCAGCACGATCGACAGGCCGAAGGTCGTCAGGAGGGGGACCAGCGGGCCACCGCGGAGACTGCGGGCGAGGACAGTGCGTTGCAGGGCGTATCCCACGGCCAGCATGACGGGGAGAACCAGCAGGAGGGCGATGAACGGTGAGATGCCTGTCTTGTCGGTGACGACCCAGACCAGGAAGGCCCCGAGGATCGCGAGGTCGCCGTGCGCGAGGTTGATGATCCGCATGACGCCGAAGATCAGTGACAGTCCGCACGCCAGTAACGCGTACAGACTGCCTAGGAAGATTCCCTGCACAATGGCATTGACGATGTTCACGGTGTCCCTATTTCAGCGTGGAGCGAGGTGGCTGTGCCCGCGGTGGGTGCGGGCGCCGTGGCGGACCGGACTCCGAAGTAGGCGGCGGTCACCTGGTCACGGGTGATGTCAGGTGTGGCGGCAGCAAGGGCGACGTGGCCTTCGAGCACGCACATCACGCGTTGGCTGACCGACAGTGCGCGTTCGAGGTCCTGCTCGACGAGCACGACGGTCGCGCCTGAGCCCAGCAGGCGGGTCAGCGACTCGTACACGGCGTCCACCGCGACGGGGGCAAGGCCGAGCGAGACCTCGTCGATGAGCAGGACGCGCGGGTTCGTCATCAGGGCACGCGCGATCGCGGCGGCCTGCTGCTGGCCCCCGGATATCTGCGACGCCTGCTTTCGCGTGATCGGCCGCAGCACGGGGAAGGCGTCGAGGACGGTATCGATCGTCCATTCACCGCGCCGACCGCGCCGTCCAGCCACCTGGAGGTTCTCCAGGACGGTGAGCTCGGGGAACAAGCGGCGGCCCTCGGGCACCAGGGCCAGCCCGCGGCGCACGCGATGATGGGCAGGTACAGAGGTGATGTCTACTCCGTCGAGGCGGACACGTCCCTTCTCTGCGGGGTGTGCTCCGGCGATGGTTCGCAGCAGCGTGGTTTTCCCTGATCCGTTGGCACCGACGAGCGCGAGCGTCTCGCCCTCAGCGAGCGCGAGCGAGATCCCGCGGACCGCGTGCAGAAGGCCGTGTTTGGCATGCAGATCGGTGACTTCCAGAACCGTCATGAGCGAGTCTTTCCGAGATAGGCGGCCATGACGGTCTCGTTCCGCAGAACGGCGTCGGGAGCACCGTCAGCGATGATCTTGCCGGCATCCATCGCGACGAGGCGATCGATGACGCGCACGAGCACGCGCACGATGTGCTCGATCCACACCAGGGACATGCCACGCTGGCGTAGCTGCAGGATCGTGGCGACCAGCTCGTCGGCCTCGGAGTCGGTCAGCCCGGCGCCGATCTCGTCGAGCAGCAGGACCGACGGCCCGGTAGCGAGGGCCCTGGCGAGTTCGAGGCGCTTGCGGTGCAGCAGGCCGAGCGTCTCGGCGCGGCGATTGGCGAGGTCCGCCAGACCACACACCTCGACGACCTCGACGGCACGTTCGAACCGTTCGCGCCGGCGCAGCTGGCCGCCGTGGGCGGCGCCCACGAGGACGTTCTCCAGCACGGTCATCCCGCCGAATGGCTTAGGCACCTGGTAGGCCCGCGCGACGCCGAGCCGGCACCTTCGTTCGGCGCCGAGCTGGGTGAGGTCGGTACCGAGCAGGCTGATGGAGCCGGCGGCCGGCCGGACAGTGCCTGCCAGCGCGGACAGCAGCGTCGTCTTCCCAGCACCGTTGGGCCCGACGATCCCCACCGCTTCGCCGGCCGCCACATGAAAGTCGATGTCGTCGAGAACCTTCACGTCGCCGTAGCGCACGGACAGGCGACGGGCGGCGAGCACGGACCGCTCGGTACCACCCGGCTCACCGTCGCGCAGCGCGCCCGTCCCGGCCACCATCGACGCACCGGCCGTCATGCGCGGTAGGGCTGCAGCTGCGCAGCTACCGGAACGTTCGGGTCGGAGGAGCTCTCGCACAGCACGAAGTCGAGTGGGTATTTGCCTGACTTCGCCGCGGTCCACTGCCCACCGAGGATGGGGGTCGCGACGACGTTGCCGTTGGGCCCCTTGCCCCACTGCAGGTTGCCGACCGGCGTCTGGACAGCCAGGGTGCTGATCGCGGTGGCCACGGCGCCCTTGTCCTTGGGATCCGGTGCAGCTTTCAGGGCCGCCGCGGCGGCATCGAACAGTGCCAGGCTCGGGCCCAACTGCTGGGTCCACTGCTTTCCGGTCTTCTTCTGGTAGCCCGCGCCCAGTTCCTTTGAGGAGATGCCGGTCAGCGAGGAGGTGTACGGGTAGGTCGGCGTCCAGTAGGCAGCACCGGCCACGCCGACACCGAGCGCGCCCAGCGCCTCGACCTGCGAGGCGAACAGGCCTGTCTTGGCCACCTGGACGATCTTTGGCTGGTATCCCTGCTGGGCCGCCTGCTGCCAGAAGGTCGCGAAGTCCGGCGGAAGCGGGAAGGTGTTGAAGATCTCGGAGTTCTCGGCCTTGAACTTGGCGATTTGCGACGAGTAGTCATTCGTACCGTTGGTGTACGCGCCCGGGTCGACGATCGAGTAACCCGCCTTCTGCAGCAAAGGTCCCAGCGAGGTACGGACAGCGTTCCCGTCTGCGTCATTGGGCCACATGACGCCGACCTTCTGGTTGGTCGACACCTGCGGCCACATCGTGGTGTATGCGTTGGCGAACTGCTGAACACCGAAGCAGAAGTGATAGACGTACTTGAAGGCCTTTGTGTCGGTCGGCTTCGCGCCTCGACCGAAGTACCAGGCCTCCCAGGGCACGACGGTCGAAATGCACGGCACGCCCGCCGCCTCGCAGGCGTCGGACACCGGGTTCACGGTCTCGGGGGTCGACGTGGTTAGCATCAGATCGACCCGGTCGGCGTTGATGAGGTCGTTGGCGACCTGCGCGCCCCGCTGCGGGTCCGACTGGCCGTCCTTGTCGATGACCTGCACGTCGTATTTCTTGCCGCCGATGGTCAGTCCCTTGCCGAGCACGTCGCGGGCCAGACCGAGCACGTAGGCATCGGGCTCGCCGAAGGCAGCCGCCGCACCTGTCCGCGGGCTCACGAAACCGATTTTGATCGTCTGCCCCGAGCCGCCTCCCGGATCGTCTCCCTTTACTGAGCAGGCCGACAACACCGGCCCGGCGGCGACCAGTCCGGCCATGCCTAAACCAGACCTGATGAGTCCACGCCGGCTCGGCGTCCAGAGCTCGGCTTTGTCTGACGGGGTCACAGGTGTCCTCCGTAGGTTGCGGGATCGCCGGATGATTCGCGTGATGCCCACCACGTGTCAACATCGCGTTCCGATGGTCAGAACTCAGTTCCGTTAAGCTCGCAGGATGACGGCGGATGGAAGCGACGGGGCCTCCGATGGCGGCGCCAGCATCGCTACGAACCAGGCGCTCGAGCGCGGACTCTCGGTGCTGTCGGCCCTGGGCGCGCAACGCGCTTCCCTGGGGCTGGTGGAGATCAGCCGCCTGGTCGGACTGAGTAAGAGCACCTGCCACCGGTACATGGCGACCCTGTTGGCCCTCGGCTTCGTGGAGCAGGACGCCGACACGCGGCGCTACGCGCTCGGACCCCAGGCGCTACAACTCGGTTTCGCGGCCCTGTCCTCGCTGGAGCTCAGCAAGGTCGCCGCGAAGCCCCTGCAGGCGTTGGCGGACGAGACAGGGCATACGGCCAACATGGCGGTGCTCGACGGCGCGGACATCGTCTACATCGAGCGCCGCCGCCCGGCGCGCGCCGCCTTGCGCATCGAGCTGAACCTCCAGGTCGGGGCGCGTCTGCCGGCCTACTGCACGTCGATGGGGAAGGTCCTGCTCGCCCACCGCGATCCCACCGTGGTGCGCCCGATCCTGGACCGGACGGATCTGGTGCGTCGCGGGCCCAAGACGGTGACCGCCCGCGAACAGCTGACGACCGTCCTCGCCGCAGTCGCCGCGGGCGGTCTCGCGGTCAACGACGAGGAGCTCGCTCCCGGGTTGCGCTCGATCGCGGCCCCCGTCCGAGACCGTTCGGGCCAGGTCGTCGCGGCGGTCAACCTCTCCGTCCACCTCGGCGCGTGGAACGCCTCGATGGAGACCGTGGTGAGCCGGCTCGAGGGACCGCTGCGCCGCACAGCAGCCGAGATCTCATCCCGGCTCGGCCACCTCAACATCACCAAAGGTTCCGACAGATGAAACCATGGTTCTTATGATGGAACCCTATGTTGCACTGATGTGATCGTCCACATAGCGTCCCCGCTGACCATTCGGCGCATGGGAGACTGCTTTGTTACTCGCACCTGACACCTGGACCGGCAACATCTTCATCGGCGGAGCCTGGAGGCCGGGTTCCGCCGGAACGGCGAAGATCGTCGAGCCGGCGACCGGTGAGTCGCTCGGGGACATCGGCATCGCCGACGCCTCCGATGTGGCACGGGCAAGCACGATCGCAACGAAAGCGCAGCACTCCTGGGCCGCCTTGCCGCACATCGAGCGGGCCGCCGTGCTGCGCCGCGCCGGCCAGCTGTTCTCCGCCAACGCCGACGAAATCGCCGGATGGAACATCCGCGAAGTGGGCGCCATCCCGGCGATGGCCGGATTCTCCGTCCACACCGCCGAGCAGGAATGCTACGAGGCCGCGGCACTGCCAGGCCGGCCCACCGGTGAGCTTCTGCCCAGCGAGCAGTCCCGCCTCTCCTTCGCCCGCCGTGTGCCGGCCGGAGTCGTCGCGGTCATCTCGCCGTTCAACGTGCCACTCATCCTGAGCATCCGTTCGGTGGCGCCCGCCCTCGCGCTGGGTAACGCGGTCATCCTCAAGCCGGATCCGCGCACCCCCGTCACCGGCGGTATGTCGATCGCCCGCGTCTTCGAGGAGGCAGGCCTGCCGGCGGGAGTCCTGCAGGTCCTCCCCGGGGGTGCGGACGTCGGCGAGGCGCTGGTCGTGGATCCCGCCGTCCGGGTCATCTCCTTCACCGGTTCCACCCAGGCCGGTCGCCGCGTCGGCGAACTGGCCGGAAAGCACCTCAAGCGCGCCCACCTCGAACTCGGCGGCAACTCTGCCATGGTCGTGCTCGAAGACGCCGATGTGGACGAGGCCGTCACCCTGGCCGCCTTCGGCTCCTACTTCCACCAGGGCCAGATCTGCATGACGACCGGCCGTCACCTCGTCCACGAAGACCTGTATGACACGTTCGTCGAGAAGCTCGCCGCGAAGGCAGCGCGTCTCCCCGTCGGCGACCCCGCAACCGCGCAGGTCGCCCTCGGACCGCTCATCGACGCCGGCCAACGCGACAAGATCCAACAGATCGTCACGGACACGGTCGCCGCCGGCGCGCGCGTGGCCGCGGGCGGCAAGTACGAGGGACTGTTCTACCAAGCCACCGTGCTCGCGGATGTCCCCCCGCATTCCCGCGCTTTCTCCGAGGAGATCTTCGGGCCGGTCGCCCCTGTCGTGAAGTTCTCCACCGACGATGAGGCGGTCGCGTTGACCAACGGCGATTACGGCCTCTCCCTCGGCATTGTGACCACGAACGTCCTGCGCGGACTGGCCCTCGCCGAACGAATCCCGACCGGCATCGTGCACATCAACGACCAGACCGTCAACGACGAGGCCAACAGCCCCTTCGGCGGGGTCGGCGCCTCCGGGAACGGCGCCCGATTCGGAGGCGCGACGGCCAACATCGAAGCCTTCACGGAAACGCGGTGGATCACCATGCGTGAAAAGCCAGCGACCTACCCCTACTGAGCCGGACGGGACATATCCAAGATGGAGATCTTAGCTGCCGTCGTCGAGGAACGTGACGGTCCCTTCAGCCTGCAAACGGTCGAGCTCGACGAACCAGGTCCCGGCGAGGTGCTCGTCAGGCTGGTCGCCACCGGCATCTGCCACACTGATGAGCTCGCCCGCCATGGCGACCTGCCCTTCCCCCTGCCCGGTGTGCTGGGGCACGAGGGGGCCGGGCGGGTGGCCGCGGTCGGCGCCGGAGTCACCGAGGTCAGTGTCGGTGACGGTGTCGTCATCGGGTGGCCGTCCTGCGGACGGTGCCGTAACTGCCGCGAAGGCCAACCCCGGTACTGCGCCCGCCTGGGCGAGGCACTCGCGGGAGGCGGCCGCCTCGACGGCGGCTCCGCCCTCCGCCGGGCCTCGGGGGCTCCGCTACACAGCCACTTCTTCGGCCAGTCGTCCTTCGCCAGCCATTCGCTCACCACCGCCGCCGCCCTGGTCAAGGTCCCCGACTACATGCCACTGGAGCTGATGGGTCCGCTGGCCTGCGGCATCTCGACCGGAGCGGGCGCGGTGTTCAACGACGCCCGGCCCAGCGCGGGCGACAGCCTCGTCGTGTACGGCGCGGGCACCGTCGGGCTCGCCGCTGTCATGGCGGCCCGCAACTCGGCCGCGACCCGCATCATCGCGGTCGACCGACACGACCACCGCCTGCAGTTGGCGACCGAACTCGGGGCGACCCACGTCGTCAACGCGACCCGAGACGAGCCCGCAGCAGCTGTCCACGACATCTGCGGCGGACCCGCGGACATCTCCCTGGAATGCACCGGCGTGCTCAGCGTCGTCCGACAGGCCGCCGACTCGGTCGGCATGCTCGGCACGTGCTACCTCATCGGGGGCGCCCCCGCCGGAGCCGAGTTCACTCTCGACCACATCTCCACCCTGTGGGGCAAGCGCATCGTCGGCATCCTGGGCGGCAGCGGCCAGAGCACCCAGCTCATCCCGGCCGTGATGGACCTGTTCACCCAGGGCCGATTCCCGTTCGACAAACTGGTCGAGTTCTACGACTTCACCGACGTGGCGAAGGCACTCGACGCCTCCAACGCCGGTACAGTCATCAAGCCGATCCTGCGCATAGGGCCCTCCTGACCGCCGCGCCGAATCCGCACCCCAGGCACGGAGCACAAAGACCGCGCGGAGCCGCGGGGTCACCCCGGGCGGGGGCGTTTGGTGCGACGGGCGGGGCGGTCTGGCCGCCGCCCGGGCCAGTTCGCAGAGGTGCGCACCTGCGGCGTTCCGGGTGGCTGCGTCATACGACCGTCACCACCGCCGAGGCCCGCAGGTCCGCGCTCGATGCGCCGACATGGACCGTGAAGTCACCCGGCTCGACGACCCATCGTTTCCGAGTCTCGTCCCAGTGCTCGAACGCGGCGGCCGGCAGCGTGACAGTGACCCGACACGTTCGGCCCGCAGCGCCGTCGACCACTGCAAATCCGGCAAGCCACAGTGCGCACCAGCCCCGGCAGGACAGGGCCGCGAGCTGGGCATACAGGCCCGCTTGCCCCGGCAAGCCACTACCAGGACTTTCAGCGCGACTGGGCTGACGTTGAACACATCACGTTGACAATACGGAGACCGCCTCCGTAGCGGAACTGGGCGCGCTGGCCACCGCGGGTACGGTCGAGCAGGCCGCCCAGGCCGGTGAGCTCGTCGTGCTGGCGGTACCCCTGGCGGCACACACCGCCATCTCCGCCGAACTGCTCGAAGGCAAGATCGTGCTGGACGCCAGCAACTACTACCCGTCGCGTGACGGCCGGATCGCCGAACTGGATGAGGACAAGACCACGACCAGTGAACTGATCCACCGCCACTTCCTGGGAATGCGGCTGGTCAAGGCGTTCAACAACATCCTGGCCCACCACATCCCCCTGCTTGCCCGCCCCGCCGGGGCCCCCGACCGCACCGCACTGCCGATCGCCGGTGACGACGCCGACGCGAAGAAGGCCGCGGCGGCCCTGATCGGACAGCTCGGCTTCGACACCGTCGACGCCGGCCCGCTCGCGCAGAGCTGGCGCATCGAACCGGAGACCACGGCCTACACCCGCCTCTATCTCGCCGACCCCGCCACGCCCTTCGAGCAGGTGATGCAGGCGCCCGCCCGCCCCGTTTCGGCTGCCGAGCTGCACCGCGCGCTCGAAGCAGTCGAGCGGCTACACGTGGCCGACCGCACCTTCTGACCCCCGACGGGCCACATTCGTACTGGCCGCTGTAGCTCCGCACGGGCGGTCTACCGGAAACGGAACGTCTACGTGAGCCCGCCCGACAAGATCGTTATCAGCGCTGACCGCTGTACCGATCTTCCCCGGGCACCGCAGCGGCCGATAGCCGTCGGTGTGGGTGCCGTAGAAGTGCACGTTCTCGTGGTGGGTCGGCCAGATGTGCGCCAAGACCTCATCGTCGACGTCGCGGCCGGTCCGACGCAGGGCGGCCACGCCGAGGCCGTGGTACTCCGTGGGTCCGCCGCAGGTTCACCGACCTGACCGGGCGGTGGTAGTCGATCGCGGCGGGTGGGTTGGAATAGGACGCTCTGATCGAGGGTTACGACGTCGGATCGGCGAACAACTCAAGCTGAATGTTGTCGGGATCACGTAGGACCAGCACTGCGGCGCCGGGGATCGAGTTCGCCGCCGCGACCGGAGAGTGGGTGACTCCGGTCGCCGTCAGCCGCCGGGCCCAGGTGTCGAGCTCGTCCCGGTCGGCCACGGCGAACGCCAGGTGGTCGAGGCCCACCCGCCTCTCGTCGAACGAACCGTCGTCGCCGTCGCTGTGCTGGGCAAGCCCTAACCGGACGTGCAGGCTCTGGTGCCGCAGGAATACCTTGCGGCGCGAACCGTCGGGGGCATCGTATTCACCCACCCGGATGAACCCGAGGACGCTCTCGTACCAGGCCGCGCTGGTTTCGACGCTCCGCACGGTCAGGCCGAAGTGATGGAGGCCGACGATTCCGCCGACCGCCGCATCAACGTGGGTTTTGGACGCGGACCCTGTCTCGGACATGACCCGGAGCATATGCGAAGTTACGGGGAGCGCCGTCCCTGCATGACCTGAAACGACTAGTCGCGGTAGGGACCGTCCTTACGGACGGCCCCCCGCACAGATCCCAGCGAGCGGAACTACCGCACTGGGCTCCTGCCTCGGGTACTGGCGTCGAGCCGAACGGTAGGCAGGGGATGTCGGACCTTTGCGGTCGGTAGCCACCTGTTCGCGATGGGCCCCATCCGTCCCCAGTTCAGGTACCCGCGCTGGCTATGATGTGCCCTTTTAAATCCGGACAGTCTCTATTAGGTTGATCTACGCGGCGGGCTGCTTTTTCAGGTATTCGTCGT
>NZ_JALKFZ020000197.1 GCF_023243075.1 Frankia sp. AiPa1 | reverse complement strand
TCAGCACCCCTCCTACACCAGCAGGGGGTCAGATTTCGCAGCCCCCTGGGGGGTCAGTTTTCAGGAGGCGGCGACAATCCCGGAGAACTGGCCATGGGCGGATGCGTTGCACACCGCTTTCACCCGGATCCTCGCCCTGCCCGTACCCACCTGACACCCGACCCGCCGACCCGACGAGACGAGAGAGACCCGCCCGGCCTGTGGAGCCGGCGCCCACCCGGTGCGACAGCCGGGCTATTGCCATGCACGAACCTCGAAACCAACATCAACAGGACTCGCGGGAAGATCCAAATAGTTAACGATCAAAGTGTGAATTTTCGAGGCTAGGCACCCACATGGAGGTAGGCCGCCCACGCCCCGGGCTCGCCTGGCCACAGGTCCCGCATGCGGCAGCTCGCGCGATGGACCGCCGCCGCGATGTCCGTGCCGTCGGCAACCGCGGCGTAGATCAGGCTCGCGACATCCACCGCGTGCAGGTCGCCGACCGGCCAGAGGGTGCCGATCACATGGCGATAGCCGGCGAGTTGGAACGCCGAGGCGAGATGGATCACCTCGTCGGCCAGCCGGTCACCGGGGCGTGCGGTCGAGCAGGCGGACAGGAACGCGAGTTCAACGTCATCCATCCGGAGCCTGGCTACGTCCACCACGGTGAGCGGAGATTTGTGGTGGTCGGCGAGCAGCAGCCGGCTGGCCGACGGTTCGGCGACGTCGCTGTGCCCGTGACAGGCGAAATGGGCCCAGCGGGCCCCAGGTAGCGCCGTGAGTACAGCTTCGTGTGTGGCGGCCGTGGTCGTCAGTATGTCGACCTCGCCCCCGAAGTACCGGCTGATCAGGGTCGCTTCCTCGGCCGCACCCGGCAGGTCGGCGTTGGTGCCCGGCGTTGTGGGCATCGCTACGACGACTGCCCGGTCGACGCCAGACCGCGGCGCGTCCGCGGCCCGCCGCGAGTACGCGATCGCCCGCAGCGTCGGAGCGATGGAGCTCACCGCGCGGTCGATCACTGTCAGCGGTGTCGGATCGGACGCCGGGCCGTGGTGGCCCGCGGCGGGCAGCGGCAGGAACGACAACAGGCCCGACGTGCACCACCACAGCCGGGGCCAGGGCTCGCCAGCAGGCGGTCGCCCGGTGAGGCCGATGCGGCCGAGCACCGGACCGGCTATTGCGTCCCACATCCAGCTGAGGGTGCGCGTCATCCGGTCCTTGCCGAGCTCGCGGGTTCGCGCCGAGCTGCCGTTCGCCTGTTCGACAGCGTCGAGGAACTCGCCGGCCTCCGCCCACACGGCGTCGGGTGTGACGCAGGGCAACGGCACCGCCATCGGCTCGCCGTCGGCGGCGAGGACCAACGCATAGGAGCCGAACCGGGAGACCGTGACGATCACGGCGTAGCCCGTGTCCGGTGCGAGGTCGCGTGCGCTCGGGGGGCGCAGGAAGCGCTCAAACCCGGACTGCATGCGGATGTCCGCGACCAGCCGGTCGAATTCCGCGGCCATCTCGCGTCGAGCCACGATGTCGGACTCATGTCCAGGACCGGTTGCGTCAAGCGCCGTGCACAGCGCGACAAAGCGGTCCGCCAACTCCGGGCGGCGCTCGGCCAACGCGGTGACGTCGGTGCGGCTGTCCAGCGCCTGGCTCAGCAGCAGCCCGCGCCCCTGTTCGAACAGTTCCACGGCCTGGGCGACCGACCCCGCACGCACACAGCAGGCGGCGGCGTCGGAAGCTATGCCACTGAGACCGTCGAGAAGAAGCTCCTGGTCATGGCGCGCGAGGTTACGCGGAACGGTCCGGGCGACGAGGTCGACCGCCGCCGCGTACCCCGCCACCGCGTCGGCCCATCGACCGTCCGTCGCCGCCAGGCCTCCCCACAACACGGCGGCCACCGCGCGGTCTCGGGGCCGCCCGGTCTCGGCGGCCGCCGCCTCCCGGGCCGCGGCCAGCGCCCCGTCGAGGTCCGCGCCGACGCCCGTCCGCGCGTGCCGTCTCCGCAGGGTCTGGCCCAGGTTGACGAGGGCGGCGGCCCGGTCTGGATGATCGGCCGCCAGCTCGGCCGCCGAGGCGCGCCCGGAGTCCACCGCCATGTCGAGATCGGCTGCACTGTCGGTGAGATCGTGTCTCAGGAGCAGCGCCACCGCGTGGCTCGTCAGCGCCGCCGCGCGCCCCGGCTGACCGGGGGCGAGCGTCTCGAGCGCGTGCCGGCAGGACTCCACGGCCTCGTCCAGATCGGCCGGGTCTCCGCCGAGCCGAAACCGGCCTTCCAGGGCCGAGGCAAGAGCCGTCAGGCGTGCGGCCAGGCCGAACTGGCCCGGGGTGGTCGTGCGCACGGCTTCCCGGCAGGTGTCGATCGCCTCGTCCAGGTCCTCTGGCAGGCCTGTCGAGTCGAATCGGATCACCAGCGCGGCACCAAGGTTGGTCAGTGCCGTCGCGCGGTCCGGGCTCGCCGCCGGAATCGCGAGTACTGACCGCCGCAGCGCGTCGATCGCCTCATCCAGGTCGGCTTGACTGCCCGTGTGCCGGGCCCGGACTATTAGCGCCACCCCGAGATTGCCCAGGCAGGCCGGAACAGTCAGCGTGTGTTCCGCCGCAGCTTCGACCGCCGCCCGCCCGACGCCGACCGCCTCGTCCAGGTCCGCGATCCAACCGGTCCGCTCGAACAGCGTGCGCAGTGTGTAGCACAGGTTCGCCAGGTCGGAGGCGGCGGGTCGGTCGCAGCCCGTCACAGCGCTACGGCCAAGCGCCGCCGCCTCCACCAGGTCTTCCACCACGCCGGCGGTCTGGTAACGCCGGGTCAGTGTGACGGCGAGGTCGGCCTGCCGTCCGCCGATACCCGGATCACCCGCGGGGCTTGCGGTCACCGCCTCACGGCCGTATGCGACCGCGTCGGACAGATCCTGACTATCACCGAAATAGATGAACCTGGTGCGCAGGAGTTCGCCGAGTCCGGACAGATACTCGGCCCGTAGAGAAGCGTCGCCTGTCGCGACCGCCGCGGCCCGGCACACCAGGATCGCGTCCTCCAAATCCGTGGGGTCGCCGCCCTGCTGAAACCGGATGAACAGCAGACCTGTCAGCTCGGCCGGGCTTGGCCCGTCGGCGGCACCCGCGGCACCTCGTACCTCGTCGATCTTCTGGTCGAGCCTGTCGGTCTGGGCGCGGAACGCAGCCTGGGTCCGCAACGCGAGGTCGAGGTTGTGTGCCATCGAGGCATGGTCGGGGTGGTCGGGCCAGGTGGTCACCGCAAGGCGATGGCCCTCGATCGCGTGAGCGAGGTCGGCCTCGCTCACCAGGGCCTTGAACCTGGCCAGAAAAGCATTGCCCAGATTGGAAAGGTAGGCGGGGTAGGCGGGATCGTCCGGGCTGCTGGCGGTGACGGCCGCCAGGGTCAGCTTGACGGCCTCCTCCAGGTCGGCGGGCCGCCTGCTCTGCTCGAACCGGGTCATCAGCGCGCTGCCCAGGTTGGTCAGCAGAACGGCGTAGTCGGCGTGCTCGGGCCCGGCGACGGCGACCGACCGCCGGAACAGTTCGATGCCCCTGCTCAGGAAGCCCCCGTCGGCGCCCTTCAGCGCCTCCCGGAACTGCGCCCGGCCGAGCCTCGCCAGTAGCGCTGACCCGTCCGGCAGGGCGGGGGGATCGTCGTCGAACAGTTTGCAGATCAGCTCAGGGATCCCGACGCCGCTCAGGTACGAGGGGGCAAACAGGTCCAGCGCGACCATCAGCTCCGTGTCATCGGTCGCGCCACCGGCGGCGAAACGTAGCCAGAACAGCCACGCGGCCTCATGTGCGACCTCGGCGTCCTCAGCCGGGTCGGGTATTGAGCAAAGTAGGTCCACCACCTCGTCGAGCGCCTCCGGAACGAGCACCGCCGCCGGCTCCCCGGCGGCGTTGAACCGCCTGACCCGATCCCGGATCTCCGAAAGGCGAGCAGCCCGCACCGTGGAATCCCGTTCGTCGCTGGTGGACCACATTGTCCGTGGCCTGCTCTGCGAACCCTATCTATCCCCTCGCCAGGGGCATCCGGGACCATGGAAGTCGACCTTCTGGTCCGAAGGGGACATGTCCCGCACACCACCGCCCGGCGTCGAGCGCAGCCTGCAGCGCGCCGGGCCGGCGCGGGAGTGCCCTGGTACCTGTCGCGGTGACGAGCCAGCCAGCCGACATCGTCGCCGAGCAGGTGGCGACACAGATCGAGAACGCTCCAGCCAGGGCACGGTGTCGAGCGCTCCCGGCCTCCGCTTCCAAGGCAGCGAGCAGCTCCACCAGCCGGTGGCGGCGCACAGGCAAACAGCTCCGCTGCGTCCTCCACGGGGCTGCTGGCCGTTATCACCAGCCAATTGTCATCCTCCCGCCGTCCCCCGGCGACCATCTTTCCGCGAAGATCCACAAATGCACCACGCCGGCCAAGCACGCACCGCACCTACACCAACGCCAACCCGACCTGCGCCGGGCCCGACCGCGACCTGACCGGCTGGCCGAGCAGGTCGCCGGGGCATGCTGGACCCGTAGATCACCTGGCGCGGTAGCTGGGACATGGCCGCCACCATGGCCGACGCCCATCACGGGTGGCCCGGATGCCCCGGACAAGGGAAATGACAGATCGGTGAGAAACGGTACTGGGACGGTTCGATGAGAAAGATGTAGAAGGCCTGGTCACAGTATCGCCGATGGACAACCAAGATGAGAACCTACACGCGAGCGGACAAGACCATACCTGTCTCGTTTCCCCCCAGACCCTTCGTGGTTAGATCGGAAGGCTGTACGGAGAAGTACCCAGGATGCACAAAGTCGATCTTCATGGGGCTCCTGACTGGAACATCGGAAGCGGTCTTAGGAAGCTGCTTTTGCCACCGATAGCAATGTGATGGAGGTGGCAATATCTCGCCGACCGTCGTTTCCGGGGTCTTCACGAGCCAGCGCTTCCGGTTGCTACCCGAGAATCGCGGTCTCCTGTCCTTCCGATCTGGGCGCTGGAGGCAGGTTGCGGCGTCGATGGTGGTCGCGGCCCCGGATCAGCATCATCCAGGCGAGGGCCTGCGCTTCCTGTGGGGTGAGGTACTCGAAGCCGCCGCGGGTAGGGGGTGCGATCGCCGGAGTCGACGCTGATGACCGCTCGGGTGGACGGTGGACGCTGTCACGTACCGGTCGACCCGCGCCCGTTGCAGGCCGCTCACCATGGAGCGCAGCCCAGGTATCTCCGGGATGTCGATCTCCGCGATCTCCCCGGTGTGGTGGTCGCCGCGGCTGGCGTGGCTGGGACCGAGGTGACCGGCGGGCAGGAGTTGCTGGCGGTCATCCGGATGACCCTCCGACGGTTCAGAAGGTCGCGACCACGGGCGGAGGACGTGGTCGCTGAACTGAGGTCCCAGCCGAACACGGTGTCTTCCCTCATGCCGACGTCCTGTTCGAGGAGCGCGAACAGGCGAGGTGCTGATCGTGTACCGTGCCGACCGGCGATCACCGCGATCAAACCGGGACGTCTCCAGCTGAATCCTCCGGCAGCGCGGTCGCCGCTACCGCTTTCCGGGATCTCACTCATTCTCGCGCCACCGGAGCCTCCCCAGTAGTGGAGCGATCACTTCCCGGGGGGGTAAGGGCCCGGAAACGCGCGAAAAGGTAGCTGGTCCCGTCGGTATTTTCCCAGCTCAGGTGCGGTTGGGACGGGTGAAAGGTTTCTTCGTGGCGAGGGGGATGTCCAGCCGACGCCGGCTGGACGATGGTGTAACGGTTCCGTCTTGCCTACCTTCAGTGAGGACCGTTCCCATGACGAGGATCGTCTGGTCGACGCATCGTGACTACCCCGCAGGTACGAGCCTCAGCTCGGTCGACCGGTCGAGCCGGTCGCGTCAGCCCAGAAGTGGTGCCGTCACCACGGCGCGCTGGTCACGGGGGCGGTCGTGAGGGGCGCGGACGGCGTCACCGCGGCGGGGCCCGAGCGCACAGTGATCGAAAGTGGGATATCCGGTACGGCGATCTTTCGGATCGGGAAGCGGTTCACCTTCGATGCCGCGCACCACCTACCGAGCCTGCCCGCCGACCACCAGTGCTCCCGCGTTCATGGCCACACGTACACGGTCGAGTTCGTGCTGGCTGCCTCGGAGCTGGCCGGTCCGGGATTCGTCACCGATTTCGGTGATCTCGCCGTCGCCGGTCGTTATCTCGCCGAGTCGTTCGACCATCGTGACCTGAACGAGGTGCTGGACGTCGAGCCGACCAGCGAGGCGCTCGCGCAGCATCTGGCCGGATGGTTCCTGGCCGAGGTGGAGCCCGGGGTGCATGGCCGGCTCGTGGCGGTGCGAGTGTCGGAGACCCCGAGCAGCTGGGCCGAGTACCTGCTCGGGGAGGCGCGGTGATGCCGGCTTCCCTGGTCGCGCCGCCGCGTGCCGCGACGTCGCGTGGGCTTGTGGTCGTGGAACGGTTCGGTCCGACGTTTCAGGGTGAGGGGTCGACGGCCGGCCAGCGGGCGCTGTTCCTACGGCTGTCGGCCTGCAACCTGTCGTGCGCGTGGTGCGACGAGCCGCATACGTGGGACCGGAGCCGGTTCGACGTGGACGCGCGCAGCGAGCGGCTGAGTCAGCGCACGTTGCTCGGTTGGGCGCTGGACTCGCCGGTGACCCGTGTGGTCGTGACCGGCGGGGAGCCGCTGCTGCAACAGGCCGCCCTGTTTCCGCTGGTCGCCGCGCTCGCGCGGGCGGGACGGCAGGTGGAGATCGAGACCAACGGCACCGTCGCGCCCATCACGGAGCTGGTCGAGGTCGTCGAGCGGTTCACTGTCTCGCCGAAGCTGTCGGGCTCGCGGGTGGCCGTGGGCCGGCGGATTGTCCCGGCGGCGTTGACGGCGTTCGCTGGCTGCGGCAAGGCCGTGTTCAAGTTCGTGGTCTCGACCGACGGGGAGATCGACGAGATCGCGGAGCTGGAGGGTCGTTTCGGCCTGTCCCCGGTGTGGGTGATGCCGGAAGGCACCGACGAGCCGAGCGTGCTGGCCGGTATGCGGCACCTTGTCGAGATCGCCCTGGAACGGGGCTGGAACCTCTCGCCGCGTCTACATGTGCTGCTGTGGGGGAACGCCCGTGGCCGCTGACCAGCCCAGCTCCATCGTCACAGCCGGTCCCGCAGCTGGTCGCCTGCGCCCGCGCAGCGGTGTGCTCGTCACGGTCGAAGGACTGTGGGGCGCGGGAAAGACGACCATGGCCGGGCAGCTCGGCCGCCGCCTGGCAGGGCAGGGCTTCGACGTCGAGGTGGTGCACTACGGGCCGCTGCCGGGCGTGGTGGGCCGGCTGTCGCGCTGGCTGGAACGTGAGCCGCTGCGGGCCAGGACGGGCACCGGCGGGTTCCGTCACCCCCATCACGCCACGGTCGACGTGTTCGCGCGACTGTGCCGAGAGGCGTGGCACCACAACCACTTCTACCGGCCGGCGCTGGAAGTACACGACATCGTCGTGGTGGACCACGGCGTCTACTCCAAGATCGCCTACTGCCTGGCGATCCTCAGCGAAACGCGCCCTGAGGTCGCCGACAGCGCGTTACTCGACCAGCTCCGGGGGTGTGTCGCCCCGTGGTTCTGTGTCCCGGACCGGGCGTACTTCCTGGACATGCCGTGGCCACTGGCGCGGGAACGGGCGATCCTGCGCGGACGCGGCGGCGGTGTGCCGGGCTCGGTGGAGCGTCTGCTGTTCCTGCCGCAGTTCGACGCCGCCTACCGGCACGTGGTCGCCGCCGTCCCCGACGTGGTCGTCCCCGTCGTCGTCGACCTGCGCGAGGCCGATGACGTCGCCGACGAGATCGAACACGACCTGCTGGCCCTGCTCGGCGTTCCCACCGTGGAAGGGGATCCCGGTGTCTGACGTGCTGCTGTTCTCCGCTGGGCTGGACTCGTTTCCGGCCTGGCACTATCTCGACAAACCTCCGGCGCTCTACTTCGACCTCGGCCACCGCTACCGCGACCAGGAACGGGCCGCGATCACGGCGCTGGTCGACCGGTGCGGCATTGAGGTGAGCGTCAGCCGGGAACTCGACCTGTCGCGGTGGGAAGCCTGCGACGCGATCATCCCGCTGCGCAACGTCTACCTCGCGATGCTGGCCGCGAACCGGGCCGAGCGGATCTGGTGCGTCGGGGTCAAGGGCGACGCGACCGCGGACAAGAGCCCCCAGGCGTTCCGCCAGATCAGCCAGATGATCACAGATCTGTCGGGACAGCCGGTCTGGCTGGACAGCCCGTTCTGGCAGATGACCAAGACGGAGATCGTCGCCTGGTACCTCGGCCGGGGCCTGCCGGCCGGGGACCTTCTGCTGACGTTCTCCTGCTCGCGCACCGACAGCGCGGCGGTGCACTGCGGGCGGTGCCCCAGCTGCTTGCGCCGCTGGATCTCTCTGGTCAACAACGGCGTCGACGCGCCGTTCGAGGCCGACCCGTGGACCTGGGCGCGGGTCGGCGACTACTACGTCCCCGCGATGCGGGACGGCACCTACCCGGATCACCGGGCCGAGGAGTTCTTCGCCGCCCTCGACGCCGTCGGCTTCGTCCCCCCGCCGCCCGCCGGTGAGGCCGCGTCGCAGGACGGCCGGCGGTGAGGGTCTACATCGCCGCGCCGCTGTTCAGCCAGGCGGAGAAGGAGTTCAACCTGACCGTCGACCGCGTGCTGCGGAATTTGGGACTCGACACCTACCTGCCGCAGCGGGACGCCGGCGAAGCCGCGCCGCTGATCCGCGCCGGCGCCGACGAGCACACCGTCCGGGCCCGGCTGTTCACCGCCGACTGTACGGCCGTCGGCGACTGCGAGCTGTTCCTGCTCGTCCTGGACGGCCGGGTGCCCGACGAGGGGGCCTGTTTCGAGCTCGGCCTCGCGTATGCGGCCGGCAAGACCTGCTTCGGTTTGCAGACCGACTGCCGCCGCTTCGGCGGCACCGACTCGAACAACCTGATGATCGACTACGCGTTGGGTGGTGGCATCAGCCGCTCCCTCGACGAGCTCACCGCCACGCTGGCCGCCTACCTGCATGGCCGGCGGCCGAACACCACCGCGGACGGCTCGGGTGCCGAGGACTCCCAGCCCCGCACACCGACCGCAGGAGGACAGCCCGCATGAACCTCGGTATCAACCTGTGCTTCGCCGTCAAACGCGACCTGGAACCGCAGCGGTGGGCCGAGTTCGTCCGCGCCGACCTGGGCTTGGACACCGTGCAGGTCACCTTCGACCTGCTCGACCCGTGGTGGCCGGAGCGGGAACGCGACCAGGTCGCCCGCCGCATCGCCGACGCCGCCGCCGCGTGGGACCTCACCATCCACAGCGCCTACGTCGGCCTGGCGCACTACGTGCCCGCCGGACTGCTCGATCCCGACCCGGAGGCGCGGGCGGTCGCGCTGACCTGGTGGCGTCGGGCCTGCGACGTGACCGCGCTGCTCGGCGCCCGTGCTGTCGGCGGCCCGCTGGGCACCCTCAGCGTGCACGACGCCGCCCACCCCGACCGGCGGGCAGGGCGCTATGCCGACCTGCTCGACTCCCTGGTGTTCGTCGCCGACCACGCCGCGGCTGCTGGTCTCGCCGAGTTCCTCGTCGAACCCACCCCCATCGCCCGGGAGATCCCCTCCACCGTCGAGCAAGCCGAGCAGCTCATGCACGATCTGGCCGGGCGCACCGCGGTACCGGTCGGCCTGACTCTCGACATCGGCCACACCTACTACCAGCCGCTGTACGGCCCGGACTGCACGCCGGAAGACTGGATCAGACCACTGAGCTCGGCGATCCGCCTCGTGCATCTCGACAACACCGACGGCCTGGGAGACCCCCACTGGGGCTGGCCGCATCCCCTCGGCGGCGTGAACGTCGCCGACATCGGCGCGGACCTGCGCGACTTCGGTCTGGGCGATGTGCCGGTGGTGCTGGAGGTCTACCCGCGGTTCGAGGACGACGACGACCAGGTTCGCCGGACGATCGCCAGCTCGGTCGCCCACTGCAAAGACCAGTTCGCCCGATGAGCAGCGCCGACGCGGCGTCGTCCACTCGGCCGGTCGCAAGGCTGCCTGACGGGCGGTTACTGGTCGATGTCTCGCTCTGGTCGGCGGACCTGGCGTGCCTGGGCGCCGAGATCGAGCGGACCGCACCCGTCGCCGACCTGTTCCACTTCGACGTCGGCGACAGCCATTTCGTGCCCGACCTGCTGTTCTTCCCGGACCTGCTCGCCGCGCTGCGCCCGCTGACGACCGTCCCCTTCCACGCCCACCTCATGGTCCACCGGCCCGCCCTGCTCGCCGCCCTGTTCGCGCAGGCCGGCGCCGACCTCATCACCGTCCACGTGGAAACCGGCGACGACGTCGTCCCGGCGTTCGACACGATTCGCCAGCACGGGAAAGCCGCCGGCCTGGCCCTCACCCTCGACACCCCGATCTCGGCCGCCCGCCCCTTCCTCGACGCGGTTGATGTCGTGGTCCTCGTCGGCACTCCGATCGGCACCCGAGGCACCGGACTCGCCCCGGCCGCGCTCGACCGCCTGCGAACCCTGCGCGGTCTGCTGCGCGAGACCGGCCGCGACCGTGCCGTGAAGATCCTCGCTGACGGCGGCATCCGCCAGCCGACCGTCGGCCCTCTCGCTGACGCCGGTGCCGACGGCGTGGTCGCCGGCTCGCTGCTGTTCGGCAGCGCCGACCTGCCCGCCACGATCCGGTGGCTGCACCAGCACGTCCCGCCGCGGGCCATGACCAAGCGCCCGCGGTGAGCGTCACGGTCGTCAGCGTGGACCTGTGGGGAACGCTGATCAGCTACGGCGACCGGGACGCCGAAGCCGCCTGGCGGGTCCGCGAGTTCCACCTCGCTCTGACCGCGTTCGGCCACACCCTCCCCGCCGAGCATCTGGACACCACGGTCCGAGCGGTCCGCGCCGAACTCCTCGACGAGCAGCGCCAGCACGGGCGGCAGATCCCGGTCGAAGAGCAGGTCCGCACGATCGTCGACCGGCTCGGCATCGACGCCGACGACGACCTCGCCCGGGTGCTCACGGTCGCGCACACCCACGCCGTGCTGCGTGCCTGCCCCCAGCTGATCCCCGGCGCGCACGCCTGCCTCGCCGCGCTGTCCGCCGCCGGCTACCGCCTTGTCCTCGCCTCCAACACCCTGGCGACCCCAGGTGCCGTCACCCGGCAGATCCTCGACCGCCACCGGCTCACCGACCGCTTCGACCGGCTGTTCTTCTCCAGCGAGCTCGGTGTGGCCAAACCCCAGCCCGCGATGTTCCACGCCATCGCCGAACAGACCGGCACCACCGTCGACCAGGTCGTGCACATCGGCGACGACTGGCGCACCGATGTGCGCGGCGCCCTTGCCGCGGGCTGCCGCGCGGTCTGGTTCAACCCCGGGCGCACGCCGTCGCGCCCCGAGGTGCCTGACGCCGCACAGCTCGTCGACGTCCCCGCACTGGTCCAACGGCTCGCCCACCAGACCACGCCCACCGCGGCACCCGAGGCGTCGACCGCCGATGCCGGCCGGTGAGCCCACCGGCTCTGACTGACGTTCGGACAGGAGACAACGCATGGACTTGCCTGCCGCCCCGCGCCCCGCAACCACCACCGCCACGACCGAGAACGATCTCTCCGCCACTCTCGCGTCTCTCCTCGGTGCCGCCCCCGATCCGCCCAGCCGCCGATTCCTGTCTCACCTCTTGCACGGCGACGCGGGCGCCAGCCGCCCCCACACCGTGTTCGCCGACCGCCGTCAGGTCGAGACGGCGCTGGAGGCCGGCGAGGACCCGCTGCTGTACGAGGCGTACCGGGACGTCGCACCCGCCAGGCACGGTTGGCGGGCCGACCTCGTCGTCTACCAACCCGGCACGCTGCCCGACGGGCAACCCCATCGGTCCATCGGACACTGGAACCCGCCCACCCAGCTGGAGATCTTCCAAATCCTGAGCGGCACCACCCTGATGCTGGTGGCCGGGCACCGGCCTGACGGCTCCCGCTACGTCCACCAGGTGACCACCCGAGCCGGGGACGTCACGGTCGTGCCGTTCGGGGCCTGGCACCTGACCTACGTCCTTGACGGCCCGGCCGCCGTGTTCAACATCTACACCGACATCCACCTGGACCCCGACGACGCGCACTCCCGCCAGGACGACGCGAAATACCGGCGGGCCGCCGCGCCCGGTCTCGTCATCGTGCGCGACGGCGAAACGGTCCTGCCTGTCACCGCCATGGACTCGCAGCGCGACGACGATCTGCCGCCCCTGCCGGAACTTCCACCCTGGCCGGGGTCCTGGCCGCGGCGCATCGGCCTTGCCGACCTGCATCGGCACGCCTCCCAGGACGACTGGGCCGCGCTGATACGCACCGCCCGCACCACGAAGATCCTCAAGGGCCCGCTGTGACCTTCGCACCCGGCCCCGCAGCACAGACCCGCCATGTCGTCTGCTTCCGCCTCGCGGACGCTTCAGTGGTCCTGGCCACTACCGCGACCGCCGCGCTTCGCGCCGCCCAGGACACCCTCTACGCCTACCGGACCACCACCGCCGACCCGCACGCCGCGTGGCACGTCGACATTACCGTCACCGAGCCCCGCCACAGTCTCCTCGACGCCCTACCCGACGTCGGCGACCTTCGCGAGATCGGCCCGAGCGGGCTCACCGCCCGCCACATCACCGAGGGCGGACGCGAGGTGTTCTGGATCGACTGGCACCGCACCCTCGTCGTCCACGACCCCACCCGACGCGCGACCACCGTCCACTGCGCCTCCGACGACGCGGCGACCTACTACGCCGCCCGTCTCGTCCGCCAACTCATGACCGCCCAGCTCCTCGCCGCCGGCGCCGTCTACACCCACACCGCCGCACTCGTCCACCGGGGCCGCGGCATCCTGATCGCCGGCCATCCCGGCGCCGGCAAGACCACCACCCTCGTCGCCTTCTTGCGCCGGCTCGGCGGAGAGTTCGTCACCAGCGACCGGCTCCTGCTCACCCACGACAGAGACGACGGACTGCTCGGCTACGCCTGGCCCGCCCACATCCGCGTCGGCGTCGGCACCTTACTCGCCTACCCCGACCTCACCAACCTCGTCCCTACCAGCCGGCCTATGGACCCGGTTGGCCTGCACGCGAAACTCAGTATCGAGCCGCCCGACATCCCACGCCTGTTGCACGCGGCCACGCTCACCGCCTGCTGCCGCCCCCACGTGATGATCTGGCCGCAGCTGTCCCCGACCGCGGGAACCGCCTGTCACGAGCGCATCCCTGCGAGGACCGTCCACGCCACGCTGACCAGCAACCAGCTGTTCATGCACCGCCCCACCGCAGGCGCCAGCTCCCACGTCAACCACTGGCTCGCCCCGACGCCTCCAGCCCACACGACGGAGAGCAACCGGCGCACAATCGTCACCGCCCTCGCCCGGACCGTGCCCTGCTACGCACTGGTGGCCCGCCCGGACCCCGTCACGGTCGCCGACGCCGTCACCGCCATCCTCCACGACGCCAAAGCAGCCACCCGATGAGACCAGCGACCCCGCACCTCCCCGCACGTCCACCGGAAACGTCGCAGGTGGAACGCCTCCTCCTGGAGGCGGCCTGCCTGCCCGCACCCGTCGAGCAGCACCACGCCACGATCCGACCGCTGCTCACCGAGCCGACACTGCACTGGGGCACGCTGCTCGCCACCGCCATCGAGCACAAGGTGCTGTGCCTGCTCGCCGACACCCTCACCACCACCGGCCTGGCCGACGACATCCCACGGGCGTTCCGCCGCTTCCTGGCCTCCGTCCTGCGCACCAGCCGGCACAAGACCACCATCCACCGCGCGCAGGCCGCCGCCCTCACCGACGCGGCGACCCGCCAGCAGCTCGCCTTCGCGGCCGTCAAAGGCATAGCCCTCGAGTTCCAGCTGTACGGAGGCCGCGGCGCCCGCGAGTTCAGCGACCTCGACGTCCTCGTCGCCCCGGACCACGCCGACGCCTTCCGTCGCGCCCTGCGCCTGCTCGGCTACCAACCCGGACACTACGACCCGACCACCCACCGCGTCGCCCTCGACGAGCCGACCTGCGCGACCTACACCCGCCTCCACGACGACCTCGTCACCCCCTGCACGGCCGTCGACATCATCACCGACCTGCCCCAGCCCGCGGCCGTGCCCCCCGACCTGGTGGCGAGCATGCTCGACCGCCGACGGGCCCAGCCGCTGCCTGACCACCCGCAGGTAGACCTGCCCGTCCTCGACCCCCTCGATCACCTCACCGTCGTCCTGCTCACGGCGCGACGCAAGGCCCACGCGGGCAGGCCCATCTCCCTGCGCGCACGCGCCGACGCGCTGCGCCTCACCTCAGCGAACCCGCGGACCGCGCGCGCGACCCGGCTGTCTGCCGACGGAGATGTCCGCGTCCTCGACGACCTGTGGGACCTGTGCCGCGCCGCCGGCCGGTGGGCACCCATCGCGGGCGGCTGAGGTCACACCGACAGGAAGGATCGTGATGATCGTGCAGCTGGCGGGTCTCCCCGGAACCGGGAAGAGCACCCTCGCCGCCGAACTCGGCCGGCACCTGCCCGCCGCCGTCCTCGGCAAGGACCACATCCGCCACGCCCTGTTCACCGCCCCCTATCTCACCTACAGCCCTGCCCAGGACGACCTGTGTATCGACGTCGCCCACCAAGCCGCCGCCCACCTGATCGGCGAGAGGATCGCACCCGCCGTCGTGCTCGACGGCCCCACCTGCCACCGCGCCGGCCAGATCAGCCGGGTCACCCACCTCGCCGAACGCCTCGGACGCCCCCTATACGTCATCGAGTGCGTCTGCCCTCCCGCTGTCGCGCGCGCACGTCTCACCCACGACCAGGCCGAGGGCAACCATCCCGCAGCCGATCGCACCGTCGCCCTCTACCAGCGGATTCACGCGAACGCGGTCTCCATCCCGGAACCGAAGATCGTCCTGGCCACGGACACCGACCCGGCGACCGTCGTCGCGCGCTGCCTCGACCGACTCGGCGTCACCTCCCGCGCCGCACCCCGCTGACAGCGCCTTCACCTCACCGGTCGCGCAACAGGACTCGAACACGGTCCAGCTGGGCGGAGAACTCCCCGCCCCGCCGTTCCCGCTGCTTCCACAGCACCGCCAGCCACCGCAACGCACACGTCCGCCGCGCCGCGCGGAACCTCGGCATCAGCTCGCCGTCGACCCCGAGCGCCGTGGCCACGTCCGACCACACCCGGTCGTCGTCGACCTCACGGGCGCTGATGTGCTCGACGAGATCGGCGGCGTCGAACGCCAGATCGCTCCACCCGCAGAACTCGAAGTCGACGCAGCGCGCGACCTCCCCGTCCCACAGCCAATTGACGAGGTTCCCGTCACCCCGCGAGAAGATCCGCGCCGCGGGGCGGGCGAGCGTCTCCGCGTCCCCGCTGTCTTGCCACACGCCCAGCAGCCGCCGTAGGTCCCGCGTCAGCGGGTCGTCCGGCTTCGCGTCGAGCTGGCCGGGCCACACGTCGGTCAGCCTCGCCATGTAGTGCGCCGCGGAGTCGACGCGGGGCAGCCTCGCGAAGCCGATTTCCCACGGGACGTCGTGGATCGGTCGCAGCGTCGCGGCCAGCCCTGCCAGGGCGGCCTCTCGCGCGGACGGGTCGACCAGATCAGGGATACCCGTGCCGGGAAGCATGGTCATCGCGACGACAGGTTGAGCGTCGTGCCGGTCCCGCCACAACGGCCGCGGCACGTTCGGCACAGCATGCTCATCGAGCAGTGAGAGCGCCTTCCATTCCCGCTCCGCCCGCTGCCGGTCATCGACCCGGTACGCCTTCACGCACACCTCGTCACCCTGCGGGTCCCGCCAAGCGAAGACCTGGTTGTTCCGGCCGCCCGCCAACGGACGAAGACCGAGGCGACGCAAACCCTCGACGCGTTCCGGACCGTTGACCAAGAGACACCTGCGCAGGTCGTCCGCCAGCGGCGCGGGGGGTGAGGAGGGCATCATCGCCTGCGCATCAGACAGTGACGGCTTCACAACACACGAAGCCTACGAGGTGAGGGTCACCCGCCACGCACGGGCTCGGCCCCCACGGATGTTCTACGAGCAGGCCGCTTCAGCTGCGCGGCGACCGCTTCCCAGACGGCCTCGTGCACGGTCTCCGGCGTCTGCCCGGCCGTCGACACCCTGACCATCCCTGCGTCACGTGCGGCCAGCTCCTGGTAGGCAAGGTCCACGAACGTCAGGTACGCGCGCTGCTCGCCTGTCCACCGCTTCCCGTCACGGGCCTCCGCCCGCGCGATCGTCTCGCCGACCGGCGCCGACAGCCACAGCGCGACATCCGCCCGCCGCCCGGCAAGGCGTCCCAACCCGTCGAGCCAGCAGACGGCGTCGTCCACCTCCACCGCATGCTGTCGGATCAGGGATGCCAGACCGTAGGAGAACATGGTGTGCACTCCACGGTCCTCGATCACCACATCGTGGTGGTCGAGGACCGGGTCGATCCGCGTCGCCACGATGTCCGCGCGCACCGCCGCCGCCAACAGGCACTCGGTCACCACATCCCCATGACGCAGGAACGGATCGTCCGGCGACGAGAAGATCTCCACCAAGGCTGTCCCGACATCTTCGATGTCGAGGGTGGCGAGGTCCGGGATATAGATGACCACGAATCCTTCGCCGCGAAGACGCTCCTCCAACAGACGGGCCTGCGTCGACTTCCCCGATCCGGGCAGACCTTCCAGGCTGACGAGCATCCCAACACCTCCGATCACAGTGGCGACCCTCGAAAGACGGACTTGGACACCAGCCTCGGCTCTCGCGCCGCCCCGCAGCCGCCGCAACCGGGCCGAGAAGAATCCGACAACATGGCCTTCTACCGGCGGCCGGGTCCCAGCGTTGGGCCATGACGGTGGGGACCTGGTTGGCTAGGGCGCGCCGCAGGTGCGGCAGCACCCGAACCGACAACGACTCAGTTCTTCGTACGCGTGGCCGGCCCCCGGACGAGGCGGACCAGAGGTCCAGACGCGATCAGTAGGCCATCCATACACGGCGAAGTGCTGCCTCGCGAGGTGAAAAGCCCAGGACAGGCGCCGCAGGCTGGCCCGCATGTCCGAGCAAAACCAGAGTTACAGTTGTTTCTGTCGCGCTGCCCCGGTTGGCCAGATGACCTGGACGGCGCGTTCGCTCGCCTGCGCGCGGGCAACAACGGCGGCTGTGCCGCCCTGGTCGGCGGCGCCTTGGCCGTCCCAGACCGCTAGGAGCAGATCGACGGTGTCGAGAAGCGATTCGTTCGCGGCCTCGTACGCTGCCCGATCGGAGACCTCGTGTGGCAGGACCCGCACGGTGGCCGCCCGGCGGACGAGGTCGTCGAACAGATCGGCGTGGTCGGGTTTGACCTTCCTCGCGCGGTAGTCAGCGGCAGGGATGATCACCTCGAGGGTGCCGCCGATGTCCAGGACGACGGCGGCGAAGATGCTGTCGGAGCCGGCCGCGATGCAGCTGACGCCGGTCAGGTCTGGCGCGTACGGCCTGAGAGCCGCGGTGAGAGCGGCCCGGACGAGGGGGACGGTCGCGGGGGTGAGGTCCATGTGGCCGGTGACACCGATGCGGGTCAAGTGATGATCTTCCTCGGTCTCATGTCCTGGTCGTCGTGTCTTCGGCGCGAAGGATGGGTTTGATCCTCCCGCACAGCTCGGCGATGGGGCGGGCGGATGTTTTGGTTTCGGCGTGCCGGTAGAACTCGCCTAGTTTGACCCGGACACGGCTGGACCGGGTCTGCTCGACCGTCGTCACGGCTGCGTGGCCCAGCCGCGCCGCCTCGTCTAGTTCGCCCTGCACCAGTCGGATCTCGGCATGCCCGATCTGATCAAGAGCGGTACCGCGGACGCTGCCGACGCCCCGAGCCCGCACGGCCTGGCTCAACCAGGTGGCTGCCTCGTCGGCGTACTCGGGCGCCTCGTGGGCGATGTCGAGGAGACGGCCTCCGGTGACGCCAGCCAGTTCCGCCTGGTCGAAGTAGGAGATCCAGTACGGTTCGACGGCCGCGTCGACGTCACGGAAGGCGTCCTGCGCCCGGCCCGTCGCGCGCCGGAAGGCAGAGAGCCGACCTTGCCGGGCGTAGGCCCATGCCTCACGCGTGAACAGCATCGCACGCACCGCCGGGGTCGCCCGAGCGCCGGCGACGTCCTGCGCGAGTCGGACGAGCTCAAGTCCTTCGGTCGTCCGACCGAGATAGAACTGCTGCCGCGCCATACCAGCGAGGATGTTCGCGCAGAACACGGGATCGTCAGCCGCCTTGGCTGATCGAAGAGCAAGCAGATAGTAGCGTTGCGCTATCCCTCCCTGCCCCGAGTCCCAGGACATCGTCGCGGCGGTCCCGGCAAGATCGGCCATCACACCGTGCAGCCGCCGGGTCAGACTCTGTGGATGCGAGAAGTCGCGAAGCTCATCCGCGATCTCAGCGAGCTGACCCACGACCGCCTTGCGTCGAAGGCCACCGCCGAACTGGTGGTCCCAGGCCCGGAAGGTTCGTGCGGCCAGCTCGATCTGTTCGATCTCTTCATTGCCGACGCCGGCGGTGCGACGCTGCCCGGCGGGCGGCTCGGTGGTGTTCAGCCAGCGCTCCGCCCCTTCGAGGAGAGCAGCCCCGACGATCACGTCCGCCATCGCGCGACCCGCCTCGCGGCGATCGAGAGCGAGATCATCCCTGGTGATCTTATCCACCGCTTCCGTCGTCGGTGCAGTTTCCCACGTCATGGGATATGTCGTCACCTCGGGATGGCGGCCGACGGGAGTCGTACACAGTTCCGCCAGCGACCGGCTTCCCTGGGCGGCAGTGGGCTCCACCATGGCACCGACGTCGGTTCTGTCACTCTGGCGCCCCGTCGGCCCCGACAGCTCTACCGGCTGCGGCCGTGCGGATTTCGACGTCTTGTCGATGAGGAGCAGGTCGGCAGGGTAGAAATGCTCGCGGTCGTCGAGGTCGATCAGATTGTGGATGCTGGTGTCGTAGACGTCGGCGAGTAGGGCGAGGAGTTGGGGGGTGGGCTTTCGGCGGTTGTTGGGGATCGGCCAGTTCTCGATTTCGGAGATTTTCACGCCGGTCATGGGGGCGGTGCCGTCGGGGTCGAGGCCGGCGCGGGCGGCGTGGGTGTTGATGTGGTCGGCGGCCTGGTTCTGGGTCCAGCCGCGGGCGTGGCGGTGGGCGGCGCGGGGTCGGTAGCGGTAGCGGCGGGTGAACTCGATGGCGATCTCGTCGTGGGACATGCCGGCCGCGCGCATGCGTGCCCGTAGTTTGTCCTGCTCCTCACGCTGGCTGGCCCTGCTCATGCCGCGTCTCCTTCGGCGCTGTCCGCGGATCGACGTCGGTCCGTCCTGCCGGGAGCAGGCAGATCACCGCCAACGGTAACCGACCGGTCACCGCCGGACCAGGGGTGAGGGTGATGTCTGCGCCGCGTCGGCGATCGGATGCTCGCTGCGCTCAGGGGATGCCAATGATCACTCCTGTGGTCGGTGGTGCTGTCCCCGCCTTCTGGCGGACAGACAGACCACCTATGATGATCGCCTGGGGTGGGGTGTGTCATTCCCCGTGGGGCGAACGATTTCTTCGTCGTGTCATCGCCGGGTTGAGCTGCGGAAACGGTGTGCGGACGTGCCATCTTTTCGTCGTCGGAGAGTCCATCTGTTCACACGTGCCAGGCCGCGTGGGATGCCCACGGACACCACCACCCGGCGACCGTCGCGGGGGCGTCCGCTCTCCGCTGCCTGTGGTGTCGGATGGGCGCGCCCGTATCGCGGAAGGAGGATCGTGGCGGCGTCGTCGACCCGGGCGCGAGCCTCGTCCAGGCTCAGTCCGAGGCGTGCGGCGTGGCCGTAGCTATCCAGAGCCGAGCACAGTCTGGTCCAGACTGGTTCTGTCGGGTCGAGGGGTGGGGTGAAGGTGGCGAGGAGGCTCGCCAGGTGTGCGGGTGGGAGGTACTCGCGCATCTGCGCGAGCAGGACGATCGGACGGAGCGCGGGCGGGACGGTGTGGCGATGACGACGGCGCTGCTGGTGGGGCTGGTCGACCGTCACGGTTCCTCTCGGTGGAAGCGGCGGTGGGTGCCGTGCCTGGGGCGCTGCGGCGTCAGGCGGGGCTGGTGTCGTCGGGGTTCCGGCGGGTCGGGGTGTCGCGGGCTGCGGTGACGGCGCGGGTGAGGGCGGCGGCGAGCGCGGCGGCTTCGTCGAGGGTGAGGGGCTCGCTGTCGGGGGTGTCGTCGCCGATCCCGAGAGAGATCAAGGGATCGTAGCTGGTCGTCGAGGTCACGTACTGTTCGATGGCGACCTGGATCGCGGTGCCCTCGCGGATGCCGGGGATCTCTGGCAGGTCGACCAGGGTGAAGGCGGAGACGTGATAGTCGGCGGGCCCGGCGGCTTCTACGCCGAGGTGGCCGGCAGGCTGGTCGCACCACCGGGGGCATGCGCTGCCGACAGGGGCGTTCATGGGGTTGTTTCCTGTTCTCGGCCGGTGGGATGCTCCACGGAGCCGGCCGGCGTGGTAACCCGCCTCCCGACGTCGAGGGTGCGCAGTCCGTCGAGGACGCGGTGCAGTAGCGCATGGTCGTGACGGTCTGGACGCGGCGTACCTCGGCCGGTGGAGAGCGTCGGGTCACGGCGTGGCAGCTGCTCGGCCGGGCCGTGGGAGAGGTTCGGGCCGAGTTGAGCCCCGTGGGGAAGGGCAGCCCACACGATCTTTCCTGCGGTGCGGTACCCGCCGGGGGTGCGGACGCGGACCGGACAGGAGCCGAAGTCTCGGGCGAGGGCGGCGACGAGATGCAGGCCGCGGCCGTCTTCGGCGTGAGTGTCGGTGGTCCGGCGGCTAGGGTGACCGGGGCCGCTGTCCCACACCTCGATGATCAGATCACGGTGGCTGTAGGTCAGGCGCATCGCGACCCGGGGCACGGCTTCACCAGCGTGGTGCAGACCATGTCGGTTGCTGGCCACGAGCGCGTTGGTGATCAACTCGGACACCACGAGGGTCGCCAGGCCGATCAGCGTGGTGAGGCCCCAGCGGTGCAGCTGCACGGTCGCGTCGCGGCGGGCGGCGCTGGCGGAGCGCGGTGCGGCCGGGTAGTGCCAGACGTGCCGGGGCAGCGGCAGCCGGTTGGCAGGGGGATCAGGCGCTGTGGGCGGGGTGGGGGCGAGAGCGGCGGTCATACGTTCTCCTGGCGCAGTTCTGGACGGAAGTCGTCCTCGCGCGGTCGGCGCGGATACGGGGGCGGAAGCCGCTATGAGGAACGGCCGCGGGCGGATGCGCGCAGTTTGGAGACCCCGGACTGCGCGGAGCTGGCGGCGGCAGCGAGAGGCCGTCCGCCGGGAGGAACCGGGGCAGGGGTGGTGTCGCCGACCAGCGTGAGGTTGTGATCGGCGAGCAGGACAACCTCACACGGCCATCCGCGACCGCAGCCGGCGCAGACGCGGCCGTGACGGACGTGGGTGTCGAGGAGATCGATCGCGGCGTGTCGAAGCTGGTCGAAGGAGTGGTCCAGAAGACCGGGGGGTTCGTCGCGCGGGGGTCTGTCCGCTCGCCGCCCAGTGGTGATCATCGGGCTGTTTGCGGCCGGTCGTCCGCGAGGGTCTTTGGGGTCTGCGGATGCTGGGGCGGGTCTGGGGGACGGTCGTGGTGCGGGCTGTGGCCGGCTTCCCGGTGGCCAGTGCGGGGTTGTGACCATGGGGATGTGTGCCTTCCGTGGACGGTCCGGGAACGCTGGGATCAGCGGGCGGCAGTCGTCGTTGCCACCTCGCCACCGCCGCCGTGGCCCACGGCGGCGGTGGCGAGCGCGGCGAGGGTGGCGTTGAGCGCGGCGCCGGCGCCGCGGCGGCGCAGTTCCGCCGTGAGGACGTTCAGGCCGGCCAGCGCTGGCAGCGGCCGGGACGCGAGACGGCCGATGTCCGCGTCGAGGGGAAGCGCGGCCGGCAGCGTCAGGGCGGTGACGACGGTGTCGTAGACACTGGCCGCCCAGATCGTCAGCACGGTGTTCAGCCAGCCGCGCCAGGCAGCGCCCTGTGCGGCCAGCCGGCCGGCGAGCCACGCCTCGATGCCCTCGACGAGCTCCACCCGCACCATCGGCGGGCTGTCGAGGGTCAGCAGGTGCAGATGGCCGAGCAGTGTTCCGCTGTCGGCCAGGTCCCCTCCTGATCCCAGATCAGGGGAGACCAGGACCGGCCGCGGTGAGGAGTCCGGGTACAGCACGTGGCGCGGGACGAGACTCCCGAACGCGAGTCCGGCGCGGGCGACCAGCAGCGGGTCGAGCTGGCCCGCCAGCCGGCCCAGCCGCAGCGACAGGCTTCCCACCAGTGCGCGCACCTCGCCCGCCGAAGCGGACTGCCCGGGGGCTGGATGGAGGTGGTCGGTCGCGCGGGCCAGCGCCTGGGCGACGATGCGAGGGTGTGCCCGGACACCGGTCGGCGCGGAGACCTGCCGCAGCTGATCCGCCGGATCGTGATGGACCTCGCCCAGCTCGCCCAAGAGCCCCGTCACCAGCACCGGAAGGTCCCCGGGATGCTCACGCAGGCGGCTGGCCAGGCTGGGACCGGTCACCCAGCTGGTGAACAGGACCCCTTTCGCCATGGCGGCCGGGGAGGCGACCCGCAGCCTGCTGTAGGCCGCCAGCGCGGCGAGCTGGTCGGCTTCCCGGACCGTGAGGTCCGCCGCGACTCCGTCACCGGCCAGCACGGTGGCACGATCACCATGGTCGCCGAGGACCACCGCCCGCAGCGCCGCACCGGCCGGGCGCACCGTCGCGCCCAGCCTCTGTCCGCCGACCCGCACCTGCCGCAGGAACGCTCCGCCTGCGGTGACCGTCGACCCGAACGTCGCCCCATCATCCGGCCACAGGTCGGCGGTCGCGGCGGCGATCCGTCGCTCGGCGTGCTCGGTCAGCCGGCTGATGTCGCCTGCCGGCCAGCAGGTCGCACAGCCCGACGGCGGGCTCACCGGAGGCGTCCCACACCCGCGTAGACCGGCAGCCGGCCGCCTGCCGTCGTCGCCCGGCGCTGCCGGTCATTGTCCCAGCCCGGCAGCAGGACCACGCCGGGCTCGACCAGGTCCGTACTGTCGAAGAACCGTGACACCTCCTCACGGCCACGCAGCTGGAACGGCCCGGTCGTGCGCCGGTACACCTCGGCCGCCTCGGCGACCTTCGGGTCCTGCCCGCCGGTCGCATGGGTCAGGACCAGATAGCTGCCCGCTGGCAGCGCGTCGCCGAGGAACAGACGGTTGACCCGGGTGGTGTCCCGGATCTGCGGCCACGTTGCGATCACCCGCGCCGCCGCGTCCCGATCAGCGGAAAAATTGTGCGCCCCGCCGAGAAAGTAGTCATACACCCTGGCCACGTTCGGGCCCTCGGGCTCGCCGGGGACGAACGTCTCCGGCCCCATCAGGACCGCCCCCGCGACGCCTGTCCGGCCCCGACGAGCACGCCCCGCGGCGATCGGCGCGGCCATCCCGGTCTGTCGTCCGGTCCGAGTCCGGCCTCCACAAGGCGGTCACAGGATGTCGCGTCGTCGGTCCTCATCATGAAGTGGCCCTCACTTACGGTAGGCGCAGGGGAACCTTTACACCATCGCCCTGGCGATACCGGCCGGTCGTTCCCACCACGACGAAGAAGTCCTTCACCTCGCCGGACCCCAGTTGACCTGGCCAAACCCCCGCGCAGAAGGCCGTTTCTCCGAGCCGATGTCGCCCCCGACTCCGCGGGAGGTGATCGTCCATCCGGCAGCCAGAATCGCGCCGGCGGTACGACCGTCCACACGTGCCGACGGTACGTGCCGACCCCGCCGTATCCCTGGGGGCGCCCGGCGTGACGATCGACGACCTCGCCGGCGCGTGCTGTCCGGATCGAGCTCATCGGGAAGACACCCAACGCCCGGACCATCCGGCCGGCTGCGCGGCGTGAATGACGTGACCGTGCGGCTACCGTGAGACGGACGGTTTGCTTCCGGGAGCTTTCCGCCGAGAGGGTCGCCGTATCCGGCGGCACCCGCTTGCCACGAAGCGGAGTGTCGCGGGATCGGACTTCCCGTCCGTCGAGCTGCTCGGCACCGTCGCCGAGGCCGGTGTGCGTGGCTGCAGCTGGGCGGAGGCGCGGGCGAGCCGACGAAGGTACGACACGTCCACCCCGGCGATGGAAGCCGCCTCAGCGAGGGTGAACCACGCGCGTCCCGGCGATGGAAGCCGGTGGTGGCTCCGAGACAGCCGGCTCGCGGAACCAACAGCGGACAGCAGCGGCCGACCCGACGCGGCATGCTCCCCGCTCAGTAGCCGCTGAAGCTGCTCGGAGGTGAGCCGGCTACCCGGGCTGCCCAGTCCGACGAGCACGGCGCCGCTTCCCCGCGCACGGCCTGACGCCCGCGCCCCGTCGGAGTAGTAGGAGGCTCCCGCGACCGCAGATGTGTCCGCGCTTGCGCCTTCAACATAGTTGACCACTCGGCGTGCCGCGCCGGCCACGGACGTTTGGCTGCGTGCGGCGATCCCCAGCACCTTGACCGTAGTGATCATGAATCTGTGCCTCCGCCGCCACTCCGCGTCAACGATGATCGGACGTGTCGACCTCGCTGTGCAGTATGGAGTGCGCGGGAGCCGCGCCACGGAAGGAGACACTGACGGCGACCAGCGCCTGTTTTAGCTCGAGTGGGTGAAGAAACCGTGATTTCCGGCGACCCAGGAAAGGGGAAGCCCGGCTCCTAAGGATAGGCGTCCTCTTGGTATTCCGACGGTCACGGCATACAGCCGGGGCTACTGTAACTGGACCGTTCCGCGGTGGACCGGCTGCAGGCTACGGCTGGGGAAGGCGACGCCGCGCCGGGCACCTCTTGTGAGAGCCGTTCCTGTCTACCAGCATGGACAGGAACGGCTCTCAGGGGAACGTCGGACTACTGCTCCAGGCAGAACCAGCCGTTTTGCACGTAGCCGTCCTGGTTGACATCGCCCCAGGCGTGGCCGTAAACCCATTCGCCGCCGAACTCGCCACCTCCGGCGTCGTAGATCGTGAAGGTCTGGGGGCTATGGAGGTAGGCGAACGCCGACCCGCCGGGGCTGGAGCGCACGGCGAGGTCCTGGGAGCACACCGTCCACCGCTGTCCGACGGAGCCCGCGGAGGCGTACAGGAGCGGGCCGCCGGCGAACGCGGTCGACGCCAGGCCCGCGATCAGAGCACCGGCCGCCGCGAGAGCGGTCACGACGCGGGCTATGGTACGCCGCGGACGGCGGCGCCAAGGCGGTACCTCGGACGGTGCCGGTGCGGTGCTTCTACCGAGCATGGATTCCTCCCAGAACAGGCGAAATGGGCGCGGTGCCGGGGTCAAGATACCGCCTTCAGCGCCGCTACTGGGACCGGATTGTGAACGATCAGGGAATTCCCCAGGGGCTGTGTGCAAGTAGCTCCCCAGGTGGCCCGTGATGTTGACGTTAGCTTGTGGTCGTGGTGGACGGGGGACGGCGGGGTTTCTTGGCCGTTTGTTGGGTTGGTAGCTGTGTCTGTTCATGACGATTTGGTGGCTGGCGTTTCGACCTCCTCGACCTTCACACCACCCGAGTTGGAGGCCCAGGTCGCCAAGGCCTCGCGGAACTCGTCGAAGCCACCGAGTTCGGACGGGCTGGCCAAGCCAGTGCCGACGTCACTGCGGACGAAGACGGGCTGCGGGACACGAACGAAAGCGACCGCACCGGCCGGGGTGGGTGCCCCGGTGCGGTACGGGCTGCGGGTGGCCGCGGCCGCGGTCTACCTGTAGGCGGGCCAGTTCCTGTCGAAAGAGCGGACCGCGACCGCGCTCGCCGAGCTGGTCGGGATCCCGATCTCGGCGGGCACGGTCGCGGCGATGACCGCCCGTGCCGCCACCGACCTGGAAGGTTTCCTCGCCGCTGTCCGAGACCTGCTCGCTGGCGCCGAGGTGGTCGGCGCGGACGAGACCGGGCTGCGCGTCGCCGGGAAACCGCACTGGGTGCACTGCGCCCGCACGGGGAAGTACACGTTGATCGACTGCCATCCGAAGCGTGGAACCGCCGGGATCGACGCCCTCGGGGTGCTGACCGGCTTCACCGGGGTCATGGTCCACGACGCCTGGGCGCCCTATGACACCTACACCACCGCCACCCACCAGCTGTGTGTCGCCCACGTGCTCCGCGAACTCCAGGCCGTGAGTGACGCCGCCCCGGCCGGGACCTGGTGCTGGGCGACCCAGGCCGCCGACGCTCTCGTCGCCCTGCACCGCCTGTCCGTCGACGCCGCTACCACCGGCACGCCGGTCGACCCGAAGACGCTGGTAGCCCACACCCGGGCCCTGCGCCACGCCGCCCACATCGGGATCACCCAGACCTCACCGTGGGGCACGAAGTTCATGGCCGCCCGCCACGCCCTGGCCTGCGGGCTCATCGACCGCGAAACCGACTACCCGCGGTTCACCCACGATCCGCGAGTTCCCGCGGACAACAACGGATGCGAACGCGACATCCGCATGATCAAACTTCGGCAGAAAGTATCCGGGTGCCTACGCACCCTCATCGGCGCCCGCCAGTTCTGCGCGATCAGCGGCTACCTGTCCACCGCCACCAAACACGGCATTCCACTGTTCCCCGCCCTCGTTCACCTCGCCAAGGGCCGTCCCTGGATGCCCGCAACCAGCTAACCCAAGATCAAAGCGATACCTGATCAGTTACACGATAACTAAACGGAGTCTAATGTGTTCGGCGTGTCGATATCACATATATCGTGATACTCCGAGTGCCATTTCGTGCATACTCCGAGTTACCTCAATCGGCGGATGTGGGCCCGGGGAATTCCCGAAACCCACCCCCTCACCTCAGCGCTTGATCAGCGCTTCGGCGAGAGCACCAGCACGATCACGAGCATCGTGAAAACGATGAACGCGTCCGTACCCACAGTGATCACCTCCTCTGGCCCAGAGAGCGCCACGGGCGCTCGGACCGGGCAAAGGTCGCCCGGCCGGTCAGGAGGGACCAGCGGCGGTGATGGTGCCAAGCACGGCCATCCTGTCACAGATCGACGCAGACCCTGACACGGTGGCCTCGCTCCCTGGACGGCGGACGTGGGCATGTGCCGGTCCCCGAAACGACAGGACGCCGGTACGCCAAGGGGTACGCGTGCTGGTCAGCCCGCGCGACGCAGCCTAGGCCGGTCTGGTCACTGGGTGGATGCTCTCCGGCTAGGAGCGCGTGGGATGATCTCTTCGTGCCGGACGGGGAAGACGCACCAGCCACCGCGTGGGATTTTTTTGTCTCCTACACACAGGCTGATCGCGAGTGGGCGGAGTGGGTAGCCTGGCAGCTAGAAGATGCAGGCTATAGCGTGCTTATTCAAGCCTGGGATTTCGTGCCGGGTTCCAACTGGAACTCTGGGATGCAGAGAGGCACCACGTCAGCTCGACGCACCATCGCGATCCTCTCGGAAGCATACCTGCAATCCGTATACGCGGAATCGGAGTGGCAAGCCGCCCACCGTCAGGATCCGCAGGGGTTTGCGCGGAAGCTGTTGCCAGTCAGAATCGAAGCCTGCGATCGCCCGGGGTTCCTCGGCTCGGTAATCTCCATTGACCTTTTTGGCGAGCTGTCAGAGGATGCGCGGCGCCTGCTGCTTGACAGAGTACAGCATACGGTGGATGGGCGCGCGAAGCCGGCGACAGTGCCAAGGTTCCCCGGACCAGAAAGCCGGCAGGTGGCGCCACAGGCGCAGGTCCACCCTAGGCGACCACTGGCGAGAAGAGATGCTTACATTGCTCCACTGGCAGAAAGACGAAGGTCTTCCATGCCAACAAAATTCCAATTCTACGTCCATATGTGCACCCTTTCCGGCCTCAGCGGAAGCTTGTTGGCTTTCGGGCTTTTTTTGGGGTTTCGAGGCTGTTGCATACTCACTTCAGTGTTGATGCCTATTTAAATGCCTCCCTCGGAGGTTTCGTTCTATTCATTCCCGCCGGCGCATTTTCCGCCAGGCACATGATTCGGACCGGCATGCAAGAAATTAAAAAGCGACGATCACAGAGGTAGCTCCATTCTTTGCGGCCACCCTTGTCTAGAGTTTCGCAGTTTTCTTGATCGGGATCGGTGGTCGGTGACCGTTGGATGATTGATCGATCGGGTGTTGCCGCATGATTGTGTGGTGTCTGCCGGTGGTATCACGGCGCGTGGCGGAAAGGCGGAAGGCCGGCTCGGAGGGCCGGTGGCGGGAGCATCGGCGTTTCCTGTACCAACTCGAAAGAGCGGTCGCCGATGCTCCCGGACGTCAGGATACCGGTTTCTCTCGCGGTGCTGCTGGAGGGTTTCCGGCCGTGTTTCACCGCGCCGTCGTTCCGGACGTTCCGGGCGCTCGTGGTGGGAATGCTCGCGGGGACCGGGCGGCGCACGGTGTGCGGGATGCTCGTGGGCGCGGGCCTGTCCGCGCTGTGGCCGCATGACCGGGCGCACCGGTTCTTCGCGCGGGCGACCTGGTCGCCTGACCGGGTCGGCCTGGCAGCCGCCCGGCTCGCGTCGTGGACCGCCTCGTCCCGGCCGGGCCGCTGACCGTCGTCGTCGATGACACCCTGTTCCACCGGGCGGGCACGAAGGTGTGGGCGGCGGGCTGGTTCCACGACGGCTCCGCGAAGGGCGACCGGCAGGTCGGCTTCGGTAACAACTGGGTCATCGTCGGCCTCGCCGTGCCGGTGCCGCTGCTCGGCCGCCCGGTCTGCCTGCCGGTCCTCAAGCAGTGGCGCGCGCCCGCGACCCGCTGTCCCAGGCGCACCCACTACTTCAGCAACGAGCCCACCCCCGCCGCGATCTTCATCTGGCTCAAAGATTTGCGAGAGAGCGTCTAGATCGCGATGGGGTCCCGGGCCGTCCGTCTATGCCGGCCAGAACTGTACGAGGTACTGTTCCAGGCCGTCGGGAATCTGGAGGTTCTCTTCCCTTGCGTTCCGGGTGTCTTGCCGCCCCCGGGAGTACACCCGTCCAGCGTAGGTGCCTGGCGGGCCGACGATGATCTCCTCCTCCGAGGGCCCCATGGTCACCCCGACCGGTACGACCTCTCCGGTTGTGAGGGCCACCTGGAAGTCCTCTGAGATCTCCCAGTCATCTTGGCGGGGGGGCGCTGTGGGCCAGGCTTCGAGCTGGATGCCCGCCACGTGGTCCTGCGCCTCGCTGACGATGCTGACCCAGTCCTTCCCGGTCGCTGTCAGCTTGTTCCCTCCTGACGGGCTGGGAGGCGTGCTGTCGTCATCCAGCCATGCCTGGCCGCCGTCTTGCAGGTAGAAGAAGCTGTACAGGACGTCGACCGTCTCCTTGCACCTGCTAGTGGGTCCTGTAGGTGCTGTCACGGATCCCCCTCGCCTCGAATCGCCGTTGTTCTGGCCGGTCGGGCGAGATCTTACTAGCTGAACGCAACGTCAAACGTGTCGCCGTCGATGACACGGTTCTGGAGCCAGAACGTGTTGAGATCCACCCCGGCGAGTTGATTCTGCCCTGAATTGAGTGCACGCGCCGAGTAGCGGAGGTCGCCACGAGCTGCGCCCTCCCTAGTCGTGGCAAAGGGGAATTCATCGCAGTCCCGTTTGGGTGTTAGCTTAGTGTAGCCGGGGAATTCCTTATTGCACGTCGCTATGGCAGCGTCGCGGTTCTTTGTGCGCTGCCTCTTGTCGTAGTATATACGGTGCAGCCTGCTGGGTATCGTCTTGCCGCGCCATGCCGGGACGGTTCCGGCCGGGTGGTTCAGAGCATAGGAGATATGGTCGGCGACCTGCGGCCATCTCGTATACGAGAGTGGAAGCCTCGGGATGTATTGCGTGAATACGCAACCCGAGCTCTTCGAGGTGACGTAATTTGCCTGATCGCAGCGGAAAGATGTTCCCTGGGCGTTGTAGATAAGCCGGCCGCCCAGCACAAATCGAGGGTTGAAAGCGTGGCTGGCTACCTTGTCTTGACCCGTGCCCAGGCCCCCCGTGAAGTCGAATGTCGTACCTGAATCTCTTTCCCAGCCGCTCAAGGTAGCTGTCCGCCCCTTAGCTGCGCCCGCTGTACACCCGGCACATGGGAGCTGCACAGAGAGGGTAGTGTTCGCGAGAGTTCCGGTGCTCTTGATGCTCTTAATCGCGAAGTCGACGTGCACGTTCCGTGTCTTTTGATTGGTCGTGACGGCGATGGCATAGACCGCACTTACGGTGCCGACTATCTTCCCATCAACTCGCTCCCCGGCGGAGAGCGGCTCGATCTTGCACCACTCGTATCGGCTCTTGTACCAGCCCCTCAGATTGGCGGCGGACTGCTGGGCGCAGCTTGCCACTGTCGCCGCCGACGCGGCCTGGGCGGTGGGCAGCACCACGAGTGGCGCCGTGATGATCGTTAGCAGGGCAAGTAGGCGGAGTGGGAACCTACACAAAGTCGATCTCCTTGGCGAGGTCGCGGCCAGGGTTCCATGTACCGTGACAGCAGATATGCAAAGGGTGATCGAGTCAAACGACTTCAAATGAAGGTAAACAGTAGCTTTAAAGCATAAAGACCAGGTCGGAGGTGCCACGCGAGTGCAATGTAGTGACCTAAATGTGCCGTATGTCACAGGGCGGCAACTGTCCGTGGTGCTCTCGAACGGCAAGTACCCGGCTCAGCGACGACCGCTCCAGAGTGTCCATGAGGCGGACACCCGCTCGTCCTCGGTCGGGCCGGGACGCCGCGCAGTGCGCTTGTCGACTGCGTTTTAGCTTGGGAGCATCCCCCGCTGCACCCCCACGGACGACGAGCGTGACGGGAACCCGTTGACCACGCGCCGTTGCAGTCCGTCATGGCCCCCGGCGGACGGCTCACTCAGAGAGCATGTCTCACGTGGGGTGTGGGAGTTTCTTCCAGCAGGTGATCGCGGCGGCCAGGCAGAGGAATCCGAGAAAGTTGAGCCCGTTTCGTTCGTAGCGAACGGTCAATCTGCGGTAGCCGTCAAACCACGCGATCGTCCGTTCGATCTTCCACCTGTGCCTGCCGAGGCGTTCGGTGCCCCTGCACCCGCGTCGCGAGCGCCGAGGCCCGCGCCACCCAAAAGGGACGATACCGAACCAGCACCTGTGATCGAACGAGGTCGCCGCCCAGTCGGCACAGGTCGTGGGCTCATTGTGGGTGCGGATGTCCCGGCATGGCGCGGCATCCGCAGGCAGGTTGCGGCACAGATAACGCCGTGACCTGGGAGAGCGCGTCACGATCCGGCATGGCGCGGCATGGCGCGGCAGGTCCGCATGCGACTTGTAATCGGGCGGGTAGGGCTTCCGCTCTCCTTGTCGACTCCAGATATACCCGTCCTGACCTGCGGATTTATGTCCGAGAAGATCTTTTGCGTTGCCATCAAGATCGAATATGGGCTCATTATGGGCTCATTCCGCAGGACTCTGTCGATCAATTGTTCGCCGGCGGCCCCTCCGGGGCGGTGTTAGGCGCGGCTCGCAGTGCGGCTGGCCACAGCGGGGGCTTCGTCGCGGGACGGTCAACGGTGACGAAGTACAGGGGACTGTTCGATGATCGAGTCCACAGCAGACGGTGACAGATCGTGACGGCCGGTGCGTCTGGCTGATCGCGGGCAGGGCGTCAAGAAGCTGGCGCGGGATGAGCTGGTGTTGCTGACGGTGGGCTTGCCGGCCCTGTTGGTCTGTGTGTTCGGCGCCTCGGGCGCCTGCTGATGAACATTGCTTCGCGTCGACGTCGAGTAGACGGGGAGACCACGCCGGCTGTCTCGAACAGGGATGACAAGTTTGGCTGCCGGTGCAGACTGGCGTTGACCTGACATCTCGGACAACCGTCTGTCGAGGGGCGCATATGGATGCGGACATGAGAGCCCTTGCCAAGGAGCTGGATGATCTGACCGCTGGGCTTGGCATCGTCGTGATGCCGGTGCGGGTGACTCCTGCGGCCGACGGTGCGGACGTCGATGTCGGACTCGACGAGATGCCGTTAGCGGACTTCGTGCGCGTCGCGCACCGGGCTGGGGTACGGCTGCTTTACCGGGTTGCACCAGAGTTCGATCTGAAGGAGTTCGACGAGTCGCTGCCCGAAAGTGTCGAGGAGGAACGGCAGGCCGAGCGTGCGCGGCTGGTTCGGCGAGCCCGCCGCCACAGCGGCGAGATCGTCGAGGTCGAGGTCGCGTTTGCCCACGAAGGAGTCCTGCACCGGTGGTCCATAACGCCCAGCTGGTACGACAGCCTCATCGCCGAGGCGGGTTCCTTGCGTGCCCCTGCCAGTGGTGACCGCAGTCGGCCAGCGGACCGCGGAGAACGTGAGGTACTCGAGGAACGCTTGGCGGGGGAGCTGGCGGCTATGCCGTCCTTCCGGCGCCGTGCGTCCACGGATCATGCGGCGCGCGCTGCCGCATACGATCATGCTGAAATGGTTTCGTTGTTGGACGGTCCAGATCCCGACTGGACCGTCCATCACATTCTTCGTCGAGCACGCGCACGCGTGGATATGGACGCGGAACGCCTGTACCACGAGCTTACGGAGAGCCTGCCCCAGTTGGCGGCCGAGCTTGCAGTCGATGAGCAGTTTCTCGCGTCTACGCGGATCGTGGATCGCCGGAATCGTGCGGAGGATTTCCTGACGGAGAAGTACGAAGGATATCGGGCTCCAGCCCGTTTCCGAGACCGGCTGATGAACACTCCACCCTTGCGCGCTGGGAAACTGCCACCGCAGCCTTCGACCTTGTACTAGGCCAGAGCGGCCACACGCCGTGTTACGTCCCTGCCAGGGTCAGCGTTGCAGCGAGTCAAGCCAGGTTTCCATTAGACGTCGGATGAAAGCGCGACCGTCCGGAAGGCTCAGGGGTGAGACTCTGCGAGGGCGACCCGGCATCCTCGCGTGCCTGGCGGCGTCGCCGCTGATGGCAGGGTGGTTCGCTGCCTGCTTGAAAGCTTCCTTGTCGGCTTCCGTCACCCAACCGAGCTGCTTCGGGTCTCGACCATCGCCGATGATCTCCCAGACTTTGTAGAGCTCGACCCATCCGGGGTCCGCGGTCCTGCCAAGAATCGCGAGCGCCTCGGCGAGGCCAGCGTTGCCTGCCGCGGCAGCCGCCCATGCAGGTCCCCGGGGCGTTGACGGGTTGGTGGCCACCGCGTCGCCGCCGACCGTGGGGATCCCCACGCCGCCCGTCGACGTGATCGATGTGGGCGAGACGACAACATGCTGCCGGTCGCCGTCGTGGTAGATCCCGGTCAGCTTCACCGGGTGAAAATTCGGGGACGTAATCCAGCCGATCCCGTTTACCCGGGCCAAGGCTTCGGTGGCTTTCGGATGGTAGTCGATGTGGCTGGGGCGGTGCTCCACTGTCGCCGACGTCAGATAGTAGCCGTCCTCGTCTCGTGCCACCCGCGTGTCGCCAGTCGGCAGGGCCCCAGAGAGGAGAGCGAGGTCGTCGTCGCGGCCGTGGAGACGCGCCTTCAAAGCCATCGCCTGAGCATACGGCGCCTGCGGCCGAAGGCGGCGCGTCACTCGACCAGCCCGCCTGCCTTCACTCCTGCGGGCCTCCCGGTAGGACATGTCGCGGCGCCACCCATATCCTGAGGTCCTTGGCCGCCCCGCAGGTCGCGGCGGCTAAGGCGTGTCGGGGACTCCGGAGGATTGCTGGCGGTCGTGTGCGGTTCAGGAGCCGGTAACCCGGCACGACCTGCCGGCGGGTCGTAGTACACGCGGCTAGCCTGTGGGCTATCCAGCGAGTGCTTGAAGGTTGAGAGGACCAGAGTTCTGTCGTCGAGCTGACAGTCTCGGTGACGGGCAAGGTGGCTTCGCGCTCCGACCATGACTGCGACGATGATGGTGGCAGGTCGGGAACAGGTCGCCAATCGTCCGCCCGTACTGCGCCGTCTGGTGGCGCGCCGGAGCAAGCAATGGCGCACCGGTCCCCGGCGGCCCTCGTCTCCATGTTCATGAGTCCGATCCGATTGAGGGCCGTTACAGGTGATTCCCGCTCACGGCTGGCATGCTTTCTACCAGACCACCCGTGTCGACTCGAGTGGCAAAGAGCGCAAGGTCGAGATCGAGAAGGTCGTTGTAGCTTGGAACGACGAAGGAGTACCACTCGTCGTTGACGAAAGCACCGGGAACCTTGTTCCCGCCGCCAGTGCCGGCAAGCTCACGGCCGTCATACAGGCCGGGTACACTCACGTCCTGCCGGGCGGCGGATGGATGGCCGAGTACCGCGAAGACAATGGGATACTCGTCCGCTACCCTATCGTTGCCTGGCAAGTCCATTCCAATACCGGACTAGTGGAGCCAGTGACGGTCGATAACGACGGATATTCGGAAACAGACATAAAATCGACGGGAAATTTTGTACGGCTCTGGCATCCTGATTGGCCGCGGCTCGATCCAAGAGACCAGCCCAAGGGTACCTGAAGCCCTGCCGAGCGTGGCATTTTAAGGTTCAGCGCGGAAGGCTCCTGGATTTTGAGTTTCTTTTTGCTGTCGGACGGCTGTGAGATGAGGGAGTCGGCTTATTTCCTTGCACGGTGAAGGTCGCTACGTAGTGGCGTCGGCCGCCCTCGTGTGCCGGTGGCAGGATTTCGATACTCGCGCAGCCGGCAAGGTCGACCAGGCGGTCCTTTTCCGTGAGATCGAGGATGACGAGGGCGCCGACGGGGACGTCGGTGACCTGGTACTGTTCGGCTTGCGCGAGTTTTCCGTCCAAGCCGAATGATTTCTCCGTTCTTTTGCGGCGTTTACATTCGATCACAAGGCGAAATTCTGGCCAGGTCCAGACGAGATCGACACGACCACCTCCTATGTCGCGCACTTCCCATTGCGGGCGTCCCGGGAGGGCGATACGCATGTGGTCTCGAAGGTCGTATGCGAGTCGCTCCTCTTTGGGATCTTCGTCGCTGGGATGTAGCTTGCGGAGGTAGGAGGCGGGCGAACCAGAGTGTGTCTCGTCGTCGAGACGGTCCTTGACGAACAGGAGAATTTCGCCGACAAGAAGATCTCCTGCAACCTTGACTTCGCCATGATATTCGGGGCAGTCGCTTAGCTGGCCGATAAGATCCCGTCGGATTTTTTCGTAGAGAAGACCGCGGCCTGTCGAGTTTATCCGGCCCTTTCCTGTAAGCGCCAGGTGGATCTGACCCGCGAGGTGCGGGCTCAACTCATCGAGGAGTTGCGCGGTGGTGGCGTTGTCGAGTGCGAGGGCGTCACGCACGTCCTCGTGGAGACGCCCTATGACTTTTCCCGGCGGGTCCGCTGTGGATGGCGGTGTGGCAAGGAGGTCGCGTACCCTGCGTATCCCGTCGCGGGTCTCGGGGTCGTCGTTTGTTGCTTGGTCGAGCCAGAGATCGAGAAATGCTCGCTTTTCGGCGATTTCCAGGAAAGGCGCGAGAACTCGCTGGATGACGGGCGGTCCGACCGCACCGTCGGGAGGGGCATCTGGCAGCGTCGCGACCAGCACTGCGTTTTGTGCTGTTACGGCTTTACCGATGGCGGCGATAAGAGATGCAGGCTCCCACCAGTGTGCGGCGCCGAGCTCCGCACACTGGCCGAGTCGGTCGACAAGATGAAACCAGGAAAGAAGAGCTGTAGCGCGCTGCCCACGCCATTCCGGCTCTTCTTCCAGCCCCCCCTGCGCCCAGCCGAAGACGCGCTGCCGAAGCAGGTTCACAGTGTCGAGACTTATCGACTGGCCGTGAGCGAAGGTCAGGATGGCGTGCAGCGCGTCGGCGAGCAGGTCGGCGTCGGGTCGTCCTTCGACCTCCCGCGCGGTCTCGAACCACACGAGAGCCTCGTGAAGGCGGGCGAGGCACTCAGGTTCCGTCGGGCTGGTCAGCGCGGCGGAGACGTCGGCGAGGCCGAGTTCGAAGGCGGCGTCGTCTACGATCTCAGGGTGCTTTTCGGCTAAGTCTCTCAGCGCGGCGACGATGTCCCCGTTGGGGTCGCCCTTTTCCCCGCGGATGAGGCCAAGCGCGCGGATCAGCCGGCGTGCCGCCTCTTCATGTTCGTCGTGGGCGGGCGGGCCGTGCGCGCCGTCGCGGTCGAGGGCATCGACCTGGTCGAGGAGAACCGCGGTTGCGCTGGTGACCCGGCCGTGGCCAGCTATGGCGAGAAGCACAAGGGCCTCACCGGCAGCTGACGAAGTGTAGGAGAGCCCGTCGTAGGTTGGTCGCGCCGCCTCGGAGAGCCGAAACCACAGGGGTCCCGCGACGTCCGACAGCAGGCTCTCGGCAAGAAGGATCTGTTCTAGGACGTCATCGCCTTGGAGCGGGTCGAAGTCGGACACTGCGCGCACCACGAAGTCCGCGGCATGCTGGCGGTCGGCGGCAGAGAGATCAGGCCAGTGCTGGGCAAGGACGCCGACGGCGTGCGGGAGTGCGCAGGCGTCGCGGAGCTGTTCTTCCCGCGCAAGCAGGGCCGGTACGCCGTCCACGAGAAGCAACGATGCAGCGTCAAGAGGCTGGGCGTGCGCCGCAGCCTCGCCGCTCATCGACGGACCCTTGGGGCGTGCTGTCGGCCACACATCACCATAGTCGCTCGCCAGGCGGCGGCATCTGGAGCGATTCCGCGGTCAGGATACGGGCGAGATCACGACCGCGAGCGCTGAAGATCAGTATCTGGGGGGCGTGCCGTTCGCCGGCGAGTGTCTGAAGTGCTCGCAGCATCTGAGCCAGGTCCTCCTCGGCCATCTCTTCGGCTCCGACGCTGTCGATCAGAATGAGGCCCGGGTGGCGGCCAATGCCCGTGGCACGCCCAACGCGCAGCAGCGCGACTGCGGTGGCGATTTTGAGCCGTAGCTGCTCGCCTGGTGTGAGGTACATGTAGCTCGTTGCGGCGCCGCCCTTCGTCACCGCCAGGCGAGCCGCACCGTCGAGCCTCACCTCCTCCAGTTGTTCGAGGCCAAAGTGCCGCCCGAGTTCCAGGATCTGCTTGCTGACCTGGACGAGCAGGTCGCGCTGGTCGGCGTCACGGCGAGACTTCGCTTCCTTTTCCGCCGCTTCCAACACACGCACTTTGGGGTCCTCGATGCGTGTCGCGCCGCTTGTTTCTGCCGTCTTGTCCTGCAGAAAGGCGCGTACGACGGCGAGACGCGTCTCCGTCGTTCTGACCTCGGCCGTGTGGGAGTCGCGACTGGCGGCCTCCTCGAACGCGACGCGTGCGGCTTCCAACGCGACCTGCGCAGCGGCACGGACTTCCTTCGCGCGATCATGTGCGCCATTGTCCGCTTCGCGCCGTGCGCGCAGGTTGTCCCGCTCGGTGCGTAGGGCGGTTTCTTCTTCGTCGGGTGGCAGATCGTCCACCAGGTCCGCCGAGGCGGCGGCGCCAGTTGCGTCGGACTCCTCGCCTGTGTCCTGGGCGGGAATCGTGAGGGAGAACGCCTCATCGCAGAGGGAGCAACGGCCCTCCTGCTCGCGTTGTAGCCGCTCGGCGGTCACCCGAGCGTCGCAGCGAGGGCAGCAGGTCGGCGTGAGGGAATGGAAGAACCTGCGGGTGAGCCGGTCCTCGCTGAGGGCGAGGAGATCGGCCTCAGCGCTCTGGAAGCGCCTGGAGCTGTCCTCCAGACGTCTCGCGGCCTCGGCCATCACGGTGTCAGCTGCGGCGAAGGCACGCGCCGCGGCCTGCATTGCTCGCAGCCGCCGGTCGACCTCCTCGGCGGTCTGGGAGGAGCGTTCCAGCCCAGAGAGACGCCCAAGTAGCTTCTGTTCTTCCTCGCGCAAGGCGTCGAGACGTTCCGCGGAAGCAGTGGCATCCTGCTCGCTGCGTCGGCGGGCAGCTGACCGACGCTGCTGCGCGGCTCCCAGCGCGCCACCCGCATCGACAGCGGTACCGGCCCATGGTGCGCCGAGGTAGACCTGCAAGAGCCGGGCCGCGGTCGTGACCTCCTGGCCGATCACACTTTTGAGTGAGCCGACGCCCAGCGCAGCGCTCCACAACGGCCAGCTCAAGGTGGTCGACACTCCGTCGTTCTGCTGGGCGGCGCGCCCGGACGGCATCTTCTGCCAGCCAGAGAGACGGTTGAACCCGAGGCGATCGAGCATCAGGTCACCAACCACGGCCTCCATCGACACCGAACCCGTAAACCGACACACCCACAGCGCGGCTTCGGACTCGACGAGGCTCTCTGCCTGGTCGAGCAGGGCGCCTCCTGGTCGTTCTTCGTGGCTGGCATCACGGGCGGTCGGGGTAGGCCAGCCGGGTAGCCCGCTGTCTGCCGCACTCAGACGGAGCACACCGCCGGTCGGCTCTCCGTCGCGGGCCCCGAAGACGACACACAACCGTTCGTCGTCGATATCGAGCTCGACGAGGACCTGCCGAATCCACTGCCGTACATCCGGCTGCACGCCACAGCGGCCCCGTAGAGCCCATCGAACAACCTCGAACACCGACGACTTGCCCGCCTCGTTGCGCTCGATCGTGGCCAAAGCGCCGACCGTGCCTGGCGGATCCCATCCGAAGGAGAACGGCCGGATGTCGCCCCCGCGCGGCATGAACCCGGCGAAATCGACGCGGACAACCCGCAGTCGATGGGGCTTGCCTGCTGCGGGCGGCGGGTGCAGACCGACCTCCCGCAGCACCACCTCTGCTTCCTGCACCGGAAGCCGACCCCGCCGGGCGACCGCGTCGGTCCAGCTGGCCCACGAGTCCACGTCGCCGCTCATACGGGCATCGCCGCCCGCAGCAGGCCCAGCTGCTCCAGTACACGGGGGCGGATCGGCGGGATGACAGCCCCCAGCGGAGTTCCTTCGTAGACCTCGTTGCGGTACTGCCGGTCCTTGCACTGGCCGCCGCTGAGGTGCGCCGCAAAGCTCGCCGCACGAACGGCCTGCTCGTCATACCAGCGCACGGCGGGGATCTCCGCACGCAAGCTCGCGACAGCCTGCGCGCCCTTCTCCAGCAGGTAGAAGTCCCGACGAGCACGAGGATCAAGAACCGACGCTGTCCGGCGACGTATCGCCAGGTGACCCAGACTCTTCAGCAGGGCGAGCGCGTTGTCTTTCCGCTCGTATGCTCCCCGGAGATACCGGACCATCGGATACACGTGCAGCTCCGGTACCTCGGCTTCTACCAGCAGCGCGGCCTCGCCGATCGCCCAGTCCCGATCCAGGCGCCCCGCCTCAGCCTCCGCCAGGAGTTCGAAGGCGAGATAGTCCGGATAACGAACCCAGAAGTCCAGCTTCTGCAACTTGGTCTCCGAGCGCAGCACCCGCACCGCACCATCGACCTCCTCCGCCCCGGACACCGCATCGCCCACCCGGTCGACGATGAACAAGATCCGGATAGCGGTCTGTGCCGTCGAACCGCCTCCAAGACGCCGCATTGGTCCCCCCTCTAAACCAGAGAGTAACCATCTCAGACAACGCTGTCCCTGAGTTCATATGGTGCCGGCAACCCAATGGTCCTGCTTCAGTACCTCGATAGCGCCACAACTCGATAACGGTCAGCAATAATATGCTGTCATTTGTTACTTTCGGCAACTGATCAACTTTTACTGTCCGCCCGCACCGGCCGGCGTGGCAGGCGCTTGCGCCGCACTGGCGCAGACCGCTGGCCAGGGCATACGTCGAAGTGATCGACCGCGGCCAGCGGTGACGGCGAACGTGTGTCAGTGACGGCCCGTCATAGGGACGGCGTTCGCTTGGCGAGCGGTGCCGGCGCCCGCTGATGTTGAAGTTGCGAGGTGAGCGGGGCGGCACAGTCTCGCGGGATAATCGAGTGCGACTCGCCGCCGATTGTGACCATAAGTGTTCGTACGGACACGGCTGTCGCGATGAGCTGATGACGTCGAAGGTCGCCGGAATTGCACCGGACCGGGTGCCCGAGATCTTCGCGGGCGGCTACGGCGATGCCTGAGCCGCGCTCGATCTCCCCGCCGGCAGCACGCTGGACCATCGTCATGTGGGGCGCTGACCAGGCCAGCGCGGACGGCTGGGTCGGCGTCGCACCTGCTGCCGGGTGGTGGGTGGAGGTGCGAGACGGATGGCCGGAGGAGTACGAGCGCGGCCCGCGATGTCAGTTCTGCGGCGACCGCTATCCCACCTGGGCGTACCTCGGTGTTGAGGTCTAGATCGTCCTCGGCTGCCCGCCGTGGGAGGATCGCGAGGTGGTCGATGCGGAGGCCGGCAGCCAAGCCGACTGGCAGCCTGTTGAGGCTTGGCCGCCAGCCATCACGGATCGGCGTGGTGCCGCCCGAGGTTGATCGACACGATCGAACAGCGACCTGCCAGAGCCGGTGAGGGGACTCGAACCCCTAACCGCTCGATTACAAGTCGAACGCGACGTCAGTCGCGCGAGCCAACCGACGTCCCCACGGCCGCCAATCCGACACCTCGGACCGTCCCGATTGTCCTGGTGGGGGGGGGGCCCCCCCCCCCCCCCCCCCCCCCCCCCCCACCCAAAACCCCCCCCCCCCCCCGCCCAACAACCCCCCCCCCCCCCGCCCCAATAAAACAAAAAACAAA
>NZ_JALKFZ020000196.1 GCF_023243075.1 Frankia sp. AiPa1 | reverse complement strand
GACAGCGGCGACAGCGGCGACAGCGGCGACAGCGGCGACAGCGGCGACAGCGGCGACAGCGGCGACAGCGGCGACAGCGGCGACAGGATTGTGCTGGCCGTGGTGGAACCCCGGCCCTCGCCCGACGCCGAGGGCGCGCGGGCTGCCGTCGGCGACATCCTGGCCCTGCTGCAGTCCTGGCTCGCCAACGAGGACCACGCCCGCTCCCACCTGGTGATCGCCACCCGGGGTGCCGTCGCCGCCCGGCCGGACGAACCCGTGGCGGATCCCGTCGGCGCCGCGGTCTGGGGTCTCGTCCGCACCGCGCAGCTCGAACATCCCGGCCGGCTCGTCCTCCTGGACCTCGACGATCGTCTCGGCCTCGGCGCCGCGGTCACCCACGCCGTCGCCGCTGCCCTGGCCAGCGGCGAGACCGGCCTGGCCGTGCGCGACGGCCGCCCGCACGCGGCCCGACTCGTCCCGCTTCCCGAGCCCGGGACACCCGCCCTCATCCCACCCAGCAGGGACATTCCGGCCGCCGAGGATGCCCCGTCCACCACGGACACCCCGGCTGTCGACAGCGCCGTGGACGACAGCGACAGTCTGCTGCCGGGCGGCTGGGATCCGGACGGGACCGTTCTCATCACCGGTGGGACCGGCCTGCTCGGCGGGCTGCTGGCCCGGCATCTGGCCGACGTGCACGGCGTGCGTCACCTGCTGCTGGTCAGCCGGCGCGGGGCCGCCGCGGATGGGGCATCCGCGCTGGTCAGCGAGCTCGCCGCGCGGGGCAGCCAGGCCAGGCTCGCCGCCTGCGACGTCAGCGACCCGGCCGCGCTGTCCGCACTGCTCGCCGGGATCGCGGCGGACCGCCCGCTGCGGGCGGTGATCCACGCCGCCGGCGGCCTGGACGACGCCCTGCTCGGCTCGCTGAGCGCCGACCGACTCGACGCGGTGATGCGCCCCAAGGCCGACGCCGCCTGGCACCTGCACCGGCTGACAGCCGGACTCGACCTGCGCGCCTTCGTGTTGTTCTCCTCCTTCGCCGGCGTCGCCGGCAGCGCGGGCCAGGCCGGGTACACCGCGGCGAACGCGTACCTCGACGGGCTCGCCGCCTGGCGCCGCGGCCAGGGCCTGCCCGCGACCTCGCTGGCCTGGGGGCTGTGGGAGACGCGCGGAGAGATGACCGGGGTGGTCGACGACGCCCGCCAGGCCCGCCTCGGCCGCGAGGGACTGGCGACGCTGGCGACCGCATCGGGGCTCGCACTGTTCGACGCGGCCCTCGCGGCGGATCGTGCCCTGGTGGCGCCCGTCCGGCTCGAACTGCCGGCCCTGCGCCGCCGGGCCCGCGCCGGTCTGCTGCCCGCGCTGTTCACCGCCCTCGTGCCGCCCGTCCCGGCCGGGGCAACGCCTTCCCCTGACGGTGCGGCCCGGGCCGCGCTGTGGGACCTGGGCCGGCTACCCGAGGCGGAGCGGGACCGGGCGGTGCTCGACCAGGTCCGCGCCACGATCGCCGCGGTGCTCGGCCATGTCAGTGCTGCCGCGGTCGGCGCCCACCGCACCTTCACCGAGCTCGGGTTCGACTCGCTGACGGCACTCGAACTGCGCAACCGGCTGGCCGCCGCCAGCGGCCTGACCCTGCCGGCGACGCTCGTGTTCGACCGTCCCACCCCGACCGCGATGGCCGACTACCTGCGCGAACGCCTACTGCCGGCGGCCCCCGCCGACCCGGCCGACCGTCCGCTCGACGAGGTCGAGGCCGTGCTGTCCGCGTCCTCCGACGCGGCCCGTCGGGACGTGCTCGCCCGGCTGCGGGCGATCGTCCACCGCTGGGACGGTCTGGAACCGCACGCGGCCGATCCCACCGGGATCGCCGAGCAGCTCGCCTCCGCCGACGTCGGCGCGATCTTCGAATTCCTCGACAACGAGATCGGCCGCGGATGAACCGCGCCTCCCGCGTCCCCTCGGCCCGGCGATCCCTCCCACGGCGATCCCTCCCACGGCGGCGTCCCGCGTGGCGATGCCACGGCAGGGCGACGCCACGCCTGGCCACCGCACGGCGAAGGTCCGCAAGGCTGCTCAGGAAGGCGAAGCCGGATGCCCAGTGAAGATCAACTCGTCGACTACCTCAAGCGTGCCGCCAGTGAGCTGCACCAGACCCGCCAGAGGCTGGCCAGGCTGGAGGCCGCCCAGGGCGAGCCCATCGCCGTGGTGGCGATGAGCTGCCGGTTCCCCGGCGGGGTGCGCACCCCGGAGGACCTGTGGGAACTCGTGCTCGCCGAGCGGGACGCGACGAGCGAGTTCCCGGTCGACCGGGGCTGGGACGTCGAGTCGCTGCACTCCCCCGACCCCGACGCGCCCGGCACCTCGACGACGCGCCGCGGCGGCTTCCTGCACGACGCGGCGGAGTTCGACGCGGGCCTGTTCGGCCTGAGCCCGCGCGAGGCGACCGCCACCGACCCGCAGCAACGGCTGCTGCTCGAGATCGCCTGGGAGGCCTTCGAGCGGGCCGGGATCGCCCCGATGTCCCTGCGCGGCAGCGACACCGGTGTGTTCACCGGCGTCATGTACAGCGACTACGCCTCCCGGCTGCCCCGGGTGCCGGCCCAGTACGAGGGGTTCGTCGGCAACGGCAGCGCGGGCAGCGTCGCCTCCGGCCGCGTCGCGTTCACGTTTGGCCTGGAGGGGCCGGCGGTCAGCATCGACACCGCCTGCTCGTCGTCGCTGGTCGCCGTGCACCTGGCCGGCCAGGCGCTGCGCCGCGGGGAGTGCACGCTCGCCCTGGCCGGCGGGGTGACGGTGATGTCCACGCCGGGCCTGTTCGTCGAGTTCAGCCGGCAGCGCGGGCTGTCCGCCGACGGCCGCTGCCGCTCGTTCGGCGCCGGCGCGGACGGCGCCGGGTTCGGGGAGGGCGTCGGGCTGCTGGTGCTGGAACGGCTGTCCACCGCGGTGGAACGCGGTCACCGGGTCCTCGGCCTGATCCGCGGCTCGGCCGTCAACTCGGACGGTGCGTCCAACGGCCTGACCGCGCCCAACGGCCCCGCCCAACAGCGGGTGATCACCCAGGCGCTGGCCGCCGCGGGCCTCGCCGCCGAGGACGTGGACGTCGTCGAGGGGCACGGCACCGGCACGGCCCTCGGTGACCCGATCGAGGCGCTGGCCCTGATCGAGACCTACGGCCGCCGGCACAGCGCGGCCCAGCCGCTGCGGCTGGGCTCGGTGAAGTCCAACCTCGGCCACACCCAGGCCGCCGCCGGCGTCGCCGGGATCATCAAAATGATCATGGCGATGCACCACGGCACGATGCCCCGCACCCTGCACGCCGAGCAGCCCTCGCCGCACGTCGACTGGTCGGCGGGAACAGTCGAGCTGCTCGACGCGTCGGCCCCGTGGCCCCGCACCGGGCGCCCCCGGCGGGCGGCGGTGTCCGCCTTCGGCATCAGCGGCACGAACGCCCACGTCATCCTCGAACAGGCACCGCTCGCCGGTCGCGGCACGGAGGTGACCGGCGACGGGTCCGACGGCACGCGCGGCGGGCCGGAGGGCGGCGACGGCGGGGCGGCCGAGCACGGCGGGGCGGCGCAGGACGGCTCCGCGGTCCGCAACGGCGCCGCGGCCCTGGACAGCCCGGCGGTTCCGGACAGCCCGCCGGCACCGGTGCCGGCGTTCGCCCTGTCCGCGCACGGCCGCCCCGCGCTGGCCGCCCAGGCCCAGCGGCTGCACGACACCCTCGCCGCGCACCCCGGGCCGTTCGACCTGGGCGCCCTCGCCAGCACGCTGGCCACGGCCCGATCCCCACTCGGCGACCGGGCGGCCGTCGTCACCGCGGACGCCGACCGGCTGCGATCCGCCCTGGCCGCGCTCGCCCGCGGGGACCATGCGCCCGAACTGGTCGGACCGGCCACGGCACGCCCGCCGGGACGCGTCGCGTTCCTGTTCACCGGCCAGGGCAGTCAGCGTGCCGCCATGGGCGCCGAGCTCTACCAGTCCGAGCCGGTGTTCGCCGCCGCCCTGGACGAGGTGTGCGCCCGCTTCACCCCCCATCTCGACCGCGACCTGCGTGAGATCATGTTCGCGCCACCCGGGTCCGCGGACGCGCCACTGCTCGACCAGACCCGCTACACCCAGCCGGCGCTGTTCGCGCTGGAGGTGGCCCTCTACCGCCTGCTGGCCAGCCGGGACCTGCGTGCCGACGTCGTGGCCGGGCACTCGATCGGCGAGCTGGTGGCGGCGCACGTGGCCGGCGTGCTCGATCTGGACGACGCGGCCACCCTGGTCGCCGCCCGAGCCCGCCTGATGTGGGAGATGCCGGCGGGCGGATCGATGGTCTCGGTGCGCGCGGGTGAGCATGAGGTCCGGCCGCTGCTGGCCGCCCACGAGGGTCGCCTCGACATCGCCGCGGTGAACGGCCCGGCGACCGTCGTCCTGTCGGGCGACCGGGACGCGGCGACCGAGGTGATGCGCACGCTACGCGGGCTCGGCCACCGCACTCGACGGCTGCGGGTCAGCCATGCCTTCCACTCCCCGCACATGGACGGCGCACTCGACCGCCTCGCCGCGGTGGCCCGCGACCTGACCTTCCACGAGCCCGTCCTTCCCGTGGTCTCCACGGTGACCGGCGACCTCATCTCCGCCGAGCGGCTGCGCTCCCCGGCCTACTGGTCGCGCCAGCTTCGCCAGGCCGTCCGCTTCGGCGACGCGGTCATCCACCTGCACGGATCCGGCGTCACCGGCTTCATCGAGATCGGCCCGGCGGCAGTCCTGACCCCGCTGGCTCAGGAGACCCTCGCCGCCCACGCCGACCGGCCAGGAACGGACGACCCGGTGTTCCTGCCGGTGCTGCGCGCCGACCGGCCGGAGCCCTGGTCGCTCGCCGCGGCCCTGTCCCTCGCGCACATCCACGGCCTGCTCGCCGCGGCGCCGGTCCCCGGTCCCTCGGGCGCCGGGCCGTCAGGCGCCGGGCCGTCAGGCGTGCCGGCCGCCGAACCAGGCACGGGCGCCACCGGCCACCTGGCCGCACCGGCGGCCCCAGCGGGTTCGACAGCCCCGGCTGGCCAGGCGGGCGGGCCCATGCTGGAGCTGCCGACCTACGCCTTCCAGCGACAGCGTTACTGGCTGGACGCCGAGGACACCTTCGGCGGTATCGACGTCGGAATGGCCGAGCACGAGCGGCCCTTCTGGGAGGCGGTCGCCACCGGAAACCTCGCCGGACTCGCCGACGCACTGGCCGCCGACGACGCGCAGCACGCCGCCTTGCAGACGCTGCTGCCGGCCCTGGACGCCTACCGGCGAGCGCCCGCCTGGTTCTACCGCGTCGCAGCCTCTCCCACCGGCGGCGACGATCCGGCCGGCGGGACCCTCGCCCGCGCCCGCTCCCAGCCCGGCGCCGAGCGCGGCTGGCGGCCGCGCGGCACCGTCCTGGTCACCGGCCCCGACAGCGCTCTCGCCGGCCAGGCCGCCCGCTGGCTCGCCCGCAACGGCGCACGGCACATCCTGTTCGCCGCAGGCCCGCGCCGAACCCCGGCACCAGTCCCGGACCACGCCGCGGCCGAAGCCCTCGCGGCAGCGGTCGCCGTAGCCGGCTGCCGCCTGACCGTCCTGCCGACGGCCGACGGCCCCAGCGCCGACGACCCCAGCGCCGATGGTCCCAAGGCTGCGGGCCTGGCCGACCAGCTCGCCGCGCTGCCCGACGACGAACCGCTCACCGGCGTCGTGCACGCCACCGACGGGACCGGCACGGGCCTCGACCAGCTCGACGCGCTCACCCATGGACGGGAGCTCGACGCGTTCGTGGTGTTCGTCCCGCTGCCCGCCGACTTCGCCGCCACCGGGCGTCTCGTCGCGCCTCCGGTGGCCGAGCGCATAGCCGCCCGGGCCACCGCCGGGCAGCCGGCGCTGTGCGTCGCCTGGGGTCCATGGACGACCGACACCAGCGCCGGCACCAACGCCAATACCGGCGCCAACGTCAATACCAACGTCAATGGCAGCGCCAACGTCGATGCCAGCGCCAACGTCAGCATCGATACCGATGCCGATGCCGGCGGCGACCCGGCCGCGACGCTCGCCGGGGATCGTGCGGGCCTGCGCCCGGTCACCGCCGCCACGGCGATGCGGGTGCTGGGCGCGGCGGGCACCACCAGCAGCCCGTTCCGCCTGGTCGCCGACGTCGACTGGCCGAGCTACCTGCCCGCGCGACCGGCCGCGTTCTTCGCCGGGGTTGCGGCCCAGGGCCCGCTCGCGCCAGCGGATCTCCCCCCGCTGCTGGAACACCTCGCCACGGCGGACCCGGCCGAACGGGAAAACCTCGTCCTGGCGACCCTGCGCAGCCAGGCCGCGGGCGTGCTCGGCCACAGCGAGCAGTCGATCGACGAGGCCGCGAGCCTCATCGAGCTCGGCTTCTCCTCGTTCACCGCCCTGGAGCTGGCGGGCCGGGTGCGGGCCGCGACCGGCGTCGAGGTCCCCGCCACCGTGGTCTTTGACCATCCGACCCTCGTCCAGCTCGCCCGGCATGTCAGCGATCTGCTGGCCGCGGGTCCCGCCGCCAGCACCCGGCACGCCCCGGGCGAACCCGTCACCGCGGAGGTTGTCGCACCGTGAAACAGACCGTGATCGTGGTGGGTGGCGGCCCCACCGGCCTCATGCTCGCCGGCGAGCTGCGCCTGCACGGCGTGCCCACCATCGTGCTGGAGCAACGGACCGAGCCCGCCCGGGCGTCCGCGGGCCAGGCCGTGCACGGTCAGACGCTGCGGGCGCTGCGCCTGCGCGGCCTGCGTGACCGGATCCGCCCGCAGGAGATTCTCCCCTGGCCGCGCACACCGTTCGCCCTGATGTGGCTCGACATGACCGGCGCGGACGCCGACGACGTGACCTATGGTTACCCGCAGTGGCGCCTGGAGCGCCTCCTCGAGGAGCGGGCCGTCGAGCTCGGCGCCGAGATCCGCCGCGGTCACACCCTGACCGGGCTGCACCAGGACGCGAGCGGCGTCGTCGCCGAGGCCCGCACGCCGGCGGGCGACCTTGAGCGCCTGCCCGCCGCCTACCTGGTCGGCGCAGACGGGCAGCACAGCGCGGTACGGCGGCACGCGCAGATCAGCGTGACGTCGTTCGGGCAGAGCCACCACGGCCTGTTCGGAGACCTGGAGAAGACCCGCGGCGAGCACGTCGAGTTCGCCTCCGAGGTCACCGCGGGCGGCATGTTCGGCCTGGTGCCCCTCACCGCCGACCGGGTCCGGGCGATGACGATCGAGTTCGGCCGCAGCCCGTCCACGAGTGAGCTGCCCGTGACCGACGCGGAGCTCGCCGCGGCGGTCGAGCGGGTCACCGGCGGGCCGCGGCGGCTCGGCCCGATCCGCTTCGCCGGCCGCTTCGGCGGCCCGGTCACCCTCGCGGACCGGTACCGGTCGGGCCGGGTGTTCCTCGCCGGCGACGCCGCCCACGCGCTGTTCATCTCCGGCACCCAGAGCGTCAACGCGGGCGTGCACGACGCCGTCAACCTCGGATGGAAGCTCGCCGCCACGCTCGCCGGACAGGCCGCCCCCGACCTGCTCGACAGCTACCACCAGGAGCGCCACCCCGTGGGCCGGCGGGTATGCCGGCACGCCGAGGCCTCGATGGCGCTGCTGCACCCGCTCGACCGGGTCGGCGTGCTGCGCGAACTGGTCGGTGATCTGCTGCGCTTCGAGGACGTCAACCGCCACCTGCTACGGATGGCCTCCACGGTCCGCTACCCCCTACCCGCCCCGGACCGCGGGGACCCGGCGGCGGCGCTGGTGGGCCAGCCCGTCCCAGAGGCACTGACCGACGAGGCCGCCGACGACGGCCCCGGCGCTCTCGCCGAGGCGCTACGTGCCGGCCAGGGGGTACTGGTCGACCTGGCCCCGGTCGAACCCGCGGGCGACGACCCCGACCCGGTCGGCCTCCAGGCTCTCGCGGACGCCTGGCTGCCACGCGTCCGCCTGGTCCGGGCCCCCGCGCACCCGCAGATCCCGGCCCGGGTCCTGCTGGTCCGTCCCGACGGCCAGGTCGCCGAGGCCCTCCCGGACCCGGTCACCACCGACGCTCTGCGCACCGCCCTGGCCACCTGGTTCGGCCGCCCCGTCACCGCCGCGGCACACTGACACCTCCGCGGGCCCAATCAAAGCCACCCAATCAAAGCCATAGGTGGGTCTCTACACTTTCGCAAGAAGGTATCGACGAGCGGACGCCGGTCCAGTATCGGGGCGTATGTCGAACATTCTTGCCGCGATAGCCGCCAGCCTGTCCCCGACGCCCGTCACCCGCTCACTGATCGCCTACGACCACGGAGCCGTCAGGACTTACTCGTCTAGGAGAGCTTGCGGCGGTAGGCCACCATCGCGAAGGTGGCCGCGACGATGAGAATGCCGACGCACCAGGCGAGGGCGGTCCAGATGTTGGTGCCGACCGAGCGCTGTGCGAGCAGGTCGCGGATCGTGTTGACGATCGAGGTTACCGGCTGGTGTTCGGCAAAGGCGCGCACCGGGCCGGGCATCGTCGCGGTGGGCACGAATGCCGAGCTGACGAACGGAAGGAAGATGAGAGGGAAGGAGAACGCGCCCGCGCCGGCCTCCGTCTTCCCGGCGAGACCGGCGATCACCGCGATCCACGTCAACGCCAAGGTGAACACGAGCAGGCTGCCCGCAACCTCGAGCCAGTCCAGCACTCCCGCCCCCGAGCGGAAGCCCATGAGGAGAGCGACGCTCACAACGATCACGAGCGAGATCAGATTGGCGACGAGCGAGGTCAGTACGTGCGCCCACAACAGGGCCGACCGCGCGATGGGCATGGACTGGAAGCGCGCGAAGACCCCGCTCTTCAGGTCGGTGAAGACGCGGAGCGCGGTGTAGGAGACACCCGACGCGACCGTGATCAACAGGATACCCGGGAGCATGTAGTTCACATAGTGACCCGACCCAGTCCTGATCGCGCCGCCGAACACGTAGACGAACATCAGCATCATGGCAATCGGCATGATCGCGGTCGTGATGACGGTGTCCAGGCTACGCATGACGTGCTTGAGGGATCGTCCCAGCAGGACGGCGGTGTCGCCGAAGAAATGTTTGTTCATGGTCGCTCAATCACTCGTCCGAGCCAACGTCTCGGTCGTCTCAGCGTCGCTGTCCTCGCCACTGTCACCGTTCTCGTCGTCGGCACCGACGATGGCGAAGAAGACGTCCTCGAGTGTCGGCTGCTTCTCGACGTACTGAACCTTGGCTGGTGGGAGCAGCTGCTTGAGTTCGGTCAGGGTGCCGTCCACGATAATCCGGCCCCTGTGGAGGATCGCGATGCGGTCGGCGAGCTGCTCGGCCTCTTCCAGATACTGCGTGGTGAGCAGCACCGTCGTGCCCTGATCAGCGAGCTTCTTGACGGCTTGCCACACCTCGATGCGCGCCTGGGGGTCGAGCCCGGTCGTCGGCTCGTCCAGGAAGATGATCGGCGGATTCCCGATGAGGCTCATCGCGATGTCGAGCCGGCGGCGCATTCCGCCTGAATACGTCGACACCTTCCGCACGCCCACGTCGACCAGCGAGAAACGCCGGAGCATGTTGTCGGCGATCTTTCCTGGGTTCTTGAGATGCCGCAGCCTGGCGATCAGGACGAGGTTCTCCTGCCCGCTGAGCATCTCGTCGACGGCCGCGAACTGCCCGGTGAGGCTGATGGCCTCACGTACCTTGGCCGGGTGCGTGGCCACGTCGTGGCCGTGGACGTTGACACTCCCCGCGTCGGCCTTGAGCAGGGTGGACATGATTTTCACGACCGTCGTCTTGCCCGACCCGTTGGAGCCGAGCAGTGCGAAGATGCTGCCTCGCGCCACGTCGAAGCCCACGCCGCGCAGCACGTGTAGGTCCTTGTACGACTTCTCCAGATCCCGGACCCGGATCGCCGACTCAGGGATCGCGCTCACGGTCATTGTCCCTCCTCCGCGCGCGTGATGTCGGCGATAAGTCGCTTCCGCGAACGGTCAGGGACGTAGCCTCCGGAGGAGTAGTTCTGGACGAATGTCTCGACGAACTCCACCGGGTCCTTCCCGACGATCTCGCGGATCGGCGTTTCGTCCGCCGCGGCTCGCTCGAACAGGTCCGCGAGGTCTTCGAACTGCAACGCCACACGTTCGCCGTCGGACGGCACGAACAGCATCATGTAGCGCTCGATCGCCGCGACCGCCGCGCGATAGTTCGGCGGGAGTTCTCGGACACGCGCCCTGTACTGCCGCCACCGTCGCTTAGGGCCGATAAGCTTGCCGATGAAGCCGCCCTTGTCATCGCCAGGCATGGTCACTTGCCTCCTTTGCGGAGCTCTTCGAGCCGTTCTGCGAGGAAGCTCCAGTTACTCCAGAATCCTTCGAGGTATTGCTGCCCAGTAGCGTTGAGGGAATACACCTTGCGCGGTGGCCCCTTCTCGGACGGGACCTTGACCACGTCGACGAATCCGCGCTGCTCGATCCTGACCAGCAGCGCGTAGACGGTGCCCTCGGCGATGTCGGAGAAGCCCTGGTCCCGCAGCCACGCTGTGATCTCGTAGCCGTACGCGGGCCGACGAGAAAGGATCGCGAGAACGATGCCTTCCAGCGTCCCCTTGAGCATCTCCGTCATCTGCCTGCCCACCTGGCACCTCCACCCGGGCTACCTAGCGCTACTGGCTACCAGTACATAGTAACGCAGACTAGCGAGGGTGCAAGTCCCAACGCGCCGACGACGGGCCGTGTCAACGCCTCGACGCCGTCGCCGACCGCGTCGAGGCCTTCGCGGATGTGGTCACCCGCCGCGGCGGGGACGGCCTGACAACTGGACCGCCGCAGTCGGCCACAGGCTGAGCACCGGGGTGAACTACGAGGTCAGAGGACCTCGCCGTGCTGCGTCCTCCTGCGCAATGCCGGCGTGCTCGGCCGGGCGAGGTCCTCCCACATCTCAGTCAGACCCGCGATGGTGCGCGCCATGAGCAACGTGCGGATGGACACCTCGTGGTGCAACTCCGTCCGGATCAGACCGACTAGCCTGATCGCCCGCAGCGAGTCTCCGCCGAGGTCGAAGAAGTCCTCGTCGATGCCCACCCGGTCCAGCTCAAGCACCTCGGCGAACACCTTGGCCAGCACCCGCTCGGTGCCGTTGCGCGGTGGCCGGTATCTCTCGTCCTCGAACTCGGGCGCCGGAAGCGACGCGCGGTCCACCCTCCCGTCGGCCATCAACGGCAGGCGTTCCACCGAAGGGCGGACGGCGACCACACCCATGCGGACCATCGCCCGCGCGCGGCCCCAGGAACGCCGGGCGGTGATGCGGCCTGGGGTCCGCGGCCAACCCATCAGGAGCCGTTCGACGCGCCGCCGGACATCCACCGGCAACTTCCGCAGTTGCCGCAACTCCAGCAGCAGGCGCGGCACAACCTTGTAGACCGCCTGCGACAGCTCAGGAGGCAACAGATCGGTATCACCGAGCTCGGCCAACACCGCTTCCAGCGGAATGTTGTCGCCCGCCTCGGCCATGGCACACAGATCCGCGTCGAGCGTGATCTGGCAACGGCGGCAGGGCGTCCGCCGCGATCGGGAGAGATGGGCGCACGGTTGGGCCCGGCTGCCGTCAGTCGCGTTCGAGGGCGAAGCCGGCCTTGATCCACTTGCTGGACTCGACGGCGACGGCGACGGCCCGGTCACCGGGAGCCATCTCGGCGAGCAGTCGTTCGAGCTGGAGGAACGGCAGGGCGTTGCCGGTGTTCCCGGTCTCGGTGACGCAGGAGATCTCCTCTGCTGTCGGCAGACCGAGATGCGCGACGATCCGAGGGGTCATCCGGCCGGAGAGCTGGGGTGGGAGCAGATAGTCGACGTCGGTGTCCTTCCACCCGAGCTCGTCTAGCAGGGTCCGCAGCGTCTGCGCGGCCATGTCGGGCACGGACTGTTCGATCGCCTTGTAGTTCTCCCCGGCCGGTGGTCGCTCACGGCCACGGTCGGCGAGGCCATACCACTCCAGGGTCTGGCCCGGCTCCCGGCCGAGCCCCGTCAGCGTCGTCGACACCCGGCGGATCACCGCGCCCTCGCGGTCATCCGCGGTGGTGAGCACGACCGCTCCGGCGGCGTCCCCGAACAGGATGAGGTTGACCAGCTGGGCCGGCGGCATCGTGGTGATGTCCAGGCCGACGTCGAAGTGCTTGGCCGTGGTGTCCCCGCCGAGCACCAGCGCGGTGCGGTAGCCGCCGGCGGTCAGGCAGTGATGGGCTACCTCCAGGGCCTGCACCGCCCCCGTGCAGCCGGACTGGAGCTGGAAGGTGGGGACGTTGTTCACCCCGAGCCGGTCGGCCACCAGGTTGAGCGTCGTCGGCATGAGCATGTCCGGGGTGGACGTGCCCATCACCATCAGATCGATGGACTCGGGGCCGAGGCCCGCGCCGGCCAGCGCCCGCGACGCCGCGGTGGTGGCCAGATCCGTGAGTGTCGCGTACTGCTCACCGGTGTCCAGGTCGCGGGCGAGATGGCGCTGGCGGGTGCCGATGAAGGCGTCCACCCACTGCTCCCAGACGGAATCCATCCGAAACAGGCGGGCCAGGCGCGCGTTGTCCACGGGACTGCCGGGCAGCGCGGTGCCGACAGAGAGAATCCGGATCTCGGGGGCGTTCATGAGGCCATGGTCAGGGCGCCCGCTTAACGCCGGCATAACTGAGCCCTGCGACGACCGGCCGCCACGGCCGCCGGCCAAGCGTCACTCAGGCCTGCGTTTAGGCGCCGCGCGCAGCATGACGCGCACGGACCGTCTCACGGGAGGCCCTACGACATGGCGTTGCCTGACCTGGCGCGTGCCGACATCTCGCTGTCCCCCCCAGCACCATCCGACACCACAGCACCATCCGACACCACAGCACCATCCGACACAGCACCATCCGACACGGCGCTGGCCGACACGGCGGCCGGTCCGGCGCCGCGTCCGCCCGCGGGCGACCCGCTCGCCCTGCTGCGCACGGACGCGGCCGTCACCCGGTATCCGCAGGTGGCAGCACTGCTCACGACGCTGTCCGAGCCGGAGCTGGCCCGCGCCGGCCAGCTGCTGAGCCGGGTGGACCCGGGCCGGGTCCTCGCCGAGCATCCGAGCGTCCCGGTCGTCTCCGTCGCGATCACCGCGCACGGCACCGTCGACCCGCTCGTCCCCGCGCTGACCGGGCAGGCGGCCCGGCATGGAGTCCTGGTCCGGCCGGTGCGCACGACCTTCGACTCCTACGTCTTCGAGCTGTCCGACCCGGGCAGCTCGCTGTACGAGGCACACACCGACCTGACTCTGTGCCTGCTCGACCCCCGGATCGTCTTCGACGAGGTCGGCGCCGTCTGGCGGCCCCAGGACGTCGCCGCGGCGCTGAAGGCCAAGCTGGCCCTGCTCACCCGCCTGGTGGAAACGTTCGAGGCGACGAGCCGGGGCACCCTCGTCCTCAACACGCTCCCGTTGCCGCGTCACTACCCGGCCCAGCTCGTCGACCATCGCTCGCGGGCCCAGCTCGGCGCGGTGTGGCGGGAGGCGAACGCCGCCCTGCTGCGACTCACCGAGAATCATCCCGCGCTCGTCGTGCTCGATCTCGAGCCGCACCTGGGCGAGGGCGTCGGGGCCACCGATCCACGGCTGGACGTCTACGCCCGGGCACACCTGTCGCCCGCCCTGCTCGCCGCCTACGCCCGCGAGGTCGGCCATCTCGTCAAACTGGTCGCCGGCCGGGCCAAGAAGACGCTGGTGCTCGACCTGGACGGGACGGTGTGGGGCGGCGTGCTCGGCGAGGACGGCGTCACCGGCATCGAGGTCGCCGGCAGCTATCGAGGCGAGGCGTTCCGGGCGTTCCAGCGGGTGGTCAAGCAGCTCGGCTCGCAGGGGGTGCTCCTCGCCGTGGCGAGCAAGAACGACCAGGAGCTGGTGCGCCGCGCGCTGCGGGAACACGCCGAGATGACGCTGGCCGAGGACGATCTGGTCCGGGTGACCGCGACCTGGCGGCCCAAGCACGAGAGCCTGCGGGAACTCGCCGAGCTGCTCAACCTCGGCGTCGACAGCTTCGTCTTCGTTGATGACAGCGCACACGAGTGCGCTCTGGTACGCGCCGAACTGCCCGGGGTCGCGGTCGTGCACGTCGACGGCGACCCTGCCCTCCATGTGAGCCGCCTGCTGCGCGACGGCTGGTTCGACACCCGCGAGCTGACCGCGGAGGACCGGTCCCGGGTGAGCACCTACCGGCAGGAGGCGGAGCGGGCGGACTTCCTGGACTCCTTCTCGTCCTTGCAGGACTACCTGCGCGAGCTCGACGTCACCGTGACACTGGCCGACGCCAGCGAGGCCGACGTCGCCCGAGTCTCCCAGCTCACCCTGCGCACCAACCAGTTCAACCTCACGACCCACCGCCTCCAGCAGGCGGACGTCCAGGGGCTGCTGCGCGACCCGGCCGCCCAGGTGTTCGCGATCCGTTCGGCGGACCGCTTCGGCGACAACGGGACGGTCGGCGCGGTCCTGCTGCACCGCGAGCGCGAGACCGTCGTCGTCGACAACTTCCTGCTCAGCTGCCGGGTGTTCTCCCGCGGCATCGAGCAGGCCTGTCTCGCGGCCGTCCTCGACCACGCCCGCAGGGCGGGCGCGCGGGCGGTGGTCGGGACGTACCGGCCGAGTGCGCGCAACGGCGTGGTGCGCGACTTCTACCCCCGCTACGGCTTCGAGGAGGTCGAACCGCCCGGCCGGGACGGCAACTCCGGCAACTCCGCCGACCAGACGGGCGGCGGCGCGCACCCGGAGGCCATCCCAGGGGGGACCACCGTCGTCTTCCGGCACGACCTGCGCCAGCCGCTGGCCGTACCCGACCACCTCACCCTGCACACCAGCATCACCGAGCACACCAGCCCTGCCACCGGGCAGGGCGACACCGCCGGCAAGGAGGACCCGCAGTGAACGACCTGGACGACTTCCTCTCGCTCATCCGGGACGAGCTGGGCATCGAGGTGGGCAGCGAGGACAGCGAACGCAGCCTCGACGAGATCCCCGGATGGGACTCGGTGCACCTGCTCTGGCTGCTCTCGATCGTCGAGCAGCGCACCGGGCGTTCGGTCTCCCTGCCCGACGTGCTGGAGGCCTCGACCCTCGGTTCCATCTACTCGGCCGTGGCGGGCTGAGTTCGGATCCGCGGCGATCGGATCCGCCGCCGGACCCGTCGACGGCCCCGAAGCGACGGGAACCAGAACCGACGGGAGACAGGGCGGGGCCGCCGGCCGCGGATGCCTGCCAGATCCGCCGCCGACGGCCCCTGTCACCTGCAGCGGCCGGGTCAGGTTTGCCGCCTCAGGTGCCCAGCGTGGCGCCGGCGTCGTCCTGGCGCCCGGAGCCGGACGCAGTCGGGGCGTCGCCGTTGGACCGCTCCCAGTCGGGAGCCGTCGTCGCACCGGACACGCCCGGGTGGGCCGCACCCTGGTCCGCGGCGTCCCGGCCGGCGGCGTCTCCGCCCTGGGGCCCCGGGGCGCCGGCGGCCTCCGACGGGGCGTTCCCCAGCCGCAGCGGCCGGGTCACCAGCACCAGCACGAAGATGACGCCCACCATGATCGCGCCGACGACGAACGCGCGTGCGATCCCGTGCGCCAGCGCGTAGCGGGTCAGCTCGGCCCGGGAAAGACCCGCCGGTGCGTGCGTTTGGGCGTGCCGGCTGGCCGAACCGAAGATGGTGACGAGCACGGCCACACCCAGCGCGCCGCCGACCTGCTGGACGGTGACCATCATGCTCGCCGCCGAGCCGGACAGCCGCTGTTCGACCCCCGCGACCAGGCTCACGCTCAACGGCACGAACAGCAGCCCGAGACCGAAACCGAACAGCAGCAGCGGGCCGAGCATGACCGACGCGTAGCTGCTGTCCACCGACACCTGGGTCAGCCACACCATGCCGCCGGTCGCCAGCGCCGAGCCGAGCAGCATCAGGGGCTTCGGGCCGAACCGGGGCAGCAGCTTGGAGGCCCGGGAGGCCGAGATCAGGATGCCCAACGAGAGCGGAAGGAACGCGAGCCCGGCCCGCAGTGCGCTGAAGCCGAGGATCTCCTGCAGAACCTGGGTTCCGAAGAAGAACATGCTCAGCATGCTGCCCGTGAGCAGCAGCATGAGCAGGTAGGTCCGCACCCGGTGCAGCTCGGTGATCAGAGGCAGCGGGACGACCGGCTGCACCGCCCGCGACTCGATCACCGCGAAGGCGGCGAGCGCCACGACGGCGAGCACGAAGGCGATGATCGTCTGACTGTCGCTCCACCCGTCCGACGAGGCGCGCAGGAAGCCATAGACCAGCGAGGCGAGCCCGACCACCGAGGCCAGCGCGCCGGCGGCGTCGAACCTGCCCTCGTGCCGTTCCGGCGAACGCAGGACCCGCGGCGCCAGCAGCACGATCACGACCCCGAAGGGCACGTTGATGAACATCACCCAGCGCCAGGACAGCCAGGTGGTGAGCATGCCGCCGATGATCAGCCCGATCGAGCCGCCCACCCCCGACACCGCGGCCCAGGCGCCCATCGCCCTCGTCCGCGCCGGCCCCTCCGGAAAGTTGGTCGCGACGAGCGCCAGGGCGTTCGGCGAGGCGAGCGCGGCCCCGGCACCCTGGGCGACCCGGGCGGCCACCAGCATCCACGACTCGGTGGCGAGCCCACCGAGCAGCGAGGCGCTGGTGAACAGGATGATGCCGCCCAACAACACGTTGCGACGACCGAGGATGTCCCCCGCCCGCCCACCGAGCAGGAGCAGCCCACCGTAGGTGAGCGTGTAGGCGTTGAGCACCCAGGCCAGGTTCGTGGTCGAGAAGTCGAGGGTCTGCTGCACCTTCGGCAGGGCCACGTTCACGATCGTGATGTCCAGGACCAGCATCAGCTGGGTGGCGACGATCGCGAGCAGGGCGAGCCGGGCGCGCCGCGCCTCGTGCGGCGGTGGCCGGTCGGCGGTACCGCCCTGGGGCGACGGGGACCTCGTTTCGCCCTGGGGCGACGGGGACAGGGCTTCGCCCTGGGGCGACGGGGACATAGTGGCCTCCCGGCCGATTTAGGGAACTTTTCCGTACCCTAGCGAATACTAGCACCGGGTCGGTCACCGCGCGCAACGGCGATCAGACGGTCAGATCGGACCCGTCGGTGTCTCCAGCCGGGCGTCCTCGACGAGGATGGAGTGGTAGAGCTCCTGTAGCCCCCGGCCCGGTTCCAGCCCGACGGAGTCCTGCAGGCACCGGCGGAGGGAGTGGTACGCGCGTAGCGCGTCCGCCTGCCGTTCCGAGCGGTACAGCGCGAGCATGAGCTGACGGTGAAGCTTCTCCCGGGTCGGATGCTCGGCGGCCAGGCTGTACAGCGAGCCGACCACCTCGCGGTGGCGCCCCAGCGCGAGCTTGGCTTCCATCAGCGTCTCGATGCCGGCGAGCCGGGACTCCGCGAGCCGCCCGACGTACCCGTCGACCACGGCAGATCCGTGCAGGCCGTCGAGCGCCGGTCCCCGCCACAGACCAAGCGCCGATTCGAGCAGCTCGGCGGCCCGCTCGTGGCTGCCCCGCGCCGCGTGCTCCCGACCGTCCCACAGCAGTTCGTGAAAGCGGTCGGCGTCGACCTCGTCGGTGCCCAGGGTCAGCCGGTAGCCCGGGGCCCGGGTGACGATCTGGCTCGCCGCGTTCGCCCCGGCGAGAAACCGGCGCAGATGGGAGACATAGACATGGACGGCGGCGGTTGCCCGCGTCGGCGGGTCGTCGTCCCAGATCTCCGTGATCAGTCGCTCCATCGGGACGACCTGACCGGCGCGGATCAGGAGTACGGCGAGCGCCACGGCTGTCTTGCGGGCGCTGAGCGAGTGGGCCTGGTCCGCGTCGGTCACGCGCAGCCGGCCCAGCGTCTCGTACCGCATGCCCCTCCCAGGGTGGTCGTGGACCGATGAGCGCCGTGCTCCGATCCGCCCGGCGACGCGCCATGCCGAGCCGGGAAAGCGTCCACCTCAGAAAAATGCCACACGGCCGCCGAATGATGCGACCACCCGGTGGACCACCGGTTTTTACCGACTGTCATGATAATGCAGTCCGCCCGCCGAAAGTCGGCCCGAAACTCCGGGTTCACCAACGCGCCATGTGGCTCGTCGGACGCACCTCCCACCGGGCCCCGCGCGTTCTTCAGTTTCCCCCAAGGCTCGCTTTAGGACGGGCCCGCAAGGTGGCATGACATGCGGATCCGGGCGCAGGCGCCCACGATCCCGGACGTGCCGGTGCAGGCGGACAACGTCCGGGCCCACCTCTGCCCGGTCGGCCCGGACACCCGCCCACCCGACCGGGCCGCGCCGAAGGAGTCCTGCCCATAATGAGGTACGAAATCCTTGGGGAAATACGAGTCACGGACGGCGACGGGGAATTCAGCCTGACCGCGACCAAAGTCGAGATTCTTCTCGCCACCCTGGTGGCCCGGGCGGGACAGGTCGTCTCCGCCGGCCAGATCTTCGGTGAGCTCTGGCCGGGGGCACGCCCCCGGCAGGCCGCCGCCGGGGTACACGTCTACGTCTATCACCTGCGAAAGTTCCTCCGCCAGCCGCGCGGGGCGTCGATGCCGGTGGTCACCCGCGCCCCCGGCTATCTTCTTCAGCTCGGCGACGACCTGGTCGATGTCCGGGAGTTCCAACGGTTGCGGCAGGAGGGACGCGCCCGGCTCGGCGCGGGGCGCCATGGCGAGGCGGTGGAACTGTTCGAGGCCGCGCTCGGCCTCTGGCGCGGGCAGGCCTTCGGCGGGCTGCGCGGCGGCCCGATCATCAACAACTACGCGACCTGGCTGGAGGAGTCCCGCCTGGAATGCCTGGAGTTCTCGATCGAGGCGAAGCTGTTCCTCGGCCGCCATCACGAGTTGCTCAGCCAGCTCTACGAGCTGGTCTCCGAGCATCCTCAGCGGGAGAGCTTCTACCGGCACCTCGCCGTCGCACTGCACCGCGACGACCGTCGGGCGGACGCCGTGCGCGTCAGCCGGCGCGCCGCGGAGGTCTGCGGCGCGTACCCGACGACACCGCCCACGCTGGGAGTAGCGCCCGCGCTGGGGACACCGCCCGCGCCGACGACCGCGCTCATCCCGGTGACGTACCCCGAGCTGGCGTCATGCTGATCCGCCGCGGATCGCGAGGCGCCGAGCCGGACGACGCGAGCAGGAGGACCTCGCCATGAGCACAGCCGTGCCGCCGTCAACCCGCACACCCGTACGCCGGCAGTGGACCGGATCGAGCGGCCTGCCCCTCGTCGGTGACGACTGGGGCGGCCCGGGCCAGCCCGTCCTGTTGCTGCACGGCGGGGGGCAGACGCGGCACGCCTGGGGCGGCACCGCCGCGGCCCTCGCCGCGCTCGGGTACCGGGCGATCGCCCTGGACGGGCGCGGCCACGGCGAGAGCGGGTGGGATCCCGGCGGCGACTACTCCCTGAACGCCTACGTGGCGGATCTGCGGGCGGTCCTGGCCACCATCGACGGTGCGCCCGTCCTGGTCGGCGCCTCGCTCGGCGGGATGACGTCGCTGCTGGCCGTCGGCGAGAGTGGTGCGGCGCTCGCCACGGCCCTGATCCTGGTCGACGTCGCGCCACGGATCGAGTCCAGCGGCACCGACCGCATCAAGGCCTTCATGACCGCGTACCCGGACGGTTTCGCCAGCCTCGACGAGGCCGCCGACGCGATCGCCGCCTATCTGCCGGGACGGCGCCGTCCCCGGGACACCGGCGGCCTGGCGAAGAACCTCCGGCTCGGGCCCGACGGCCGCCACCGCTGGCACTGGGACCCGGCCTTCATCACCGGGGGGCCCGAGGCCGAGGTGCGCACCGACCGCGCCGCCCGGGCCACGGCCGGCGTGCGGATTCCGACCCTGCTGGTCCGCGGAATGCTCAGCGACGTCGTCAGTCCGCGCGGCGCCGCCGAGCTGCTCGAGCTCATCCCGCACGCGCGGCACGTCGACGTCGGCGGCGCGCGGCACATGGTGGCCGGGGACCGCAACGACGCGTTCACCGCGGCGATCATCGAGTTTCTCGGCGAGCTCGGACCGACACCGCTCCCCCGGCCGGCGGACTGACCCGGCGGGCACCGCAACGACCGCACCAAGGAGGTTGGACGTGTCAACACGCGAGGTGTACACGAAGCCGGTCAGCGAGTGGTCGACGGCCGTCCCCGCGACCGGCGCCGCCCGGTTCGCCTGGGACTACGACGACGGCCGGGCCCAGCTGCTGGCGCTGTACCAGAAGGGCAAGGATCGGCAGTGGGACTCGGCGCGGCGCATCGCCTGGGAGACCGAGGTCGATCCGCACGACGCCCTCGGCATGCCGGACCAGTCGATCGCCATCCACGGCACCGAGATCTGGCAGAAGATGAGTGAGCGGGAACACCGCGAGGTCCGGCGGCACGTCGCCGCCTGGCAGTTCTCCCAGTTCCTGCACGGCGAGCAGGGCGCTGTCGTGTGCGCCTCGCGGGTCGTCGAGTCCGTGCCCGACCTCGACGCCAAGTTCTACGGCGCCACCCAGGTGATGGACGAGGCGCGCCACGTCGAGGTGTTCTCCCGATTCCTGCACGAGAAGCTGGAGCTGGTCTACCCGATCAACGACCAGCTCTGGCAGCTGCTGGCGGCGACGCTCGCGGACTCCCGCTGGGACCTGCCCTACCTCGGGATGCAGGTCCTGGTCGAAGGCCTCGCCCTGGCCGCCTTCGGCCTGATCCGTGACCTGACCACCAGGCCGCTGGCCAAGCAGGTGCTCGCCTACGTCATGCAGGACGAGGCCCGCCATGTCGCGTTCGGCCGGCTGGCGCTGCGCGACTACTACCGGCAGATCAGCGACGCCGAGCGGCGCGAGCGCGAGGATTTCGTGATCGAGGGCTGCTATCTGATGCGTGACCGCATCCAGGGAATCGAGGTGTGGGAGAGCTTCGGCATTCCGGCCGCACGCTCGCGCCCGCTACTGGCCGCGTCCCCGCACGTCACCGCCTTCCGCAGCCTGCTGTTCAGCCGGCTGGTTCCCTGCGTGCGCGACATCGGGCTGTGGAGCGAGCGGGTGCAGCAGGCCTACACCGACCTGGGCGTCATCGACCTGGCCCGGCAGGACCTCGAGGCGCTGATGCGCCAGGACGAGCAGGTCGCCGAGGACCTCGACGGCGCGCTGTCGGCGCAGGAGGCCGCCCGCCGGACCGAGGTGGACGCCGTGATCGCCCAGGCCGCCGAGTGAGCCGCCGCCGGCTCCCTCGGCCGGCGTCGGCGCACGGCGAGCCGATCGCCCGCGAACGTCGGCACACCCTGTTCTTCCTGAACGAGATCCGCGCCTTCGCCCCGGTCTTCCTCGACACCGAGGTCGACATGACGGCGGTGCTGGCGCACCGGGCCGCGGCGCTGGCCGCGGGGCGGCGCTACTCGCTGGTCAGTTACGTGCTGTGGTCCGCGGCCCGGGTGCTCGTGCGCCATCCGGAGGCCAACGCCGCGATCCGGGGTCGCCTGCGCCCGCGGGTCCAGCGCCACCCCTTCGCCAACGGCAAGATCACACTTGACCGGACGCTCGGCGAGCGGCGGATTGTCCTGTCGTTCGTGTTGCGCAACCTGCACCGGGCTACGATCGACGACGTGCAGAGTCAACTCGATCACCTGCGGGAGGGCGATCCCGAGCGGATGCGGGAGTTCGCCGGCGCGCGTGCGCTGCACCAGCCACGGCTTCCGGTGGCGCTGTACCGCTTCCGCCAGGCGGCCCGCCCGCTGCCGAAACGGGCCTATGTCATGGGCACGTTCGCGGTGACCTCGCTCGGCCATCGCGCGGTTGACGGGTTCCACTCGGTCGGTGGTACGACGGTCACGCTGGGGGTCGGCCGCGTGCTGGAGCGCCCGGTGGTGCGCGCCGGCGCGGTCGAGGTCGCCCCGCTCCTGCGGCTGAACCTCGCCTTCGACCACCGGGTGATCGACGGCGCCGAGGCGGCCGATGTGCTCACCGAGGTCAGGGACCTGCTGGAGGCGTTCCCGGCCGATGCCGGTGTCCGTGTGGCGCCCCCGCTCGGGGCGCGGGCGCGATGAGCGTCGGGGTTTCCCTGCCATCCCGGCCCGAGCCGGGCGACCAGCGTGATCCGCTCGACGCGCTGGTCGAGCAGGCCCGCGAGGCCGCCGAGCTCGGCGTCGAGGAGGTCTGGCTGTCCCAGGGCCTCGACCTCGACGCGATCGCCGTGGCCGCGATCCTGGGCCGGGAGGTGCCGGGTGTCCGGGTGGGCACCGCGGCGGTGCCGATCTACCCGCGTCACCCGCTGGTGCTGGCGAGCGCGGCCCGCACCGCGCAGCTGGCGGCCGGCGGGCGGTTCACGCTGGGTGTCGGCATGGGCAACCACCAGATGATCGAGCGGATCTACGGCGTCCCTTACCATCGGCCCGTGCGCCACCTGCGCGACCACCTGCGCGTCCTGCGGTCCGCACTGGCGACGGGCGGTGCCGACGTGCAGGGCCCGACCGTGACCGCGCGCCTCGACGCGTCCTCCCCTGGGCTCGCCCGCACCGCGGTGGCGCCCATCCCCCTGCTGGTCGCGGCGATGGGACCACAGACGCTGCGGGCCGCCGGCGAACTCGCCGACGGAACCCTGCCGTTCCTTGCCGGCCCCCGGGTCCTCGAGGAGCTCATCGTCCCGACGATCACGGCCGCCGCGCGCGCGGCGGGCCGGCCGGCGCCGGTCATCGGTGCGGGAGTGCCCGCCGTTGTGACCGCCGACGTGGCCGCGGCCCGGGTCCAGGCCGAGCGCGCCCTCGCCCACTACGCCGCGATCCCCTCCTACCGGGCGGCGCTCGACCGGGAGGGGGTGGCCGGTCCCGCCGACCTGGTTCTGATCGGCGACGAGGACACCGTCGCGGTGGGCCTGCGGCGCTACCTCGACGCCGGCGCCACCGACCTGCGGATCAGCCCGGTCGCCTTCCGATCGGCCGCCGAGCGGACCCGCACCTGGCGCCTGGCGGCCGAGCTGTCCGCCGATGTCCGCGCCCGGGTGGTCTAAGCGAGCGGATGGTCCGGCCCGGGTGTCGTCCACCCAGAGGGTCCGCGGAGCCCGACGCGCCCCCGCCCGCCCCGGTAGGCTCGGATGGGGACCGGTGAGCCGGCCGCCGGACGGAGGTGGCTGATCGTGACGGTGATCCCCGCCCCCGCCCCCGCCCCCGCCCCGACCGCGGGGCGCCGCCGCGGCGACACCCTGCGCAGGGCGATCTACGACGCGGTGTTCGACCAGCTTCAGACCACCGGCTACGCCGGCCTCACGATGGACCGTGTCGCCGCCGCCGCCCAGACCAGCAAGGCTGTCCTGTACCGCCGCTGGGCCTCCAAGGAGGAGATGGTCGGCGAGGCGCTGCGGCACACGCTGCCCGCGCCGGCCGATGTGCCGCTCACCGGAGACCTGCGCGCCGACGTCCTGGCGCTGCTGGGCTGCATCCAGGCGGCGTTCACCGCGACCCGGGGCACGGCGTTCCAGCTCGTGTCCGCCGAGGCGGGCTGCGACCGCCCCCTCGTCCGGCAGTCGATCATCGACCATGTGGTCGAACCGTGTATCGCCCTGATCCTCGACGTGCTGCGGCGTGCGGCGGACCGCGGCGAGATCAGCCCCGACGCGGCCAACGAGCTGGTGGCCGCGAGCGGGCCGGCCATGCTGGTGCAGTACTCCCTGGTCCGCGAGCCGATCGTGCCCGACGAGTACGTCCGCTCGGTGGTCGACCAGATCGTCGTCCGCCTCGCCCTGCCACCGCGGTGAGCAGGCTCGCCTAAGCCACGATTAAGCGGCACCCCGGACGGTACCTCCAGCCAGCCGAACGCCCATGGCTGGCAGCCCTCGAGCGCAGGAGGTGCCGGCCCCGGTGAACGACGTCGCCGAGCTCGCGCAGTACATCACCGTGCACGCGGGGGCCCAGGGCATCCCGCCCGCGCGGTACCGCCCCCTGCTGGCCGCGATCACCCACGACGGGGTGGGGCCCGGATCCTGGGTCCACGAGTGGAGTACCGCCGCGGCCGCGCTCGAACGCGACGGACGCCTGCTGGAGGCCTCCCGCTACCACAACATGGCCCGCTTCCCCTTCGTGGACGGCCCAGCCCGCCGGGAGGCCCTGGACCGATGTGTGGACGTGTTCGCCCGCTGGGCGCGCGAGCACACCCCGCTGCGCCGGGTGGACCTCGATCTGCCGGGCGGCCCGCTCGGCTGCTGGACCGTCGGGCTGGAACCCGGTGCGCCGCAGCCGCTGCTGCTGGTCTGCGGCGGGATCGTCAGCGTGAAGGAGCAGTGGGCACCGCTGCTGCTGAGGGCCCGCGCACTGGGCATGGCCGGCCTGGTCACCGAACTGCCCGGTGTCGGCGAGAACACGGCGAGCTACGGCCCGCACAGCGTGCGGATGTGGCCGCAGATCCTCGATGCCCTCGCCGAGCGCGGTGTGGAGGTCAGCCGGGCGTACGCCTGCGCGCTGAGCTTCAGCGGTCATCTGGCGCTCGCCGCCGCGCCGACCGATCGACGGCTGCGCGGTCTGGTGCTGGCCGGCGCGCCGGTCCATGACTTCTTCACCGACGCCGCCTGGCAGGAGCGACTGCCCCGGGTCACCGTGGACACGCTCGCCCACCTCACCGGCAGGCCCGCGGACACGGCGCTGGCCTCGATGCGCGGCTGGGCGCTGCCGGCCGAGCCGCTGCGCACGCTCACCATCCCGGCACACGTCCTGGTCAGCCGCCGGGACGAGATCATCCCACCCGGCGACGTGCGGTACCTGCGCCGCAACCTGCGTCACCTGCACATCCGCAGCAATGACGACGTGCACGGATCGCCCGGCCACGTCGCCGAGAGCGGCCTGTGGCTGGTGCTGTCCCTGCTGCGCATGCTGCGGGCCGACCGGCGCCAGCGTGCCGCCCTGCGCTGGCAGCTCGGGATGGCCCGGGCTCGGCGCGGCCTGTCCGCCCGTCCCGCCTGACCCACCCGTCCCGCCTGACCGACTGACCCGCCTGACCGAGATCGGCCACCGCCGAACGGGACTTCGACTCCGGTGACGTCGTGAAACCGGTGCTGCTCCCCGCGGCGGCCCGAGGAGGAGACGCATGAGCGACATCGAGCGGACCGAGTTGACTGATCGGACCGAGTTGACTGGGCCGACCGAGTTGACTGGGCCGACCGAGTTGACTGGGCTGGCCAGGTTGACCAGGACCTGGACGATCGGTGGCCAGGCGGTGCCCGGGGAGCGGCATTACGAGGTGACGGACCCCGCCACCGGCAAGCCGCTCGCCGACGCGCCCGCGGCCGCCGCCCGCGACCTCGACGCGGCGATGGCGGCCGCGCGGGAGGCGTTCCCGGCCTGGCGGCTCGACGAGGGCCGCCGCCGGGGCGCTCTGGCCGCGGCCGCCGACGCGATCACCGCCGCGCTGGGGGACCTTGCCGCGATCCTCACCGCCGAACAGGGCAAGCCCCGCGCGGAGGCGCAGGCGGAGATCGCCGGCGGCGTGCTGTGGCTGCGCTACTTCGCCGGGCTGGAGATCCCGCGGGAGGTGGTGCAGGACGACGAGCGCGGTTTCGCCGAGGTCCTGCGCCGTCCGCTCGGCGTGGTGGCCGCGATCGTCCCGTGGAACTTCCCGGTCGCACTCGCGCTGTGGAAACTCGCCCCGGCGCTGCGGGCGGGCAACACCGTCGTGCTCAAGCCGTCACCGTTCACTCCCCTGACGACCCTCGCGCTGGGCGAACTCCTTCGTCCCGTGCTGCCGCCCGGCGTGCTCAACGTGGTGTGCGGACCGGAACCGCTCGGCGCGCTCACCGCGGCCCATCCGGTCCCGCGCCGACTCAGCTTCACCGGCTCGACCGCGACCGGCCGCGAGGTGCTCCGTGCCGGGGTCGACGACCTGCGCCGGGTGACCCTCGAGCTCGGCGGCAACGACGCTGCCCTCGTGCTGGCCGATGCCGACCCGGCGGCGATCGCCGAGAGCCTGTTCTGGGCGGCGTTCCGCAACAACGGGCAGTTCTGCCTGGCCGTCAAGCGGGTGTACGTACCCCGTTCCCGGCACGACGAGCTGGCCGAGGCGCTCGCGGCGCAGGCCGCGGCGGCGGTCGTCGGCCCTGGGGCCCACCCGGACACCCAGCTCGGCCCGCTCACCCTGGACCGCCAGCGCACCCGGGTGGCGGACCTGGTCGACCACGCGGTCGCCGGGGGTGCGATCGCGCTGTGTGGCGGCGTCCCCCTGGACCGGCCCGGCTACTTCTATGCCCCCACCGTGCTGGCCGGTGCGCGCGACGGCACCCCGATCGTCGACGAGGAACAGTTCGGCCCGGCGCTGCCGGTCATCCCCTACGACGACCTCGAGGACGCGGTGGCCGCCGCGAACGGCACACCGTTCGGACTCACCGCTTCGGTGTGGTCCGCCGACCCCGAGCGGGCGGCCGAAGTGGCGACCCGGCTCGATGCCGGGCAGGTGTCCGTGAACGCACACGGCTCCGGGCTACGGCCGGATCTGCCGTTCGGCGGGCACAAGGCCAGCGGACTTGGCGTCGAGAACGGGCGCTGGGGCCTCGAGACGTTCAGCGAGCCGCAGGTGCTCATCACCGCGTCCCGCCGCCGGCCCGAGGCCCCCCCGCGCGAGGCCGCTCCACACTAGGCGACGCCGGGCCTGGGACCCGGGCCTCGGGCCTCGGGCCTCGGGCCTCGGGCCTCGGGCCTCGGGCCTGGCTAGGCGACCCTGCGCGGCACGACGGACGGCAGCACGTCGTCGGCCAGAATCGCCTGGTGCACCTCGCGCAGCGCCCGGCCGGGTTCCAGGCCCAGCTCGTCGACGAGGATCCGGCGGGTGTGCTGGTACTGCCGCAGCGCGTCGGCGGCCCGGTCGGCGTGGTAGAGCGCGAGCATCAGCTGACGGCAGAAGGTCTCCCGCAGCGGATGCTCGGCAATCAGCCGCCGAAGGGGCGCCACCACCTCACGGTGGCGCCCAAGGCGCAGCTTGACCTCGACCATCATCTCGAAGCATTCCAGGCGGCACTCCTCGAGCCAGGTCGCGAAGCCGTCCACCACCGGCCCGCCGCGTAGACCGTCCAGCGCGGGTCCGCGCCACAGCCCCAGAGCGGACTCGAGCAGGCCCACCGCGTCCTCGTCGCGCCCCTGCCGTTCCCGCTCGCGACCGAGCGCGACGAGGCGCTGGAAGGCGTGCAGGTCCAGCTCATCGGAGCCGAGAACCAGCCGGTATCCCGGCGTCACGGTATCAATGGCGCTGGTCGCCGAGCACGCGCCGAGGAGTTTCCGCAGCTGCGAGATGTAGACATGCACGGCAGCGCTGGTCCTGCGCGGAGTGTGCTCGTTCCAGACCTCGGTCACGAGCCGATCGATAGAGACGATCTGGTCGGCGCACACGAGCAGGACTGCGAGGGTGACCGCCGACTTGCGGGCATTGATCGAGCCGTAGTCGTCCTTGCCCATCATACGCAGTGGGCCCAGTACCTCGTACCTCACGAACCACCTGCCATCATCGGATGTCGACCGGTACCAGGCGTGGCCGGGACGCCAGGAAATACCGGCATCGGTGATACTGGTCAGCCACGAGGTTAGGCAGGCACCCCACCACGGGCCAACCCCAGATATCGGTCGGCGTCTTCTACCGGGCCCATGCACGCCAGCCCCTATCGGGAGCGCGCGCCGTTCCGGGGTTGGCACCGCCGACCCGCATCCGACAATCGCATGGCCGATGTCCCATCGCACCGTACAAAGGACGGTCCGGTTCGGATCAGGAGAGCTGAAATGCGATCTTGCCAGCACCGCTCCCCATTACCCGGCGCAGTTCGGCGCGCCGGTGCACCTTCAGCTTGCGGTAGACCTGGGTGAGGTGCTGCTCGACGGTGCTGACGGTGATGTGCAGCAACGCCGCGATCTCCCGGTTGGTGCTGCCGCCGGCGGCAAGCAGCGCCACCCGCCGCTCGGCGGTGCTCAGCCGGGACGCGTCCCCCGCGGCGAGCGACAGTGTCACCGGCAGGTCGCCGGGCACGACGCCGAGCTCGCCGATCGGGCGGCCCGGCACCGCGACGCCGCACTCGCGGGCCAGGGCCCGGGCCCGGCGGGCAGTCGCCCGCGCCCGCTCGTGCTCGCCGAGACCGTGCTGCGCGTCGCTCAGGTCGGCCAGCGCACCGGCCAGTTCGTACCGGTCGCCGCTGGCCTGCAGCTGCTCGACGGCGGCGGCAAGGACATCGGTACGCCGGTGCCGTTCGGACGTCGCGGCGAGCACCCGCAGGGTCAGCCCACCCGTGCGTCCTCGGGCGCCACCCGGGCGGCCCAGCTGCGCGTCGACCAGCTCGCGGGCGGCGTCCCGGTCACCGATGGCCAGCCGGGCCAGCGCCGTGTCGCTGCGCCACGGCACCAACGCGGGCAGGTCCAGGCCCCAGGAGCGCATCATCTCCCCGCAGGCCAGGAAGTCGTCCAGGGCGGCGTAGGGCCGGCCGGTGGCCAGGTAGTGCCGCCCGCGGGCGCGCAGGTAGGCCAGGCCGAACCTGGTCGAGAACATCGCGGCGGGGATCGGGGCGCGCAGTTCCTGGTCGGCCTCGGCATGCCGGCCCACCGCGGAGGTGGCGGCGACCAGGCTTCCCAACGGCAGCCCGACCGCCACTCCCCAGCTGGGCGTCGCGATGTGGGTCAGCGCGGCCTGCGCGTGCCGGATCGCCTCGGGCAGTGCGCCGAGCCGGAAGGCGATCTCCGCCCGCAGCCCGCTCAGCAGCCCGATCCAGGAGGACACCCGACGTTCGTGGGCTTCCGCCAGCAGGCCGTCGCACAGCACGACGGCCCGCTGCGCGCAGTCGGCGTAGACCAGGACACACAGCGCGGCGTGCGCCGCGTCGATGGTGGTGTCGTCGAGCCGGATCGTCTCCAGGACCCGCTCGGCGCTGCTGATCGCGCGCTCGTCCGCGCCACTGGAGAGCACGTCGACCAGGGCGCAGGTGCTGCGGGTCAGCTCGTCGACCGTCACCGCACTGCCGTGGTCGGCCGGCAGGACCGTGTCGAGCTGCCACAGCAGCGGCGGGGACCACGTGCGCAGCCAGGGCCGCAGCCAGAGCGTGCCGCCGCCCGCCCCGGCCGTGGCCGCGGGCCCGGTGGCGTCCGGCAGCCCGCCGACCGCGGCCACCGCGTCCTCGAACCGGCCATGCCACATCAGCGGCCCGATCAGGGCCAGCCGCTGGTCCGCCGGCAGGTCAGCGGCGGGCGACGAGGTCAGCGGGAGCAGGTGCCGCATCGCCACCGCCGGGTCGGCCCGCCACTCGGCGCGGGCCCGGCGCAGGGCGATCTCCTGGCGCTCCGCCTCGTCGCCGGCCGCCTCGCGGGCGGCACACAGACAGCGGACGGCCAGCTCCACGTCGTCGCGGCGCAGGGCCTGGTCGGCCGCGGCCGTCAGCACCCGGGCCGCCCACGGGTCGGCACTGAGGTTGGCTTCGACGAGATGCCAGGCCACGCTGGGGGTGGCCTCGTCCTGTTCGTAGCGCAGCTCGGCCGCCCGCCGGTGCAGCCGGGCCTGCAGGTCGGGCGCGGTCTCACCCAGTACCGCCCGGCGCGTCGCCGGGTGCCGGAACCGCCAGCCGTCCAGCACCCCGGACTCGCGCAGTGCCCGCACCGCACCGGCCAGCACCGCGTGGTCCAGGCCGATCAGCTGCCCCAGCAGGGTCGCGAGGCTCTCGTCGTCCCGGGCGGCCGGGGCCGTGCCGCCCGGCTCGCCCAGGATGGCGATGCCACGGGCGACGGCGAAGGCCACCGGTTTCATCCGGTGCAACAGGGTGACGACCGCCAGGTCGAAGGTCTCGCCGGCTTCCCCCGAACCACCCGTCGAGAATCCGGGGCCGCCGGTTGCCGGGTGCAGGTCGTCGAGCATGGCGCGGGTCAGCAACGGGCTCCCCCCGCCGCATTCATACAGCCGGTTCACCAGCTCCGCGGACACGAAGGTGTCAGAACGACTGGCGGCGAGGGCGGCGACGCCGGCACGGCTGAGCGGCTCGACGACCAGAACGCGGGAATGTGGCTGGCTCAGCAGCTCGGCGCGGCAGTGGAAGGTGCGCCCCGAGGCGGTGAGCACGAGCATCATCGGACGGTTCCTGAGCCGCTGGGCGAGATACAGCAGAAAATCGACCGAGCTCCTGTCCGCGTGGTGCACGTCGTCCACCATGAGGACGACCGGGTGGGTGTCGGCTATCGACAGCAGGGCCTGGCTGAGTTGTTCCAGCGCCCCGATGGGCAGGGTCCGCCCGGTGAGCTGGTGGGCCGCACCGGCGGTGGCCGCGACCACCGGCGCCGCGCTGGCCGCGGCCACCGTCTGGGCGCACTGGGCGAGCTGGCGCAGCAGGCCGAGCTGCAGTGCGCCCTCGGCCTGGGTGCCCAGCGCGGTGATCACCCACGCCCCGCGCCGTCTCGCCTCCTCCGCCAGCACGGCGCACACCGCGGTTCGGCCGGCGGACGACGGCCCGGTCAGCGCCACGAAACGCCCGCGCGAGGCGCAGGCGTCCGCGAGAAGTGCCCGGAGTTCCCCCAGCACCGCGTCTCGTTCTACCAGGACCAGACCCGCTGCAGGCATCGAACGTACCCTCCACTATCGGCAGGATGCTCGGAATGGGTTGGACCAGGACGCCGACGCGAGGCTCGGACCGGAGCCCGCACGGCTGCGCCACCCAACGAATCGCCGTGGGTCGCTCCGTACCGGGCAGCCCCGCACGCTCCCACTCCATACAGAAAATAGAAACAGCCGCCCGTTGTTGTTTGCTGCCGATAATAGCCGCCGGAATCGACACCGCCAACCGTGATCGGAGCGGCCGGCCGACGTCGCGCCCATGCACACCATCCGCCGGATTGTCACGCCGCGCACGCCGTGTGACCCTCCTCACGATATTTGTCGGCCAGAATAGAGCAGAAATGATCCACAACACCTGGCGTCACCGCCGAGGGATTCAGCCGGGAATAGGGACGACAGTAGGCGGACCTGGCAATGGATGCGCGGAATGCATACCTGGACGACGGTCGATCATCCCACGGATCGACCGCCCGAGCCGCGCCGCCACCTGCGTCAACCCCGCCATCAGGGCATTCTCCACCGGCAAGGCCCACCCCGTTGCCGGAGGCAGCCCGCGACCACCAGGGCCAGCGCCGCCGACAGCGGCACCCGCCACTGGCCACACCTCGTGGCGGACCGCGCCTCGTGGCGGACCACACCTCGTGGCGGACCGCACCCCGCCGCACGCCGCGCCCCACACGAGCAGCACCCCTCTCCACCGTAGGACACGCGCGAGCCAGAACCGATAGTCACTTCTCATTTTCATGATAGCGTTCCGCTCGCGCGATTACGATGGGTAACCGTTGGAGGAGTTCGGAGGAGGATCGTCATGACCGAGGAAGCTGATATTCCGTTGCAACTACAGCGGAATGGGTTTGATCCGTCGGCGGGACTGTCCCGGGCCCGCGAACAGGCAGGGCTCGCCCCGGTCACGACCACCTTCGGCGCGGCGGCGCTCCTGGTCAGCCGCTACGACGATGTCCGCGAGGTGCTCGGCGCCTCGGCCCGGTTCGGCAACGACGTCCCCCTCGAGGGGGATCCGAGCCTGAGCCCCGCGGAACGCACCCGGCTGCGCACCGGCAACCTGCTCACCAAGGATCCGCCGGAGCACACCCGCCTGCGCCGGGTCCTCACGCCCGAGTTCACCCCAGGGCGGATGCGCCGGCTCGAAGCGCGGATCGTGGACATCGTCGACGACGCGCTGGAGAGCATGGCGAAGTCCGGTCGCCCCGTCGACCTCGTCACCGCGTTCGCCCTGCCGGTGCCGTCCCTGGTGATCTGCGAACTGCTCGGTGTGCCGTTCGCCGACCGGGACGAGTTCCAGCACCGCACCGGCCGCCAGGTCGACGCGTCGCTGCCGGTCACGCAGCGGATGAAGTACCAGCGCGAGAGCCGCGCGTACATGGCGACCCTGGTGGAGCGGGCGCGCGCGGATCCCGGCGACGACATCCTGGGCATGCTGGTGCGCCAGCACAGCGACGATCTCACCGACGAGGAACTGGTCGGGATCGCGTCTCTGCTGCTGCTCGCCGGGCACGAGACGACGGCGAACATGCTGGCGCTCGGCACGCTGGCGCTGCTTCGTCATCCCGACCAGCTCGCCCTGGTGCGGGACGACCCGGACGCCATCGGGCCCGCCGTCGAGGAGATGCTGCGCTGGCTGACCATCGTCCCTTCCGGCGCCACCCGGATCACCCGGACCGACGTGCGGATCGGGGACCGGAACCTCGCAGCCGGCGAGAAGCTCCTGGTCTCCCTGCCCGCTGCCAACCGGGACCCGGCCCTGATCGATGCCCCCGACCGGTTCGACGTCACCCGAGGAACGACCGGTCACCTGGCCTTCGGCCACGGCCTGCACTACTGCCTGGGTGCGCCGCTGGCCCGGATGGAGCTGCGCACCGCGTTCCCGGCGCTGTTGCGCCGCTTTCCGTCGCTCGCACTCGCCGTCGACTTCGACCAGGTGCGGTTCCGCTCCTCCCATCTCGTCTACGGGCTGCGGGAGCTTCCCGTGACCTGGTGAGTGCGCCGATGCCACTGGTAGCGTGCCCCGATGACGGCATCTGGGCGCCCCACGCTGCGGGTCGACGCCGCCCGCAACTATGACCGGATCATCGCCGCCGCGGACGACGCCTTTCAGGCCGACGGGTCGGCAGTGACGTTGGAGCAGGTGGCGCGCCGCGCCGGCGTGGGCGTGGCCACCGTCTATCGGCACTTCCCCAGCCGGGACCACCTGCTCCAGGCGGTCTTCGAGCGTCTCGTCACGCGACTGCGGCGCGACCCCGCCCAGGACGGCGACGACCCGTGGCGTGACCTGGCCGACGCGCTGGCGGCGACGGTCGAGGCGCTGGCGGCCCGCCAGGTGATCCTCGCCCTCGTCCACGAGAGCGGCGGTGTGCGGGCCAGTGGCATCCGCAGCTACTACCTGTCGATGGAACGTCTGTTGCAGCGCGCTCAGGCAGCCGGGCGGGCGCGGCCCGACGTCGAGGCCCGCGATCTCGGCGCGCTCGTGGTGATGGCGCTCGCGACCGTCCGTTCCGACGACCCGGCCGGCCTCGACTGGCGACGGTACCTCTGCCTGCTGTTGGATGGGCTGCGCCCGGCGCCGACGCCCCTGCCGCCGCCCCTGCGCCACGACCTCCCGACCTGATGGTGGGGCCGCCCTGGCCCAGCGCCCGTCCCCGCGCGACCGACGGGATCCCCACGCCTACCCAACGGCGGGGTCCCCGCCCGGTGAGCGGCGGATGCTGGCAGGCGTGCGGATGGCCGGCGATGACCTCTCCCTGGCCGCGGGTGTCCTGCGCGTCGCGGCCGCGCTGCCCTCGAGTGGCCCGCGGGCAGGTGATCTCACCCCGCTGGCAGCCTGGCTGGGTCCTCGGATCGGCGCGCGCGAGGTGGTGATCCGCGTGCATGGGCCGCAGCTCGCCCGCGAGCACGCCTGGTCCGCACCACCGCCGCCGCCCGCCGGGGGCGGGACCGGGACCGGGACCGGAGGCGGAAGCGGAAGCGGGACGGCGAGCGGGGACCGGGCTGGCGGGCCGGGTGTCTCGCTGGTCCGTCCCGTCCTGCGGCTCGGCGCGCAGAACGGCACGCTGGCGGTGCACCTGCCGTCACCGCCGGACGCGGCGCTCACCGCGCGGGTGACCCAGGTCGCCGCCGTCCTCGGACCGGTGCTCGGGGAGGCGGCGGCCCGCGAACAGGCGATCGGTGCGCGGCTCCGGCACCAGCAGACGCTCGCCAGAATCGCCGACGCCCGCTACCGGACCGCGTCCCAGATGGAAAGCGAGCGCCACGGGCTGGAACGCGACCTACACGACGGCGCGCAGCTGCATCTCGTCTCCCTGCAACTCGCCCTGGCCGTACTGGCGCACCGGATGGAGACCGGCGAGGCGGGTCCGGCCGTGCTGGCCGAGGCCACGGCTGATCTACGGGCCCGACTGAACCGCACGCACCGCATCCTCGCCGAGACCGCCGCCGGTGTCCCCCCCGGGCCCCTGCGGGACGAGGGCCTCGCCGCGGCGCTCACCGCGAGTTTCCAGGAGGCGCCCCGGGTCACCCTCGACATCGATCCGCGGGTGCGGGCCCGCCGCTACCCGAGCGCCGTGGAGAACGCGATGTACCTCGCCTGTCTGGAGGCCGTGAACAACGCGCTCAAACACGCCTCCGGTACCACGGTTACCGTCACGGTGAGCCAGAACTATCAGGGGCTGCGCTTCGAGGTGGTCGACGTCGGCCCCGGCCTCGACGATGCCGCCGCCACGGGTCCGGCGGGTGTGGAGGGTCCGACGGGCATGAAGGGTCCGACAGGCAGAGGGGGCCCGAACGGCACGGGGAGTCTGACCGGCCTGGGGGGTCTGCGGGCCCGGCTGGAGGCGGTCGGGGGCACGCTGCGGGTCTCCTCCGAGCCGGGCACCGGGACCCGTCTGACCGTCCTGGTGCCGTTCTGACCTCCTGGTGCCGTTCTGACCAGCTTCGGCGGGCACGATCACCCCTGCGGGACGGCGGTGATTTCACCTCTGGCTGCCGGAGAGCCGCTCCGGCAGCCAGAGGTGAATCTCCAGCCCGCCGGCCGCGTCGACCTCCACCCGCAGCCCGCCGCCGAGCGCCGCCAGACGCCGGGCGTCGGGCGCGAGCGCGGCCCGAACCGCTGACGCCACGCCGACCGGGTCGGTCACCCGGACGGCGAACCGGCCGTCGGACCGGGTGTAGTGCACCGCAAGCTCCGGGCCGTCGCCGGCCGGCAGCGCATCGAGCACTGCGGCGACCGCGTGGTAAACGCCGGACTCGACCTCCCAGCCGACCCGCCTTCCAAGATCGCCGCTGCGCCGCACCGGTCGGGCGAGCCGGCCCTCCAGGTCCCGCAGGGCCTCACTCGCCCCCCAGGCGCGCAGGGCTACCGGATGCACCGCGCGCACGACCTCGCGGAACTCCTCGATCAGGACGTCGACAGCACGCCGCAGATCGGCCAGCACGGCCGCGAGCCGCCCCGGATCCGCGTCAACCCTGTCAACCCTGTCGACCCCGCCAGCCCCGTCGACCGCGTCGGCGAACGCCTCGTAATGCCGTGTGACCTCCTCCAGCCGCCGGGTCGCGCCGGTCAGCATCCAGCCGGCGAGCCGCAGCCGCTCAGCCTCGAGCACCTCGACGAGATCGGACTCGATCCGCACCGCGTCCGCCACCAGCGCCTGCGCCTCGGCGATCCGCTCCTGGGCCGCGCTCACCGCGCGGGCCTCGCGCAGCAGCACCGTCACGCAGTCCGCCGTCTGGTCCAGCAGTTCGCCGGGCACCCGGGCCGGCGGGTGCCCGCTGTGGTTCCCGATCAGCAGGGCACCGGTCTGCCCCTGACCGTCGTGGACCGCGACCGCCCGCGCGGTGCCGGCCCGGATCGCCGCCGTGGGCACCGCGTCCACCGGTGCCCACGGTTGCTCCGTGGGGCTGTCCGCCTGCTCCGGAAGCCACAGGGATGCCCAACCCGTCCCGGTGGCCAGCGTGAGGTTGCGCAGCAACGGCGCGACCTGCCGGCCCAGGGGCGTTCCCGCTGGCAGTGGGACGACGTCCTCGGCCACCACCCGCCAGGCCGGACGCACCACCGGTGCGTTCAACGGTGCACTCACCGGAATCCACGCCGCGCGCACGCACACCACGCGCACGCACACCACGTGCGGTCACTCCGCCTGCACGCCGGGCGCTCGAACACCGCTCGGGGGCTGCCGCTCAGCGTGCGGCCTGGCGGGCGTCAAGGTAGCGCAGCACGGCGAGCACCCGCCGATGGTGTGAAGTGGAATCGGCGGGCAGGTCAAGCTTGGTGAAGATGCTGGCGATGTATTTTTCCACCGACTTCGCCGACAGGCACAGCGTGGCCGCGATGCCGCCGTTGGAGCGCCCCTCGGCCATGAGCCGCAGCACCTCCGTCTCCCGTGGGCTCAGCGACGCCAGCGGGCCGCCGGCGGCGCCGTGGCGCTCGAGTAGCCGCCCGGCCAGCGCCGGTTCGAGGACGATCTCGCCGGCGCGGATGCGGTCGAGGGTGTCGCTGAGGACCTGGACGCCGGCGATCCGGTCCTTGAGCCGGTACCCGATCCGCTCCGTGCCGATTTCGAGGAAGCGCACCAGGTAGAACGTCTCGGCATAGTGCGAGAGCAGGAGCAGCCCGACGCCCGGGCGGCGGGCCCGTACCCACGCCGCCGTCGTCAGCCCACCCTCCGGGCCCGGCGGCATCCGGATATCGAGCACGACGACGTCCACCGGTTCGGCCTCGAGCAGGGCGAGCAGTGCGTCGCCGTCCGCGACACATCCGACGACCTCGTGGCCCGCGGCCTCGAGCAGCATCACCAGGCCCTCACGGAACAGCGCCCCGTCGTCGGCGACCGCTACCCGCACGACACCCGACCGGGCAATGCGGAGCGTGTCTCAGACACCGACTCAGGCACCGTCTCAGGCATGGCCGAAATGCTGTCACGCCGCCACTCGCCGGTGCAGCTTATTCGGGAATGCCGGCGCGCTGAGCTCCAGCGTTATCGCGCCGCTGCGGCGGACCTCACCAGGCGAAGCCGGCCACCGGCGGTCAACGCCAGCACGGTGGCAGGCGCGGGTGGCAGCGTGGCGGGCGCGGGTGGCAGCGTGGCGGGCGCGGGTGGCAGAGCGGCCGGCATCGCCCGCGTCTGCACCGGATCCGTTCGCGGCGAGGAAATCTCGGGATCGTCTTCGACATCGCCTTTCACCGCGTCCCGCGGAAAGACTTCCGTACAATTCACCGAGAGTTCACGGATATCTGCCGGGGAAGCGTTTTCGCGCAGCGCACCAAGCCCGTCCGGCGGCTCCGGCACCTCCGGCGGCTCCGGCGACCGCGGTCGATCGGCCGCGGCGGGCGGCACGGCCCGCTGCGGTGCCGGGATCGCCCACCGTATGCGCTGAGCCTCAGCGACGGCGGTCCCGGCCGGCGGGCGGATCCGCAGCCGCACCCGGACGGCGGCCGGCAGCGCGTCGGCCAGCCGTCCCAGCGCGGTGAGCACCCCGTCCGGCAGCCCGCCTGGCACCGGCGGACCAATCCAGAACTCACACCAGCCCGGATCGTGCTCTGCCGCAAGCCAGGGCGCCTCCAGATGCCCGTGCGGCGGCTCATCCGCACAGTGTGCCGAGGACGCGCCGGTGCCGGCGCGGGACAGGGCCAGCCCGCTCGGCACGATCCGCACGGTCCACCCCTCCACCAGGTGATATCTGCCCTCGCCCAACGGGGCCAGGTCGGGTGCCGGAGCCCGCCAGCGGGCCGGACGGGGTGGGCCGGCCGGGGGATACACCGTCCACACGGCGAGCGGCTGCCACCGCCCGCCGCGCCCGACGTCCACGCAGGTGACGACCGGCCGTCCATCGACATCGTCGAGCAGCAGCCCGTGCTGCACCAGCAGGGGTGCGTCCAGACAGTCCGCCAGCGGCGCCATCGGCACGTTGCCGTAGCGCGCAACCACCGGCGTGGGATGGCCGTCCACGGCCAGCGCCCGCAGCAGCCCGGCGAGTGGTTCGGCCCCCGGCACACGCTCGCCCGGCGCACCGACGATCACCGTGAGCGCCCCGTCCGGTTGGGCCATGGCATGCAGCGCCGGATCATCCACGTTCGGCCGCGGCCCACCCGGCGCCCGCGCCCACAACCCGGCGGGCACCTCCACGACCTCGAGCACCCCCGGGTCGATCCCGCCCGGCACGTCCACCGGCATCGCCCGCACCACCGGCGCCGCCCGCACCGACACCGGCCGACGCCCCCGCACCTGCCTCGACGCCACCGCGCTTCCTCCTCCGCCCTCGGTCGGCACCCGCCGTCGGCCCCGCTGTCCGGGGCGGACTGGCTCACCCCTCCGATCCCCTCCCGATCACGTCGGCGGCGGCGAGGGCGGTTCACCTCCCGTCCGCCGCTGCCTCGCTCGCCGCACCACCGACCGGTCCCGCATCGCTGATGCGAGCCACCGGAGCCGGGTCGACGGGTCGGGGCTGCCCGATCGCCCCGCGGACATCACGCGATCATGAGGTTCCGCGGAACCGCCCACGCACCGGACCAACCCGCCTAACCCGCCCTCGTCACGGCTACCCAGGTCCGGTCAGACCCCTTCCTCGAGATCGTCACTTGAAGTGACCGCGAACCGGGTGGCGATCCCACTCCGCGGTGTGTCATGCGGGCCTCGGCGGGCATCGGCGGGCATCGGCGGGCCTCGGCGCGGTCATCGCGCGCTCGCGGGCGACCGCGGCTCGTCGTCGGCGGTCAGGGAGGGCTCGTCGGGGGCGGACAGACTCAGGACCGACTGCACGACGGCCGGCGAGGCCATCAGCTTCGCCTCGACCGCGCGCAGCCGCACCGCGACGCTGGACTCGTTCTCGTCGCCGACCAGGTCAACGTCACCGACGACGCTGACCATGCGCGGTCCCACCACCTCGACGCGCAGCTTGGAGATCCGCTCGACCTCGGGCAGCGCCAGCAGCGCACGCAGGGTGGCCGCACGAACCCGCGGGTCGGCCTCCTGGCCGACAAGGAAACGCCGGTTGCGCCCGATCAGCACGAGCGCGACCAGCCCCAACAGCACCCCGACCAGAATCGACCCGATGGCGTCGAATGCCGCCGTGCCGGTGGCCTGGTGCAGCCCCAGGCCGAGCGCCGCGATCAGGACGCCGCCGAGTGCCGCGGAGTCCTCGGCGAACACGGCCCGCAGCGTCGGGTCGGACGTGTCCAGCACATGCTCGATGACGTCACGGTCCATCGACGCCGCTTCCCTGCGGGCCTGCCGCGCGGACTGCAGGAACGAGGTCCCCTCCAGCGCGAACGACACCGCCAGCACGATGTAGCCGATCAGGTAGTCGCCGCTGTCCTTGGCGGCGAACAGCTCCTGCACCCCGTGGGTGACCGAGACCGCGCCGCCGGCGACGAACAGGCCCATCGCCGCGAACAGCGACCACACGTAGGCCTCCCGCCCGAAACCGAGCGGATGTCCCGGTTCCGGCGGACGCCGCGAGCGCCGCTGCGCCACGACCAGGAAGATCTCGTTACCGGTGTCGGCCCAGGAGTGCGCCGCCTCGGCCACCATCGACGCCGACCCGGTGATCAGCGCCGCCCCCGTCTTGGCGATGGCGATCACCAGATTGGCGACGAAGGCGATCGCGACGGTCAGCCCGCTCTCGCTCTTCTCGGCCCCGCCGTCCTGTTGCAACGGGATGGCACTGCGCGCCTCGACGGGCAGCTGACCTGGATCGGCCACCGCCTCGGGCGCCAGCCCGGCGGCCTCGGCCACCCGCACACTGCGTGCCGACGGCGTCCCGTCCGCCCGCCGGGACGGTTCGAGGCCGTCCATCTGGACGGTCGTCTCCGGCGAGGTGGGCTCCGCTGGCAACGGGGGCGGCTCGGCTCTGGGCGGGTCGGTCTGCGGGGACATACCCCACTGCATCGCCCGCGAGGACCATCCGCTAAACCGCTGGTTGGGAAAGTCTCGCCAGGTACCGACGGATCCCGCGGTGCCGACGGATACTGGCGCGGGCGCGGCCCGACGCTGGCGGAGTACCCGGTGATGGTTACATGATCGGGTGCCCGCCTCGACCGGACGCGGCGGATCTGCCGGCGAGGTGAGCACCAGCGTCGGCCCCTACCCACCCGGGCGCCCACGGCGGCGCATATACGCGCCCGAGTACGGGTGCCCACGTGAGCGCCGCACACACCGAACGTAACGGATGCATCAGACAGACCAGGTAGAGCGGGTGCCGATCACGTCAGGCCTGCCTGACACACCATCTCCGCACCGCCCGCTCGCCGCACCGCCCTGCCCCGCCCCGCCCTGCCCCGCCCGCCGCGCCCTGCCCCAGCACCGCCCCGCGGCGGTGGCCCCCCATAGGGGATCGCTTTCAGCTACGCCCCTTCGCCCCGAGCACCAGGGCGCCAACCCCGAACACCTTCGACCGTAGGAGACCGTCATGAGCACCGTTCGGGACAAGGTCGCCGTCATCACCGGAGCGGGCTCCGGCATCGGCCGGGCGCTCGCCCTGGGCATCGCCCAACGCGGCGGCGTCCTCGCCCTGTCCGACGTCGACGATGCCGCACTGGCCGAGACCGCGGCGCAGGTCAAGGCCCTCGGTGTGGACGTCCACACCGGACACCTGGATGTCGCGGACCGGGCCGCCGTCGAGGCGTACGCCGCGGACATCCGCGCCTGGTTCGGCCAGGTGCACCAGCTCTACAACAACGCGGGCATCGCCGGCGGCGGCGGCACGATCCTCGACGCCGACTGGTCGATCTACGACCGGGTGCTGGCGGTGAACCTCTGGGGTGTGCTGCATGGCACCCGCGCGTTCCTGCCGCACCTCATCGCGTCGGGCGACGGCCATGTCATCAACATCTCCAGCCTGTCCGGCCTCATGGCCCAGGCGGAACTCGGCCCATACTGCACGTCGAAGTTCGGCGTGCGCGGCTTCACCGAGACGCTTCGGCTGGAAATGCTGCGGGCCGGGCATCCCGTCCGGGTCACCGTCGTCCATCCCGGTGGGGTCAGGACCAACATCGCCAATGCGGCCCTGGACGAGACCCGCCGCCGCAGCGGCGGGGTCACCGACCGGGATCTGAGGAACACCCGCCTGTACAACGAGAAGCTGCTGAAGCTCCCGCCCACGCGGGCCGCCGACATCATCCTGCGCGGCGTCGAGGCGGGTCGCCCCCGCATCCTCGTCGGCACCGACGCCCTGGTCGCCGACCTCACCGCCCGCCTGATCCCCCGCCACTACCCGCGCATCGCGAGCCTGTTCCTGCGCGCGTTCGACCGCCAGGGCGAGCGCCCCTGATCCGCCGACTCGACGTACCCATCCCCGGCGACCCGGCCCACGGATCGCGTGCGGGCCCGACCGGGTCCGGGTCCGACCGGTGTCCGGGTCCGACCGGTGTCCGGGTCCGACCGGTGTCCGGGTCCGACCGGTGTCCGGGTC